>NZ_JAGIOS010000002.1:600000-1200000 GCF_017876815.1 Sinorhizobium meliloti | reverse complement strand
GGGCCTCGCCCGCCACTATGTTGACGGGCACGAACTCGAACTCCGCATCCAGCTCCTGAAGCGCCCAACGGGCGCGAAGCGAGCGCGTCGGACCTAATCCATATAGTTTCATCATTTCGGTTCTCCTGATCTTCCTGATCGTCCAAATGGCCACCTGCAAGGACGTTGGAGGAAAGGCCGTGCCGACAGCGGGTCGCAAAAATTTGGTAAACGGGGTCGCCTTGCCACCCTCGCGCTACAAGCGCCGGCCGGCGGCGTCGAACCAGTGCAGGCTTCCGGCCACCGCTGCGACCTCGACCTCCTCGTCGATCATCATGCGGGAGCGGCCGGCAACCCTGAAGACGAGCGGCTCGCCGTTCGCCAGGGTGCCGTGCACATAGCTTTCGGCGCCGACGAGTTCCACGGCGCCGACGCGCACGCGGGCTCTGAAACGCTCGCCGCCGTCCGTGTCACCGGCGAGGGTAATGTCCTCAGGTCGGATTCCGATTGTCGCAAGCCCCGGCTTCCCGACGAGAGCCGCCGGGGCCGACCAGGCAGCATTGCCGGTATTGAGATCGAGAAGGTTCATCGAAGGCGAGCCGATGAAGGTTGCGACGAATGCCGTCGCCGGGTTCTCGTACAGCTCGATCGGCGTACCGACCTGCTCGATCCTCCCCCCGTTCAGAACCACGAGGCGGTCGGCGAGCGTCATCGCTTCCAGCTGGTCGTGGGTGACGTAGACGCTCGTCGTGCCGAGCGCCCGCTGAAGGCGCTTGATCTCGACGCGCATCTGGACCCTGAGCTTGGCGTCGAGGTTCGAGAGAGGCTCGTCGAACAGGAAGGCGGCAGGCTCCCGGACGATGGCGCGCCCCATGGCCACACGCTGGCGCTGCCCGCCTGAAAGCTGCCGTGGCTTTCGATCCAGGAAGGGCTCAATCTCCAGGGACTTCGCCGCCTTGGCTATGCGGCGCTCGATTTCTTCCTTCGGCGTGTTGCGGTTCTTCAGGCCATAGCTGAGATTCTGACGGACCGTCATATGCGGGTAGAGCGCGTAGTTCTGAAAGACCATAGCAATGTCGCGCTCGGAAGGCTCCAGCCCGTTGACGACGCGGTCGCCGATGGAGACCTCGCCCGACGTGATGCTCTCGAGCCCCGCGATCATCCTCAGCAGCGTCGATTTTCCGCAGCCGGAAGGGCCGACGAGCACGATGAACTCGCCGTCGGCAATCGCAAGCGAAACGCCGCGGATCGCGGCGATGTCGCCGTGATAGGTCTTGTGGACATCCTTGAGAGTGATCGTTGCCATTACTTCTCCGTTTCGACGAGGCCCTTGACGAACCAGCGCTGCATCAGGACGACCACCGCGACAGGCGGGATGATCGCGAGGATGGCGGTCACCATAACGTAGTTCCACGGGGTCGATGCGTCAGTGAAATCGACCATCTTCCTGAGGCCGATGATGATCGTGTTCATCCGGCTGTCATTCGTGACCAGCAGCGGCCAGAGATACTGGGTCCAGCCGTAGATGAAGAGGATCACGAAAAGCGCCGCGATATTGGTCTTTGAAAGCGGCAGCAGAATATCCCGCATGAAGCGGAACGGCCCGGCATTGTCGATGCGCGCCGCTTCCACGAGTTCGCCCGGGATGGTGAGAAAGAACTGCCGGAACAGGAAGGTCGCCGTCGCCGACGCCATCAGGGGAAGCGTCAGTCCCGCATAGGTGTCGATCAGTCCGAGATCGACGATCACCTTATACGTCGGCAGGATCCGCACCTCCACCGGGAGCATCAGCGTGATGAAGATCATCCAGAAGAAGGCCATGCGCAGGCGGAAACGGAAGAACACGATGGCGAAGGCCGAGAGGAAGGAAATGACGATCTTGCCGACGGCGATCGCGATCGCCACCACGAATGTGTTGAACAGCAACCGTTCGAGACTGACGCCGACCACACGCTCGACTCCACCGGAAAGCGCTTCGCTATAATTCTCGGCAAGCCGCGTGCCGGGAACGAGCGGCATAGGCGGCCGGATGATCTCGACCGAGCTCATGCTTGAGGCGACGAAGGTATAATAGATCGGGAAAACCACGATGATGATGCCGATGATCAGCATCAGGTGCCCGATCAGGTTGGAGATGGGGCGCTTTTCAATCATTGGCGATCTCATCCATAGTGGACACGCCTTTCGACGAACCGGAACTGAAAGGCGGTAAGCCCAATGACGATCGCCATGAGGATCACGGACTGGGCCGCGGACGAGCCGAGGTTCAGGTTGACGAAGCCGTCGTTATAGACCTTGTAGACCAAGGTTTCCGTCGCCCTAGCCGGCCCTCCGCCCGTGACCGAGTGGATGATGCCGAACGTATCGAAGAAGGCGTAGACGGTGTTGACCACGAGCAGGAAAAAGGTCGTCGGCGCCAGCAGCGGGAAGATGATCGTCCAGAAACGCCGGGTGCCGCGCGCTCCATCGATCGCCGCCGCTTCGATGAGCGACTTGGGTATGGCCTGGAGCCCGGCGACGAAGAAGAGAAAATTGTAGCTGATCTGTTTCCAGGCCGCTGCAACGACGATCAGCATCATGGCGTGATTGCCGTTCAGCAACGGATCCCAGTGAAAGCCGTTCCGCCTCAGCATATAGGCGAAGGTGCCCATCGCCGGATTGAACATGAAGAGCCACAGCATGCCGGCGACGGCCGGTGCGACGGCATAGGGCCAGATCAGCAGGGTGCGATAGAAGGTCTTCCCGCGCACGACGCGGTCGGCGGCCGTGGCGAGAAGCAGGGCGACGCCCATCGCGAGCAGCGCGGTGAGGACGCTGAAGATCACCGTGACCTTCAGCGAGTTGAGATAATTCGCCTCCGAAAGCACGGCGCTGAAATTGGCAAAACCGACGAAGCCGCTTTTCAGGCCGAACGGGTCTTCACGGATCACCGATTGGTAGAGCGCCTGGCTTGCCGGCCAGAAGAAGAAAACGATCGTCAAGACGATCTGCGGAGCGACGAGCAAGTAAGGGAGGATTTTGTTCGGAAAGACGACACGCTGCACGAGCAATCTCCTGGATCACGATGACCTCGGGGCCGGATCGGCCCGAGATCACGTCAGGGCGGCATGACCGCAGAAAGCCCGACGCCGTCGAACGACGGCGCCGGACACCTGCCTCGATCAATTGCTGATTGCTGCTGCGATTGCGGCGTCGCCGCGTTCGACCGCCTTGTCGAGCGCCGTCTTGGCATCCTGTTGCCCTGACAGCATCGCTTCGAACTCCTCGTTGAGGATGTCCCTAACCTGGGGCAGGTTGACCAGCCGGACGCCCTTCGAGTTTTCGGTCGGCGCCTTGCCCATCATCTGCAGGAGCGGCGTTTCGCGCCCGGGGTTCTTCTCGTAGAAGCCCGACTTCTTCGTTTCCTCGTAGGCGGCCATCGTGACCGGCATATAGCCCGAGATCTGGTGCAGCTTGGCTTGAATCTCGGTCTGGGAAAGGAAGTTGAAGAACTCCGCTACGCCCTTGTATTCCTCGTCCGACTTGCCGGCGAATACCCAGAGGCTCGCTCCGCCGGGGATCGTGTTCTGCGGGCCGTGGCCCTCGTAATAGGGCAACTGGCCGATGCCGTAGTTCACGCCGCTCTTGGCGATGTCGCCGAGACCGCCAGAAGACTCGGTCAGGATGGCACATTCGCCTGAGGTGAAGAGCTGCTTTGCCTCCGAGGTGCGCCCGCCATAGCGGAAGGCGCCGTCCTTGGCGAGATCCGCAATCGCCTGGAAATGTTCCACGTAAAGCGGCGCGTTGATCTGCAGCTTCACGTCGGTTCCGCCGAGGCCGTTTTCATTGGTTCCGTAGGGCACGTTGTTCCAGGCGGCGAAGTTCTCCGTCTGGATCCACGTCAGCCAGGTCGACGTCATTCCGCAAGGCGCCGCACCGCTCGTCTTGATCTTCTTCGCCGCTTCGAAGACTTCCGGCCAGGTCTTCGGCGGGTTGTCGACGTTCAAGCCCGCCTTCTGAAAAGCGTCCTTGTTGTAATAAAGGATGGGCGAGGAGGAGTTGTACGGAAAGGACAGCATCGTTCCGTCCGGCTTCGAATAATAGGCGACGATCCCGGGCAGATACTGCGATTTGTCGAAGGTGAAGCCGCCCTTCTGGAGGATCTCCGCTGCCGGCACGATCGCGCCCTCGGCGGCCATCATCGTGCCGCTGCCGGCATCGAACACCTGAATGATCGCCGGCGGCTGCTTCGACCGGAAAGCCGCGATGCCGGCATTCAGTGTCTCGGGATAGGTGCCCTTGAAGACAGGCACCACCTTGTAGGTGCTCTGGCTCTCGTTGAACTCCTTGGTGAGTTCCTCGATCATTTCGTTATTGGCACCCGTCATTGCGTGCCACCACTGCAGTTCCGTGGCGGCCTGCGCCTGAAAAGCGAAGCCGAATGCAATCGTTGTGGAAATGGAAATCAACCGCATAATATTCTCCTCCCTTGTACTCAACCACACCCGAGACGTTCGCCGACACTCCCGATGTCAAGCAAACGACTCGTTTCCTCTCCACTGCGTCTTTCCTTGAATCCCGACTGATTCGAAGACAAAAACAGCAGCAAATCAAAGTGCTATAGCCGCCTTTTCACATCCAGCACCGCCTCGATCCAAATAGAGTAGAGCCGGCGATTGTCGAGAGCCCTCGCGGAGAGGGTCTTAAGACTCTTTCAGCGGGAGAGTGCCGCATAAAAAACGGAGGTCAAGTCAAAAGGAACATCTTCCTTGCCGCAGTTGTTTGGCGTCGGACGTAGGGCGAGTGCGAATGGCGGCCCGTCCGGAAAGATTGTGAGGACGAATGACGAGAGTACTTGTGGTCGGCGCCTCCGGCCTGATCGGCTCGGCCGTGTGCGCAGGGCTCCATGGCCGTGGAAGCGAGATCGTCCGCGTGGTCCGGCCCGGCTCGGCACCAAGCTCCCACACGGCCGGCAAAGCCCTAGAACTCGACCTTCGGTCCGTCGGCCCTGAAGACTGGCTGCCGCATCTCTCAGGCATCGACGCCGTAGTAAACTGCGCGGGAACGCTCCAGGACGGTCCGGGGGAGGATACGACGGCAGTCCATGCCCGCGGTCCCGCCTCGCTCTTCAAGGCCTGCGAGCAGGCGGGCGTGCGCCGCGTCATCCACTTCTCGGCAATGGGGGTCGACAGGGCCCAGCCCTCGCCCTTTTCGCGCACCAAGCTTCAGGGCGACGAAGCGCTAATGGCATGCGATCTCGACTGGGTCATCCTGCGCCCCTCCGTCGTGCTCGGCCCTGGAGCCTACGGCGCAAGCGCGCTTTTCAGGGGCCTCGCCGCACTGCCCTGGCTGCCGGTCATGCCGAATACCGGATTGCTTCAGGTCGTGCGCCTCGAGGACGTGGTGCGCACGGTCGAGATGTTCGTCAACCCGAATGCTCCTTCGCGGCTCACTCTCGAGGTTGCGGGACCTGAGGCCCTGTCGTTCAAGGACGTGGTGGGCACCTACAGGCGCTGGTTCGGATGGCCCGCTGCTCGCGTCGTAAACATGCCAACCCCGCTCGCGAATCTCACCTACAAGCTCAGCGACATCGCCGGGGCTCTGGGCTGGCGACCGCCGACCCGCAGCACCGCGCAAAAAGAGATCGGGCGCGGCGCCGTCGGCGACAACAGGGCATGGGTTGAGAAAACCGGGATAGAACCGATGGCGCTCGCAGACGCGCTGGCGAGAACGCCGGTTTCAGTCCAGGAGCGCTGGTTCGCCAAGCTCTATCTGCTCAAGCCCGTCATCTTCGTCGTCCTCCCGCTCTTCTGGATCACGACGGGCGTCATCTCGCTCACATCGGGGTATGAAATCGGCGTTGATCTGATGGAACGGGGAGGCGCCGGCGTTCTTGCGGGGCCGAGCGTCATCGCCGGAGCCCTCGCCGACATCCTGATCGGTATGGCAATCGCGGTTCGCCGCACAAGCCGCATCGGCCTTTATGGCGCGGTCGGCCTCTCGCTTTTCTATGCGATCGCCGGCACGGCCCTGCTCCCGGAATTGTGGAACGAGCCGCTTGGACCGCTTCTGAAGATCTGGCCCATCCTGGTGCTGCATCTCGCTGCCCTTGCTATCCTGGAGGAGCGTTGATGCTGTACTTCGTTCTGAAGTTCCTGCACATCATCGGCGCCTCCGTCCTCCTCGGCACGGGCGCCGGGATCGCATTCTTCATGCTCCTGGCGCATCGGACCGGCCGCACGGAAACGGTTGCGGCCGTGGCCCGCATCGTCGTCATCGCCGATTTTCTTTTCACCGCCACCGCCGTGGTGTTGCAGCCCGTCACGGGGATCGCCCTTGCATGGAACGTCGGCTATTCACTCGCGGAAGGATGGATCCTGCTTTCGCTTCTCCTCTACGTGGTCACAGGCGCATTCTGGCTGCCGGTCGTGTGGATGCAGATGGAAATGCGCCGGCTCGCCGAAACGGCAAGCAAGGCCGGCGAGCCGCTGCCGAAGCGTTATCATCAACTCTTCCGCCTGTGGTTCGCCTTCGGCTTCCCGGCCTTCGGCGCCGTCCTCGCGATCTTCTGGCTCATGATCACGCGGCCGATACTCGAATGGTAAACTCGAAGGCGGGTTGACCCGATTTGAATCGGAGCCCCCCGCGGTTCTCCCACCGATTGGAGAATGTGATTTCGACCGGCAAAGAGCGGGTCAATGACGGGATCATCCTTCACTATTCCACCTTGAGAATGCCGACCTCTTGCTTAATGATGCGTGATGATTGATGCGCGATGAGGCGAACATGAGAACGACCTTGGCTATTGACGACGATGTCCTGATCGCCGCAAAGGCAATGGCGACCCAACAGCAGCGGAGCGTCGGCGAGGTAATTTCCGAACTGGCGAGGCGTTCTCTGCGCCGGCCGCGCAGCGGCGGCGAGCGTAATGGAATTCCTCTCCTGTCGCCTCGTCCGGACGCACCGCCCGTGACGCTCGAGATCGTCAACGCCCTGCGTGACGAACGGGCGTGACTTTCCTGCTCGCCGTGGTGAGGACCTGCCGCTTCACGCGCGCCCGACGGCGCTTCGTATCCGATCCCTGGTAAAAGGCAGATCGTAAAGGCGCTTGCCGGTCGCATCCCTGATCGCGTTGGCGACGGCTGCGGCGGCCGGGCCCTGGGCCGCTTCCCCGGTGCCGAGGAAAGGTTCCCCGGGACGCTCGACGATATGGACCTCCACGCTTTCCGGGACACTTGCGAAGCGCAGGATCGGATAGCTCGACCAATCGGTGCTGGTGATCCTGGTCCGGTCGAAGGCCACGGCCTCATAGAGCGTCCAGCTGATCGACTGCAAAATTCCGCCTTCGGTCTGATTGCGGATACCGTCCGGGTTGACGATCTCGCCGCTGTCGATGGCGGAAACGGCGCGGATCACATGAACACGGCCCGTTTCGGGCTCGACATCCACCTCCATCGCCACCGCCAGATAGGCGGCAAGGTTCTTGTAGCGGGCGAAGCCGAAGCCGCGTCCGCGGTTGCGGGGCATCTGCGCCTTGTCCCAGCCGAACCGCTCCGCGGCCAGCTCGATCACGGCACGGGCTCGCGGGTCCTCCATGTGGCGTAGCCGGAATTCGACCGGATCTGCTTCGGCGATCAGCGCCAGCTCATCGATCGTGCTTTCGATGGCGAAGACATTGGCATAGGCCCCAAGCGCGCGAAGCGCCGATACGCGAAGCGGCATGTCGGCCAGGAAATGCCAGAGCACGCGCTTGTTCGGGATCACATAGAGCGGATCGGCATTTCGGTCGCCGTTGCCCGACGGGCTGATATTGAGCTTGGCAGGCTTCGGCTGAAAGGCTTCGGCCTTGTGGCGCGCCGCGAGGAGCGCACCGGCGCCGCCCGGGCGGGTGGAGTGGGTATTGCTCCAGAGGTCATAGGCCCAGCTGGCGATCCTGCCCTGATCGTCCAGTGCGGCGCTGATCTTCATGAGCATTGCAGGACCATAGGGCTCCCAGCTGTGCTCCTGCTCCCGCATCCACTGGACCCGGATCGGCTTGCCCCGCAGCTTGCTGGCGATGAGGGCCGCATCCGCAGCCGCGTCATCGGCTCCATTGTGGCCGTAACAGCCCGACCCTTCCATATGGATGACGTGAACCTTGTCCTCCGGCATGGCCAGCATCTCGGCGATCGCCGCCCGATCGGGAAAGACACCCTGCGTGTGCGACCACACGTCCAGTGACCCGTCCGCCTTCATCTGCGCGACGGCGCAGGACGGACCGATCGAGCCGTGGATCTGATAGGGCCGGCTAATCTAAACGTCGCCTCGAATATCTTGCCATCAGACGAAAGCATGCCGGCCTCGGCGACCGTCCCCACCTCGCTCTCGAGCCTCTGCAGTTCCGCCGGCAGGTCGGTCTGGTCGGGGAGCGTCTCGCTTTCCTGCCACTGCGCGGCCGCCGCCAGCGTCCGCATGGCGTTCACCGCCTGGAACTCTTTCGAGGCCACCACCGCCAGGAAATTGCCGTCGCGCACGACCGAGACGACGCCCGGCAGCGCCTCGGCGGCGCTCGCATCCACCTCCGCAAGCCTGGCAGCGGAGCTCGGCGGGCGTACGACGCGCGCATGCAGCATGCCTTTCAGGCGAAGATCATGAACATAGGCCGGCTGGCCCGTCACCTTACCCGGGATGTCGACGCGCGGCAGTGTTTTGCCGATCACGCGGAAAGTACCAGGCGGCTTCAAGGCCGATTGCGGTTGAGCTTCCACGTGCAGCATCTGTCCGGAAACGAGCTCGCCGTAGGTCGCCAGCCGTCCGTCTTTTGCCAGCACCGCCTTGTTTTCCGCCTTGAGTTCCGTCGCCGCCATGCCGAAGCGCCTGGCAGCTTCGGCGAGAAGCAGGGCCCGCACCTGGGCTGCAGCGTTCCTGATGGCGGTACCGCTGTTTTGCATCGACTGGCTGCCGGCCGTGAACCCTTCATTGGGGGTTCGGCCGGTGTCGGCCGTTATCAGCCGGATCTCCGCGGGGTCGACTTCGAGCTCCTCGGCGGCAACCTGCAACAGGGCCGTTCGAATGCCCTGCCCGAGTTCCGCCTTGCCGGTGAAGACCGTGACCGAATTGTCGGGATCGATGCGGATCCATGAATCGAGGAAGCGCTCGTCGTCAAGGCTGCCCGGCAGGGACACTGGCGGAGCCGGCGGCATTGCCGGCGGAAGCTCCTGGGCAAATGAGCGGCCGAGCGAGAAACCGACGACAAGCCCGCCGGCACCTGCGATGACGCTGCGGCGGGTGATTTCTTCCTGAAGAATGCCCATCAGCCGGCCCTCCCCTGGTCAGTGGCAGGCAACGAGGCGGCCTGCATCAGTTCGCCGGCGCGCCGGATCGCCGCGAGAATCCGCATATGGGTGCCGCAACGACAAAGATTGGTCGCCAGCGCCTCGCGGATTTCCTCTTCGCTCGGCTGCGCGTTACGGCGCAAAAGCGCATGCGCGCTCATCATCATGCCCGGAATGCAATAGCCGCATTGCGCCGCCTGCAGCTCGATGAACGCCTCCTGCAGCGGCCCCGGCTCGTCGATCGTTCCCAGGCCCTCGATGGTGGTGACCTCCCGCCCTTCCAGCAGCATGATCGGTACCATGCAGGAAAGCACCGCCTCGCCATCGACGACGACGGTGCAGGAGCCGCACTGCCCAAGTCCGCAGCCGTATTTGGCCCCGTTGAGCGCCAGCTCGTCGCGCAGCACGTAAAGCAGCGGCGTCGTGGGGTCTGCGTCGATCTGATGCGGGCTGCCGTTGACCGTCAGCGATATCATCTTCAATCCTCCTCGGCGCCGACATGGTGCGGCGCCCTTTCAATGCCGTCAGAGGGCCGGACTGCCACCTTGTAGGTCCCGGAACGGGTTCTGGCCGTCTGCTCGACGAGCCCCGCCCAGGGTGGCTCCTCAGAGAACCGCTCGCGCATGTAGGCAAGGAGATCGGCCACCTGGTGATCGTTGAGCAGATGCCGGAAAGCCGGCATCACTGCGCTCGCTTCTCCATCGGCCGGCGGAAGGCCGAACAGCACCACGTTGACGATGTTTTGCGGGTCCGGCGCATTGACGGCGGTGCTGAGTTCGAAATTCAGCCCCCCGAAGGGCTGGCGCCGCCCGCCCTCGTGACAGCTTGCGCAGGCGGCAAGATAGATCGCCTCGCCAGGCTGGCTGCCTGACGCACTGACCGGTGAACGCTGGCTATCCGCCGTCTGCTCCGGGCGTTGCCCTTCAAAAGCCTCGCGCAACTGCGCCGCCCTTTGCTCGCGTTCCGGCGTCGGGGCGCCCATGATCGATCTGACATAGGTGGCGATCGCCGCGATATCGCTGTCCGGCAGGAAGGCGAGATTGCCGGTCACCTCGGCCATGGGTCCGCGCGAAACGCCGTGGAATTCGTGCCAGCCATTGCGAAGATAGAAGGCGAGATCCTGCTCGTCCCAGGGGATCGGCGCCTTCGACTCCGTGTTGATCGCATAGGCCTGCCAGCCTTCCGCTTCGCCGCCGCCGAAGTGCCGGTCGCGGTCTTCGGCGCCGAATGGATTGCGGGGCGTATGGCACGCGCCACAGTGGCCGAGGCCCTCGGCAAGATAGCGCCCGCGGTTCCAGGCATCGCTCTGGCCGGGATCCGGCTCCCGCTCGCCGCTGTCGAGGAAAAGGAGCTTCCAGCCGGCAAGCAGAGGCCGGAACTTCAGGGGAAACGGAAGGTCGTTTTCCGGCGCCTCGGCTTTCACCGCAACACGCGTCATGAGGAAAGCGTAGAGGGCGCGATTGTCGTCTGCCGATACACGCGTGAAGTGCTCATAGGGAAACGCCGGATAGAGATGGCTTCCCTCCCGGTCGACACCTTCCCTCATGGCGCGCTCGAATGCCGCCTCGCTCCAGCCGCCGATGCCTGTTTCGCGATCAGGGGTGATGTTGGTGGAGTAGATCGTGCCGAAGGGGGTGGGCAATGCAAGGCCGCCGGCAAATGCCGGTCTCCCAGGCACGGTGTGGCAGGCGATGCAATTGCCGAGCGCCGCCAGTTGGGCCCCCTTGGCGACCAACTCCGCTGCAAAGCGCGCCTCTGCGGCCGTGGTGTCTTCGGGGATCTCCGAACGCCACGCGAATAAAAAGAAAGCAGCGGCAGCCACAAGGATGACTGCCGCGATGCCGATCGCCACCCTCAAAGCTCGCATCGGGAATCTCCGCCGATGGCGGGAAACGCCGCAATTGCCGATGTGTTCCGAGCGGCTTTGATGTTTGCGCGACGTAAACGCTACCCCGGAACAGATGCGCGCGCCTGTGGTTACACAGCCAGCCAATCAGAGGAGTTCCGAAAATGACCAAGACCAATGTCGAGCAGGCCCAGAAGGACGCACGAAAACAGGCCGAGAACACGAGCGGCGGCGGCCATCTGGGGGGCACCTATTACGGCCAGGAGCCGGATGCCAAGATAGCGACGACGGTGAAAAAGAAAGGCGACAAGGCCAGGCCCAACGATGGCCGGAATTAGCTTTGCCGCGACCCAGGGAGGTCTCGATGCCCGTCTATCAGCGGCTTCCGGTAAGGCCCGTGCCGGGCGCCATGGTCGTGAAACTCTACCACTCCGGCGATGCGGTGCGGGGATATGTGCGAAAGGTCACCGACCCCTCCGAGGATGACGTCATCTTTCCCGGAGAAGAAATGGAGGCTGAGTCGGCCTTCAGACTGGCGGCGAGCCACAGCGAAGGCTCGATCCCGATCTATGTCGAGCTCGTCGAGGACGTCGAATGGGATCCGTCCTGGGGCACGTTGACCGGCTGATCGACAGATTCACGCACGGCCGCCGGCGCCAATCCCTGAACGCAGCTCCCGGAAGGTGACCGAATAGCGCAGGCGCTCTACGGGCGGGATGGAATGCTCCCATTCGGATCTCGCGGCGCCGGAGAGGAGATATGCCGAGCCCGGCTCGAGAATGACCGAGGTCCGCTCCCATCTGCCGGCCCGCTTTCGGCGCAGCCTGAATGTGCAGGAAGTGAGCAGCGATATCCCGACGACATCGCCGAACACAGCCTTGTCCCTGTGCCAACCGATCGGGGCCCCGACGTCGTATTCGGTGACCAGTGCCTGCTGGAGTCCCTCCGCCGGCAGTCCGGCAAAGTCGGCCGCCAGTTGCCGGAGCGGCAGAAGCAGCGGGGGGATGGCATCGATCCTCCGGACCGTTTCGGTGTCGAAGTCGTACTTCCAGCCGAATGAAACCACCCGTCTCTTGCCCTCGTAGCCGTGAAAGTCGAAAGGCTTGAAGGGAAGTTCCGGCAGTGCCTCCAGAAGTGCCTCCTGGAGCTTCCGCGGAACGATACCCGCTTGGTAGCGGAAGCCCTCAGGCAGATTGCCGGGCGGGTTCCGAATAGGTCTCCTTGCATTGAAGCACCTCGTATTCGACGCAGGCCCTCACATCGAACAGCTATCGAGCCCGCACGTTCCCGCAGCGTAAAGCAGAAATGTTCTACCGCGCGGATTGGGGGAGAATATCAACCAGGCTGACCGGACGCAGGCCTCTCGCATCCACCCCCACATCGAACTGCCGTGGCATCGGCTTCAACCTGCCGTGGGAATGGCCGTGCAGGTTGATCGACTTCTTCCCCATCTGGTTCCAGGTCCGGAACGGATAATGGCAAAGGACGAGCAGCCGCCCATCCACCATCAGCTCCGCATAATGCTGCACGCTGTGCCAGCCGCCCGCCCCGGTCGTGTCGTTCGGATCGTTGTTGCCCACGATCAGATGCTTGCGGCCGTTCAGCCGGGACAGAATATCTTCGGCAAGCCCGTTTCTCTTTGCCGCGAAGTCGCCAAGGTGCCAGACCTCGTCCTGCGGCGAGACGGTTTCGTTCCAATTGGCGATCAGGGCGGCATCATGCTCGGCCATGTTGGAAAATGGACGGCGGTCGATGCGAAGCACACGCGGGTCGCCGAAATGCGTGTCGCCCGTGAAATAGATCATCTCGCCAATCGCTGTCCCTGCCCGGCCGCGGTCGTGCCGCATGCGAATAATCTTCGGAACATTCATCCGATTGCCGGGTTCTGGCAACCCCTGCCGCCGCGCGCGACTGACCTGCGCCGCTCCGGGCGCAAGATGCGGCGGCCGATGCAAATCGAGAGGGTGCGCCATGCCATCTCCCGACCGAACGCCGAAGGCGGCACCCATCCCGCCTGCCGGCTCAGCGCTGATCCTGCTGAAGATCAACGGCGTCGACCATTCGCTTTCGATCGACCCGCGCACGTCTCTGCTGGACGTTCTGCGTGAACATTTGAGCCTTACCGGGCCCAAGAAGGGATGCAACCAGGGCGCCTGCGGGGCCTGCACGGTTCTGGTGGACGGCCAGCGCGTCCTGTCCTGCCTGTCGCTGGCGGTTCAGCTCGAAGGCCGGGAGATCACCACGATCGAAGGCATTGCCAGCGGCGAGCTTCACCGGCTTCAGGTCGCATTCATAGAGCATGACGGTTTCCAATGCGGATATTGCACGCCCGGGCAGATCTGTTCGGCGATCGGAATGTTCCAAGAGTTTCAGAACGGCTTGCCGAGCGCCGTGACCGGGGATATGGCCGCGGCCAGGATCGAGTTCTCGGACGCTGAGATCAAGGAACGCATGAGCGGCAATCTCTGCCGTTGCGGGGCTTATGTCGGCATCTGCGAGGCGATCCACAGCGCATTTGACCGCGAGGTGGCGAAATGAAGAGCTTCGCCTATGCGAGAGCAGCAGATCTGGAAGCCGCGGTGAAGCTCCTCTCCAAGACGCCGAATGCGAAGCTCCTCGGCGGCGGCACGAACCTCGTCGATCTGATGCGCGAGAACATCGAACAGCCGGACGCGCTGGTCGATGTGACCGGGCTGCCCCTGGACCGGATCGAGGAGCGGCCGGACGGCGGCCTTGTTATCGGTGCTACGGTGAGGAACACGGCGGTCGCCGGCCATCCGGTGGTGCGGGACCGCTATCCGCTTCTAGCCCAGGCGATCGTGTTCGGGGCATCGGGCCAGATCCGCAACATGGCGACCGTTGCGGGCAACCTCATGCAACGGACGCGTTGCCTCTATTTCTACGACCACGCCGCGCGCTGCAACAAGCGTGCACCGGGAGCGGGATGCGATGCGATCGGGGGCTTCAATCGCATGCACGCGATCCTCGGAGCCTCGGACAGCTGCATCGCCACGCATCCGTCCGATATGTGCGTCGCCCTGGCGGCTCTCGATGCGAAGGTGAACGTCATCGGGCCCGGCGGCGCGCGTACGATTGCCTTCGAGGAGTTCCACCGTTTGCCTGAGGATACACCCGATATGGAGACCGACCTGCAGCCCGGCGAACTCATAACCGGCATCGAGATCCCGCCGCTCGGCTTTGCCAGGCGCTCGCTCTACAGGAAGGTCCGGGACCGCGCGAGCTATGCTTTTGCCCTGGTCAGCGTGGCTGCCGCTCTGGAGGTCGACAGCGGCAAGGTCAGGAACGTCCGCCTGGCACTCGGCGGCGTAGCGCACAAGCCGTGGCGGGCTACCGAAGCCGAGCGCGTTCTGGCGGGAGCGAACGCTGGCGCGGAGAGCTTCAGACAGGCGGCGGAAGCCGAACTCGCGCCGGCAAGAGGCCTCGCCCATAACGAGTTCAAAATCGAGTTGGCGAAGCGCACGATCGTCGGCGTGTTGGGCGAGTTGGCCGGAGGGTAAGATGAGCGTCCTGCAGAAGCTTATGGAAACCGTCGTCCAGTTCATGCCCGACAAGGCGCCGGACCCGCTCCTCCACAAACATGGTTACCTCGGCACGCCCGTCAGCCGCGTCGACGGGCAACGGAAGGTGAAAGGTGAAGCGCGCTTCGCCGCGGAATTCGAGATCGAAAATCTGGCCTATGCCGTTCCCGTCTGCAGCACGATCGCCAAGGGGCGGATTACCACGATCGACGCCTCCGATGCCGAGAGGAGCCCAGGCGTAATAGCCACCGTCACCGCCCAAAACGCACCGAAGATGAAACGGCCGCCGCTGATGGATGTAAGGCACATGGACAAGGGCTTCGCGGCCAGTGACCTCGCTGTCCTGCAGGACGGCGAGATCAGTTGGGATGGGCAGCCCGTCGCGGTTGTCGTTGCCGAAACGCTGGAACAGGCGGAGCATGCGGCTTCGCTCGTGCGCGTCGAATATGTTGAGAAAACAGCGCGCGTCTCATTCGAGGATCTCAAGGCGGAAGCGACCGTGCCGTCCGCCGTCATGGGCGAAGATCCGGAACTCGCGATCGGCAACCCTGAGAAGGCTTTCGCGGCGGCGGCATTCAAGGTCGACAACGTCTATCGGACACCGCACTACAACCACAACGCCATAGAGCCGCATGCGGCGATCGCCGCCTGGGACGAAGACGGCAGGCTGACGGTTTTCGACTCGACCCAATTCGTAAACGGCTGCAAGCATGCACTCGCCGGCATATTCGGCCTCAACGCGGAGAACGTTCGCGTCATCGCGCCTTTCGTCGGCGGCGGCTTCGGCGGCAAGGCCGCCTTGTGGAACCACACCGCGCTTTGTGCGGCGGCGGCCAAAGTAGCCAATCGCCCCGTGAAGATGGCGCTCTCGCGCGAAGAGGTTTTCCGCCTCATCGGCGGCCGCACGCCTTCGGAACAGCGCGTTGCGCTCGGCGCCGACGAGGATGGAAAATTCGCCGCGATCATTCACACCGGGGTGACCGCGACGACGACCCACGCCAAGTTTCCCGAACAATTTTCATTGACCCCGCGGCATCTCTACGCCTCGCGGACAATGTCCGTCGGTCAGAAGGTCGTCAATCTCGATACCGTCGCCAACACATGGATGCGTGCGCCGGGGGAATCGATCGGCACTTTCGCTTTGGAATCGGCCATCGACGAACTCGCCTACGAGATGAAGATCGATCCGGTCGAACTTCGCCGCTTGAACGAGCCCGAAAAAGATCCGACGAAGGGCACGGAATTTTCGAGCCGTCATCTCGTCGAGGCCTTTCGGCGCGGCGCGGAAAAGTTCGGCTGGAGCGGGCGGCCGGCCGAACCGTGTTCGCAGCGCGATGGAAAGTGGCTGATCGGGCAAGGCGTCGCGACGGCCTATTACCCAGTCTTCCGCTTTCCCGCCGCAGTTCGCCTTCGCATTTCCGCCGATGGCAGTGCAGTCGTGCAAGCGGCGGCGAACGAAATGGGCATGGGAACGGCAACGGTGCAGATTCAGCACGCAGCCGACCGTCTCGGCCTGCCACTTGAGATGGTTTCATTCCGCTACGGAGACTCCGACCTGCCGGATTCGCCAATCATCGCCGGCGGCTCTAGCCAGACCGGCAGCATTGCCGCAGCGGTGCAGGTGGCCGTCGAAAAGGCCCATCGCGAACTCGTCAAACTCGCGGGTAACGGCTCGCCGTTGGCGGGCGCGAACGTAGAGATCGAGGCGCGTGACGGCGGGCTCTTCGTGTCCGGCGAGGAAAGCAGGGGCGAAACCTACGCCTCGATCCTGAAGCGCGCCGGCCGTGACTTCATTGAAGTGGAAGAGACTTCGGGAATGCCATTCGAGGTGATGAAGTACTCCATGGCCTCCTACGGCGCGCAATTCTGCGAAGCTCGCGTCAATCATGAATCGGGCGAAGTGCGGATCTCGCGCTGGCTCGGCTCCTTCGATTGCGGCCGGATCCTCAATCCGAAAACGGCCGTCAGCCAGCTTCGCGGCGGGATCGTCATGGGGATCGGCATGGCTCTCGCCGAGGAAACCCTGCTCGACACGCGCCGCGGGCGGATCATGAATCCGTCACTGGCCGAATATCATGTCCCGGTGCATCTCGACGTGCCGCATATCGAGATCATCTACAACGACATTCCCGACGAGCATACGCCTCTCGGCGCACACGGGGTCGGTGAAATCGGCATAACGGGCGCGGCGGCGGCAATTGCGAATGCCATCTTTCACGCGACTGGAAAACGCATTCGCGATCTGCCGATAACGCTCGACAAGCTGCTATGAGAGTGGTTTCAGAGCTACGCACTCTTGCTCGGAAGCGCCTTAGGCCCGTCCATCCCGGATCATCGAAAAATAGTCGTCGAGGCCGACCTGACCGCCCTTGAGAGCGACCTCCATGCCGTCCACCCTGGGATCGGCGCTATGCGCGGTGCAGAGGGGGGAGCCGGGCGACTGCGGAAGCGGCAGCCGCAATGTAAGCGCGTCGAAAGAGAGCTGGCCAAGGGCGTGGCTCGACGTATCTCCCCCGGCGACGACAGCGCGGCGGAGCCCGGCGCGCGTCACCAGCTCTCTCAGGAGCGATCCGAGCCGTTCACCGATCCGGTGGCGCGAGCCATCCTCAACAGGAATGGCATCGCCCCGATCGGCAGAGGGGCCGAGCGCGGTGTAGAGAAGAACGCTCCGGCCCTTCTCCAGAGAGGCCAGCCCGCGCGCGACGGCATCCTCGAGTGCCGAGCCGGCATCCGTCGCCGCGAGTGCGACTGCATCGAGCGCGATCCCGTCGAAACCGTTCTGGATCGCATGACGGATTTGCCGCTCCGTCGTCGGAGAGACGCTGCCGGAAACCACCGCGATCCGGTCGACCGGTCCAGGCGGCGCGAATGCCGGCGCTTCGCCGATCAGGCCAAGGCGACGCCATTCGCGAACGAGTGCATATTCAATGCCGGACGAGCCGCAGACGAATTGCCCTTCGGCCGTTCGCGTCCGCCAGAGCTGCCGCCCGACGACGGCTTGGCTCCCCTCATCCGCGACATCGAGAAGGACGAGTTGGTGATCCGCGAGAGCCCTGTCGGCGAACGCGTCCACGTCCGGCGACGCGAGTTGCACGAGATCTACAAGAGCCGCGCTGAGCGATGTCTGACGCGAAAGGTGAAGGCGGATATCCGCCTCGTTCATGGGGGTTACCGGATGCCTGCTCATCACCGGATGGCGATCGATGCGATAGGTTTCGCCGCGAAAGGCGGCGAAGAGATTGCCGAAGGCGGTGTAGCGACGGATCTGCGGTGCGCCGATGACGAGCGGTACCGGTGCGGCGCCGAAGACATCCCGTCCGATCTCGATCGCCTTGCCTATGTTGCCGACACCGGGGCTCGAATCGAAGGTCGAGCAGACCTTGTAATGGGCGATCTCCGCCTTCAGCGCCTTCAGCCACAGAAAGGCCGGCGGAAGGTTTTCCGCCATCCAGCCCGGCGTCTGGCTGCGGCTGGTGCCCGCGAGCCCAAAGGCGCGGCAACGGGCGAAGCGCTCGAAGAGCGAAGGCTCGGGCACCTTGAGAAACAACGCGGTTTCGACGCCCTGGGAGGAGAGTGCCTCCATCACGTCGGTCGAGCCGGTCAGATCGTCGCCGTAGTAGCTGAGCAGGGGAATGTGCATCGGGACCTCCGGTCGCGTTGAAGTCAGGCGCCCTTGCCGTCGGCGAATTTTTCGAGCGATTGCGCCAGTTCGGGGTGATCCCTGGCATAATCCGCCAGCGGGATCCCGGCGACTGCCGCCTCCCAGGCCTGACGTACGGCCCTGACGCCGGCGCCGGGTCCGCCCGGATGGCTGACGATGCCGCCGCCGCAGAGATAGAGCAGATCGGTCGTGTGCCCGGTCCGTGCATAGGTCTCGGGCGCCTGTCCGCCCCATTGGCCCGACCCCACGACCGGCAGCGGACAATCGTCCTTGGTAAAGAGCGGCGTGCTCACCGCCTCGAAGGACTTCACGAAGCTCTCGTCAGGCTCCCAGTATTTGACGCGGATGCCGTTGATCTGGAACTGATCCACCCCGAGGAGCCGCCAGAACTGCTGCCAGACCGAAAACTCCATTCCCAAACCGCCATGGCGCGTGAGGATGTCCCAGCCGTTGCGATGGGCGTGGAGCACGAGGCCGGAGCGCTTGCGCAGGAAGGCGACGCCGCCCATTCCGACGGAATTGATGTTGACGACCGCCGCATTGCCGCCGGCCGCGACCACCAGATCGTGGTTTCGCATCATCTCGTCGGGATCGGTATGGGATATGCCGAAGGCATACATGACCTTCTTGCCGGTCTTCTGCTCGTGGTCGAGGATTCTCGGCATGATGGCTGCTATCCGCGCACTCAGCGGCGAATAGGCCGGGCTCATCAACTTCTCGTCGTCCTTGATGAAATCCACCCCGGAGGAAAGCAGCTCGCCGACGAGTACGGCGGTTTCCTCTGGCCGCAAACCCAGCGCCGGCTTGACGATCGTGCCGATGATCGGGCGGCCTTCGACACCGGTCAGGCGCCGGCTGCCGACGACACCGAACTGCGGACCCGGATGCGCAGCCGCGAACTCCGGCGGCAGCTTCATATCCACGATGCGGATGCCGGTCATTCCCTTGATGGAATAGACGCCGCCGATCGCAATGGTCATCAAGGCGGAAAGATCCGTTCCCACCGCATCGAGCGGGAAGGCAATCTCCGCATCGGCGCGGTTGAAGCGCGTGGCGCTTCCCGCCTCGTCCGGCCATGAGGCCCGATCGGCGGGTTCGAGGTGGCGGATAGCCAGTACGCGCGCGGCCACCCGCGCCTTCAGCTCTTCGGTTTCGCCCGGAACCGGCACGAACGTTCCGGTCGACTGGTCGCTTGCGATCTTCTTCGCCAGGAATTCGACATCTCCCGGGGTCTCGATGCGGTAGGTGATGCGTAGCACGGGCAGCGCTCTTTACATTGGATTCAGTAGCGTCTTTCGCGCAACTGGTATAATGAGTATCTGAGTTAGGCAAGAGAAATCTCGCCTGCCGGAAGAATCCTGCCTATAGAGAATGAGCCGCAAGCTGCTGGAGTTCACATGGTCATGCAATCCGAGCCAATTATCCGCAGGAAACTCTCCGACGAGGTATTTGCGCGGCTGAAGGCGTTGATCGAAACCGGCGAGCTGCAACCGGGAGACGAGATGCCTTCCGAGCGGATGCTGATGGAGCGCTTCCAGGTGGGACGCCCGGCCATTCGCGAGGCGATGCAGGCGCTTGCCAATATGGGTCTGATCGAGATTTCGCATGGCGAGCGTGCCAAGGTGCTGCAGCCGACGGCGCGGTCGCTGCTTCGGCAGGTGGATGCCGCCGCCAAGATCATGCTTGCGGCCTCCTCGGATTCGCTGGAACACCTGAAGAGCGCGCGCATCTTCTTCGAACGCGGAATGGCACGGGAGGCGGCAAGCCGAGCCGATGCCGGCGATATCGCGGCGCTGGAGGAAATCTTGAAGCGGCAGCAGGCGGCACTCGAGGATTCCGATGCCTTCATCGCCGCGGACATGGCGTTCCACACCCGCATTGCGCAGATTTCCGGCAATCCGATATACACCGCCGTCAGCGAGGCGATGCTCGGCTGGCTCAAAGAGTATCATACGGAAATGCTGATCTGGACCGGCCGGGAGAACGTAACCCTCACGGAACACGAGGAAATCATAGATTGTATCCGCAGTGGCAATCCGGACGAAGCCGAGCAGGCGATGATCAGACACCTCGAGCGCTCCCGCACGCTCTATGCCCCGAAGGGCAGGTAGACCGGAGGCATCCCGCCCAACCTGCAGACCGCTGATCAGGCGGTTCGCGTGCGACCGAAAGCGCGCAATAGCAAATTTACGGAAACGGCGATCTTGTCGATATCGGGAACGTCCCGGGAATAGCGCCCGGTGTAGAGCTTGATGATCATCTTGTCCCGCTCGAATCCACGCAGGTCATAGTGAAGATGAAGGTAGTAACGCTGCTTGTCGCCGGTGCGCGTGATGTCCCCGCGCCGCTGTGTCACCTGCTTCAGATCCGCTTCGAGCGGCGCGAAGCCTTCGATGTTCAGCCTCACCTTGGTCGATTTGAACCGCGTTTCCGTCGAAACCGCCACCACCGCCTTGTCCAGTGAGAGGCTCACGAGCCGGCCTTCGACACCGTCCAGATCCACCGGCTCGTCGAGCTTGAACGCCTGCAGCAGGCGCCGCGGCTTCTCGAAGCAGATAAGCGAGGCGATGATCAGCACCACGATGTTGATGCCCGACCAAAGCGCCGCGATCGCCGAGAACGACCCCTCTACCCGCGCCGTCTCCGGAACGATGTTGATCAGGAGTCCCAAAGCCGTAACCACGATGAAGCCGGCGATCCAGGTGAAGGTATAGGCGTCGAAGACGTTTGCCTCGTTGCTGCTGCCCTTCGGGGTCACCTTGAAGGGCTTGCCGAAGGGCCTGACGAGGCTCGACAGGACGGTTGGCAGCATGCGGAAGGTCGAGAAGGTACCGACGGCGGTGGAGACCAGCGGAAGGTAGCGCGTCGGCGTGAGCCAGAACATCAGCAGGAAATAGGCCGCCAGCAGGGGAACCTGGTTCGAGACGTAGTCGGCGACATCCGTGAAGTAGAGCGGCAGGGCGCCGAACCACAGATAGACGATAGGAATGAGAAGCACGATGAAACGGACCAGATATTGCACGAGCCACGACATCGGCAGGAACATGACGCGCTGAAAGAGCGAGAGGCCGGGCCCGCGCAAGGGGCCGTTGTGCAGGTAGAGCGTCTGGATACCGCCTTGGCACCAGCGCTCGCGCTGGACGAAATAGCCGGTGAGATTCTCGGCCGCCAGCCCCATCGAAAGCCGCTCGTTGAGATAGCGCGTCTTGAACCCCCTGTTGAGCATCGACAGCGTCGTCAGTAGATCCTCGGTGATCGACTCGGTTGGAAAACCGCCGATGGCGTCTACCGCCTTGCGCCTTGCGATCGAACAGGAGCCGCAGCAGAAGCTCACGTCCCAGCCGTCGCGGCTCGGCGCGATCTCGTCGAAAAACAGGCGCTGCTCATCGGGCCATAGGTTCTCCAGTCCGAGATTGGACTGGATCGGATCGACGTTGAAGAAGTGCTGCGGTGTCTGCACGATGCCGATCGTGTCGTCCATGAAGAAGGGCAAGGTGCGCCGGAGGAAACTGCGATAGGGTACGAAATCGGCATCGAAGACGGCGATGAAATCGCCTGAACTGACGCGCAAACCGTTGTTCATGTTGCCGGCCTTGGCATGCGCGTTGTCGCTGCGCGTCACATGGATCGCACCGCGCCCCTCGCAGAAGGTCCTGAGCCAGTCGCGCCGGCCGTCGTCGAGCACATAGACATTCAGCTTGTCCTTGGGATGGTCGAGCGCAAGCGCCCCGACGATCGTGCGTTCGAGAACGTCGAGAGGCTCGTTATAGGTCGGGATGAAGACGTCGACCGTGGGGAGCTCCCGTTCATCGCGCTCAAAAAACTGCCGCTCGAGCCGATTCCCCTCGGCGCTGCGGTCGACGTAGCGGCTCATCAGGATGAGGAAGAGAACGACCTCCGAAAAGGCGAGGAACTCGACGATGAACACGAACCAGACCCAATAGAAATTGGGGCCGTCGTTCGGATAGGGAAGCACGGTTTCTGTGAAGCGCCAGAGCATGTAACGCAGCGCGATTGCAGCGACGAACGCGCAGGTAACGGCGCGCGACCAGCTCCTGTGGCGCGACCAGTTGAACGGGCCGAGGAGAAAAAAGGCGATGACGATTAAGGTCGGCGCCAGCGCTAGAAGAGACTGAACCACAAGCTTTGAACCCACTGCGCCAGGTGAAGGCTGCGCTTGGAGAAACGAACCTGCGCCGTTCGCCCAACCTGACAGAAATTCGCAAAATCGGTGTTGAGTGCCGACGGAGCGAGCGTGACGCGGATGCGGGCATTTCGCTCCTCCGTCTCCGGCTCGTTGGCCGCCAGCGAGTCCTTTTCCACGACCGCGGACGATCCCTTGACCGCCTGTACGCGGCCCCGGAACACATCGCCGCGACCGAAAAGCCGGACCTCCGCCTCGCGGCCGGGATAGATCTCGTCATAATCGACTTCAGGGACCAGAATATCGACGAACAACTCGCGGCAATCGAGGATGCGCATCATCTCGTTGTTCAGAACGACATTGGAACCGCTAATGACGTTACGGCTCCACACGACGCCATCGAAGGGCGACGGGATCGTCGCGGCTTCGAGACTTAGAACCCGCCTCTCCTCCTCGGCTATCTGCTGGTCCGTCTGTTTTGCCCGTGCCTCATTCTCCGCGATTCGCGTATTGAGATCGTGGATGCGAACGATCACCTCGTCCTGGCGCTGCCGGGAGTAAGGCACGTCGTTCTGGCCGTCGCCGACGAGGAATATCCCCTGACGCACGGCGTTGAGGCGTTGCTGCAGCAACTCCACCGTCAAATTGCTGATCTCGAGCTCGCCGCCGGCGGCCGCACCGGCGGCTTGCGCCGCCTCCACCATCTTGCGGGTGAAGATCCCCTTGGACTCCAGGTCCTGCCGCCGGACGAGGTCAACCCTTGCCACGACGTCCTGCGCGCGCGACACCTCGACCCTTTTCTGCAGGATCTGGACCTCGCGCTCCAGGCTGGCGATGGTCGCGTTCCTGAAGATGTCGAGCCGCCCGGCAAGATCATCCCGCAATCGCGCGAGTTCATCCCGCTCCCGCCGCAGCGCCGCGACGCGCTCGACGGCGGTTCGATGATCGGTGCGCAGCGACGCCAGGATCGCCCTGTTGACCCGCTGGTTACGGATCGTCGCGAGCGTTTCACCCTCTGCCACCGGCGTTCCGATTCGAGGCGCCGGTTTCTCGATCTCGCCGTCGATCGGCGCATTTATGACGGCAAGGCGTGCGTTTACCGTCCCATCCAGGCTGCTGTAGCCAGTCAATCCGGGCAGCAGGACGGCAATTGCAAGCGCCAGGAGGAGGATGCCGACGGTAATACGCGTGAGCCGATGATTGAGGATCATGTCCAATTACTCACTGAGGACAGCCGGTTCGGCTGATACGCTGCCGCAACTATTCTGCGACGCTACGCCCGGACTTGAGCCGCTTCGCCGCGTTTCGTCACGATTGAATGGTATTCTGTGTTGAACAACCCTCAAATTTGCATGTTTCGGTGGTGAACTGCGCAAAACTTCGGCGGGTGAACGAGAGTCCCCGCATTACTCTAGATCACGATGCTCTTAGGTCGGGTCGACCTGAAAGCATGAACGTGATCGATTCCAAGAAGTTGAGACGCGGGATGCGGGCGGAAAACCGCACACATTTTTCCTCATCCCGCTCTAAGGTTTAAGGATAGCGCGCCGACATTTTTCTGCGATAGGTCGGAAGGCCGCTGAACTTTCCCCTGGCAAGGGACGGGTCGCCTGGATCGCCATCTTTCACGAACGAGGGAGATAGAAATGGGACAAGCCGTACGAATGCCCACGAACGAACGTCAAAGGTTGCTCGCAGTCCGTTCGCTCAATTCAATCGGCAGCGCTCCCACGCCCGAACTCGCGACCCTGGCCGAGCTTGCCAAAGGCATCTTCGACGTTTCTTACGCCGCCATCAACATCATCGACGAAGACTGGCAGCGGATCGCCGGTCAGGCGGGCTTCAGGATCGGCGAATGCTCGCGCGAGATGTCCATATGCACGCGGGTCGTCTTCGCAGACGAACTCCTCATTGTCCCGGACCTGGCGGAAGACCGTGAGCTGAAGACGAGACCATATGTGGTCGGAAGCCCGCACTTCCGCTTTTACGCCGGCACGCCCGTCTATCTCGAGAACCTGCCCGTCGGCAGCTTCTGCATCCTCGATGTCCGGCCCAGGCATCTTTCCGACGGGCAGGCGCAGAACCTGCGCCGATTTGCGGCTGTCGCCAGTGCGCTTTTGAGCTTGCAGAAGGCAAATCTCGTGATGGGGCTCGCCCATAACCAACTACAGAATGCGGCCATTACCGATCCGTTGACCGGCCTGTTCAACCGCTCGGCCCTGTCGTCGATCGTCGACGGGGCTCTCCACAACGCCATCGCCGCGGGTCAGACCTTCGGCGCTCTTTATCTCGACATGGATGGTTTCAAAGCGATCAACGACGAGCTTGGCCATCACGCCGGCGACGAGGTTTTGTACGAAGCCGCCAACCGAATTCGCTCGGTCATCAGAGCAGGCGATATCGCGATCCGCATGGGCGGCGACGAATTCGCCGTTTTCATTCCAAATCCGCCCAACGCACCGGCCCTGGCAGCGGTCTCGCAGCGGCTGGTAGCGGCCTTTCGCGAACCCTTCCAGGTCGACGGCAAGGCGGTCCTTGCACGCATCAGCATCGGCGGCGCCCTTGCCCCGCTCAACGGGCAGCGACGAGCGGAGCTGCTGAACAGCTGCGACAAGGCTCTCTACTCGGCAAAGCGTGACGGCCGCGACCGGTTCGTCATCCTCGACGCCTTACGGAGACAACGACAATGAGAGCTGCATGGTACGAGAAGAATGGCGCCGCCCGCGATGTCCTTGAGGTCGGCGGGCTTCCCGACCCGCTTCCCGGCCCAGGAGAGGTCCGCGTCCGCATACATGCGTCCGGCGTCAATCCGTCCGATGTGAAGGCGCGGGCGGGACGGCCGCTCATTGCCCCGCGAATGATCCCGCACAGTGATGGCGCAGGCATTATCGACGCCGTGGGAACGGGCGTCGCAGGCGAGCGCATCGGCGAGCGGGTATGGACCTGGAATGCCGCCTGGCGACGTTCGAACGGTACGGCTGCCGAATATGTCGTCCTTCCACAGGATCAGGCGGTTCACCTGCCCGATAACGTATCTTTCGAGGAGGGCGCCTGCCTCGGCATTCCGGCGCTGACGGCACTTCGCGCGGTGACCACGGACGGAGGCGTATTCGGAAAAACCGTGCTGGTGACCGGAGGCGCGGGCGCAGTCGGCGCTTACGCCATTCAGTTCGCGAGGCTTTATGGCGCGGCGTGTATCATCACGACCGTCAGTTCGTCGGAAAAGGCCGAAATCTGCACGAGGCTCGGAGCCGACCACACGGTCAACTACAGAACGGAAGAGGTCGTCGACCGGATAGGGGGCATTACCCACGGGCGCGGCGTCGACCGAGTCATAGAGGTGGACGCCGCCACGAATGTCGCGATGCTGCCATGCATCATAGCGCGGGACGGTCTTTGCGTGATCTACGGTTCCAGTAAGCCCGTAGTCTCATTCGAGTTCTTTCCGATGATACTCGCCGGCGCTGCGGCGCGGTTCTTCATCGTCTATGAGATGTCGCCGGAAGCGCGCACCGAGACCGTCAGCGCGCTTCAAGGGCAGCTCGCATCCGGGCTTCTCAGGCATCATATCGCCGGAACATACGCGCTGGACGACATCGCCGCGGCCCACGAGGCGGTCGAAAGCGGAAAAACCATCGGCAACGTCGTCGTTTCTCTCGGTCAGTAGGTCGCGACAGGGCCCGATGAAAACCACCGCCCCGGAGACCGGGAGGTGCGTCCGGGTCGGGGCTGACGCCCGAACCGTTCGGCTCGAACCTGAGCGCGTAGTGGAAGTGCTCCGAGAGCCTCTCGCCCGCAATTCTTAAAATTTGGCGCGTCGCGGCCGGCAATTGAGCCTGGGCGCGATATTGGCTCGTCCGCGACGATGCTAGCTTCACAGTTCAAGCCGCTGAAAGGCTTCCGATTTTTCTGTTCATGAAGCGAGCACCAATTCGGCGCGAAAAAATACCCGTCGTTCGCGCAGAACGATGTTGACAGAAAGCAGATCTATGTCCAACATATACATACGATGTCTTCTAATAGAAGACAAGAGGTTTTACGGAATTTTTGAGAAAATGTCGGTTCGCCCCTTATCATCGGTGCTCAAGACCCTCGCAGCGTTCGAGTGTATCGCCGCGGCACCGGAGCCGTTGCGCCTCGTCGGCATCGCGCGCCAACTCGGCGAAGCGCGGGGTGCGGCCCATCAGCGCCTCGTCACTCTGGTGGAAGCCGGATGGATCGAGCAGACGCCCGACGGCCGCTATCGTTTGACGCTTCGCATCGTCGGACACGCGGCCATGGCGCTCGAACAATCCAATCTCGGCGTGCGCTTTGCAGGCGTCCTGGAAGAGATGGTCACGGAGAGCGGTGAGACCGCCTCGCTCGCCGTTCTCGACGGAAAATCCGCCGTCATCGTTCGGCGGGTCGAGTCGCGCGGCGTCCTTCGCGCGGACCTTCGGATCGGAACGCAGCTCCGCCTCGATCGCACCGCCTTCGGTCGGGTGCTCGTATCGTTCTCGCGTCCGGAAATAGTCGACCGGCTGAGGGCGCAGGGCGTCGAACTGCCGGATGACGAGACCATCACCGGGGTGCGCAAGTGCGGCTACGCCATTTCGGAGGTCGAGGGGCCACGGACCGTATCGGCGGTCGCCGCCCCGATCATCGATGCGCAGGGCGAATGCATCGGCGCGCTTGCGCTTTCCGGCCCGTTCACAGGTTTCGATACTGACAAGTGCGCCCGGATCGTCGTCGCAGCAGCGGCGGCAAGCGCCGCGCGCCTGCGAGGAGAACAATGAAATGAGCGCCCTGAAGAAACCCGCGCCGGAGTCGGAGGCTCACCGCATCGCGCGGCTGATGCGTTCCCCGGCCGACATCATGAAGCCAGAAAAGCTCGCCGCCATCCAGCCTTCACGCATCAGCGCCTCACGCGCGCTGATGAGCCGCGCCGTTCGCCAGCGCTGGCAGATCCTATGCAAGCGCTTCGACATCGACGCCAAGGGCAACGGCGTCGCCGAATACCGCATCGACATCGGCGGCTGGCGCTTCAGCTTTCCCGTCTATTCATTCGAGCCCTCGCCGCACGGCCGTACGGGCCGCATCATCGGCCGGGCCTGGGATATGATGGGCGCTCTGGTTGAAGGCGACATGAGCGAGCGGGATTTCGAAACGACCCGAGCCGAGCTTCCGAAGCTCTATGAGGGCCGCGCCACACCCGCAACGTTGATCTGGTGCCGCTCCAACCGCAGCGGCCGCTTCTTCGAAGGCGCAAAGGCAGCGCTCCAGGCCGGCCGCCAGCCCAACGTCGCCGAGCTCGCCCAGACCTGCTACCTGATGCGCAATACCGGCCTCGACGGCAATGGTACCTTCGGGACCAAATCCTTCCTCGCCTATGAGGGCGATCACCCGCTGCGCTGGTCGCTCGCCGCCCAGATGCTCTGCGCTTATATGATGCGCGTCTTTGCCCAGGATCTCCTTGCCCATCTCGTCCGGCTCGAAGCCCCTGCCGCCCCGCAGATGGCGATCGAGCTTCGCCGCTTCCTCGGGGTCGGCAACGGCTCGGCGCTTGGCCTGATGCTCTTCGTCAACAATCACCCGCGCCTGATCGAGCGATGGCTGTTCATCCGCGAGGAGGCGATCGCACGTGCCAAGGCGCTCACACCGGACGAAGCGGGCTCGGAGATTGCCAAACTGCTGAGCCTTGTCGACAAGGCGATAACCTTCCGGTCCGAGGACCGCGTGCAGTACGAGAACGTCACGCGCTCCGATGTCGTGGCGCGGGAACTCGGCGTGATCCGCGACGCCGTTGCGAATTTGCTTGCCCGCTGGCAGAGCGGCAGCCGTTTCGAAAGCGAGCCCTTTGCCGAGCTTGCTGCGTCCCTCGAGTGCCGCGTCCATGCGGAAGCCATGGAAACCCTCCATTCCCTCCTCATAGAGCTCGTCGCCGAAGAGGCCGACCAGCTCGTGGAAGGCCTCGTCATCGATGAAGAGCTGACGGGCCGGCCGGAAATGCCGGTCGCCCGGCTGCGCGAGATCCTGAGAAATGACTACGCCTGGGCTTTCGGACTCGACCTCGATATCGAGTCCGCAATGCGATACGTCTGGTACAAATCGGTGTCCGCCGAGGAGCCGCGCCGCGGCCCCGCTGCGGAAGTCGGCGACAACGTCGTCAATCTCGGCCTCGACCTGCCACGGCTCGTGGTTGCCCTCGACCGCGACCTCGCCGCCGCCGATCCGACCCTCAGCACGGCCCGCTTCCTGCTTGCGCATCCCCAACACCGGGCGATCGCCACGCGCGTGCAGGCGCTTGCCGGCACCGGCCTCCACTCGCCGCATGCCGACATCATGAGCGGAGCCTTCACCCCGGCTCATATCACCCGCCTTCTCAATGTCGGCATCCACGGCATCGACAAGACCCGCGATTTCCTCGACCGCAACCTGCGCGGCGTTCTGTTCCACGGCGCGCCTGTTCCGGAAGACATTGCCGCCGGCAGCGCCGACGACCTGTGGTTCTACCCTTCGGAGCCGAGCCTATGAGTTCCTGCCAGTCCAACCTTCCTTCGAACCTCACTGTCAGCCTTCGCGAACTGCGGATGGTCTTCGAGCGGTTGATACAGGTCACGCGGCTCGACGCGGGCCTCGTGCCCTCGCTCAGGGATTGCGCCCTTTATTCCGCAGCGCTCGGCCTCGGCGGCTTCGGCCGCCTGGCTCACAACCTCGAGGCGGTGCGATCGGCAAATCCGCATGCGCTGAGCCTAACAGCGGACGCCGAACGCCTAACTGTCGACTGCGGCGGGCAGCACGCGTGGATCGCCGCCGATGCGGTGCTCGATCTCGCAGCGGAGCGTCTGCGCACGCAGGGTTCGGGGAGGGTCGAGGTCCGTAGCGCCACCGAAATCGGCGAACTGAGGGTTGTCGAGGCTCTTGCGCAGCGTTTTCGACTGCAAGCTGAGGTCGCCATCGACGAGACAGCCGGCTCTGCCGAGATCGTCGTCTCGCCCGCCCGGAAGGGAATGGATGTGACGGTTCTCGAAAGAATCCGGCGCAACGGGCTGACCGTCGATGCGGCTCTCTGGTGGCAGCTGTTCCACCGGTCCGCCGAAGCGCTCGCGCCGGATTCCTACGTGTCGCGCCGCCACGCCGGTCCGATCATCGTCGAGGCCGACGGCAAGGTCATCGGCCGGCAGGACGAGGACGAGACGGACCTCTCACTGCTGATCGCCGGCGCCGCACAGCACGGCACGACCGTAATCAATAACTGAGCTGGAAACGACGATGATCATCGATGCACTTCAATGCGGACATTTTAACCGCGAGTCCTTCGAGGCGCTGCGGCGGGGCGGCTACAGCGCGGTGACGCCGACGCTCGGTTTCTGGGAAGGGACGATGGAGTCTCTCGACTCGCTTGCCCGCTGGCGAGACATGGAGCGTGACAACGCGGACCTCATCCTTATCGCCAGAACGGCCGCCGATATCGAGCGCGCCGAAAGGGAGGGAAAGCTGGCGGTCGTGCTCGGCTACCAGAATTCCAACCTCTTCGAGGATCGCATCGCCTTCGTCGAATTCTTCGCCGAACTGGGCGTGCGCGTCGTGCAGCTGACCTACAACAACCAGAACGAACTCGGCGGCTCCTGCTACGAGGAGAACGACAGCGGGCTTGCCCGCTTCGGCCGCGATGTCGTGCGGGAAATGAACCGCGTCGGCATGCTGGTCGATCTCTCCCATGTCGGCGACCGGACCACGCTCGACGCCATCGAGTGGTCGGAAAAGCCCGTTGCGATCACCCATGCCAATGCCGCTTCGCTCTTCGCGCATAAGCGTAACAAGTCCGACAAGGTGATCAAAGCCCTTGCCGTGCGCGGCGGGGTCATCGGTTGCGTCGCCTATCGCAACATAACGCCCGATGCTGCCTGCGCCACCGTCGACGGCTGGTGTGAGATGGTTGCCCGCACCGTCGACATCGCCGGCATCGACCATGTCGGCATCGGCACCGACATTTCGCACAACCACACCCCGCGCGACTACGACTGGATGCGCAAGGGCCGCTGGACCCGCTCGGTCCAGTACGGTGCCGGCTCGCCTCAACGGCCTGGCGCCGTGGCGAAACCGGAATGGCTGCTCAAGCCGGAAAGCCTACAGGACGTGGCCCCGGCCCTGCTGCGCGTCGGCTTCAATCAGGAGGAGGCGAACAAGATCCTCCGGGGCAACTGGCTCCGCCTCTACGCGGAGGTCTTCCGGCCGAACTGACCGGATCCAAAATCCGAATTCAAAGAACAAGAAGAGCCGCCGCTTTAGGCGAGCGGCCACGGGAATAGCAGACAGACGACCATTCGACATCAAGGAGAACCACGAATGGAAATGTTCAAGAAAGCATCAGCCACGCCGCTATCGCGGCGCAAAGTTCTCGGCGCCGGGCTTTTCGGGGCCGCAATGCTGGCCTCACCTTACATCCGGCGCGCCAGCGCGGAGGAAAACGTCCTCTACGTCAACACCTGGGGTGGCGACTGGGAGGCATCCGTCAAAAAGTTCCTGTTCGGGCCCTTCACGAAGGATACGGGAATAGAGATCCGTACCGTCTCGCCGATTTCCTTCGCCAAGCTCGCAGCGCAGAAGACGACGGGCGTCTACGAATTCGACGTGACCACGCTCGGCGTCGCCGATGTCGCGCGCGCCAATGGCGCCGGCCTCCTCGAGACGCTGGAGGGTCACGTCGACACCTCCAAGCTTTGGGAAGGCGCCATCTACCAAAATGGGCTGGCAACGCATGGCTTTGCCACACAGATGGCCTACAATGCCGCGAAATTCCCGGAAGGCTTCAAGAACTGGTCCGACTTCTTCAATGTCGAGAAGTTTCCGGGTAACCGCAGCCTGCAGCGTCACGCCGCCCGCGTCCTTGCGATCGCGCTGCTTGCCGATGGCGTTCCGGCCGACCAGCTCTTTCCCTATGACCTCGACCGCGCCTTCGCCTCGCTCGACCGGATCAAGGACCACGTCCGCGTCTGGTGGACGGCAGGGCCGCAGGCGCGCCAGATTCTGACCGACGGCGAGGTGGACATGGCGGGGCTCTGGGACAGCGACGCTTTCGGCGCCAAGGAGGCTTCTAAGGATCCGATCGAGATCGTCTGGGACCAGGCCGTCGTCGACAAGGCCTGCTGGATCGTCGCCAAAGACAGCCCGCGTGCCGAAAACGGCTTCAAGCTGATCAGCCATATCGGCCAGAATGCGGAGGGACTGGCGAAGTTCTGCATTGCCGACCAGAACGGCCCGATGAACCCGAAATCCTTCGATTTCATTCCCGCCGAGGTCGCGGCCAGAATGCCGACCCATCCGGAGCACCTCGCCCGGGCCGTCATGCTGGACGGGGCGAAGCTGCTGCCCCAGCTTGACGAGCTTTCCACCCGCTTCGAAAGCTGGGTCGGCATCTAAGCCGCGCTCCGGTCCCGGTAAGTGCGGCCGGAGAATGCAATCTATCGGATAGGGTGCCGGCAATGCCTGCGCCGGTACCCGCCGTCCGCGACGGAGACCCTATCCGAGGGTAAAGGAGCAATGTCATGAAACTCCGGACGTCCCCGGTCCTCGTGGAAGGGCCCATGCCGCTGATGGCTCCGGCGGTGATCTTCCTTGCGCTCTTCTTTCTCGTTCCGCTTGGCTACGTGGTCTGGATGAGCCTATCGCAGCCGGTGATCGGATTGCAGAATTTCGGCCGGCTGCTGAATTCCAGTCTGTTCGCCTCGGTCCTTTACAACACGTTCAAGACGGCGCTCCTGGTAACGCTGCTGAGCCTTCTCTTCGCCTATCCGCTCGCCTATGCCGCGGCGAACGGCTCGAAGCGCTTTGCGACCTTCCTGCTGACGGTCGTCGCGCTCTCCTTCTGGACCAGCTATCTGGTGCGCACCTATGCCTGGATGGTCATCCTCGGCAATCAGGGGCCGGTGACGGCGCTCCTCTCTTGGTTCGGTTGGGACCCCACGCCGAAGATCCTGTTCACCACCTTCAGTGCCACCCTCGCCATGACCCACGCCCTTATTCCTTTCATGACCATGTCGCTCTTCGCCGTGATGAAACGGATCGACCCGCTCTATGTCCGCGCTGCGGAAAATCTCGGCGCGCACCCGTTTCGCGCCTTCGTCTCCGTCTATCTGCCGCTGAGCGCGCCCGGCATCGTCAATGGTTGCACGCTCGTCTTCATCACCTGTCTCGGCTTCTATGTCATGCCCGTCCTGCTCGGGAGCCCACGCGACCAGATGATCGCCGGCATCATAGGAGACCAGATCGAGCAGACCCTCGACTTCGGCCTCGGCTCGGCGATTTCGATCGTGCTTCTGGCGCTGACGCTCGCGGTCTATGCGCTCTACAACCGCTTCTTCGGCCTCGACCGGCTTTGGGCAGGAGGTGACCGATGAGCGTCTGGATCCGTTCTCTGGCAATTCTGATCGCCGCCTTCGTCGCGGCGCCGATGTTCATCGTCATTCCGATGTCCTTCAGCTCGGCCGCGTCGCTTGCCTTCCCGCCGCCCGGCTATACGCTTCAGAACTACGTCAACTTCTTCTCCGACCCGAACTGGACGCAGCCGTTGACCAACAGCCTGCTGATCGGCTTCGGCACGGTCTGCGTGACGATGCTCGTCGCCGTTCCGGCCTCTTTCACCCTGGTGCGGCACGTGTTCATCGGGCGCACGGTCTTTAACCTTCTGATCATGCTGCCGATGATCGTGCCCACCATCGTCATGGCGCTCGGCTACTACATCTATTTCGGGCAGCTCCGGCTGGTTCAGAGCTATCTCGGCGTGATTCTCGCCCACAGCTGCATCGCCCTGCCGATGTCGACGCTGATCCTGACCGCGGCGCTCAAGGGCTTCGACCGCTCGGTGGAGCGCGCCGCGATGAACCTCGGAGCTTCGCCGTTTGCGACCTTCCGGCTGATCACCTTTCCGATCCTGCGGCCGGCCTTCACCGTCGCCGGGCTCTTCGCCTTCATCGCATCCTTCGATGAGGCCGTCATCGCCCTCTTCATCTCCGGCCGCGACAAGGCGACCTTGCCGCGCCAGATGTTCAACGCCGTCCGCCAGGAGGCGGATCCGACCATCTCCGCCGCCTCGTCCTTTCTATTCCTGCTCGTTCTCGCCGGCGTCTGCATCTGGCTCGCGCCGCAACTCGTGCGCCGCCGCACGCGCCCTCTGGGCCAGGCCGACGGCAACGGCGCAGCCGAGCCGGCCGCCGCGGCATCCTGATTTTGGAGCATAGCCATGATTGCCCGTTCCCTCACCCTTCGCAACATCACCAAGACCTATGACGGCAGGCATATGGCTGCCGACGACGTTTCGCTCGACATCAAGGCCGGCGAGTTCGTCTCCTTCCTCGGCCCCTCCGGCTCCGGCAAGACGACGACGCTGATGATGATCGCCGGCTTCCAGCACCCGACAAGCGGCGAGATCCGCCTCGGCGAACGCGCGATCGACAACCTGCCGCCGCACAAGCGCAATATCGGCATGGTCTTTCAGAACTATGCGCTCTTCCCGCACATGACGGTCGCCGACAATGTGGGATTTCCGCTGCGCATGCGCGGCGTCGCCAAGCAAGACAAGGAGCGCCGTTGCCGCGAGGCACTGGCCAAGGTCGGGCTTCAGGGTTTCGAAGGGCGCGTGCCCGCCGAACTCTCCGGCGGGCAGCAGCAGCGCGTGGCGCTTGCCCGTGCTCTCGTCTTCGAACCGGACATCATTCTGCTCGACGAGCCGCTCGGCGCCCTCGACAAGGCGCTGCGCGAGCACATGCAGGTGGAACTGAAGCGCATCCACAAGGACCTCGGCGTCACCATGGTCTATGTCACCCACGACCAGTCGGAGGCCATGACCATGTCAGACCGGATCGCCGTCTTCAATCAGGGCCGGATCGAACAGGTCGGCACGCCGAACGAGATCTACCGCGCGCCGAAGACCCGCTTCGTCGCATCCTTCATCGGCGACAGCAACCTCATCGAGGCCTCCTCGCTGGGCAACGGAAGGTTCGACACGCCGGTCGGGATCGTCGAGGCGCGGAGCCGCCAAGCGGACCGCAACCGCCGGGCCGATCTGCTGCTGAGACCTGAAATGATCCGCATCGCCGAAACCTCACAGGACGGACGCCAGCCGCTGAAGATCGACAGCACGATCAACTATGGCGACAACCTGCTCGTCATCGGAAAGCTCGGCACGCAGCCAATCCGCATGCGGGTCCCCGGCGCCGATGCGCGCAGGCTCGAAGGCATTTCCGAATGCCACGTGACCTGGCGCGCCGAGGATGTCCACGTGATCGCCTGATCCGAACTCCGGTTGCCGATGGAGCCGCACATGAACGACCGTCCGAATTCCCTCCACGCTCTCGACAAGCAGAGCCTCGTCCACCCCTACACGAACCTGGCCGTGCATCAGGAAACCGGGCCGCACGTGATCACCGGCGGCGACGGCATCTATGTCGTCGACGACGAAGGAAAACGCTACATCGAGGGATTGGCAGGCCTGTTCTGCGCCGGTCTCGGCTTCAGCGAGCAGCGCCTCGTCGAAGCCGCGACGCGTCAGCTCAAAACGATGCCCTTCTATCATTCCTTCGCCCATAAATCGACGGAGCCGGGCATCAGGCTTGCGGAGAAGCTCCTGTCGATCGCGCCGGTCCCGATGTCGAAAGTGTTCTTCGCCGGCTCCGGGTCGGAGGCGAACGACACGGCGATCAAGCTCATCTGGTACTACAACAACGCTCTCGGGCGTCCCGAGAAGAAGAAGATCATCTCGCGCCGCAAGGCCTATCATGGCGTCACCGTCGCGACCGCGAGCCTCACCGGCCTGCCGTTCAACCACCGCGATTTCGATCTGCCGATCGCCAACATTCTCCATACCGATTGCCCGCACTACTGGCGCTTCGCCGAGACCGGGGAAACGGAGGAAGACTTCGCCACGCGGATGGCCAACAATCTCGAAGCGATAATCCTCGAAGAGGGTCCGGAAACGATCGCCGCCTTTTTCGCCGAGCCCGTCATGGTTTCAGGCGGCGTCATCACCCCGCCGAAAACCTATTTCGAAAAGGTCCAGGCGGTTCTCCGCAAATACGATATCCTGCTCATCGCCGACGAGGTGATCTGCGGTTTTGGCCGCACAGGCAACATGTTCGGCTCAGAAACCTACGGGTTAAAGCCGGACATGATCAGCTGCGCCAAGCAGCTGTCGGCGGCCTACATGCCGATCTCCGCCCTAATGATCAACGAGAAGATCGCTGACGCACTTGTCGACCAGAGCCGGAAGATCGGCACTTTCTCGCACGGTTTCACCTATGGCGGCCATCCGGTTGCAGCCGCCGTGGCGCTCGAAGCGCTGACGATCTACGAGGAGATCGACATCGTCGGCCATGTACGCTCCGTCGCCCCCGCTTTCCAGGATCGCGTGCGTAAGCTCGGCGAGCATCCGCTGATCGGGGAAGCGCGCGGCGTCGGCCTCGTCGCCGGCCTCGAATTCGTCAAGGATAAAGCGACCAGGGAGAATTTCCCGCCGGCTTGGCAGGTGGCAAACCAGGCCGGCAAGTTCGCGACCGCCCGCGGCGTCCTGACACGCGGCCTCGGCGACATGGTGAGCCTCTGCCCCGCGATGATCATCGATGACGAGCAGGTCGACGACCTGATGACGCGCATGGGGCTGGCGCTTGACGATACGCTGGCCTGGGCACGCGCGCAGGGACATGTCGGCTGAGGAAAGAGCATGAATCCGGAAACCACTGCAGTCCCCTATGAGCGCCTCGGCATACTGATCGATGGCCGCTGGATATACGAGGCAGAGCGGAGCACCGAGGTGGTGGATCCCGCGACGGGCCAGACGATTGCCCGGCTGCCTTTTGCGGCCGATGGCGAGATTGCCGAAGCCGTGGCCTCGTCGCAGCGCGCTTTCGAGAGCTGGAAGGATCGCTCGCCGCTCGAGCGGGGCCGGATCCTGCGCCGCTTCGCAGACCTCGCGCGCAAGCATGCCGACGAGATCGCCCGTAACATGACGCGCGACCAGGGCAAGCCGCTCAGCGAGGCGATCGGCGAGATCCGTTTCGCCGCCGACCATGCCGATTGGCATGCGGAGGAAGCGCGCCGCATCTACGGGCGGGTCATTCCCGCCCGCGATCCGCGCGTGCAGCAGATGGTCCTTCGCGAGCCGGTCGGGGTCTGCATCGCCTTCACGCCTTGGAATTTCCCCTTCAGCCAGGCGCTGCGCAAGGTCGTGGCGGCGCTTGCGAGCGGCTGCACCATCATCCTCAAGGGACCGGGGGAATCCCCCTCCTCCACGGTCGCGATCGGCCGGCTGATGCAAGAGGCCGGGCTGCCGGACGGCTGTCTCAACATCCTCTGGGGCGACCCGGCCCACCTGTCGGAGACGCTGCTGGCGGCGCCGGAAGTCAGAAAAATCTCCTTCACCGGTTCGGTCGAGGTCGGGAAGCATCTCGCGAGCCTTGCAGGCAGGCACATGAAACGGTCCACGATGGAGCTCGGGGGGCATGCACCGGTGATCCTCTTCGACGACGCCGACATCGAGGCGGCAGCCGATGCGCTTGCCGGCCAGAAGGTGCGTAATGCCGGCCAGGTCTGCATCTCTCCGACGCGGTTTTACGTGCAGGCGAAAGGGCACGACCGTTTCCTGGCACGCTTTGCCGAGAAGATCGCATCGACAAGGGTCGGCAACGGTTTCCAGGAGAGCGTACAGATGGGCCCGCTCTGCCACGGCCGACGCGTCGCTGCCATGGAAGGTTTCGTCCAGGACGCGCGCGAGCAGGGTGCCGAGATCGTCACCGGCGGCGAACGCGTCGGGAACGCGGGCTTTTTCTATGCGCCAACCGTGGTCGCCGCCGGCACCGACGAACTGCGCCTGATGAAGGAGGAGCCCTTCGGACCGATCGCCGTCGTCACGCCCTTCGGCGATTTCGACGAGGTGATCCGGCGCGCCAACAGTCTGCCCTTCGGTCTGGCGTCCTATGTGTTCACAGGCTCGAGCAGCCGTGCACAGAATGCCGCACGCGCTCTTGCAGCCGGAATGGTGAGCGTCAACCATTTCGGCCTGGCGTTGCCGGAGACTCCCTTCGGCGGAATCAACGACAGCGGCTACGGGAGCGAGGGAGGCTCCGAGACATTCGACGGGTATCTGAACACGAAGTTCGTCACGCGTTTCGACCAAATCCCGCAGTGAGCTATCCGACAACAGAAACGAGCGAGGAAGAGCATGTTTGAAGTCATCGATACCGGCGCCGATCCGTCGGATGTTCCGGTCAGCGAAGCGGTTCACGCCGGCGGTCTTTTCTGGTCCGTTCACGTCTCGGAGGACCCGGTCACCGGCGAGCCGGTCTTTGGCGACATCGAGACGCAGGCACGCCGCACGCTTCAGAACCTCGAAATCGCGATCAAGGCCGCCGGCGGGTCCCTCGCAAATGTCGTGCAAATGCAGGTGTTTCTCACCGAAAGAGCCGACGCTCCCGGCATGAACAGGATCTATACCGAGTTCTTCAGGGAGCCCTATCCGGTGCGCGCGACCGTGGTCGTCAAGGAGCTCATCACCCCGGGCCTGCGCGTCGAGGTCCTCGCCCATGCGGTGCTCGAGGGTGCTTGATCGCAGCGCACGGTCCGAATTCAGCAAGGCGGGAGGAACACGAATGTTCGAGAAAATCGAAACCGGAATTGCTGCATCCCGCGCTCCCTTGAGCGGTACCGTGAAGGTGGGCCGGATCGTGAGATCGGCCCACATAGCAAAGAACCCGGAGACCGGCGAACTCGTCACCGGGGACATCGAGTGCCAGGCGCGACAGGTATTCTCCAACCTCCGACAGGCGCTTGAAGCCGCCGGAAGCACGCTAGCCGCTGTCGTGCAGATACAGGTCTATCTCATCGACAGGGCCGATGCCCCGGGCATGAACAAGATATACCGCGAATTCTTCGCGCCTCCATTTCCCGTGCGGGCGACAGTCGTCACGGAGCTCCTTTCACCCGGCATCCGCCTGGAAATTCTCGCCACTGCGGTTTGCTCCCTGGATTGAGCAGTTCAAAGCGATAGCCCAAGCCGGCAGCACTCGTTGCTGCTGCAGCGCGGTCCCTCGCCGCACCTGAAATTCTTGTGACCCGCGCCCCTGCCCGGTTCGGTGCGCGACCATTCTCAACAAGTTTCCAATAATTCAAGCAGCGCGTCTTGACGGGCAAACGCATGTGGTGCTTACTGGTAATACCAGTTGGGACCATTTGCATGAACCCTGTGCTATCCGACAGTGCCGACGAACTTGCGGGAACGGAAAAGGTTCTCTCCTTCTTCCGGGAGCAGCTGTTGTCCGGTGCGCTCAAGGTGGGAGACAGGCTGTTGGGCGAGAGGGAGCTTTGCCTGGCCCTCGGCGTATCGCGACCGGTGCTGAGGGAGGCTTTGCGGTCGCTCGCCAATCTCGGCTTTCTCGACATCCGCCATGGCAAGGGCGCCTTCGTGCGCAAGGCCGACGTGGGCGTCTTCGGTGATTTCCTGACGTTCTGCCTCGCCCAGCAGCCCGACATGCTCGACGACATCATGCAGGCCCGTGTCGCGATCGAGTGCCAGGCCATCCGTCTTGCCTGCATCCGCGCGACGGATAGCGACCTCTCACGCATTGGCGGCCTGCTGACCCGGCTGATGGACACGCTCCACAACGCCGAAGACGGGGGTGCTGCGGACTTCGCCTTTCACATGGCGATCGTCGAGGCCAGCCGCAGTCCCGCGCTCGTCACGGTCTACCGCTCAATATCCGACCTTCTGAAGCGCAGCCATGTCCAGAGGCGCGCCGAAACGAGCGACGCGCCGGGCATCACCGACTATCTCGTGGAAGCCCATCGGGAGGTCTTCCTGTCCATTCTCGCGCGCGACCCGGACAAGGCCGACAGGATGCTGCGCGAGCATTTCGCCATCGGCGACGAGCTTCGGCGCAAAAGCTACATAGCTGCCTTCACCAGGAAGGGCGCGCCGCAGGAAGAGGAAAAAGAAGCAGACAGCTAGTTTTATCCAGGGAGGAGAGCATGCTGAACTTTCTGAAACATGGCCGGGTGGCCGGCGCCATGCTGGGAGCCGCATTGTTGGCCGGAGCCGCTTCCGCGACCGAACTGCGCTATGCGCATGTGGGCGCAGAGGGAGACATCCAGACGGTCTATGCGGCACAGGCGGCGGAGGGCATTGCGGCCGCGACCGGCGGCGAAGTCACCGTCACCGTTTATCCCGCCAGCCAGCTCGGCGGGGTCGCGGAAATGGTGGATGGCGTGCGCATGGGCTCGATCTCCATGGGCCATCATGATTTCGCTTCCCTCGCACGATTGGTGCCTGAGGTCGCGGTTTTCAACGCGCCTTTCATCTATCGCGACGGCGCCCATGCGCTCGCTGCGACGGACCCGCAGTCGTCGCCGGCCCTTCAGGCGATCAACGAGAAGCTCATCGCACAGGGCGTGCGGATCGTCGGGCGCATCTATCGGGGTGACCGCCACATCTCCTCCAACTTCCCGGTAAAGACACCGGCGGACCTTGCCGGCAAGCCTTTCCGAGCGGTCCCGCTCGAACTGTGGGTTTCCATGGTCAAGGGCTTCGGCGCGATCCCCACCCCGGTCGAAGTTGCCGAACTCCCGACCGCGCTGATGACGGGCGTGGTGGTCGGCCAGGAAAATCCACTGACCATGATCGCCTCCAACAATCTCAACGAGGTGCAATCGCATCTGTCGATGACGGGTCACATGCGCGCCGTGCTCGCCGTCTTCATCAATGAGGAAGTCTGGCAGGGATTGAGCGAAGAGCAGCGCACGGCTTTGACGAAAGTCCTCGACGAGGAGGCCCAGAAATCGCTGAAGATGGCGACGGAATCCGAGGCTGATCTGGTCAAGGAACTCAAGGGCCGCGGCATGACCGTCATCACGGAGGCCGAAGGACTCGACGTGGCGGCCTTCAGGGAAAAGGTCGGCGCCCAGATCGGGCAGGACTTCCCGAATTTCGCACCGCTCATCGAGCAGATCGAAGCGGTGAAGTAACCGACGAGCTGCAGGGGCAAGCCACTGTCCCTTGTCCCTGCAACGCCTGCATTTTTCAGTAAGAATGGGAGGGGAGAAGATGCGTCTGCCCGAACGTGTCCTGACGATTGTCGTGGTTGCCGTGATGGCGGGTCTGGTCATCGTTCCGACGGCTCAGGTCATCATGCGCAGCGTCTTCGGGCTGCCCTTCATCGGCGCGGAGGAACTGACGCGCTTCCTGCTCATCTGCCTGGTGTTCCTCGCCTATCCCCTCGTGGTCGGGCATGGCGAGAATATCGTCATGGGCGAGTTCAAGGCTGCAATGTCGAGGAAGGCGCGCGCAATCGTGAATGTCGCGATTTCGATCTGCGCGATCGGCGTCACGGGGTTCATCGGCTGGGTCACTGCCATGAATATCACCCGGAACCTGACCAACGCCACGCCGACCCTCGGCATCCCATTCTGGATATTTCTGGGCGCTACGCTTTTCGGTTTCGCGGGTGCGGCGCTCGTTCATCTTCTGCATCTGCGCAAGCCGCCGCAGGCGGACAAGAACGTCGCAGTCTGAGAGGTCGTTTCATGGGTTTTCTGGTCGTTGCGGCCTTCCTCGGTCTGTTCATGCTTGGCTTCCCGGTGGTTTACGCCATCCTGCTGCCGTCAATTCTCTACGTACTTGTCGAAGGCTTGCCGTTCGGGCTGCTTGCCCAGCGGATCACCTATGCGCTGGATTCGTTTCCGCTGGTGGCCGTGCCTCTCTTCATCTTCGTCGGCAACCTCATGAACCTTTCCGGCATTACCGATCGCATCTTCCGCTTCGCCTATACGCTCGTCGGGCGAATGCCGGGTGGCCTGGCGCAGGTCAACGTCTTCGGAAGCCTGATCTTTTCCGGAATGTCCGGGGCGGCGCTGGCTGATATCGGGGGCCTGGGGCGCATAGAGATCGATGCCATGAAGAAGCGCGGCTTCGATCCATCCTTCGCCGGCGCGGTAACTGCCGCTTCCGCGACGCTCGGGCCGATCTTCCCGCCTTCCATCCCGCTGATCGTCTACGGCTCGGTCACGAGCGTCTCGATCGTCCAGCTCCTCGTAGCCGGCATCATGCCCGCCGTGCTGTGCACCGCGCTGCTAATGCTCACCGTGCTGATCGTCGCCATCCGACACGGCCATGCACGTGCGGAGCGCTGGCCGACGGCAGGCGAGCTGGTCGGCACATTGGTGCCGGCGCTCCCGGCCATTCTTGCTCCGGCGCTCATGGTCGGCGGCATGACGGCCGGCGCCTTCACACCGACCGAGGCGGCCGCGATAACGGCCGTCTATGTCATCTTCATCAGCGGCGTCCTGTACCGCGAACTGACGCCGGCGCATCTGTGGCATTCGGCGGTTCTGACGGCTCGCAGCTCCAGCGCTATCCTCATCATCGTCGCCTCTGCTGCGCTTTTTGGCTGGATTCTCGCGGTCGAGCAGGTGCCTCAGACCTTTGCCGCAGCGCTGCTTGGCTGGTCGAAGGACCCGCTGATGCTGCTGATCATCGCAAATCTGATCTTCTTCGTCGCCGGCATGTTCCTCGACTCGACGACCGCAACGCTGCTTCTCGTTCCCATCATCGCCCCGCCGCTCGTGATGGCCGGTGTCGACCCGGTTCAACTCGGCATCGTGACGATCTTCAACCTGATGCTCGGACTGCTGACGCCGCCTATGGGTTTGTCGCTGTTCCTCGTGTCGGATATCGCCAAAGTCTCGATCCGGCAGTTGCTGCGGGCACTTGTGCCTTTCTACATTCCGCTGGTTTCCACGCTTGTCATCCTCACCCTAGCGAAGGATTTCACGCTGTGGCTGCCCCGTCTGATCGCCCAGTAATCTTTTCTCCAGGAGACACCAATATGCGTATCGTCATCGGTTCCGACCATGCTGGCTTCCACCTCAAGGCCACGATCATCGACCATGTCACCTCGCTCGGCCACGAGGTGTACGACGCAGGCTCATACGATGCGAACCCCGTAGACTTCCCCGACATCGCAAAGATGGTCACTTCTTCGATCATCGAGGGCAAGGCGGATCGCGGGCTGATGGTCTGCGGCACCGGCGTCGGCGCCTCGATCGCGGCAAACAAGGTGAAAGGTATCCGCGCAGCGGTCTGCCATGACGTGCATTCCGCCCATCAGTCGGTGGAGCATGACGACGTCAACGTCATGTGCATCGGCGCCCAGATCGTCGGCGCATGGTTGGCCAGGGATCTCGTTGCAGCCTACCTCGCTGCCGAATTCTCCACCGACGAGGACTTCCGGCGCCGCGTGCGCAAGCTTGCCGAAATGGACGAGCAGCGCTGAGCATCCGCCGGCCGGTTCCGCGCCGTTCGGCGAAACGCGCGCATCTATTCTTCCTTGCTGACCTCGCCGTCCACGAGGTGGATTCGCCGGTCCATTCGAGCAGCCATGTCCAGGTCGTGCGTCACCGCGACGACCGTCTTGCCGCGCTCGCGGACAAGTCCGTCGAGAATTGCGAATACCTGCTCCGAACTCCTGCTGTCGAGGCTTCCGGTCGGCTCGTCTGCCAGGATCAGCGGCGGATCGTTGGCAAGCGCCCGTGCGACCGCCACGCGCTGGCGCTGGCCGCCCGAGAGCTGATCCGGCCGCTTGTCGAGATGATCGGCGAGGCCGAGCGAGGACAGCAAGTCCCTCGCCCGCGCCCGCATCTCGTCGCGCCCGAGGCGGGCGAGCTTGCGCATGGGAATCTCGACGTTCTCGCGCGCGGTAAATTCCGGCAGGAGGAAATGGAACTGGAAGACGAACCCCATGGTAGCGAGGCGGGTCTCCGCCCGCTCCTTCTCGCTCATCGGCTCGGTATCGCGGCCGCGGACGCGCAGCCTACCCTCCGTCGGCCGGTCGAGCAGCCCCAGGAGATAGAGCAGCGACGACTTTCCCGACCCCGAAGGGCCGGTAACGGCCACGAACTCGCCTTCCTCGATGATGAGATCGATGTCCTTCACCAGCGTTACCGGAACCGTCTCATGCAATATACGCGTGAGGCCGCGAGCCTCGATCAGCGGACTCATGTCGCGCCCCTTATGATGTCCACCGGATTGACGCGTGCTGCGCGGCGGGCGGGGAGGTAGCCGGCGACCGCTGCCGAGGACAGGGCGAAGGCTGTCGCTACGGCGTAGTGAAGAATGCTCCACGCGATCGGCAGCCTGGTCATTTCCTGGCCGGTTGCCGCAATTTCGAACCGCACCCGGGAAAGCGCGTAGGTGATCGCAAAACCGAGCGCCCAGCCGAGAAGTGAACCCGCGATGCCGATCGCCAGCCCCTCCATCACGAACAGACGGCGCATGTCGGCTTGCGAAAAGCCGAGCGACTTCATGATGGCGATGTCGCGCGCCTTCTCGTGCGTGATGGTGGACACGATGTTGAAAATGCCGAAACCCGCCACCAGCATGATCGCGGCGACGACCGTGTACATGATGACGTTGCGCACGACGAGCGCTTCGAGAATGGACTCGTTCGCCTCCTGCCATGCGACCGTCTTGTAGCCGAGTTCGGCCTCCACTCGGCGCGCGATGGTGGGCGCGGCGTTCGGATCGTCGAGCTTGATGCGGATCTCGTTGATTGCATTCGGTCGGTTGGACAGGATCTGGGCGTTCTTCAGCAGAACATAAGCCTCGCCTTCGTCGCGCGCCGTGGTGCCGGTATGAAACAGGCCGACGATCTTGAAGTTGCGGGCAAGGCCTTCCGACGACACGGCGGTAATCGTGTCGCCGAGACCGGCACCCAACCTCGAGGCCATCGTATCGCCGATGACGACGTTGTTGCCGCCGGCCGCAAGCGCGGCGAAGCTGCCGGACTCGAAATCCTCGACGATGGGCGAGACCTTCACCTCCTTCTCCGGCTCGATGCCGATCACCACGGCGCCGACTTCGCGGCCGGAGTAGCGGATCACGCCCTGCACGTTCAGGACGGCGGCCAGCCGCCCGGGCATCCATTCTTCGAGCCAGGATGCCGCTTTCGTCGGATTGATGATGCCGCGCCGGTCGTCCCTCGGCCTCAGCCCGGATATGGCGACGGCTTCGAAGAGGTCTTCCGCCGGCTGCCGCCGCGCCGAGCGCTGCTCATCGGTCACATCGACATGCGGCATCGTGTCGACGAGCTGGCGAACGAAATCGTCCTGCCCGCCCTGCATCAGCGCCGCCATGGCGATCGAGAAGCCGACGCCGACAGCGACACCGATAACCGCAACGAGCGTCTGGCGGCCGCGGCCGGCGACGTGCGTCAAGGCGATGTCGAAGATCAGGCGCATGGCGTTCAATTCGTCGCTGTTTGCACCACATCCACCCGAGTCCCGTCGGCAAAATCGGGGGATAAGGGCGAGATTATGCGTGCGGTTTCTTCAAGGCCGGAAAGGACCTCTACACCGTCCGTGCCACGGATGCCGGTTTCGATCTCGCGCAGTTTCGCCGTTCCCCCTTCAACCACCGCGACTCTGGTCCCACTGACCGCTGCCGCGGGGATGACCAGAGCATTGCGCGACAGGCGAACCACCACGTTTACGTCGGTCGACATGCCGATTCTGAGCGGCGTGTCCTCAGGCAGGCGAAGGCGGACGCGGTAAGTCTTCGTAACAGGATCGCCTTTCGGCGTAATGCTGTCGACAACCGCCTCGAGCGCGCGCTCTGGAAAGGCATCCGACCGAAGATAGGCATTTTGGCCGACTTCGACCCGCGGAATGTCCTCCTCGTTCACCTCGGCCTCCACGATCAGCGGTCGCGGCTCTCCGACCCAGAAGAGAACTGTCCCAGGCTCGGCGACCTCGCCGATCTCACCGTCTTGCCGAAGCACCCGCCCGTCACTGGGCGCACGCAGCACGTAGGCGGCAAGCCGCGCCTCTTGTCCCGCGATCAACGCCTCCAATTGAGCGACGTCGGTGCGTGCCCTGTCCACGGTCTGCTCGCTTATCGTGTTTCTTTCTGCCAAGGCGAGCTTGCGGCGGTATTCTTCCTGGGCAAGCGACAGGCGCGCCTGCAGCTCGCTCAGAATCGCCCGCGCCTCCGTATCGTCCAGGCGCGCGAGCACGGCACCCTTTTCCACTCGTTCGCCCTCGCAGTTACACTGCTCGACGATCCGCTCGCGCACTGTCGAAGTGACCTTTGCCCAGACGCGCGGCTCCACGACCCCGCTGGCATAGACGATCTCCGCCGCATCGCCGCGCTTCGGCGTCACGATCGAAACGGGCACCGCCCGGGTCGCATACCAGAAGGCAACCGCACCGACTGCGGCGGCTATCGCAATACCTGCCGCGTAGCGCCTCATCTGCTGCATCAGCCGCACGAACTACTCCTGAAATTCACCCGCATCAATTGTTATGTTAGCATTAGACCGACCGTCGGTCTATAATTGCGAGCAGGACTTCGCGCAGCCTGCCAACACGTGTAGAACGTATTTCTCCGGTTCAGGACAAATCGATGCCACGAGTGAAGAAATCACCTGACGTCAGAACGAATGAGCTCATCGGTTGCGCTGAACGCCTCTTCTTCGAGCAGGGATACGAAAACACGACTGTCAACGACGTGATCCGGGAGGCGAATGTTTCCAAGGGGGCGTTCTATCACTACTTCGTTTCGAAGGAGGCACTGCTGGAGGCAGTCGCCGCACGCATGGCACGCCACAGCCTAAAGGAATTGCAAACGGTATTCGAGGATCCCTCCCTCGATGCCGTCGGCCAGCTGAATGCCCTTTTCGCGGGTTCGCGGCGCCTGAAAGTGGAAATGGCGCCACAGTTGAAGAATACATTCAACGCACTTTTCAAGCCGGAGAACATCGTCCTCTATCATCGCATCGACGCAGCGGTCAGCGCGGTGACACTTCCCTTTCTAACCGAACTTCTGAGGCGCGGTCACAAGGAGGGGAGCCTCGACGCGCCCGATCCTGAAGCCCTCGCGCCGATGCTGTTGTACTTGCGGCTTGGCGTCGCCAAGACGATGCATCGGGCTCTGCAGCAGACCGAAGCCGGGGACCTGGACGGCGCGGCGCGGACGCTGGATGGCTGGATGCGCACCTACGGGATGGCTGTCGAGAGATTGCTGAAGATCCCTGAAGGGACGATCGAGGTAACGGAACCGGGTTTTTCGCGCGCATTTCTGGAAGCTTCCGTCTAGCTCCCTGAAGCTGCACACCTCCGGGCGGAAAACCGCTGCGCACTTTTCTTTGGAATTGCTCAGATATCCCCGATATTCACCGGTGGTAGCCCTGATAGGTCAGTGGAGCCGAAGCATTATGCGTGCTAGTCCTTCGTCAGCCGTCTCGAACGGGGGAAGACGGTCAGAGGCCTGGCGCTTCAGCGACTGGCCTCGCCGGGGCTGGGGCACCGCACGCAATTCGAAGCTCGACGCCTGGCGAAATCCGAGCCTACCCGAGCGAAAGGCCCCGACCGGTATCGGTCAGGGCCCCATTCAGTTCCCACCAGCTCAATAAGAGAGCACGGACACGGCAATACGTTCTCCAGCACAGCCCATTACAAGCCATAGCGATGCAAGAAGATGTGTCGGTGCAAGTGGGATATTACACAAACGTATTACTATAACCAGTAACAAATTGGGGGTATTCGCATTAAATCGGCTCGCGAATACCATCTGCGCTGAGTCGAACCGTAGCTACCCTCCCCGGATGGATGAGCGCCAAACGAGATCAGGCTGGAAGCGTACCGAATGGTCGACCGGTTCCTGCCTCTCATTGACGAGCCAAGCCACCGCCTCCTGGGCTATCCTATCGACGGGTTGGGCGAAAGTGGTCAGGTCATAGGAGGACCAGGCCGCCTGTTCAATGTCGTCGAAACCCGCGACACAGAGCACATCGGGAATGGAGACCCGGAACTGGTGGCGCGCGGCATCCATGAAGCCGCAGGCAAGGAGATCAGTGGCACAGAAGACCGCATCGGGGCGCTCGCCGAGCGTCAGCAGCCGCTGCGCCAGAACGCGGCCGCTTTCGTAATTTGTCGGCCCGTGACGCTCGACAAGAACCGGGAGGCCCATTGCTCTTGCCGTCGCCACGAAGCCGTGTTCGCGCGCCATCAGGCTCGGGGTGCCGGCTTGCGAATTCGCGAAGGCAAGACGCCGGCAGCCGGCGCGCACGAAAGCGGTGACCACCCGCCCCGCCGCCTCCGCGTCATCGAGATTGATGCGAAGCGGGCCCTGCTGGTCGTCGTCGCGGTTGATGAGGACGAGGCGCTGGCCGTTCTTGAGGCAGAGCTGGGTAATCGACCGGTCGGGCATGCCGGACAGGATGATCGATGCATCGGCGCGGTACCGGATCGCCTGCCGCAATGCGAGATCCACGCTGTCGTCCGAGCGGTCCGTGTTGATCAGCATGGCGACCTTGCCGGCGTTCTGCAATTGCTGCGTCATCGCCCGGATCAGGTTGGCACGGTAGGGCGTGCTCATCTCCGATACGATAAGGCAGACGATGCCACTCTCGTTGCGCATCAGTCCGCGCGCGAGATGGTTGACGTGATAGCCGAGCGCTTCCGCCGCCTCTACCACCCTCCGCCGTGTTTCGGGCGAGACGCTCGCGCCGGGCGTAAAGGTACGGGAGACGGCTGAACGTGAGACTCCCGCCCGCTCTGCGACTTCCTGGGCGCTGACAAACGGCTTCTGCGGCATCACGATCTCTCCTCGACCTTGCACGCAGAATTGCACTATTTTGCAAATGCGTGCAACGCAGTCATATCGTGCAATATCGAACAATCTTATTGACACTCCCCGTATCCTCGTGCAGCATTTGCACGCGCTTGCAAAAAGCGTCCGGCACGGAGGCGCCGGCACAATCTGGGAGGAACCGATGGGTTTGGTTAAACTGGCCGCGGCAGCGCTCGCCGCGGGCGCGACGTTCTTTGCCTTTTCCGCGCGAGCCGATGGAAATCTCAATCTGATCTGCTCGGCCGACGTGGTGATCTGCGAGCAGATGAAGGGCGCTTTCGAAAAGAAGACCGACATCTCCGTCAACATGGTTCGCCTGTCTTCGGGCGAAACCTACGCGAAGATCCGGGCCGAGGCGCGCAACCCCAAGACGGACATCTGGTGGGCGGGCACCGGCGACCCGCATCTGCAGGCCGCCTCCGAGGGACTGACGCTCGAATACAAGTCGCCGATGCTCGGTGAGCTGCATGAATGGGCCGTCAAGCAGGCCGAGAGCGCCGGCTATCGGACGGTCGGCGTCTATGCCGGCGCGCTCGGCTGGGGCTACAACACAGAGATCTTCAAGCAGAAGAACCTGAAGGAGCCGAAGTGCTGGGCGGACCTGCTCGACCCGTCCTTCAAGGGTGAAGTTCAGATTGCCAATCCAAATTCTTCCGGCACCGCCTATACGGCGCTCGCAACGCTCGTTCAGATCATGGGCGAGGACGAGGCTTTCGACTATCTGAAGAAGCTGAACGCAAACGTGTCGCAATACACGAAGTCCGGCTCCGCACCGGTGAAGGCCGCGGCGCGGGGGGAAACCGCAATCGGCATCGTGTTCATGCACGATGCGGTCGCGCAGACGGTGGAAGGCTTCCCGGTGAAGTCCGTGGCGCCCTGCGAAGGCACCGGCTACGAAATCGGCTCGATGTCGATCATCAAAGGCACAAAGAACCTCGACAATGCCAAGAAATGGTATGACTGGGCGCTCTCCGCCGACGTGCAGTCCAGTATGAAGGAGGCGAAATCGTTCCAGCTTCCCTCCAACAAGACGGCCAAGGTGCCGGAAGAGGCGCCGAAGTTCGAGGACATCAAGCTGATCGATTACGACTTCAAGACTTACGGCGATCCGGCCAAGCGCAAAGAGCTCCTGGAGCGCTGGGACCGGGAGATCGGCGCAGCCGCGAACTGATCGCGCAACGCGCCTTTCAAAGGAGTCGAGCCGTCGGGAAACCGCCGGCTCGACTCCGACAATCTCGGCGAGGTGAGCTGCTCCGGTCGCATCGCGCTCTTATCCAACGGCAGCGATCTGGCTTGTATTCGGAACGATTCATCGTGACACGGCGGCACGGACAAGCCTATCCATGAAAACTCACAACCGCAGACTGGATATCGCGCTGGCTCTCGGGCTTGCCGCTTTCGTGCTCCTTCCCTGGTACAGGATCGACGGCGGTTTCTTCGGTTTCGGCTGGCTTTCAGCCTTTCCGGAAGAACCGGTTGCCGCGCCGGGTCTCGTCCAGATCGCTTCCTTTGGCAAATGGTGGCTGATGCTCCCGGCGCTGGCCATGATGGTCGCCGCCGCTGCCCGCTTCATCGGCGATCCGGCGCGGCGAGGAAGCTTTCTTGCCTGGACAGGCGCAGGCGGCATCGTCGTTCTGGCCCTTCAGGGCCTCGCCATCGGCTTTTCCGGCTGGAACTGGACGGTCAGCGAAGCGCTGTTCGGCGCGCTTGCGGAGGGCCAGCCCTCCATGGGAGCGGGAGCGGTGCTCGCGGCGCTCGTCTTCGTCCTCATTTTCGCCTTCGGGATTGCCGAACGCGGGGTGATGAAGGGCGACGCTTTCGTCGTGTCGGCCATCTCGCTGCTTGTCTTTCTCGTCGCCGTCTTCGTCTTCTATCCCGTCGGGAGCATGCTGGTCGGCGCCTTCCAGGATTTCGACGGCTCCTTCAATCCGGAAGGCTTCACCCGCAATATCGTCGATCCGTCGATCTGGAGCCTCGACTGCGTCGTCGGCGTCGGGCGCTGCGGGATCGCCTGGCGGACATTCTGGCTGGCGGTGATGACGGCCGGCGGCTCGACCATCCTCGGCCTTGCCTTCGCACTGGTCGCGACCCGTACAGGCTTCCGTTACAAACGGAGCCTCAGGCTGTTGACGGTGCTGCCGATCATCACGCCTCCCTTCGTGGTCGGCCTGGCGCTGACCCTGCTCTTCGGTCGGTCCGGCGTCATCACCGAAGCCCTGTCCACCCTGACCGGCGTCGAGCCCGGCCGCTGGCTCTACGGCCTCACCGGCATCTGGATTGCGCAGGTCCTATCCTTTACGCCGATCTCCTTCCTTGTGCTGATCGGCGTCGTCGAGGGCGTAAGCCCATCGATGGAGGAGGCCTCGCAGACGCTGAGGGCAGACCGCTGGCGCACCTTCTGGCGCGTCTCGCTGCCGCTGATGAAGCCGGGTCTCGCCAATGCATTCCTCATCGGCTTCATCGAAAGCATGGCCGATTTCGGAAATCCGCTGGTGCTAGGCGGCAGCCATGGCGTGCTTTCGACGGAAATCTTCTTCGCCGTCGTCGGCTCGCAGAACGACCCCTCCCGGGCCGCCGTGCTCGCCATCATTCTCCTGTGTTTCACGCTCACGGCCTTTCTGGCGCAGCGCTTTTGGCTTTCGGGAAGGAACTTTGCGACGGTCACCGGCAAGGGCGACAGCGGCGCCCACGCCGCGCTGCCCCGCATGGTTTCGATCGCGGTCCATGCCCTGGTGATCCCATGGGCGCTCTTCACGCTCGTCGTTTACGGCATGATCCTCGTCGGCGGCTTCGTGAGGACCTGGGGGCTGGACAACTCGTTGACGCTCGCCCATTACATCAAGGCTTTCTCCGTCGAAATACGCGACGGCGGCATCGCCTGGACGGGCGTTGCCTGGAACTCCTTCTGGACGACGATGGAGATCGCCCTCATATCGGCACCACTGACGGCAGCCGTCGGCCTCCTCACAGCCTATCTGATCGTCCGTCAGCGGTTCGCCGGCCGCGAACTCTTCGAGTTCGCCCTGATGATGAGCTTCGCCATTCCGGGGACGGTCATCGGCATCAGCTACATCATGGCCTTCAACCTGCCGCCGCTCGAAATCACCGGCAGCGCGCTGATCCTCGTTGCTTGTTTCGTCTTCCGCAACATGCCGGTCGGCGTGCGCGGCGGGGTGGCGGCGATGAGCCAGCTCGACCGAAGCCTGGACGAGGCATCTCTGACGCTCCGGGCCGACAGCTTCCGTACCATCCGCAAGGTCATTCTGCCGCTTCTGCGGCCGGCGATCACGGCCGCCCTCGTCTATTCCTTCGTGCGCGCGATCACTTCGATCAGCGCCGTCATCTTCCTGGTCAGCGCCGAGTACAACATGGCGACGGCCTATATCGTCGGGCTGGTCGAGAACGGCGAATACGGCGTGGCGATCGCCTATTCCTCCATGCTGATCGTGGTGATGATAGCGGTCATCGCCGGCTTCCAGCTTGTCGTCGGCGAACGCAGGCTTCGGCGCGAAAACCGCGTCCAGGCCGTTGCCCGCGCGCCCGTGCCCCTTCCCCAGGAGAAAACCGCATGACCGTCGTGGCTCCCGGTTCCGTCGTCTTTCGGAACATATGCAAGCAATTTGGTGCCTTCACCGCCATTCCCGACCTTTCGCTGACCATCGAGCCAGGCACGCTCGTCACGTTGCTCGGGCCCTCCGGCTGCGGCAAGACGACGACGCTTCGGATGCTCGCCGGCCTCGAACATCCGACATCCGGCCGCATCCTGATCGGCGGCAAGGACGTGACGATGCTGCCCGCGAACGAGCGCGACGTCTCGATGGTCTTCCAGTCCTATGCCCTATTTCCGCACATGAACGCCCTCGACAACGTGGCCTACGGCCTGGAGTCGTCAGGTATGAGGCGCAAGGAAGCGCGCGAAAGAGCCGAGGAAGGACTGGCCCTCGTGGGCCTGCCCGGCATGGGTCAGCGCCTGCCCGCCGAGCTCTCCGGCGGGCAACAGCAGCGCGTCGCGGTCGCCCGTGCACTGGTGCTGGAGCCCCAGGTTCTTCTCCTCGACGAGCCGCTTTCAAATCTCGATGCAAGGCTGAGGCGCCGCGTCCGGACCGAAATCCGTGAATTGCAGCAGCGGCTCGGTTTCACCGCTGTCTATGTCACGCACGATCAGGACGAAGCCCTGGCCGTCTCCGACCGCATCATCGTGATGCAGGACGGAAACATAGCCCAGGAGGGCGCCCCGCGCGAACTGTACGAAACGCCGGCCTCCGCCTTCATCGCCGACTTCATGGGCGAAGCCAATGTCGTTGCCTGCGACGTGATCAACGTCGACGGTCAGGAGGCCACGATCCGCGTGGAACGGCTGACGCATCGCGTGAGCGGTCGCGGCGTGCGCCCGGGACCGGCGAAGCTCGCGGTGCGCCCGAACGCGATCACGCTGGAGCCGTCCGCTGCCGGCAGTTTTTCAGGCGAGATCACCCATACGGCCTATCTCGGCGACCATGTCGAGTACGAGGTCAAGACGGCAACGGGGACGCTCTTCGTGGTCGACCCGGCGGTGGAGCGGGCACTTGCGCCCCAAACGAATGTGGCAATCGCCTTCAAGGAGCGCGGCATTGCTCTCATCAACGGTTAGCCCCGGCAATTTGCAACCAAGGATTCCCTAATGACATCTCACGTCGTCCCTGGGCTCGAAGCCCGCCTGGCATTGGCCGAAACTATCGGGCGCGAGGCAGGCGCGATGGCGCTCGATTTTTTCGCTCGCCGCGAAACGCTGATCATCGAAACGAAGCGCGATCCGCAGGACTTGGTTTCCATAGCCGACCGCGAGGTCGAAAATCTCATCCGCGATCGAATCGCGGAGGCCTACCCGGAAGATGGCGTGCTCGGCGAAGAGTATGGCCTCGTTTCCGGCCGCTCAGGCTTCACATGGGCGGTTGATCCCATCGACGGCACGAGCCCATTCGTCAACGGCATGCCCAACTGGTGCGTCTCCATCGCCCTCGTTCATGCCGGCATACCGGTTGTGGGGGTCATCGCCGCCCCATGCCACGGGGAACTCTATGCGGCCGCGCTCGGGCTCGGCGCACGTCTCAACGGCAAGCCGCTCGCACTCGACGGCTCCCGCACCATTCGCAATCACGTGACCGGCCTTGGCGCCAACAACTATGTCAAGCCGGCCTTCGTCGGAAGGATGGTCGAGAACCTGCTGGAGGCGGGCGGCACCTTCATGCGCAACGGTTCCGGCGCACTCATGCTTGCCTATGTCGCCGCCGGCCGTCTGGTGGGCTATTACGAACCCTACATGCACGCCTGGGATTGCCTCGCCGGCTACTGCCTCGTCCAGGAAGCGGGCGGCTGGTACCTGCCCTTCCCCACTGAGGGAGAGAGTTTGACCCGCGGCTCGATCGTCCTTGCCGCCGCCCCCGGCGCAGTCGCCGACCTAAGGAAGCTTGCGGGCGTCTGACACTCGCTCCGACGCCGAAATTTGGGATTGCTGCCTCAACAGCCGCGGCTGCAACGTTGAATTCGCCACGTTCCTGAACAGCCAAGGCTCCTTGACCCGGGATTCCGCGTCCCCTATTTCAGCTCCATGGATATGACTGACCAGCCGCGGGCGCATTCCAAGTTAAATTCGACAAGGCTGGCGCTTCAGAGATTGGAACGCGGGCGGGATCCGTGGGCGCTGCGCTGGCAGGCGCTGCTTGCCATCATTGACCTTAGCATCCTTGCCTTTTTCATCCTCGGCCCCTATCTGAGATCGGGTCCGTCCTATCTGATAATCGACTACATCATCGCTGCATGGATTGGTTGCGAGCTCATCGCAAGAGCGTTGGCCGCGCCTTCGATTGAGCGTTTCCTTCGACGGCCGATGACCTGGATCGATGTGGTCATTCTCGGCACGCTTCTCTTTCCCGACCTGCTGTTCAACTTCGCATTCCTCAGGGTGATGCGCATCTGGGCGATCGGCAAAAGTCCGCTCCTGCTGGAAGGTCTTCGCCGCGCGGGGTGGTCGCATCTGCAGGATGTCTTCCGTGCCTGTCTGAACTTTCTCGTGTTCCTCTTCGTCGTCACGGGCTTTGTTTACACGACGTTCTTCTATCACCGGGAAGGCGGCGAAGGTTTCGTCGATGCACTCTATTTCACGGTGGCTACGATCACCACGACGGGCTTCGGAGACATCACCCTGCCGGGCACGCTCGGCAAGCTCACCTCCGTCATCACGATGATCGTCGGCATATCGCTGTTCGTACGGCTCGCCCAGGCCGTTGTCAGGCCCTATAAGGTCAGTTTCCCCTGCCCTCAATGCGGCTTGCAGAGGCACGACACCGACGCCGTCCACTGCAAGGCGTGCGGTCATCTACTCAATATACCCGATGAGGGTGACTGAGACGTACGAGGCGTGAGGCTGTCAGTGTTTCAATGAAAAATTGAGAGGCCTTTAAATATACGCATCTCCGCATGAAAGCCACTGCGCCTAGCCCTTCGTCTTGGCTGTAGCGACCGGCTCCGTGGTCAGATGAAAATCAACCATCTCCTTTTCAGTCAGGTAATAGAGCCGGTCCGGCGGTGTTTCGAGAGCGTTGATCCAGAGGCCGGGGCCGACGCCCATCGAATCGAGATGGCGGGCGACTCTGGCCGTGGTGGATTGTGCGAAGGACATGGCCTGTGCCGGCGTCGGCCTTTCCTCGCCGCCGCTGAAAACCTGGTGCACGCCGATCAGCGCGTCCCTTTCCGCCACACGCGCCACGCCCCCGGCAAAAACGATCGGGCAGGAAGACGCGCAGAGCGCCTTGGATGCCACTTTGGTATTGAGCTTCTTCTCACGGATCAGTTTCGACATCGCGAGCGCATCGTCCACCGAACCACCCGGCGAGTTGAGAGCCACGGTCGTTACATATTCGCCGCGCGCCTCGATCTCCTCGGCGAAGCGCGAACCGGCGCCGAGGTCGAGCGTGCCCTCGGCGACCAGTACGCCGCCGGATCGGAGATCGAACCTCATCGGCTGGCGCAGCACTTCGTCGGAGCTTCCGGGTTGGACTGGCGGGCCGTCGGGCGCAGCCTCGGTCACTGCGGGAGGCAGGACCGGCCGATCCTCGAGCATCGGATCGAAACCGGGCAGTCCGGCGTTCATCGCCGAGATCTCGCGCAGGTCGATCAGCAGGAAGACACCCGCGGCCGCCAGCATCGCGAAGAAGGCACCGCGCATCAGCACACCGTCCTCAATCCGGACCAGCGCCTTGAACGCTTCATCGATCCTCATGCGTCCGATCCTTTGCACGCGTCCTCGGGTCGAGGCTGGTGATGTTGTTCGGCTCCTCCGCTTCTGCCTGAGCGACTATATCGCCGAGTTGCCCGCCGTTCGCCGTCACGGCGCGCTGCACTTCCAAGGCCTGCAGAAGCTCGGCCGCCGTGATGCGCTCGGCAAAGGGCAGCTTCTCCTCCTGCTTGCGGATTGCGCTGTGAACCGCTGCCAGAATGAAGACCAGTACGCCCGGCAGCAGGTCGATGGAAATGGCGCCCGCCCAGGCGGGAATGAAATCGGTCGCATAGCGCAGTACCGCCTCAGCGGATGAAAGCGGAACGAAACGCCGCTCCGCCACCGGCGCACGCGCCAGTATTTCGTCAGCCGCTTCGGAGAGAACCTTGGATTGCGTTGCCACCGAGGCTCGCACAGTCTCCATCACCCGGTCCTGGCGGTTGACGAGATCGGCATCGCCGCCGTCGGCCACGGGTGCGATGAAGCCGAGCGACAGGTCGTCTGCGGCGCGGCGGATCGAAGGCGCGATCGAAGTCTGTCCGAGCGACGTTATGACGCCCGTAAGCGCCACCACTTCCGAGGAGAACTGATCGGCACGCGGTGCGACCGCACCCGGCGCGGAGACCAGTGTCCGCATCGTTTCGAGCCGCTTCTGTCCCTGGTTGAAAAGCATCGCCACCTGTTCGCGGGAGGCGTTTATGCCATTCTCCAGATCCTTCATCTGTGCCGACATTTGCGACAGAAGCTGCACTACGCTTCCGGATCCCGTCGTGCCGGTGAGCGCTCCCGATTGCCGCTCCGAGGCGGCAAGCTGGGCGAAGCGTTCGGATGCGCGCTGGATATCGGGCAGCAGGCTCTGGGCCGCAAGCGCGTTCTGATGCGCCTGGTCCAGGTCGGCGGTATAATCCTCCACCGTTTCCGCAAGATGCTGTTCGAGCGCGGCCGAACCTGCGAGCGCCGCCGCATTGAGCCAGCTCGACATGGCGATGATCATGGCCGCCCCCAAAGCCATCACGCCCAGCATGGCGGCTCGGCCCGTATGGTTTGTCACATGCGGATAGAAGCGCGCCATGTAGGACCAGAAGGCGTAGATGCCGACGGAAACCGAGGCCGAGTAGATGATCGCCGCGAAGAAGACCGAGGTCGGGGAGCCGTCGAGAATGCTGCGAACGCCGAGATAGGTATAGACGCCCGAGGCAAGCGCCAGCACCGCAAGTGCAAAGCGCGTCATAGTTTCCACGGCCGCAACGCCGTCATGCAAACGTTGGGATGCGCCGAGGGCCATGAGCACCATCTCCTCAGAGGAATGTATTCCTTAACAGAGAATGAAGAAACGGGCGGAATAAAGGCTGCCCATGCGGCGAAGAGCCGGGACGCCAGGAGATCCGACGCAAGGGCACGTCATCGAACAAGATAGGTCTCCACCGCGCCGATGCCTCGCAGCTCCAGGGCGCAACGGCGCTCGAGCGTCCACGGACCGCGCAGCGCGCGCCTGGTTGCCTCGGATATCTGTATTACGTCGGCGACCCCCTGGGATTCGAGCCTGCTCGCTATGTTCACCGTTTCTCCCCACACGTCGTAGACGAACCGGAGTCGCCCGATCAGCCCGGCTACGACGGGCCCCGTATGGATTCCGATCCGAACCCGAAAACGGTCAGGCCCGGCTTCCATGTCCTGCAAGGATCGAAGCATGGACTTTCCGAGAGCCACGATCCTGTCGGCATGATCCGGCGCAGGCTCCGGGATCCCGCAGGCGGCCATATAGGCGTCTCCTATGGTCTTGATCTTCTCGACACGGTGCTGCTCGGTCAGCAGATCGAACCTCCTAAACATTCTGTCCAGGCGCCTGACCAGATCGGATGCAGTCAACCTTGCTGCAATGGGCGAAAAGCCGACGATATCCGCAAAGAGGATGGAGACCTCGTCGAAGCGGTCGGCGATGATCTCTTCGCCATCCTGCAACCGTGCAACGATCTGGTCGGGCAGGATCGCGCGAATGAGGGAATCCGCCCGCAGCTTTTCCGTTTTTATCTGCTGGAGGTAGCGGTGCTCCCGGTCAAGCCAGCGCTTCTTCTCGAGCGTCGAGTTGATCCGTGCGCGCAGAAGTATCGGATTGAAAGGCTTCGTCAGATAGTCGTCGGCGCCGGCCTCGATGCAGCGGGCTACCGCCGTGACATCACTCAAGCCCGATATCATGATGACCGGGACGTGCTGCCATCGCTCCTCGGACTTCAATCGCGACAGCATCTCGATGCCGTTCATGTCCGGCATCAGAATGTCCAGCAGGATGAGGTCGAACTCGTCCTCGGCCAATCTGGCTAGCGCAGACAGTCCGGATTCGGCGGTGACCACGCGGTGACCTTCGCGTCGCAGCCGCCGCGACAGAAGATCACGATTGCTGGCCACGTCGTCGACGACGAGGATCCTGCCCCCTTGTTCCGGGCATGCAACCTCTTGCGCCTTGAACAGAAGTCGCTCGAGCCCCGCCGCGTCGATTTCGGCGCGTTCCCCCGGTTGAAGCATCTCGACCGTTTCCCCGCGCGAAAGACTGGCGATGGCGTCGACCTGCGTCAGGAGCTCTGCCGCCGCCGACAGTATCACATGGAGGTCTTCCTTTAGCGCATGCTCCGGCGCATCGCTTGCCTCTTCGAGGATCATTTCGGAATAGCCTATGATGGCGTTGAGCGGCGTGCGCAGGTCGTGGCGGAGTCTTGCCTCAGCCTCCGCTTCTCCTTCCTCCAGAGGGCAGGCCGCGCCCTCGAGAAGGCGATCGATAAAGCCGTTCAGTTGCCGTGCTGCAGCACCGATCCGGTCGAGATCGCCCTTTATATGGATCAAACCGAGATCCCGCGCCTGCTCGACCAGCAGTTCCTGGAAACCCAGGATTGCCCGCGCCGGACCGGCCAATCTCTGGGCCACGTGAGCGGCGATCGCCTGGTGCTGGAAGTCGTTGCCGGCGGTCATCTTCCCACCTATATCGCGAGCAGCTGCTCGATCTTGCGAACGAGCTGGGGCAAGTCGACCGGCTTGCTGTCGTAATCGTCGCAGCCGGCTTCAAGCGCCATCTCCCGGTCGCTTGCCATTGCATGCGCCGTCAGGGCGATGACCGGTATTGCGGATGTCAGCGGATTGGCCTTGATCCGTCGTGTCGCTTCCCAGCCGTCCATCACCGGCAGGCTCATATCCATGAGGATCAGGTCCGGCTTTTGCGATTCGGCAAGTTCGACGCCGGCCTTTCCGTTTTCAGCAATCAGCACGTCGAAGCCCCGGCGGGACAGCCGCCGCGAAAGCATGTCGCGGTTCATTTCATTGTCTTCCACCAGAAGGATTTTCGTCATTTGCGGCTCTCCTCCTGCCTATGTTCAGCCGTCCGCGAGGGCTTTGCCGACCGAAGCGCCCGATCCGATCTGACGTTCGAGTGCCGCGACCAGCTGGGAGCGGCTGTTTGCGCCCTTGTTCACGACAGCGACCGCCCGGTCGCGCAACCATTTCAGCTCGCTTGCGGAGAGGTCCTTCGACGTGACCACCACCACCGGAATGTTCTGCAGCTCCGGAATCCTCTGCATTTCGCTGAGCGTCTGGAATCCATCCATTTCCGGCATCAGAAGGTCGAGCAGGACGAGACGCGGCAGAATCCGCTTCATCATTTCCAGTCCTCGGATGCCGTCGCCCGCTTCGTGTACTGTCCACTTTCTCTTGACCAAAATGCGCCGGAGAAACTCGCGGGAGGCCTGGTCGTCGTCGACGACGAGAACGTCGTGCTTGCCGCCCCCGAATGTCTCGATCGTCCGGACCAGCTTATCGGTATCGATCGGCTTCGTCAGATACTCGACCGCGCCGAGCGAAAGACCCAGTTCGCGATCCGCCAGGATCGTCGCCAAGATCACCGGGATCGTGCATAATTCGGGATCGTTCTTCAGGGCGCGCAGGACCGACCAGCCGTCCTGATGCGGCATGATGATGTCGAGAATGATCGCGTCTGGCCGGTGCTTGCGTGCGGCAGCCAATCCTTCCTGTCCGTTCGACGCCTCGATCGAAGCGAGGCCCGCTTCTGCGAGCGCCTTTGCGATAAGGCCGCGGGCAGCCGGCTCATCGTCGATGATGAGTGCGGTGCGGCCCGACCCAACTTGCGGCACGGGTTCGGCCGGCGATCCGTCGGCCTCTCTCTCGCACTGTGCCGGCACCTCCATGGTGAACACGGAACCCTTGCCGACTTCGCTTTCGACGGTGACGACGCCGCCTATCATGCGGCAGAAGCTGCGCGTGATGCTTAAGCCCAGGCCCGTGCCGCCGTAGTTTCGGGTGGTGGAGGCATCGGCCTGGGTGAAGGCATTGAAAAGCCGTTCCTGCTGCTCCGGTGACATGCCTATGCCGGTGTCGGTGACCTGGAACACAAGCCAGTCGCGGTCCGCTCTTTGCTCCCGCCGGACCCTCAGGGTCACCCGCCCGCCATTCGTGAACTTGGCCGCATTGCTGAGCAAGTTGAAAAGGTTCTGGCGCAGCTTGGTCTGGTCGGAATGCATCTCGCCGAGATCGGCCTCGAAATCCTGCGTGAACTCGTTTCCGTTCCGGGCCATCAACGGCGCGACTGTCGCTGCTACGTCACGGAGCAAGTCGGCAACGCTGAAGGTCTCGAGGAAAACCTCCATCTTGTTCGCCTCGATCTTCGACAGGTCGAGGATGTCGTTGATGAGCGAAAGAAGATGGCGACCCGCGGACGCTATCTTGTCGAGGTCCGGGACAAGCTCCTCATCTTCATGATCGCGTGCCTCCTCTATCAGCATCTCGCTGTAGCCGATGATCGCGTTGAGGGGCGTGCGCAACTCGTGGCTCATGGAGGCGAGGAACCGGCTCTTGGCCTCGTTTGCCGACTCTGCGTGGCTCTTCGCGCGCTCGAGTTCGACCTGCCGCTGCTTGAGCTCGGTGATGTCGGTGTAGACGGCGACCGTTCCTCCGTCCGGAATCTTGCGTTTGCTTATGCGGACCCACTTGTCGCCGAACCGCTTCTCGTCGACGAGGCCGGCAGGGTCCCGATGCAGCCTTACGCGCTCGTCGACCCACTCTTGCGGCGACTTGCCTTCGAGATCCACCTGACCCATTTCCAGGTTCTGCTCCACGATTTCGCGGAAGCTCCTGCCGCGAAGCGTATTCGGCTTGTGGCTCGGGAAGATTTCGCAATATTTGCTGTTGGCGACCAGGATCCTGTCCTCGGAATCATAGAGGACGAAGCCATCCGAGATCACCTCGAGCGCGGCTGCGATCGTCCGGCGCTGCCGCTCCGCTTCGTCTTCGAGTTTTTTCTTTTCGATCGCGCTTTCCCGGAAAAGCGAAAGCGTCCTTGCCATTGCTCCCAGTTCATCGCCGCCCTCTTCGGGGATATCGACGTCGTAACGTCCCTCCGTCAGGTCGCCGATGACGCGATTGAGGCGCCGCAGCGGGCCGACGATCGAGCGCAGGACGAGAAGCGTGAGCAGCGAACCGATCAACACCACTCCGCCCACCAGGATGGCCGCGGTCGTGGCTGTCTTCTCGGTTTGCACGACAACCTCGTTGCGGGCCGCTTCCGCCTCGGCCTTTACCTGTTCCACGAGCCTGTTGAGATCCGCATCGACCTTGCCGCTGTGGGTGCGCGCCTTTGCCAGCAAGGCGTTACCGACGATGCGGTTGTCCTGGGTGTAGCTGTCGGCTGCCTGCAGAGCCGTTTCGACATAGGCGTCGACTTCCGTACGAATTGCCTCCACCGCCTCCGGCGCGTGCTTTGCAAGGCCCGCCAATTGCTCCTGCAACCGTTCGCGGGCCTCATCGGCGTTGCGCTGGGAGTTCATCAGCAGACTGACGGAGAGATCGGTCAACCAGTATCTGAGGTCGCCGAATGCCACATGGGCCGATGCTGCCGATGCTGCCCGGTCGAAAAGCTCCCTTGTTTCGGCCATGCGCTCGGCGCTGCGATAAAGCGCCTGCGTGAGAAACAGGGATGAAAGGACAAGGCTGATCAGGCCGGCCGCTGTGAGCGCGGCCACGCGGGCAGAGATCGGCAGATCGGTGATCCGGCTGTCGAGCCTTTTCGCGGGCCGGGCGGCCTCTGTCGACCGGAGCTCATGCCCGAGCGCACTCATTTGAACAGGACGATGCTGATGGCACCGCCCAGATCGCCCGCCTTGCCGCCTTCCTTCGGATAGCCGGTGACGTCGATTTCACCCTTCGGCGAGCCGTGACAGGAAAGGCAGGACTCCGTGTAATATTCCGGCAGCAGCATCCGGAAAGCCGGGCGGCCGTTCACCTGCGTCACTTCCGTATAGAGTTCACCCTTCGGCCTCTGCGGATCCGAGAAGACCTCGTTGATGACTCGCGCCTCCCAGGCATCGGGAAGCGACTTGCGGTTGCGCACCAGAACCTCCGGCGCCGTAACGCGGACCAGCGCCTCATTGCCCGCCTTGACGGCAAATTTCTCGTTCATCAGACGCGCGAAAATGGCCGGCACGAAACCTTTGAACCCGATCCCGGGGCGGTTTATGTCGTCCTGCTGCTCATTCACGACTTCCCGCATCGCCTCGACCTGCGCCTGCAGAAGCTTGCGGTCGCGATCGCCGAGATCATCCGAGATCAATGGATGGCCGGTGCGCTCGCCATAAAGGGCGATCGCTTCGGCCGTGAAACGCTCACCGTCGAGTTTCTTGTCTCCGAGGGCCGGGTCATTGATGAGCGACTGGTAATTCGAAAGGACGTTTCGAGCGGCACGCAACAGCTCGGCAAGCCGCGTCCCGGTCGCGACATCATCGGCCTCCTCGGCAGCAAGCGAAGGTGCGAAGAGCGCGCAACCGCACAACAGCGTGACGATGCAGTTTCGCGCCAGGGCTGCAAGAGCTTCCATTTTCTTACCCCCCAGAAGGAAGCGCAAGCAGAGATGATACCACAGGAGGGCACGTGGAAGGAGTCATCAGGAGTCATCGCTCTCGCGCTTTCGCGCTCAAGCCTTCATTCCACTGGCGTGAATCACAGGATGTCGATGCGGGCAGCCGCATAAGCGGGCAGGTCGAGACTGTCGCTTTGGTGCGCTATCGCCTCCGGTTCTCCCGCGCCATCGCGCAGCCAGGTCTCGTCGAGAAGCGTGATCCTACGCGCGCCGGCCTCGGGAAGCATCACTCGTTGCAGATCGGGTGTGAGATTGGCAAGCAACAAGGTGGTCGTTCGATTCAACGTCGCACCAAGGCCGGCAACGCATTCGGGCGCGGATGTTTCGACCGCGATCCGCAACCCGTCCGACAGCTGCGCGAGCCAGTTGAGAACATGAAACAGCGGCCTCGCCCGACCGGCTTCGACGGGCTCCCCGGCGCCGGCGATCAGCCCGGATGGTCCGGCAAGCGTCGAAAGCGTCAATAGCTCGGGCTCCGCATCGGCAACCGTCGCGGCATAGGCAAGCGTCCAGGCAGCGCCGAAGAGAGCGTTATGTCGGGGGTCCCTCGCCGCCATGGCGATCCGCTTGCCGAACGGATTGTCCTTCGTCGCACTGCCATAGGGGTTCTGGCGCATGGCGATCGTGGAAGGACCGATGCGATAGGGCTTCGCGCCATAGATCGCGCGCACGGACCGGGTTACGTCCCGCAACGCCTCGAAGGTCTGCATCACGCTCGTGTCGTCGGCCGCATGGACGATCGGGTTGGTGCAGTGGGTGACGTAGGAAAGTCCTTCGGCGGGCACCCGCTTACGGTTGAGCTCGGTGAAATAGCTGAACATGCCGCCGCCGAGCGGTACGCCTGGAAACGCTTTGCGAGCGGCCGCATAGATGTCTTCGAGCGGCGGGCATTCCGGCCAGACGCTACCGGGCGGGGTCGACTGCCGGTCGACCGAGGGAGAGACGGCCAGGCTTGCGAGCTCGATGCCGCTCTGGCGCACAAGCTGCGCGATCTCGCCGAGTTCCTCATCGAGGGGTCGCTTGCATGGAACGAAACATTCGAGCGTCACCGCGCAGCCCGACGCGTCGGCCACGCCTCGGAAGTGCCGAAGGTCAGCCAGGCCGTGACCGGCATCCGGGTCGAAATGGCAGACGAGATGCCGTGCGCCCACCTGCTTCAGAAGCCCCGCATTGCGTAGCTCCTCGGCGGCAGCGTCGGGACGCAGGCCGATGCCCATCTGAGGCAGCCTCCCTGCGTTGTGCCTGAGGGAGAGACGGATATTTTCCTGCCCTCGCTCTTCCAACGCAAGCGCCTCCCCCGACGTGCGGATCGACAGCATCACGCTCTGGTGGACCGTCTCTCTCGCCTGCAGCAGATAGGGCCAACGCAGTTCCAGCGGGCGCACGTAGGTCTTGTAGGAACCGTCGGTCCAGTTCCGCTGGTCCTCCATCTCGAACACGTCGCCGGCGAAGCGGCACTCGGCCTCGATGCCCGGCGAAACTTCGTGGGTAATCGCCGCGATGTCCTTGAACGGCTGCCAGGGCTCGATGAGGTCCGGGAAGACCGATCGTTCGACCGTGCCGTCTCCATGCTCGACCTCGACCGGCCGCCCTGCCACACCGACGATCGGATGCAGGACTGCGAAGCCGGCGCGTGCCGTTTCGAAATCGCGGTCCGGCGTGAAACGCGCGTCGAAGACGAGGCGGTCGGGCTTCAGGTCAATAGTCGCGCTGCAATCGAGAAGAGCCCCGTCCGGCGACCGGAACCTGGCGGAGTACCGAACGACTGTCCCGGTCTGGCCCTCCTCCACCGTCAGATCGCCGATTTCGGCCTCGCAGGTGCCCCAATCCCGGTCCCGGACGAGAAAGGAGATGGCCCTGAGCACCTCCTTGCCGGCAAGACGGATCGTGCGCAGATTGCCGCCCGCGAAATCGGCGCTCAAGCGGCCTGCCTCGATCCTGCGCGCCTCGGGCTCCTTCTCGTCGGTACCTAAAAGGAGAAAGGCACGGGAGACCGTCATCCGAGAACCTCCGCGAGTGAAACGGTCCGTCCTTCCGCCGCGCTCAGATAGGAGGCCTCCACCAGGGCGAAGGTCTCGAGATTGTCGCGGCCGGACGTATCCGGCTCGCGTCCGGCACGCAAGGCTTCGATCCAATGCTGCTGGATGAGCGCGACGCTCTCCTGGATGTTGTGCCAGGGAGGCGACGCCCAGGAAAGGGCGGGCGGTTCCACATTCGTCAATTTCGTAGCGCCCTTCGAGTGAACGGCAAGGTGATAGCCCTGCGTCAGCCGCAAGGTGCCCTTGCTCCCGTCCACCTCCATGAGGGTCTCGGGGAAAGGCTCGATCGGCAGCTTGGTCGCGTAGCTGCAGTCGACGAGCGATGTGATCCCCCCGTCATGGTCCAGGAGCATCGTTGCGACGTCTTCGCCGGCAATCGCCGGATTGATCCGGCGCGTGCGCGCGGTCACCGCCGTCGCATCGCCGAAGATGTAGCGCGCGACATCGAGCGCATGAATGCCGAGATCCTCGATGATGAAGCGCTTACCCGTGGCGAGATAGGGCTGGCCGGAAAAGACGTCGTAGCCCGACCGGAAGCTTACCCGCCCCCAGAACACCTCGCCGATCGCGCCGCTGTCGATCGCCGCCTTTACCGCCCGTATCGGCGACTGCCAGCGGAAATTCTCGTGAACCATGAACGCCACGCCTGATTTCGCGCAAGCCGAGACCATTGCCTTGGCGTCCTCCATGGTGGGCGCGAGCGGCTTCTGGCAGATCGTCGCGACCCCGTGTCGTGCGGCCATCTCCACCAGCCCCCGGTGACTTCCGACGGTCGTGGCGATGTCGACGAAATCGAAGCCGCCATCGGCAAAAAGGTCCTCGGCCGAGGTGTAGCGCCGCTGGATGCCGAACGCGTCGCCGACGGCCTTCAGCCTCTCGGGATCGCGATCGCAGATGGCAACGATGCGCGCCCCTTCCGCGTCACGCCAGCCATGCATCTGGTTGACTGCGAAGAACCCGCAGCCGATCAGCGCGCCTTTGAGATCAGTCATGCCCGTCACCCCTTTTTCGCAAGCTGCATCAGCGTGACCTGTTGCTGCAGCCGGCGTTGCGCCTGATCCACCACGACGGCGACGATGATCACGATCCCCTTGATGACCATCTGCCAGAAGGACGAGATGCCCATCATCACGAGGCCGTCGGAAAGAATGCCGATGACGAAGGCGCCGATGATGGTGCCACCGATCGTCCCGCGGCCGCCGGACATCGACGTGCCTCCGAGAACCGCTGCGGCGATGGCATTGAGTTCGAAGGAATTGCCCGTCGCCGGGTGCGACGCCATCAGTTCCGACGAGATGACCAGTCCGACGATCGCCGCGCAGAAGCCGGAGAACATGTAGACGAACATCTTCACCCGGTCGACCCGGATGCCGGACATGCGGGCGGCACGCTCGTTGCCGCCGACGGCGAAGATGTGCCGGCCGATCGGCGTATACCTGGCGACGTATGCGGCGGCGAGCGCCACGACGATGAGGACCCAGATCGAAACCGGCAGGCCGAGAAGCCGGCCCGAACCGAGGAAGGCGAAGCCCGTCGTCGCGAGTTCCGGCTTGCCGACGAGGTTGGGGAATGTCTGGCCGCCCGATGAAAGCAGCGCAAAGCCACGCGCGACATAGAGCGTGCCGAGCGTGGCGATGAAGGGTGCGACGTTGAGCTTGGTAATCAGCAGCCCGTTGACCGCGCCGATGACGATCCCGACGGCGAGCGTGATGAGGCAGACCTCGACGACGTTGAAATAGACCGTGTAGCCGAACTGCAGATCGATGCCGTTGAGGATGAGCCCGCCGGCCACCATGCCGCAGAGCCCGACGATCGAACCGACGGAAAGGTCGATGCCGCCGGTGATGATCACGAAGGTCATGCCCATGGCGAGGAAGGCGTTGAGCGCCACATGCTTTGACATCAGGATTAGATTGGCGGTCGAAAGAAAGTTCGGCGCGAAGATCGAGAAGAAGGCGACAACCGCGAAGAGGGCGATGAACGTCCTGAGCTTCATCAAGGTGAGCAGTACCGAGCCGCTCGTCGCGTCAGTTGCGTTGGTGGTGGTCGTTGCCGTCGTCATCAGGCGTGTTCCCTTGTCGTTTTATGACCCTCGGCCGAAGCCTTTATGATCATCTCTTCCGTCGCGTCCGCGCGGTCGATGACCGTGACCAGCCGTCCGTTGCTCATGACGGCGATGCGGTCGGAGAGCGCCATGACCTCTTCGAGGTCGGAGGTGGAAAAGAGGATGGCGAGCCCCTCGCCGGCAAGCCGGCGCATGGTGCGGAAGACATCCGCCTTGGCGCCGACATCTATTCCGCGGCTGGGTTCGTCCATCAGCAGCACCTTCGGTTTCGTCATCAGGGCCTTGCCGATGACGACCTTCTGCTGGTTGCCGCCGGACATCGAGGTCACCTCGAAGTCCGGGTTGGGCGCCTTGATGGAAAGATCGCGGATGGCCGCCGCGATCGAGGCTTGCTCCCGCGCGCCGACAATATGGAAGCCGAAGCGGACGAAGCGGTCGAGGCTCGCAAGCGTCAGGTTGCTGGCGATCGAAAGCGCCTGGACGAGACCCTCGCGCTGGCGATCTTCCGGTATGAGCGCCAATCCTGCGCTGATCCTGCCCGACGTGTCGCTGGCGTCGACCTCCGTCCCGCCGACGAAGACCCGCCCCGAGGAATGCGGGTGCTGGCCCATGACGCATTCGAAGAATTCGCTTCGGCCGGCCCCCATCAGCCCGTAGATGCCCAACACCTCGCCGGCACGTACCGAGATCGAGACATGATCGACCGCGAGCCCGCCGGTCCGGCGCGGCAGGCAGATCTCCTCGGCGCGGAACGCCTCCTCTCCGAGGCGGTGGTCGACCGATTTGGCGAAGTCCTTCGCATCCGAGCCGATCATCGACCGGACGATCCACTTGGTATCGATGTCCTTGACCATGGCGTGGCCGGTGATCTGTCCATCCCTGAGCACGGTGATGTAGTCGCCGATCCGCATCAGCTCCTCGAGCCGGTGAGAAATGTAGACGATCGCCACCCCTTGCGCCTTCAGCTCCCGGATGACCTTGAAAAGGACGTCCACCTCCGCCGCCGAAAGGGCCGATGTCGGCTCGTCCAGAATAAGGATGCGGGTATCGAGCGAGATCGCCTTGGCGATCTCCACCAGCTGCTGCTGGCCGATCGGCAGGTCTTCGACGAGCGTCTCGGCATCGATCCCGGCATCGAGCCTGTCGAGGAACCCGGTAGCCCTCTCGACCTGCGCGCGATGATCGATGCCGCGAATGCCCCGGGTCAGCTCCCGCGTCGCGAAGATGTTCTCGGCAACCGAGAGATTGCCGAACAGATTGAGCTCCTGGAAGACCATTCCGATGCCGTGGCGCTGCGCGTCGGCCGGCGAATGGAACTCCACCTGCTGGCCGTCGAGCAGGATGCGGCCGAGTGATGGCTTCTCGACGCCGGCGATGATCCGCATCAGGGTCGACTTGCCGGCACCGTTTTCCCCCACGAGCACATTCACGGCGCCGCGCCGGAGCGAAAGGTTCGCATGGCGCACCGCAATTATACCCGAATAGACCTTCGTCACGTCTTCGAGGCGCAGGACGCAGTCATCGTCGTCAGCTGGGTGCATGATCATCCGCCCACCGTCAGCTGAGCCGGAACGAACAGCGGCAATTGACCCTTGGCGGGCAGCGGATAGGCGCCGACTGCGTCGAGTTTCTTGCCGACAAGCCCGTCGCGGGACAGCTTTTCCAGAACCAGTCCGTTGACATGCGTGTTGAAGGCCTTGCCGAACTGCGCCCATTCGATCTGGTTCTTGAATTCGTTGAAGTTGACGAAGTCGAGGCTGTCGCGGATCGCCGTGCCACGGATCGCCGGGCCAATCTGCACGCGCGCATCCGCCTTGCCGTCGCCGTTGGCGTCGACCTCCACATAGGCCGAGCGCGACTTCGTCTCGGCCTTAACGACGGTGCCGGAAAGACGCGCCGCAAAAGTCCAGGGCGCACTTCCCTGCTTTTCCTTGTGGCCGTATTTGGCACCCGCCGCCTGAGGATCGCTCTCGGCGAGAGCCGCCACCTCGGCGAACGGACCGGCCTTCCTGTCGAGATAGGGAAGCACCTTGACGTCCCAGATCTCGGCGACCATGCGACCGGGATTGAAGCCGCCGGAAGCAGCCTCCGCGGCCTCTTCGGCAGTCGGCGTCTTGATGATCTTGCAGCCCGAGAGTGCCATCACGCCCGCAACCACAAGTGCGGCCGCGACCTTAAACTTCGGCATCGAAATTCACTCCATGACAGGACAGGCGCGCAGCGGATCGGCCGCGTGCCGAGCGCATCGGCCCGAAAAGCGAAATCGATTTTCGGAAAGCATGATGCGTGGATTCAAAGGCACAGCGGGTGCGGACGGTTTTCGTCCGCTCCCGCTCCAACTCTTTGGAGCCGATCAATCGGCTAGCGCGAAGGTCTCGAGCTGGTCGGCGTTTTCGCTGTTGATCAGCACGCAGTCCATGAGCTGCTTTTCTTCCGCCGGCGCCTTGCCGGTGGTGATGTATTCGTGCGCCTGTTGCACTGCCATCTGCGCCTGAGCGTAAGCCGGCTGCAGAACGGTGGCCTTGATGCCGCCGGACTTGATGGAGTCGCGAACGTCGTTCGAGCCGTCGAAGCCGACGACGATCACGTCCTTGCGGCCGGCCGCCTGCAATGCGGCGATCGCGCCCATGGCCATCGTGTCGTTGCCGGAGATAACGCCCTTGATGTCGGGATTGGCCTGAAGGATAGTCTCCATCTTGCTGTAGCCCTCGGTCTGGCTCCAGTTCGCCGACTGCTGCGCCACCATCTTCATCTCCGGATATTCGTCGATGACGTCGTGGTAGCCCTTCGAGCGGATGCCGGCATTGAGATCGGCTTCGCGGCCGAGCAGCTCGACATAATTGCCGGATTCGCCCATCAGCTTCACGAATTCCTCGGCGCCGAGCTGCGCGCCCTGATAGTTGTTGGAGACGATCTGCGAGACGGCGACCCCGGTCGCGTTGATCTCACGATCGATCAGGAAGGACGGCACGCCCGCATCCTTCGCCTTCTGGACGGCCGCGATGGAGGCTTCAGAGCCGGCATTGTCGAGAATGATCGCCTTGGCGCCGCGGCCGATCGCGGTGTCGATCAGCTGCGATTGCTTGTTCGCATCGTCGTCATGCACGAGGACCAGTGTTTCGTAGCCGAGCTCCTTCGCCTTGGCCTCGGCGCCCACCGCTTCAGCCTTGAAGAAGGGATTGTCGTGCGACGGCGTGATAATGGCGATGAGATCGGCCGCGTAGGCCGGAATGGCGGAGCTCGCCGCCAGTACCGCCGCGAAAGCGGTGATGGTCATTCTGCGTGTCAGTTTCATCTGCTTTTCCTCCCAGGTTGAAAAACGTCGGAGCTGTCCTCACATGCTCCGGTATTCCGTTCGCACGATCAGGTGATGCGGCGGATGCTGTCGGCGATCTCCTGCGGCTCGAAGACGCGTTTCCAGTCCTCGCGCATGAGCATCGGCTTGCCGAATTCGATGGCCTTGTTGCAGGCGTCGGAGAAGACGCCGGGTGTCTCTTCGAAGATCACTGCGCCGAGCACGTTCATGTGGCCGAGCAGGAAGTCGCGGGCTGCTTGTTTCGGCACCCCGCGCTTGACGCATTCCTCCATGGCCTCGCGCATGACGACCAGCAGCGAGGCGCAGACCGTTTCCGAAAGGCCCGGCTCCAAAAGCGCAATCTGCTCGACCGTCACCCGGTGCGAGCGCATGACCGGCGCCCAGATGATCTTGGCGATCTCCTCGCCGAGCGCATAGGCCTCTTCCGGCCCCTGCATCAGCGCGGAGACGATGTGCTGCTTGGCGGCGACACCGCCGAAGAAGTCGCGCTTGGCTGCCGCATCCGTTTCGTCGTTGAAGATCGGCGGATGGCAGGGATGGGTGACGAAATAGGTAAGATCGCCGCGCTCCGGCAGATGACCGGCATAGGGTGCGGCCGCATCGAGGACGATGACCATCGTGCCGGACTTCAGTCTATCCACAATCCCGGAAGCGACCTTGCCGATAGCCGTATCCGGCACCGCCAGAATAACCACCTCGGCACCATCCAGCGCCTCATCGGCGGCAACGGCCTGAAGCCCGAGCTCGTCGGCCAGCCGCGTCTTGCCCGCCTCGCTCACTTCGACATGGCGCACGTCGAAACGCGAGCCTTTGAGGTTCTTGGCCAGGCGGCAGCCCATCTTCCCGCCGGCGCCGAACAGGGCAATCGATGTCATTTGCAACTCCTCAGCTATCTTGATGATCCGAATAGCGGAACTGGTATGATGAGTCAATGAGTATATCACCGACTCGCAGTTCGCCGATTAGCTGGCGACCGCAAACAGGGTCGGCGGTTGACAAGTCACGATTATCGGATTACGACTGACGAAATTCAAAATTCGTCACTCATCATCAGGAGACAGGATGAGCGATCTCGCAGACAACGCCATAGACGCAGCCCGCCAGGAAAACGTGGCGCGCATTCTAGAGGCCGCCGAGCGGCTGTTCCGCCATTACGGCTATGCCAAGACAAACGTCGCCGATATCGCGCGCGAGCTCGATATGTCGCCGGCCAACATCTATCGCTTCTTTGCGTCGAAGACGGAAATCCACCAAACACTTTGCTTGCGCATGCTCGGCGCGAGCTACCAGCAGGCGCTGGAAATCGCGCATCTGCCACTCAGTGCTTCCGAGCGGCTGAGGCGCTATGCGCTGGGGCAGCACAAGCTCACCGTCGAGACGATGCTCGACGAGCAGAAGGTCCATGAAATGGTCGTCGTGGCGATCGAGCGCGACTGGCACGTCATCGAGAAACATATCAGCCGTCTGGACGACCTCCTCGCAGGCATTATCCGCGAGGGGATCGAAGCCGGAGAGTTCGCCGACGTGGACCCCGCGGTCGCGGCCAGATGTTTCGGCGCCAGCCTCGTCACCCTTTGTCATCCGCAGATCGTCGCCCAGTGTCTTGCCAAGGAAAACCGCGCGACACCCGATGAACTGGTCGAGTTCGCGATCCGGGCGCTGAAAAAATAAGGCATGCTGCCCCAAAAGTGTGGACGGGTTTCGGGCGAAGCCATGCACAAAAACGCCGCGCCGCCGCAGAGTGGCCAAGGAGAGTAAGAGCGATGTTTTCAGGAAGTGCCCTCAACCGACCGTTCGTCGCCCGTCTCCTCACCGCGATCCTGCTCGGCGCCGTTCTCTCCGGCTGCTCGCAGGAGAAAGTCGAGACGAAGGAGACCATACGCCCGGTCAAGGTCGTGGAGATTGCCGCGGCCGGCGAGCCGCGGGAGCTTCACTATTCCGGCTCGGTTAGAGCGCGCACGGAAATGAACCTCGGTTTCCGCGTCGGCGGCAAGATAACCGAACGGCTCGTCAATATCGGCGACCGGGTTAAGCCTGGTGACATTCTCGCCCGCATCGACGCCACCGACTATCGGCTCGCGGTCACGAGCGCCGAGGCAAACCTGCTTGCTGCCGAAAAGCAGGTGCAGACGACGGCGCTTGCGAAACTCCGGGCCGAACAGCTCTTCACCAAATCGTTTTCCTCCCAGGCTCAGCTCGATCAGGCAACGCTTCTTTACGATCAAGCGGTATCGACGCGAGACGCCGCGGCCTCGTCGCTGAGCCAGGCGAAGAACCAGGTAAGCTATACGGACCTCAAGGCCGATCAGAACGGCATCGTCACGGCCGTAAACGCCGATATCGGCCAGGTCGTCGGCACCGGAACGCCCGTCGTGACTGTCGCAGTCGACGGCGAGAAGGAAGTCGAAATCGCAGTGCCGGAAATAGATGTTACCGAATTCAAGCCCGGCAAACCGGTCGGGGTGCGCTTCTGGTCGAACGACATGCTTGTGCTCGACGGACATGTGCGCGAAGTCTCCGGCAGCGCCGACCAGCGCTCGCGCACCTTTTCCGTACGCGTCAGCCTGCCGAACGACGAGCGCGTGCTTCTCGGCATGACGGCGACGGTCGAGGCGGCTGCAGCAAGCTCGGCGCCGCTCGTTTCGATACCCCTGAGCGCGCTGTCGAAGAAGGATGGCCAGAATATCGTCTGGATCGTTGATCGTGACTTCTCGACCGTCCATGCACGCCCGATCAAGCTCGCCGATTTCGCCGACAACGGTGTGCGCGTCGTCGACGGCCTCGGCGCCGGCGACCTCGTCGTTGCCGCAGGCACACAGTTCATGGCCGAGGATCTCAAGGTGAGACTGCAGGCGGGCGAACAGCAATCCGCCGAGCAGCAGTCCGCCCGGGCCGAAAAGCCCGAGATTCTCCGCTAACCTCCACCGATAGAACGGGACGACGGCCATGCACGCCTCCACCGAGGACAAGAAACCGTTCAATCTTTCGCGCTGGGCGATCGGGCATCCGAGCATCGCGCGCTTCCTGCTTGCGCTGATCATCATCACCGGTGGGCTTGGGCTCCTGCGCATGGGGCAGCGCGAGGATCCGGAATTCACGTTCCGCGTCATGGTGGTGCAAGCCGTATGGCCGGGAGCTTCCATCCAGGAAATGGAAGACCAGGTCGTCAACAAGATCGAGCGCAAGCTGCAGGAAACGCCGCATCTCGATTTCGTCCGCTCCTATACGCGCGCCGGCAGTGCCATCATCACGGTCCAGATCGAGGGCGACACCAACGCAGACGAGGTCGCCGACGCATTCTACCAGGTGCGCAAGAAGGTGGGCGACATCGCCAACGAACTGCCCGAAGGCGTGCTCGGCCCCTATTTCAACGACGAGTTCGGCGACACCTTCATCACCCTGCATTCGATCAGCGGCGACGGCTTCAGCTATCCGGAACTGAAGCGCTTCGCGATCGAGGGACGCGACATGCTGCTGACGACACCGGGCGTCGAGAAGGTAGTGATCCTCGGGGACCAGCCCGAGAAAATCTATATAGACCTTTCCTCCAAGGTCCTCGCAGAGCGCGGCCTGACATTCAACGACCTGCGCAATGCGATCGCCGGTCAGAACAATGTCGATTATGCCGGCTCTGTCGACACCGGCACGCGCTCGGTGCGCATCTCAGTCGAAGGAGACGTCACCAAGGTCGAGGACATCCGCGAGCTGCGGCTGAGGGCGGGAGACCGGACCATCCGGCTTGGCGACATCGCGACCGTTACCTCCGGGCTGGAAGATCCCTATGCAAGGAAATTCCGATTCAACGGCCACGACAGCGTCCAGATCGGCGTCGTCATGGCAAAGGGCTTCAACGTCACGGACGTCGGCAAGGCAGTGGAGGCGACCTACGATCGCTTTGAGTCAGCCCTCCCCTACGGCGTGTCGGTCGATCAGGTCTCCAATCAGCCGGAGGTCGTGACCGAAGCGATAACCGAGTTCAGCCACGCGCTCATCGAAGCGCTGATCATCGTCCTCATCGTCTCCTTCCTGTCGATCGGCTGGCGCTCCGGTCTCGTGATCGCGATTGCCATTCCGCTCGTGCTCGCGGCCACTTTTGCGATCATGTACGAGCTCGGCATCGACCTCCAGCGCATCTCGCTCGGGGCGCTGATCATCGCCCTTGGCCTGCTTGTCGACGACGCGATGATCGTGGTCGAGATGATGGAGCGGAAACTCGAAGAGGGGCTGGAAAAGATTGACGCGGCGAGCTTCGCCTATTCCTCGACCGCTTTTCCCATGCTGACCGGCACTCTGATCACCACCGCCGGCTTCATCCCTGTCGGCTTCGCGGAATCGACCGCCGGCGAATATGTCCGCTCGCTCTTCTACGTCGTCGGCATCGCCCTGGTGGTCTCCTGGTTCGTGGCGGTCTATTTCACGCCCTGGCTCGGCTACATGATCCTGAAGCAGCGCCACCACGCCGGCACCCATCACGACGTCTTCGATACGCGCTTCTATCGCCGCCTGAGGACGACTGTCGGCTGGGCAGTGCGCCACCGCGTCGTCGTGCTCCTGATGACCCTTGCCATCTTCGTGACGAGCCTTTGGGCATTCCAGTTCATTCCGAAGAATTTCTTCCCGCAGTCCTCGCGCCCGGAAATCCTGGTCGATCTCTGGCTGCCTGAGGGAACGAGCATCAAGGAGGTCGAAAAGCAGGCGAAGGCGCTCGAGGAGCGGATGATGGACGATGAGGACAAGCGCTTCATCGCCACCTATATCGGCGAAGGCGCCCCGCGCTTCTTCCTGCCGCTCGACCAGCAGCTTCGCAATCCGAATTTCGCGCAGCTCCTCGTCATGGCGAAGGACGAGCCGGCCCGCGAGCGGCTGATCGCCAAGTTGAGAATGATACTCGCCGAGGACTTCCCCTCGATCCGCGCCAAGGTCGACCGATTGTTCCTGGGACCACCGACCGGCTGGCCGGTGCAGATGCGGGTGATGGGACCCGACCGCGAGGAAGTGCGTCGAATCGCCGACCAGGTGAAAACCAAATTCCAGGAAAACCCGATGCTCGGCGCGATTCATGACGACTGGCTGGAACCTGTGCCGGCGATGAAGCTGGTGATCGACCAGGACCGCGCCCGCGCCCTCGGCATCACGTCGCAGCGCATCCGCCAGATGTTGCAGGCGGCAATGTCCGGCGTCCCGCTCGACAGCTTCCGCGATGGCGAGGAAACGGTCTCCATCGTGGCGCGGGAGCCCGGCGGCAATCGCCACCTGCTCTCTGCCGTGCAATCAGTCTATGTGCCCACCGATTTCGGTGGCTTCGTCCCGGTCTCGCAGATTGCCAAGGTGGTTCCCGTCATGGAACAGGGTATCGAGTGGCGGCGCGACCGGCTTCCTACGATCACCGTGCGCGGAACGCTGCCTGACGGCGTGCAGCCGAACGACGTGGCGATGCAGCTCTTTGACGAGCTCAAGGGACTGAGGGACGGCCTTGCACCCGGCTACAAGGTGGAGATCCAGGGCGGCGCCGAAGACAGCGCCGAGAGCCAGGCCTCGATCGCCGCCAAGGCGCCGATCATGCTGGTGGTGATCGTCATTCTCCTGATGGTGCAACTCCAGCATTTCGGCAAGGCGATGCTGGTGCTCGCAACCGGTCCGCTCGGGATTATCGGTGCGGCGGCGGCCCTGCTCATCAGCGGAGCACCCTTCGGCTTCGTCGCCATTCTGGGGGTCATCGCGCTGCTCGGCATCATCATCCGCAATTCGATCATCCTGGTGGACCAGATCGACCAGGACATCGCGGCCGGGATGGAGCGTTCCGAGGCGATCATCGGCGCGGCGGTGCGCCGCTTTCGACCGATCATACTGACGGCGCTCACAGCGGTGCTGGCATTGATCCCGATCTCCCGCGGCGTCTTCTGGGGACCGCTCGCCTATGCGATGATGGGCGGCATACTGGTTGCCACCGTTCTGACGATCCTCGTGCTGCCGGCCGGCTATGCGCTCTTCTTCGGCAAGGAGCCGAAATCGCGCAAAACGGACCCGGAGCCTGCAGCCGCGCAGGACAATGCGGACGAACAGGAGCACTACTCGACCCCGCTTGCGGCAGAGTAAGCGGAGTCCGGTTATTAGCCGATTCTGCGCGAGCACGCAGATCGGCTACTCTTGCCCAATTCTGTCGAGATCAGAATAATGTGATAATGTGATCGGGTTCGATCTACATAAAAGGACACAGAGAGGCAGGAGCAGAATGAGCACGATCATGTTCCCGCAGAAGGACTTGCGCGAAGAGACCGCAGCCCTGCGCGCGCAGATTCTCGACAGGCTGTCGAAATTGCCCTGGGACGGGCTTTCCTTCGCGCATCCCGTTCCAGGCCTGTCGCTCTATCGCATCGTCGAGCCGGCGGGCCCCTTTTCGAGCGTATACGAGCCGAGCCTCTCCTTCATCATCAAGGGCAGCAAGAATGTCCGCGTCGGCAACGAGACGCTCGTATACGATGAAGGCTGCTTCTTCCTGACCGCCATCGGGGTTCCCGTAACTGCGCAGATCTGCGCAGCGAGCGAAGGGGAGCCCTATGTCGCAGCCGCCTTGCGGCTGGACATGGAAAAAGTGCGGCGCATCATTGCTGATCACGACATACACCCGACCGACATTCCCGAACGCGACCTTGGTGTGGCTGTCGGTACCGCGACGCGCGAGCTCTTCGACGCCCTGTTCCGGCTGATTTCGCTTGCGAGCTCGCCGGCCGACATTCCGTTCCTGGCCGGCCATATCCAGAACGAGATCCTCTATCGGCTTCTCACCGGCGAGCAGGGCGCGCGGCTGCGGCGCTTCGCGCTCGCGGGCACGCACAGCAACCGCGTCGCCAAGGCGGTCCTATGGTTGAAGGAAAACTACACCAAACCGCTTCGCGTGGAAGAACTCGCCGAGATCGCCAATATGGGCGTCTCCACGCTGCACCATCACTTCCGTGCGATGACCGCAATGAGCCCGCTGCAGTTCCAGAAGCATCTGCGACTGCATCACGCACGGGAACTGATGCTTTCCAAGTCGCTCGATGCGGCGACGGCGGCGCTGCAGGTCGGCTACGAGAGCCCGACTCAGTTCAACCGGGAGTATCGCCGGGCATTCGGCCATCCGCCGCTGCGCGACATCCGGGCGATTCTGAATTCCAACGATTCGACCAGGCGGAACTCCGCAGGCTGATTGCTGTCCCACCCGGCGGGATGATCACGATCCCGTTAACCTGGCAGTAATGGGCAATAATTCGGCAGGATTGAATCTATCAGCTCGGCGAATGGTCTTCTAAGCTCCAGGTCTCGTTCATGGTCTTAGATCAGGTTGCCCTGAATCATGACCGTGATCGAATCCAATAGTTTGAGCGGAATGTGGGCGGAAGACCTTTCCACATCCGCGCCATCGGCAGTCCGGCATGTGGCAGCGGCGTCCCGCATCCACGCGCCGAAACGCGAGGAGAGCACCATGGTGACTGTTAAGATCAACGGCGTCGAACACAAGATAGAGGCCGAGGCGGATATGCCGCTTCTCTGGGCGATCCGCGACCTTGTCGGGTTGACGGGCACGAAGTTCGGCTGCGGCATGGCGCAATGCGGCGCCTGCACGGTTTATGTCGACGGTTCACCCACTCGGTCCTGTCAAACCTTCATCGGCGACATCGAAGGCGCCGAGGTGACGACGGTCGAGGGCCTGAAGGGCAAGGTTGCCGAGACGGTACAGGCCGTCTGGGCCGATCTCGACGTTCCGCAATGCGGCTACTGTCAGTCCGGCCAGATCATGTCCGCAACGGACCTTCTGGCCAACAATCCCAAACCAACCGACGCGGACATCGACGCCGCCATGTCCGGCAATCTCTGTCGGTGCGCCACCTATCATCGTATCCGCGCGGGCATTCACGAAGCCGCGAAGCGTCTGGAGGCCTGACATGATACCGAAACTGATGCAATCGATCACCCTTCCCGTCGCCCGGACCGAAGCGTCGCGGCGGCAATTCCTGCTCGGTGCGCTTGCGGCCGGCACCGGCGTCGCAATCGGGTACCGGATCCTGTCCGCGTCGCCGGCACTGGCGGGCGAGGCGGCAACGGAGAGCGGCTCACACGCATTTTCCCCATACCTGACCATCGGCGGGGACGGAAAGGTCACCATTCTCTCGTCTCAGTTCGAGATGGGCCAGGGCTCTTATAACGGCATTGCCACGCTGGTGGCGGAGGAACTCGACGCGGATTGGTCCGCGATCGACGTCATCGGAGCCGCCGGCAATATCAAGGCTTACGGCAATATCGCCTTCGGCGGCACGATGCAGGGCACGGGAGGGTCGACCTCCATGTCCACCTCCTGGGAGCGCTATCGCAGGGCAGGTGCCGCCGCCCGGGCGATGCTGGTTGCTGCCGCTGCAGCGGAATGGGGCGTCGACGCGGCCGAGATCGCGGTCGAGAACGGCGTTCTTTCGCATCCATCCGGCAAGAGCGGCGGTTTCGGCGCGTTTGCAGCCAAGGCGGCCACCATGCCGGTGCCGGCCGACGTGAAGCTCAAGGAGCCGGGAGACTGGAAACTTATCGGCAATGCCGAACTGAAGCGCTTCGACAGTGCCCGCAAGGCAAACGGAACCGAGCAATACACCATCGACGTCAAGCTCCCCGGAATGCTGACAGCGGTGATGATCCACCCGCCTCTCTTCGGCGCCAAGGCGAAGTCCTTCGATGCTTCCGCCGCCCGTGCGATCAAGGGCGTGGTCGACGTGGTGGAAACGCCCCGCGGCATCGCCGTGGTCGGCGAGCATATGTGGGCCGCGATCAAAGGCCGCGAGGCAGTCACGGTTGAGTGGGACGAGACGGGCGCCGAAAAGCGCGGAACGCCCGAGCTGATGTCCACCTATCGCGATCTTGCCGGCAAGACGCCGGCCGCATTCGCGCGCAAGGACGGGGATACCGACGCCGCATTCACATCGGCGGCAAAAGTCATCGAAGCGACGTTCGAGTTCCCCTATCTCGCGCATGCTGCCCTGGAACCCCTGAACGCGGTCGCGCGCAGGAACGACGACGGCACGATCGAGATCTGGGGCGGGCACCAGCTCCCCGACGTGTACCAGAACCTCGCCAGCGAGATTGCCGGAGTGCCGGTCGAAAAGGTCCGGCTCAACGTCATGAAGACCGGCGGCAGCTTCGGGCGGCGTGCGGTATTCGACGGCGATGTCGTGGTAGAGGCTGTCCATGTGGCGAAGGCCCTCGGTTTCCGTGCACCGGTCAAGGTGCAGTGGACGCGGGAGGAAGACACCCGCGCGGGCCGGTATCGTCCGGCCTATGTGCATCGGCTGAAGGCCGGGATCGACGAAGCCGGGAAGCTCGTCGCCTGGAGCGATCACATCGTCGGCCAGTCGATCATGGCGAAAACGGCCTGGGACGGCATGGTCCAGAACGGGGTCGACCCGACCTCGGTGGAGGGCGCCAACAACCTCCCCTATGCCATTGCGAATCAGAGCGTCGGCCTCACGACCACCGACGTCCGCGTCCCGGTTCTCTGGTGGCGCTCCGTCGGCTCGACACACACCGCATTCGCAGCCGAAGCTTTTCTGGACGAGGTTGCCGAGGCTGCGGGACGGGATCCGCTCGAGTTCCGACTGTCGATGCTGAAGCCGGACTCGCGCCATGCGACCGTTCTCAAGCTCGCAGCGGAGAAGGCCGAATGGCAGAAGCCGTTGCCCAAAGGCCGCTTCCGGGGCGTCGCCGTCGCCGAGAGCTTCGGTTCGGTTGTGGCACAGATCGCCGAGGTCTCCGTCGATGGCGACGGTATCAAGGTCGAGCGCGTCGTGGCTGCCGTCGATTGTGGTCTCGCGATCAATCCGGATCAGGTCCGCGCTCAGGTCGAGGGCGGTATCGGCTTCGGGCTGAGCGCCATCCTGGGTGAGGAAATCACGCTGACCGACGGCAAGGTCGATCAGGGGAACTTCGACATGTACACACCACTCAGGATCGATGCGATGCCGAAGGTGGAGGTTCATATCGTCGCCTCCGCCAATCCGCCTTCGGGGATCGGCGAGCCCGGCGTTCCGCCGATCGGCCCTGCGGTTGCCAATGCCGCCTTCAAGGCGCTCGGCAAGCGGATCCGCGTCATGCCCTTCGCGAAATCGCTCAACGCCTGAGCGCGTGCCGGCCGCCTACTGCATGTTTCCTTTAATCGTGGCCGGTTAAAGGGCAAAAACAGCGCTTTGCGCGTCTGACAAGACGCGCGGCGCTGCAGGCGGCCGGCATTCTTCCCCAGCGGACCGGGGCAGAAACAGAATTGCCGTTTGGCATGTATTTCTCGGAACCATCCGCGGCGCAGAGTGTTAGGCGCCGTCGCTTTACCCAAAGCGGCTTGTCCAGAAGAACGGGTCGGCTCTTGTCCCCTCCGCTATGCCGGAATCGACCCGGGCGGCGTCCCTCCCTCCTCCCCTCCCCGGGGGCGCCGCCGTCGCTGCGGAAAGTGCCTCCTCCGCAGCGACGTCATGCAGCGGCAGCAGACTTCTGCCGTCGCGACATGCTCAGCCGAAGAAGAGAGACACGACCATGATCGCCGAAACCAGCCCGACGGCGGCGATGAACACGATCAGGTCGACCATTGGGTGATGGCGCAAACCGCGTCGCATGGCGAACTCCTCCACCCGTTGCGGGTCAAGCAGAACGCCTGCGATGAGGAATTGTTCATCCGAGGCAGTGGCGATGGTCAATGCCCGCCCTTGCGCCTCGCGTCGTGACTGTGGTGGCGGTCAGGCTCGCCTCCGCCGCCGGAAACCTTGCTGCGCGTGCGGCGCTCGGAGTCGGCTGGCGGCTTTGGTATTTCCAGCGGCTCCTTTGCATTTTCGTGCGAGGCTCCCGGACCGCCCTGGCGGATGCTTGCTGGCGTCTTCTTGGATGTGGACATGCGCTCTGCCTCATCTGTCCTGTTGGTAGCCTTGATGGGTCGTATTGACCTTCGTGTTGCCCTGCTGGCCCTTCTTCTCGGGGTTCTCGGCCACGTCCGGCTTCTTCGACTCGGCCAACACGGTTCCAGGCTCTCCTGTTCCCTTGTCGCTGCGATTGTCCGGAGGGATTGGCGGTGGTCGGCTGCTCATTGGGGATCTCCTCACGCATGTGTCGTCGCGTTTCGATACCGACGTCTTGCTGGCACCCGGTCTAACCGGTCAGACCGGAGGATGTTCCTGGCCGCGCGCCGCCGCTGCGCCATGCAGGGATGCGCCCAACGCCAGGCCGATACCCATGGCCATATAGGCCGCCGCCAGGTCGGACTTCGGCAGGGCGAGTTCCCAGCCGGGCGTAAGACGCTTCGGTACCAGCCCATAGTCGACAAGGGCTGCCAGCACGGTGGTGCCGAAGGCGGCGGCAATCACCCGCTGCGGCGAAGGCCGCGCGCTTCGTCCGACCATGGCGGAGAACGGCAGCGCCCACCAGAGTGAGGCAAGCATATGCGTCACGAAGCCGGTGCCGGTGTGCGCGAGGTCGAGACGCGACTGCGAACCGGCTCGACGGCCGTGTATCCAGTGGCTCGTCGCGTTGATCGGCCGCCAGGGACTTTCGTTCCGGCGCTCGGCCGAGACGGTCAGCGCCGCCACCGCGGCAAGACCGGCGAATAATCCGCTTACAGCAATGAGTGATCCACGCGCCATCGGTTTCTCCTCTCGTGGTGACGGGCCGACGGATGAACCGGCGGTCCGCCTGTTTGTTCCGACCCGCCGAAGGTCGGCGGAGGTGCCGCTACTCGGCCGGTTGCGGAATGCTTCCCGCTACTGACCCCCCTTTATGGCCGGCAAGGCTACGCTGGCCCATCGCTATGGTCGCAACGGTCGCTGTCCCGGCCGCCACGGATACCCAGAAGCCGTTCTGCGCACCGAAATTGTCTACGACCCAACCGGAGACGAATGCACCGAGCGCCATGCCGATGCCGATACCGGTCATCACCCAGGTGACACCTTCCGTAAGCATCGACTCCGGTACGCGGCGCTCGATCAGGCCGAAAGCAGTGATGAAGGTCGGCGAAATGGCGATGCCGCTTACGAAAACCGCCAAAGCAAGGAGAGGCACGGTGTCGGCGAGGAGGAGGGGCACCGACGTGATGGCAATGACGCTTACGGCGATCAGAAGCTGCCTGTGCAGAGGCATCGTTGGGTTCAGGGCCCCAAGCGCCAGGCCCACCAGGAACGAGCCCACCGCATAGACGCCGATGACGAGGCTCGCTGCCTGCGGCTGGCCGAGCTCTTTCGTGATCGCTACGGCGCTGACTTCCGCAGTCGCGAAGATCGAGCCCACAAAGATGAGGGCGAGCGTGATAATCTGCACCGGTCGTTGGCGGATCGCCGACGCTCGCGAGACCCCGGCCTCCAACGGGCGCACCTTCGGCTCCGTCGAGCGCTGGAGGATAAAAGCTGCCGTCCCGAGGGCAAGGAAGATCGTGCTGATCAGCATGCCGGCTTCAGGAAACAGAGCTACCGCCAAACCCACCGACAGCGACGCGCCGGCAATATAGACCAGTTCGTCTGCCGAAGACTCGAAGGCGAAGGCGGTGTTCAGCTCCGGACGGTTGCGGAATATCTCGGTCCAGCGGGCACGGACCAGGGCGGGTATGCTCGGCATCGCGGCGGCGAGGAAAGCCGAGGCGAACAGCGTCCATGCCGGCCAGTCCCGATTGGCTGCAAGGATCAACACCAGGAACGCAAGAACCGATATGATCGTTGTCGGAACGACCACGGCCGTCTGGCCGACGCGATCGACCAGACGGGATATCTGCGGGGCAACGAGCGCATTGGTGAGAGCGAAAGTCGCCGACACCGCACCTGCAAGCCAGTATTCGCCGTGGGTCTGGGACAGCATCGCGACGATGCCGATAGGGGCCATCGCTATCGGAAGGCGTGCGAAGAAGCCGGCTGCCGAAAAGCCCTTGGCTCCTGGAGCCCTGAATATTTCTCCGTATGGATTGGACATGAGACGCTCCTTGGAAAACTTGTGCAGAATGACATACGCGGCGTATGGAATCTAATTAGTTGCATACGCCGCGTATGTCAAATAAAATACGCGGCGTATGCAAGCAGGAGACATGATGAACAAGCCGCGCAGCGAAATGATCGCCGAGACCCGCGCAAAACTGATCGCGGCCGCCCGGCGCGCCTTCGGCACCGTCGGGTTTGCGGAATCGTCTATGGACGATTTCACTGCCGAAGCCGGGTTGACCCGTGGCGCGCTCTATCATCACTTCGGCGACAAAAAGGGGCTTCTGCAGGCAGTGATCAGGGAGATCGACGCCGAGATGACGGCACGCCTGAACAAGGTATCGTCGGAAGCACCGACACGCTGGCAAGGGTTCGTCGACGAGTGCGTCGCCTATATCCGCATGGCACTCGAGCCGGAGATCCAGCGCATCATGTTCCGTGACGGCCCTGCCGTACTCGGGGACATATCGCAATGGCAAATGACCGAAGGCTGCATTGCAGCGCTGGCGGGAAGCCTGGACCGGCTCAAGGCCGATGGTGAGGTCATCGATATCGACACTGAAGCGGCCGCCCGTCTGATCAATGGCGCGAGCAGCCACGCAGCGCTGTGGATCGCCAATTCCGACGACCCGCAGGAAACCTCGCACAAGGCCGTGGAAGGCTTCCGGGCCCTGCTCGACGGCCTGAGGACAGCGAAGGATTGATGCGTCGCAACCGGTGACGCATCAAGATTCACGACGCTTGCCTTCCGTGATATTGGTTTAGAAGCGCACCACCAGCCCCAGGATCGGTCCCTGCTCGACCACGTCGAAGACAAAGCCGTCATCGCTGTAGTCGACGCCAAGCGCGCGGTAGCCGGCGACCGCCGAAACCGTGTCGCTGAACCGGTAGCCGATCGCTGCGGCGACGTCCCAGTCGAGATCCGCGCCACCGGCCCCGACAAGCCCCCATCCGGTCAGATAGATTTCCGGAGTGATCGAGTAGGTGCCGCGAAAACCTGCCATCCCGTCCACCCAGGCCGCATCGTCGGTTCTCGACCGTGTACCGAGAGCGCCACCGCTGATGGAGAGCTCGCTCTCGACGGACCACACGCGCAGGCCGCCGACAATGTCGAGCCGAGAGGAGCCATCATCGTAAATCGCGTAACCGGCCCCAAGCAGTCCCGCGAATGTTTCGGTCGCAAGCTCGACATCGTCCGCAAGGAAACCCCTCGGCGTCGCGCCCTGACCCGACAGTTTGATGTATATCGCGTCACCGAAGATGCTGTACGGTCCGTTGCGTGCCTCCGCCGTGGCCATCAAAGCGAAATCCAGATGGTCGAAGACGTCGCTGAAACTCGCGTCCACATCGACGGCGGACAGACCGAACTGGCCGATATCGCCCGAAAGGCCAGCGGCCCAGAAATAGGGGGCGAAGGAAAACGTCCAGCCGCTCTCCGTCGTGATTTCCCGCGCCTGCGGCGTCATCGGCGAATATATGTCCGCCGCCAAGGCGCTGCTTCCGAGCAGGCAGCTTGCGGCAAATGCCAGATTTCGAACGAGCCAAGACGTCATGCTATCCTCCGATAATATTTGCCGGCACAGCCAGGCTTGTTTGCGGCTCCTATGGCACTGCACGTTGAGAGCGTTCGTCACTGGCGAGGGTTTCGTTCAGCCGGACTTGCTTCGGCGGCGTGCCGCGGCCTTCGATTATGGTGACCGGCGCGGTGATCGTGGCAGCCGCGACGGTGCCGACATTCTTGGCCGTGCCGGCGACGACGGCGGTGATCCCTTCGCCCAAAGTGATCTCGGAGTCGGTCAGCGTCTGCCCCTTGATGATCCGCTGCCCGATCAGTTGCACGATCTCGGGGCTCTCAGCGAACTTGCCGTGGTGCAAGCCGTCATCCGTCTCGACCTTGGTGAGGTCGATCGCAGTAATGCCGGCTGTCTCTAGCTGCGTGCGATAGGGTTCGGCGCTGGGGTCGATCGCGCCGAGCCGCGAGACATCCCCCGAGATCAGTCGCGAAAGCGCCAGCGCCCGGTCGTCCTGCGAGACGAAGATCGTAAATTTCGGCCGTTCATCGCCCATATCGGTCCACTGCTTGGCGAAGACGTCGAGGTCGATGTCGGGCGAAGCGAGAATCACGTTCTCGATCTTCGGCGCGATCTTCCCGTCGCGAATTCCCATCTGGCGCAGCGCCTCCATCGTCAGCCAGGTTCCCATAGAATGGGCAAGGATGGTGACGTCCTTGACGTTCGGGGCATTTGCCAGCGTGCGCAGCGTATCCTCGAGCGCGGTGCGCGAATAGTTGGTGCTCTCCTTGTCGTAATTATAGTCGAACACCCGCGCACGCGACGGCCAGGTGAACAGCATAGGTGTCGCCTGCGCACCGGAATCATGGACAATCTGGGCCAGCCGGAAGACGCCGTCCTCATAGCGGTTGTTGAAGCCATGCACGAAAAGAAGCACATGGCCGTCCTTGTTATGGGCGCGGAACCAGGTGCGCGCCTCGTCTTCCGATGCCATTTCGCGCACGCGCGTGACGGCGAAATCGGTTTCCGGATTGGGTGGCAGCTTGCGCGGCCACTGCACCGTGCCCGGCGCGCGGCGCGAGTCCGGCGGGATCGAAACCGCCACATCGGTCATCGAAAGCGTCGGGCTGCGCTCTCCCGAAAACAGGGTCGCCGGGTCGCCCGAGGGCTGGCGCGTGGTCGCCACCAGCATGTCGACCTGCGAGGTGTTCGACGGCTGCGCCAGAGCCACCGGAGTCATGACGCCTTTAGGGTGACCCCCGCAACCCGCCAACAGAGCGAGCGCGAGAAGCGCCGATAAGGCCGATCCCCCGGCCTTGGCTACACGGAACCCGTCGCCGCGCGAGCTTACGTCACTCAAACCACGCCTCACAAAATTCGGACGCCGTCGCGCCCCCACTCCACTCCGGCCCACGCTCGCCTGCGTGCGGCCGTTCGACGCCATCCCCGAAGCGACCAATCGAGGACGAACGAATCGCACCGGAACGCTACCTATCCCCTCTGCAACCTACTGCACGTTTCCTTTAACCGTAACCCTTTCTGGATAGAGCGGGACGAGGAAACTAGCACGCCTTTCTTCATCCATCCCGCTCTTATCGAACGCGCCTGACACATCGGAAACCGACATGGCTGGTCGTCGTGTCGATTTCCTGGGCGTGCCTTGCCGCAGGGCGGTACCGCCGGCAGTAGTTCGGCGCGCAGAGATGCGATCCACCCTTGAGCACCCGGCGCGGAACTTTCACGCTCGCCGCCGGATCGATACTCGCATCGGCATCGGCATTGCGGGGATTGCTCGGAATGCAGCAAGGCTTGGCGGCCGCTTCCGGGTGGCGCACGGACCAGTAATCCGTGGTCCACTCCCACACATTGCCGATCATGTCGTAGAGGCCGTAGCCGTTCGGCGGGTAGAATCTGACCGGCGATGTTCGCGCGAAACCATCGTCCATAGAATTCTCGACCGGAAAACTTCCCTGCCAAGTATTGGCCATGTGATTTCCGCCCGGCGCAAGCTCGCCGCCCCAGGAAAATTCAGCCCCATCGAGGCCGCCGCGGGCCGCCAGCTCCCACTCGGTCTCGGTCGGGAGGTCCTTGCCGGCCCATTCGGCATAGGCCTTTGCGTCGCTGTAAGCGACATGGACGACCGGATGATCCAGAATCGCTCCGATGCTGCTCTTGCGCCCGAGCGGGTGCCGCCAGTTGGCACCCAGCGTGAATATCCACCACTGCGATATATCCGTTCCCTGCAGCGGTCGCTTCGGGGGTGTGAAGACGAGCGAACCGGCCCTCAGATTGGATGGCGGAGCGCCCGGATAGTCTTCGGCGCGCGGCTTTCTTTCCGCGAAGGTCACATGCCCCGTCGCATTTACGAATTCGAGAAACTGGCGGTTCGTTACCGGTGTCACATCGATCCAGAATCCGTCGACGGTTACCGGATGCACGGGCGCTTCCTCCGGGTAATGGTCGTTCGACCCCATCATGAAGGTCGCTCCGGGAACCCAGACCATCTCCGCCGCGGGTTCAAGGTCGACCACGCTGTTCAAAGCAGGCATCGGCAATCTCCCCTGCAACCAGTTCCTGCGCCGTCATCACCGAGCAGCGCCACGCCAGTGCACTCCCTGACATCTTGTACCAGGCCGGCAGTCTTGTCCGCATTTACCTGCTCGGCAAGCCGGCCGCCGGCAGCATAATATTCGCTGATGTTGCCGCGGTACTGCACCGTTTTGCTTCGAATGCCCCCTTCCTAGTCCTGGACGACCGCCCAGTAGTCGTTCGGATTGAACGTGCGGATGGCGGCGGCAGTCTTCTCGGTGTCCTCGCCGAGATCCGCCTCGTAGACGATGCCGTTGCGATTGACGACGAAGGTCTTCACACCGGTAACGCCATATCTCACGGCCAGGCAACCAGGCCTAACCGACGCCGAGACGCAGCAGGTTTACCACGCCCGGCAGAGGGCGCTTTACGGCCTTGCGGAGGCTTCTTCCCGGCCGGTGCGCGGAGACCTGTTCCTTCCGGGGCTGAAAAGGGCACGAAAGATCTGGTTGGCGCGAGGGGAGAAGGCGCCCGGACGACGTGAGCCCGCCTTGCTCCCCCTCAATCCGACCATGCCGTGACTCGAGGAATGCAAAACCGGGTCGTCTCTTGTCGATTCACCGGCTCAACGGCTAGGCGTGCTACTATGCCGGAAGGGGATTCGAGGGAGATCGCACATCCTTTTCCTAGTCCCGCTCTCGCGCGCAGAATCTGTGGGGAGGTTGCATCAAGTGCAGCGTTTCAAAGTGAATTTGCCGGTATTCGTCGGTTCGGTGGCCGTCATCGCTCTGTTCGTCGGGATAGGTGTGATTGCGCCAAAGAGAGCTGAATCGATTTTCAGCGGAATGCAGACTGCGATCCTGTCCGGGTTCGGTTGGCTCTACCTGCTCTCGGTGGCCATCTTTCTGTTTTCGATGCTATTTCTGGCGTTCAGCCGCTACGGCGAGTTGAAGCTCGGACCGGACGATTCAGAACCCGAGTTCAGGTACCTGTCCTGGATCGCCATGCTGTTTGCCGCCGGCATGGGCATTGGCCTCATGTATTTTGCCGTCGGCGAGCCGATGACGCATTTTGCCTCGCCGCCGGAAGCCGAACCCCTGACCATCGCGGCCCAGCGCGAGGCAATGAGCGTAACCTTCTTCCATTGGGGGGTGCACGCCTGGGCGATATACTCGGTCGTCGGGCTGTCACTCGCCTATTTCGGCTACCGCTACAATCTACCCCTGACCGTCCGATCCGGCCTCTACCCGCTCCTCAAGGAGGGCATTCACGGGCCGATCGGACATGTCGTGGATATATTCGCGATCTGCGGGACCATGTTCGGGCTCGCAACCTCGCTCGGATTCGGCGTCCTTCAGATAAACTCCGGACTGAACTATCTGTTGGGGGTCCCCCAGTCGATCTACGTCCAGCTCCTGCTCGTGACCGTGGTCACGGCAATAGCGACTGTCTCGGTGGTCACCGGCGTCGAAAAGGGTGTCCGCATTCTCAGCGAGACCAATCTGTTCCTGGCAGTACTGCTGATGCTCTTCGTGCTCGTGGTCGGGCCGACGGGCACGCTCATGCGCGACTTCGTCCAGAACATCGGTCTCTATCTCGATAGCCTGGTTTTGCGAACCTTCAACATCTATGCCTACGAGCCACGGCCATGGATCGACAGCTGGACCCTGTTCTACTGGGCATGGTGGATTTCCTGGTCACCCTTCGTCGGCATGTTCATCGCGCGCATTTCCCGTGGGCGTACCGTGAGAGAGTTCGTCACCGCCGTCCTCTTCGTACCCGCCATGTTCACTTTCCTCTGGATGACCGTTTTTGGAAACACGGCGATCTACGTGGACACGACGATCGCCAACGGCGAACTGGCGCGTGACGTGAAGGCGGACCTTTCGGTCGCCCTTTTCCAGTTCTTCGAGTATCTGCCGTGGCCCGCGGTAACCTCGACGCTCGCGGTTCTGCTCGTCAGCATATTCTTCGTAACCTCCAGCGACTCCGGCTCGCTGGTGATCGACACGATTGCATCCGGCGGAGAAACGGCGACACCTGCTCTTCAGCGGATTTTCTGGTGTTCGCTCAGCGGTATCGTGGCGGCCGTTCTGCTCTCCACCGGCGGACTGACGGCACTCCAATCCGCCACGATCTCGACGGCACTGCCGTTCAGCCTCGTGATGCTCATTCTGGTGTGGTCGCTATTCGTCGGAATGCGGGCCGATCTTGCCCGCACACAATCACCCGGATCGGTCGGTCCAAGAGCCTATCCCGCGTCCGGTGTGCCCTGGCAGCGGCGCCTGGCGATGACCTTGAGCACGCCGGATAGGCGGGCGGTGGAGAAATTCCTGCAGGCTTCCGTTCTTCCGGCATTGGAGGCAGTGGCAAGGGAACTGACGCGCCGGTCTCGGCCGGCTTCAGTCGGTCGGGATGCCGAAACGGGAGCACTGACCCTCACTGTTCCGGCCGAAGGCCATCGCGATTTCGTCTATGGCGTGCAGATGTCGGAACACAAACTTCCCGCCTTCACCGCGTATGACGCAACCGTGGCAGATGTCCGTTACGAGGCGCGCACCTTCTTTTCGGACGGTAGCCGCGGCTATGACATCATGGGAATGGCGGACAACCAGATCATCAACGATGTTCTGTTTCAGTTCGAACGATACACGGGCTTCGTACGGTCCCCGGAGTCCTCGCTGTTGGCGACCTCGCCCGAAGAGCGATAGAACATTGCCAGGAATCTGAAAAGGAAAGGCGGAGCTTAGCCCCGCCTTTCCCGAAGATCGCAATATGGCTGGAATATGCGATCCTCGTTTCTCGTTTGCATTGCCCATCTATTGGAAGTAGCAGCGGGCTCTGACGAAGTGCATCAACGCGGCGCCAGGCTTTCCAACTCTCCCAACTCTCCGAGCCGCTTGAGCGCGGCCTGCTGTTGCAGCCACGTATAGCTGATCCCGCTGGCGTTCAGAGTGCTGCCAGGCTGGTAGGGATACTGGTCGAAGTCCTGGAAGAACTCCTTGATCTTGCCCTGGATCGGCACCAGGAGCCACATGTTTCGGCCAATGAACTCCATGGCTCCTCCGCCTTCTTTCGCACCTCGCACATAGGGATCCATTCTCAGATTTGTGATGTTGGCCCAGCTCGGGGTCTCGCGGGTGGCCGTGGCGATGTTGCCTTCACTGTTGATTGCAAAGCTGAGCTTCCAGTCGTTCCACCGGATCGCATTCAGATTGCCGCCCTGGTCGAAATAGTAGACCGCTTCGCGGGGCGGTTCCTTGGCCTCGCCCTTCAGTTCTGTGAGCTCGTAGCCGTCGAGATGGACCTTGAAGTTCTTGTCGCCGGAAGAACGGCTTGTCGGCCTTCGTTTGGCGTTCGATGAAATCCTTCGCGGCAGCAAGGAACTCGCGTCGACGGTCTCCATGCGCTTTGTGTTGAGCGCTCCGGTATCCTCGATCTTTCCGTCCGCGCTCGATTCGATGACTCCCGCGCGGCCCGAAGTTCTTCCGGAATTCCTCGTCCTTCGGATAGAAGTAGCCTTCCGGCTCCTCTTCGGCATTCAGGTGATAGAGGTTCCCGAAGAACTCGTCGAAGCCGTGGTTCGTCGGCAGGTGCTCGTCACGCTCGCCCAGGTGATTCTTGCCGAACTGGCCGGTCGCATAACCCTTGGACTTCACGACGTCGGCGATGGTGGGCATCCAGTCCCGTATGCCGTGCGGGTCGCCGGGCATGCCGATCGTCAGCAGCCCCATGCGGAACTGTTCCTGGCCGAGAATGAAGGATGCGCCCTGCGGTGCAGCTCTGCTGCCCATAGGCATCGGTGAAAATCGAGCCCTCGGCGGCGATACGATCGATGTTGGGCGTGCGATAACCCATCGGGCCCATGGTGTAGGCGCTGTTTTGCGGAATGCCGATGTCGTCGCCGAAGATGACGAGGATGTTCGGCGGCTTGCCGGTGCCTGCCGCCGGTTGCTCCTGAGCCTTCGCGCTGCCCACGGGCCCGTTCGCCGCAGCCGCCGCTGCAAGGGTCGTACCTCCCAGAAGGAGGCTCCGACGATCTATGGAGATGGATTCTTGCGCATTGTTGCGCTTTTCAGCATGTGGAAGGCCCATGCTTCACTCCTCGATTAAATTTGTGCGTCCGAAGCCATGCGGGTTCGCGCGCTTCGGAGCCCGCCAGAATTATCGGCCGACGCATCCGGCGAGAAAAGTTGGACCTAGGGGCAACACGACGGCCGTTCCGCCGCCGTTTTGATTTCGACAGCATCCGAATGGACGCACGAAGGCGCAAGAGCTAGTTATGCTCTATGGAAGCCGTAAGCCGTAGCGGGCGGCAAAACTCCGAATCTTGACGGATTCCTTGAAACACCCGCGGTTTGCGAGTAAAATTACGGCAGCAATTCAAAGCGTTACAGAACCGTGCGATCTGAAGCGAACGGAGTTGCAACGTAAGCTGCACGCGAGTGGTGACGCTTTGCCAAACTTCACATGTGGAGGTTCTCATGCCCAACACTCTGATGGCAGGAAGAAGAAGCCAGGATTGGGCAAATCTGGTCTTGGCAGCGTGCCTGTTCCTCTCTCCCTGGGTCATCGGCTTTGCGGCTGAAGCCGCGCCGACGTGGAACGCCTGGATCGCCGGCATCGTGCTCGGCGCCCTTGCGGTCGCAACCCTTTCGGCCTTCGCCGAATGGGAGGAATGGGCCAATATGATAATCGGCCTTTGGTTGATCGTTTCTCCCTGGCTGCTCGGCTTCATGGGGAATGTGAATGCGATGTGGACGCACGTCATTCTCGGCGTGCTCGTCGCCGCAATCGCAGCCTGGGCGGTCTGGGACTATCGTCACCACTCGCACGCCTAGAGCACTTCCAGGAAAAGTGTGTAACGGCTTTCCATCCGGAAGTGCGTTGGATCAAATGGTTCGAGCATTTCAGTGTTTCCATGAAACATTGAAATGCTCTAGCTCGCGATGAATTAGGCCGGGTCGACCTAGGTCATGAACGTGATCGATTCAAATAGAGCGCGCCGCATCGTTTGAATGCGGCACGCGGGGGTCCTGTGACCCTACGGCCTTCACCCCACAGCGCGTTCCTGCACCACCGCATCGATGTCGGGCACGCCGAGTTCGCGGCGTGAGCGCTCCGTCTCGATGGCGAGATCGAGCACTCTCTGGAGGTCCGCGGCATGGCGGAAACCCGGCTCGACGGTGCGGCCAGCCTTCACCGCCTCGACGAAGCGCTGGTAGTTGGTGGGCACAGTGCCGGCATCGACGGTGCGCCACACGGCCTTTTCGACATCGGGCCCCATGCAGCCGCGCAGGCTCGAGCCATCAGGCGTATGGATCACTTCCAGGGCTCCCCTGTCGCCGTGCAGCCTGAGCCTCAGCTCGTTGAGATGGCCTGTCGCCCAGCGGCTGGCATGAATCACGGCCATCGCGCCGTTTTCGAACTCCGCCGTCATGGCGAAGCTGTCATTGGCGTCGAGGTCGTATTCGCCGATACGGTTGTCGGGCGCCTTGTCGAATGCTTTCAGGCGAGCGAATACCCGCTCGACCGAGCTGTTGGCACCGTAGCCGGCGAAGTCGAGAATGTGGATACCGACGTCGCCAAGCACGCCATTCGATCCGTGTTTCGTCGACAGCCGCCATAGCCATTTCGACTCGCTTGCCCAATCGCCCCAGGCACGCGACACCAGCCAGCTCTGGAGATAGGAAGCCTCCAGATGCCGCACCCGTCCGATTTCACCGGCGACCACGAGTTCACGCGCCTTCTGCAGCGGGGCGACGTTGCGATAGGTCAGATTGACCATGGTGACGAGGCCGGCCCGCTCGGCTGCGGCCGCCATCTCGGCGGCCTTCTCATAGTTTTCGGCCAGCGGCTTTTCGCACAGCACATGCTTGCCGGCGGCGATGAGCGCCAAGGTTGTCGGGTGATGCGCCTTGTCGGGCGTCACGTTGGTGGCCGCGTCGAATTCTCCCCAGGCGATCGCCTCGTCGAGAGAGGTGAAGGTGTTTTCGATGCCGTGCGTGACGGCAAATGCTTTGGCACGGGAGGGGTCCACATCGACGGCGCCGACCATTTCGACGCCTTCGATCTCAGCAAAGGCTTTCGCATGGCTGTTGGCCATGCCGCCGGTTCCGAGAATTAGCAAACGCATGGGGGTCCCCTTCATCGATATCCGGCCTCGCCGGCTCGGTGCAGTCTCGGGCCGCGCTCGACGATCGGCTCCAGCGCCTTCTCCACCGGGACGTTCGGCGCATCGTGGATGGCCTTATAGGTGCCCTGCGGGTTATACGCCCATTTCACCGCGTTCCGCAGCACCTTGTGTACGGTCGCGTCGTGATAGGTCGGGTAAGTCTCATGCCCGGGGCGGAAGTAAAAGATATTGCCCGCGCCGCGCCGCCAGGTGAGGCCCGACCGGAAGACTTCGCCGCCGGCAAACCAGGAGATGAATACCGTCTCGAGCGGCTCCGGCACCGAGAATTGCTCGCCATACATCTCCTCGTTCTCGATGACGAAGTTCTCACCGAGTCCTTCGGCGATCGGGTGGCGCGGATTGACGACCCAGACGCGTTCGCGCTCTCCCGCCTCGCGCCATTTAAGCGCGCAGGGCGTGCCCATCAGCCGCTTGAACACCTTGGAGAAATGGCCGGAATGGAGAACGATCAGACCCATGCCTTCCCAAACGCGTTTGGCGACGCGCTCTACGATGGCGTCATCGACGGCGCCATGATCCTTGTGGCCCCACCACAGCAGCACGTCGGCGGCGGCGAGCCGTGTCTCGCTCAGCCCGTGTTCCGGCTCCTGCAGCGTCGCCGTCGTCGCATCGATCCCCGGGTCGGAATTGAGTGCGGCTGCGATCGTGTTGTGCATGCCGTCCGGGTAGATCTCCCGAACCACCGCATTCGTCTGCTCGTGGATGTTTTCACCCCACACGATGGCATTGATAGACAAGGTCATTCTCCTCGTGATTTGGGGCATCCGCTGCCGGATGCCGACTGTCCGTGACTTGAAGTGTGGGCGCGGGGCCGGGCCGGGAAAACCGCGCGGGGTCCCCGCCCTTTTCCTGCCCTAACGTTTGAGGCTTTGGAATGATCCGAAATCCTTCGGATCAGCCTTGTTTCCGAGACTTCCGAGCGAAATCTCGTGGCTGCGTTCTAGGCCGCACCCCGCATTTGCATCCGTCCGAGCGCCCGGCCACCCGCATCGAAGCGGTGAACCTGGCCGTCGGCCGGCGAGATCCTGATCGTCTGCCCGGGCTGCTGCTTGGCGATGCCGCTCTCGCGGACGATCACCGGCTCGCCGGTCCCGATGTCGAGATAAATATAGCTGTCGGAACCGAGCATCTCCGAATGGATCACGGTCCCACTCCACTCACCTCCCTGTTCATCGATCTCCAGGTGTTCCGCGCGGATGCCGATCGTGTCCGCCTTGTATGGCTCTGCGAAGGCGCCGGAAAGGAAATTCATCTTCGGCGAACCGATGAAGCCCGCGACGAACACCGAATTCGGCGTCTCGTAAAGCTCCAGCGGCGTGCCGATCTGCTCGACGAGACCGTCCCTCAGAACGCATATCCTGTCGGCGAGCGTCATCGCCTCAACCTGATCGTGAGTCACATAAATCATCGTCGTCTTGTGCATGCTGCGGTGAAGCTTGGCGATTTCGAGGCGCGTGGCCACACGCAGCGCCGCGTCGAGGTTCGAAAGCGGCTCGTCGAACAGAAAGACCTTGGGATCGCGAACGATCGCCCGGCCGATCGCCACGCGCTGGCGCTGCCCGCCCGAAAGCTGGCGCGGCAGGCGTTCGAGATAGGGCGTGAGCTGCAGCATTTCGGCCGCCGCCTCGACCCGCTTGCGGCACTGCTGCTTGTCCTTGCCTGCAAGCTGCATGCCGAAGGCCATGTTCTCGTAGACTGTCATATGCGGATAGAGCGCATAGGACTGAAAGACCATGGCGATGCCGCGGCGCGAAGGCGTCAGCTGATTGACGATCTGGCCGTCGAAGACAAGTGTTCCGGAGGTGATTTCCTCGAGCCCGGCGATCAGTCTCAGGAGGGTCGACTTGCCGCAGCCGGAAGGGCCGACGAAGACCATGAACTCGCCCGGCTTGATTTCCATGCTGACGCCCTTGATCACATCGAAGGCGCCGAAGGATTTGCGGATATCGCGCAATTGAAGCTCTGCCATCTTGTTCTCCTATCCTTTGACGCCGCCGGCCGTGAGACCGGAAATGATCCGCCGCTGAAAGATGAGCACGAGGACCACGAGAGGCACGGTGACGATCACGGATGCCGCCATGATGTTGCCCCAGGGGATCTCGAACTGGCTGCCGCCTGAAAGCAGAGCGATCGCGACCGGCACGGTGCGCTGCGTGTTCGACGAGGTGAATGTCAATGCGAAGAGGAACTCGTTCCACGCCGCGATGAAGGCGAGAAGCCCGGTTGTCACAAGCGCCGGCCACATCAGCGGCATGAAGACACGAGTGATCACCACCCAGGGAGAAGCGCCGTCGACGATCGCCGCCTCTTCGATCTCGATGGGCAGATCCCGCATGAAGGTGGTCAGCACCCAGACCGTGAACGGCAGCGTGAAGATCATGTAGGAAAAGATGAGCGCGAGCGGCGTGTTGAAGATCCCGACGAAGCGGATGAGCTCGAAGAGACCTGCAAGAACGGCGATCTGCGGGAACATCGAGACCGACAGGATCGTCAGGAGAAGCAGCCCGCGACCGCGGAAGCGTACCCGGGCAAGCGCATAGGCTGCGGTTACGGCAAGAAGCAGCGATATGGCAACCACGAGCGTGGCGACGAGGAGCGAATTGCCGAGATTGCGCACGAAGGTCCCGTGCGAAAAGATGCCTGCATAATTGGCGAGCGAAATATCCGTCGGCCAGTAGTCGATGCGGAACAGTGCCGTGCCGGACTTCAGGCTCGTCAGGATCGCGTAATAGAAGGGAAAGACGGCGACGAGGATGATGACGGCAACCAGCGCATAAAACGCCGTCCGCTTTGCGATCGCGACGACCATCAGCGTTCTCCTCCGCTCAAGTTGAGACGACCGAGCCACATGTAGAGGATCGTGATCGTCGCGATGATCAGGAACAGCATGGTGGAGGCGGCCGCGCCATAGGCGAACTTGTCGAAATCGAAAAGGTTTTCGCGCGCCATGACCGACATCGTCTTGGTCTGTGCGTTGTTGGGCGTCAGAACGTAGATGAGGTCGAAAATGCGCAGCGCGTCGAGCATGCGGAAGATGACCGCGACCATCAGCGCCGGCCGGATCAGCGGCAGGGTGACCCGCCAAAAGACACGTACCGGATGGACGCCGTCGATTTTGGCGGCTTCGTAAATATCGCCCGGCACCATTTGCAGCCCGGCGAGGATCAGGAGCGCCATGAAGGGCGTCGTCTTCCAGACGTCGACGATCAATACGGCGATCATGGCGGTGTCGGGGCTGGCGGTCCAGGCGATCTTCTCGCCGATCAGGCCGAGGCCGATGAGCATGTCGTTGAGGATGCCGAACTGGTCGTTGAGCATCCAGGCCCACATTTTCGCGGAGACGATGGTCGGGATCGCCCAGGGGATCAGGATCGCGGCACGGACAAGTCCGCGACCGGGAAACTGCGCGTTGAGTACCAAAGCGACGATAAGGCCCAGCGCCGTTTCGATACTAACCGAAAGAACCGTGAATTTGAGCGTGTTCCAGACCGCATTCCACCAGGCGGGGTCCGCAAGCAGGCCCCTGTAAATCGTCCGCCCGCTCTTCAGGGTGATCCATGAGAGATAATTGGCGAAGCCGACGAATTCGGCGCCCGATAGATTGGTCAGCGAGGCGTTGGTGAAACTGAAATAGATGGTTCGGATGAGCGGCCAGCCGGCGACGAGCGCCAGGACGAGGAAGGTTGGCGCGAGAAAGAGCCAGGCCGAACGGACCCGTTGCGCCTGCAGGTCCGAGCCTATCCTGCCGCCATGCGCAAGCGCAGCCGGCCGATCCGCGAGGGAGAGATCAGTCATGACGTGAGCCTACCGGTTGGCTCGGGTCCCGCCCGTGCCGTTTGATCCTGACCCGGACGGCAGAGCTGCCATCCGGGTCTCGCGATTTTACCAAGCGTCGCCCTTGAGTTCGGTCAGTTCGACTTCGAGAAGCTCGAGATTCTCCGCCGCCGTTCCGTTACCCGAAAGCGTGTTGTGCACGGCGCTCCAGAACTTGGAGGACACTTCGTTGTACTTCACCTTTGCCACGGCCGAGGGGCGCGGCACGGCGCTCTGGAAGATAGGCTTCCAATGCGGCATGAACGGCTGGGCCGCCGCGACTTCCGGATCGTCGTAAAGCGCCGCGATCGTCGGAAGGTTCGAAAGCTCGATCGCACGCACCTTCTGGGTTTCGGCCGAGCCCAGGAACTTGACGAAGGCGATCGCCGCCTCCTGCTCTTCGGAATATTTCGAGACCGCGAGGTTCCATCCGCCGAGTGTCGAGGACGGCTGATCGCCGTCGGTGGCGGCCGGAAGCGGGGCCACTTCGAATTTGCCCTTTACGGCGCTGTCGTCCCCGTTGCCAAGGGCGTAGGCATAGGGCCAGTTACGCATGAAAACGGCGTTGCCGGTCTGCCAGACGCCGCGTGATTCCTCCTCCTGATAGGCAAGCACGCCCTTGGGCGCGATCGTGCCGATCCATTCCTTGACTTTCTCGACGGCCGCCGCCGCCTTTTCGTTGTTGACGGAGATCGTGCCGTCGGGCTCGATGATCTGACCGCCGCCGGACGACTTGATCCACTCGAGCGCGTTGCAGGTGAGCCCCTCATAGGCATTGCCCTGAAAGACGAAGCCCCAGATATCGGCACTGCCGGCGGCACGCTCCTTGTCCTGAACCTCCTTCGCCGTCGCCGCCAGTTCATCCCAGGTCTTGGGTGGCGTCTTGCCGTATTTGTCGAGCAGGTCCTTGCGGTAATAAAGCGCCGGCGCGTCGGTGTAGAAGGGCAGAGCGACCAGCTTGCCGTTGACCGTCTGCGACTGGATGATCGAAGGGAAGTGCTCGCCGACCACGTCCTTCGTCGCCTCGGTCAGGTCGACGAACTGCTCGGCGAGCTGCGGAGCCCAGATGACGTCCGTCTGGTAGACATCGACATCCTTGTTCCCGGCGGCAAGCCAGAGTCGATACTGGCTGAACTGCTCGCTGCTCGAAGCCGGCATGGTCACCAGGTTGACCTTGTGACCCGTCTCCTTCTCGAACCTGGCGATCTGGTCCCGCAGAAAACTCAGATTCTTGCCGGTCGAATTGGCCGCCATAGACAATTCGGCGGCGGCAGCAAGGTCGATTGCGCCGACGATCGCGGCGCAGGAAATCAGCGTCCTTACAAAAGGCTTCACGTTCATTGGTCCCTCCAAAATTCCCCCCGGTTTCGCAGGCTCCTCAGCAATTCGAAAACGGTTTGGGTAAGCAGAAGCTGTCAGAAGGCCAATCTGCTGTCAAGTCGTGGTTGCACCGGAAGTAAGCGCCGTAGCCATTACTGATTTTATATCGTATATTCCGAATGTTAGTCGGAACTCGGCGCGTCGGCCCCACAACCTGACCCGGCGATGAACCTGGTTGCGAGAATACTTCATCCACAGGAATTTAAAACGATTTGGATCGTACCCGGATAGCCCTCTCGATCAAATCCTGGCAGTGCCAGCGACGCAAACGCGTGCATTGTGACTGCCGGCGAACCGGGTATAGTCCGGCGCGAATGTCTGCAGCGCTGCGCATCGCTTCGACGCGCAAAATTGAGCGAATGCAGCTTCTCGATTTGCTGCGTGACTTGCTTCGGAGCCGATCCCAGGACAATACGCAGAAGGGGCGCAGGGAAGAACAGTGAAGCTCAAGGAATTCGCCAAACAGTTGGGGCTCTCTCCAACGACGGTAAGCCGTGCTCTGAGCGGCTATCCGGAGGTCAGCGAGAAGACGCGCAAGCGGGTTGCCGAAGAGGCCGTGCGCCTCGGTTACCGCCCGAACATCAACGCCGTGCGCCTGGTCACGGGCCGCGCAGGCGCGATCGGCGTCGTTATGGGTCGCAACGAATTCCAGTTCTCCGAATTCATGAGCGGCATGGCCGAACGGCTGGACAGCGAGGATATCGACATTCTCGTGAGCCCGGTTGCCGACCATGATATGAAAGCCGAGCTCCAGCTCTATAGCCGGCTGGCGACGAGCGGACGGGTCGACGCCGTGATCATCCATTCACCGAAGCCGAACGACGAGCGCATCCTGCTGCTCCACAAGCTCGGCATTCCCTTTCTGGTCCATGGCCGCTCCGAGACCAACGTGCCGCACGCCTGGCTCGACATCGACAACGAAGGCGCGATCCGCCGCGCCACCTCGCACCTTCTAGACCTCGGCCATAGACGGATCGCACTCATCAACGGCCGCGACGGTCTCACTTTCACGCTCCACCGCGACAAGGGCTATCGCGAGGCGCTGGAACAGCGTGGGCTGCCCTTCGATCCGCGCCTCGTCACGCATGGCCAGTTCACCGACGAGATCGGTTTTCGCTCGGCCCGTTCCTTCCTCGAGCAGTCCCCCCGCCCGACGGCCTTCGTCGCCGGCTCGATGATGACGGCGCTCGGCGTCTATCGCGCCGTGCGTTCGGTCGGCCTTGTGGTCGGAAAGGACATCTCCGTCATCGCACATGACGATGTCTTTCCCTATCTCACGGCCGACAACATGGTCCCGTCCCTTTCGACGAGCCGGTCGTCCCTGCGCGCCGCCGGCGCGCGCTCGGCCGACCTCACCCTGCAACTGCTTACCGGACGGCCGGCCACGGAAATTCACGAGCTCTGGCCGGTCGAGCTTATCCTGCGCGAGTCGACCGGTCCGGCGCCTGAAGCTTGACCATCCTTCTCCGTCGGGGCTCTACTCGCGTCCCTTCAACCGGAACAGCAGGTCCTCATGTACGGCCTTGAGGTGGAAGACCAGGAAACCGGCCGCCTCCTCGAAAACGCCCGCGCGGCAGAGGCGGATCAGCTCGGCGTGCTCTTCCATCGCTCGGGTCATCGCTGCGACGCTTGAGAGCTGGACGCGCGTGTAGCGGTCGCTCGTCTGCAGCAGCGACGCCACGATCTGCTGCGTCCGGGGCATCTCGGCGCGCCGGTAGAGGGCCAGGTGCAGTTCGGCATTGAGCTGGCCGTAGGAATCGATTTCCCCTGCGGCCGTCGCCTTGAGGAATCGGTTTTGAACCTCCTCCACCCGCGCGAAATCGTCGCCATCGAGAAGCGGCGCAGATTTGCGGAAGAGCCGCGGTTCCAGAAGCGCCCGCAGCTCGAAAACGTCGTTGATCTCGGCGAGCGACAGTTCGGAGACGATCGCCCCCTTCTGCGGCACGATCCTGACCAGCCCTTCGGCTTCGAGCTGAAAGAGGACCTCGCGCACCGGAATGCGGCTGACACCGTAGGTTTCGGCCAACGCATCCTGGCGCAGCTGACTGCCGGCCGGATAGCGGCCGGAGAGAATCGCCTGCCGGATTTCCTCGATTAATGCCCCGGAGAGGGTGCGATGTTTGAGATGTGAAACCATGGACGCTCGCTACAGGAATACCGCCAAAAATGATATTGACTCCAGGAATGTATAAAATCTACTTTATACATAAACCAGGGAACAGTCATGAACCAGTCAGTCGCGCCGCCGCTTTATGCGCGCGCCATCGTTTCTCTCTCCGAAGCCATCCTCGCCCTCGAAAAGCGCGCGGTTGCCGGATTGATGTGCGTGCTTCTCGCGCTCATCCTCCTGAACGTCGTCACCCGCTACAGCGGACATCCGCTCTATTGGGTCGATGAATCGGCCGTATACGCCATGGTCTGGCTCGCCTTCCTCGGAGGCTCGGCGCTGACGCGTCTCAGACTTGACTTCGCTGTGACGCTGCTGACGGATTACCTGCCGCCCGCGGCGGCGCGCTGGATGCGCGCGGCCTCGACACTGCTCGTCCTCCTGTTCGCCCTGGCGCTTGCGGCATTCTGCTGGATGTGGATGGACCCCGTCGGCATCATCCGCGCCGGCTTCGACGCGAAGGCCTTCGCGGCCGAGAGCTTCAACTTTCTCTATACCGAGCGCAGCCAGACGCTGAATTGGCCGATCTGGGCGATCAGCCTCGTCATTCCCCTCTTCGCCGTAACCATGACCGTCCATTGCGCCGCCAATCTCGTCGAAGACCTGGGCCTGTCGCCTCAGCGTGAGCGGCGCGAACTTTCGAGCGCCGAGGGAGTGAACTGATGGTCACCACCGCCGCCTTCCTCGCCTTCATGCTCGTCGGCGTTCCGATCGGCGTCTGCCTCTGCCTCGGCAGCATCGTCTATATCTTCGCCTCCGGAAATCCCTTGCTTTTCCAGAGCTTTCCGACGCAACTCTTCGGCGGCGTCGACAATTACGGGCTGATTTCCATTCCGCTCTTCGTGCTAATCGGCGAGATCATGAACGGCGGCGGCATCACCCGGCGCATCATCGACATGACGATGGCTTTCGTCGGCGCGATGCGCGGCGGGCTTGCCTATGTCAACCTGCTCGCCAACATGTTCGTCGCCTCGATACTCGGCTCGGCCACGGCGCAGGTTGCCGTCATGGCGCAGATGATGGTGCCGGAGATGGAGAAGAAGGGCTATGACAAGACCTTTGCCGCCGGGCTTACCGCCTATTCGGGCATGCTCGGTCCCATCATCCCTCCGTCGATCATGTTCGTCGTCTACAGCGTACTCGCGCAGGTTCCGGTAAGCGATATGCTGGCCGCAGGAATCGTGCCCGGAATTCTGCTGACCGTAGCCTTCTGCCTCGTCATCGCGGCGATGGGTTTCGTCTACAACTATCCGCGCGGCGAGCGCATGAAGCTCCAGGAGCGCGTCCGTATCGTGCTGGATGCGCTGCCGACGCTTCTCATCCCCTTCGTCATCGTCGGCTCGATCCTCTCCGGCCTCGCCAATGCGACGGAGGCCGCAGCAGTCGGGGCCGTTGCAGCGGTGCTCGTCGGTCGCTTCTGGATCGGCGAGCTCAAATTCTCCGATCTTCCTCGAATGATGCTGAGAGCCGGCATCTATTCGGCCGTGGTCCTCTTCCTCGTTGCGGCCGCCGCGGTCTTCTCCTGGGTACTCGTCTACGGCATGGTGCCGCAGCAGGTTGCCGGCTGGGTTCAGACCGTCGCCTCGGATCCGGTCACCTTCATGCTGCTCGTCAACGTCATCCTGCTCGTCATCGGCACGGTGATCGACGGGGCGCCCGGGCTCATCATGACGGTGCCCATCCTCCTGCCGATCGCGACCGAGGTCTACGGTATCGACCCGATCCATTTCGGCGTCGTCGTGGTCGTCAACCTCGTCCTCGGCTTCCTCTCGCCGCCGGTCGGGCTCTGCTTCTTCGTGGCGGCCGCGGTGACCGGCGCAAAGCCCGGCAAGATGTTCCTGGTGACGCTGCCGTTCTTCTTCGTCTCCTGCCTCATGCTCGTGCTCCTGTCGCTCATTCCCTCGCTCTCGACCTTCTTCGCCCGATAACCATAACGAACCAGCCAGAGGATCTTCCATGACATTCTCCCGCAGAACCTTCCTTGGCGGCGTTGCCGCCGGCGCAGCCCTCTCGCTCGCCACGCCATCGCTCGTGCGCGCGCAGGAAACGCGCACCCTGCGCCTCGGCATCGTCACGCCGCCGGGACACCCCTGGAACAATGCCGCACTCAAGGTGGGCGAAGCCCTCAAGGCCGAGACGAACGGCCGCCTGTCGATCTCGGTCTTTCCGGCCGGCCAGCTCGGCAACGAGGCGGCGATGCTGCAGCAGATGCAGAGCGGCGCGCTCGATCTCGGCTGGATCATGACCGCCGAACTCGGCTCGCGCATTCCCGCCGTTGCCGCGATCAACGCGCCCTGGGTCGTCGATTCCACCGCCAAGGTCGCCAAGCTCGTGCGCGAACCGGTCGCCATGAAGCTCCTCGACGTTCTTCCGGCCGAGACCGGAACGGTCGGCCTTGCCTGGGGCATCACCACCATGCGCGTCGTCTTCTCGGCCAAGGAGATCGCCGGACTCGACGACATCAACGGCATGAAGCTGCGCATCAATACGACGCCCGCTTATCGCGATTTCTACCAGCTCCTCGGCGCCGCGCCGACGCCGATTCCGACGCCGGCCGTTTTCGACGCCATGTCGAACGGCCAGGTGGACGGTCTGGAGGCGGACCTCGACTTCTCCTGGAACCAGCGCTTCGACAAGGTTTCCAAGACCATGCTGAAGATGAACGCCATCTTCATGCCCTGCGTGGCGCTGGCCTCCGGCCGCGTATGGCAGACCCTTCCCGAGGCCGACCGGGAGATCATCGCCCGCCTCACCAAGTCAGCGCTCGACGAGCAGATCGACGCAACCGTCGCCAACGAGCCGGCCCTCCTCGAAAAGTTCGCCGGCGCAGGCATTCCGATCAAGGATGTCACAGTCGCCGACGCCGGCCGGATCATCGCCGAATACGACAAGATCTGGCTGCCGAAGGCACCGGTTCTCGCCGAACTTCGCAAAGTCGGCGCAACGCTCTGACGCTCCCGGGTGGGGAACGCGGTCTCCGCCGCCTTCCCCATCCGGATTGCGGACATCGGCGCCGCAAATCGCCTCAATCTGCTTGCGCCCCGGCGCGCCGCAGGCCAAGAGAGCCTGAGGAGCTCCGGGGTGGTCCACAGATGGAAAGAAAAGAAATCGCAATTATCGGCGGCGGTCCCGCCGGTCTGATGGCCGCGGAAGTCTTGTCGCGCTCGGACCATGCGGTGACCGTCTACGAGGCTATGCCGACAGCCGCGCGCAAATTCCTGCTCGCGGGAAAATCCGGCCTGAACATAACCCATTCCGAAGACTACCGGGACTTCGCGACGCGCTTCGGCGATGCTTCGGCAAGGCTGCGCCCGGGCCTCGATGCCTTTACCCCTCGGGACGTGCGCGTCTGGGCAGCCGGTCTTGACGCGGAGACCTTCGTCGGCTCTTCCGGCCGCGTGTTTCCTAAGGCTATGAAGGCCTCGCCGCTGTTGCGCGCCTGGCTCCGCCGGCTGGAGGCCCAGGGCGTCCGGCTTCTTACCCGCCATCGCTGGTCGGGCTTTGCGGAGAACGGCTACATATTCGATACGCCGGAAGGGAAGACGGTCGTCCGTTGCGACGCGGCTCTCCTGGCGCTTGGCGGCGCAAGCTGGCCACGGCTCGGCTCCGACGCCGCCTGGATGCCGTTGCTGCGGGCGAGAGGCGTGCCGATCAGCGATTTCCGCCCCGCCAATTGCGGTTTCGACGTCGCCTGGAGCGAGATTTTCCGCGAGCGTTTTGCCGGACAACCGCTGAAAGGCGTTACCGCAACATCCGATGCGGGTACGGTCCCCGGCGAATTCGTGGTGAGCCGCCACGGCATCGAAGGCAGCCTCGTCTACGCCCATGCAGCAAGCCTGCGCGACCGGCTGGACCGGGACGGCAAGGCGGCGCTCCTGCTCGACCTCACACCCGGCCGCACGGCCGGGAGGCTCGCGCGGGATCTCGCGCGGCAGGACCGCAAGGCGAGCTTCTCCAATCGCCTGCGAAAGGGTGCAGGGCTTGACCCGGTCAAGGCGGCATTGCTGCGGGAACTCTCGCCGGAGGCGGCCAGAGCCGCTGCGGAGCAACTCGCTGCTGAGATCAAAGCCTTGCCCGTTCCGGTGCTCGCAACGCGGCCGATCGCCGAAGCGATCTCATCGGCCGGCGGTATCCGCCTGGACGCCATCGATGACCGCTACATGCTGAAGGCGCTCCCCGGCCTTTTCGCCGCCGGAGAAATGCTCGATTGGGAGGCGCCGACAGGCGGCTATCTCCTCACCGCATGCCTCGCCATGGGCCGCGGTGCGGCGCGTGGCGTCGAGGCATGGCTCGCCGATCGTCTGCGGTAACATTGTGAATCACAGACGATCGGTCAGCACGTCTTCACAGCCGACAGCGCTCAGCTTTTCGGCCTGATGGAGAACATGGCACCGGCGACGACAATGAAGAGCCCGATGATTGCGAGTTGCAGCGTGCTCGGGATGCCGACGAGGATCAGCACATTGTTGACGAGCGTGATCAGCAATACCCCGAGAAGTGTTCCGAGCACCGTACCCGACCCTCCGGTGATGCGCGCGCCACCGAGGACGACCGCAGCGATAACGTCCAGCTCCGACCCCGCCAGATCGAAAGGGTTGGCGAGCCGATTGCTCGACACGTGCATGATACCCGCAATCCCGGCGAGCAGACCGGCATAGGCAAAGACGAACACGTGGACGGTGCGCAGGTTGTATCCGAGACGCGAGGCGATGCTGGCGTTTCCGCCCACCGCATAGATAGCCCGGCCGATAAGGGTCCGCTTGAGGATATACCAGGTGGCGAGTGCGGCAACGACCAGAACGAGGAAATAGGCGGGCAACGTCGAGACTGCACCATGCGCCCCCTCATACCGGAAAAGCGCGAGCTTCCCGAAAGCGTCCATGGACTCGGGGATGTTCATGAACAGGGCCGTTCCGATGAACGTCAGCAGAAACCCGCGGATCGCGTATTGCGTGCCGATCGTCACGATCAGTGAGGGCGCCTGCAATGCGTGGACCAGCAAGCCGTTGCAAATGCCTAGGATCGCGCCGCCGGCGGCTGCGATGCCAAGGATCGGCCAGATGGACAGATCCGGCACATAATTCGTGACCAGCATGGTGATGACGTACATCACCAGCGCAGCAATGGCCGTGAACGATACGTCGAGCCCGCCGGATGCCAGCACGACGAGAACGCCAAGCGCAAAGAGGCCGCGCACGACGGTGGAGCGTGCCATGTCGAACAGGTTCGAAACCTGCCAGAAGTCGGGATTGATCGTGCCCACGACGATGCAGACGATCACGACGAGAAGGAAGGTAACGGCCGGAGGGTGGCGGATAAACCAGCGCATGGTCCGGATTGCGGCGGGCACTTCCTCGCTCCCGCTGACGGGGGTCGCTGCGACATCGGCCATGTTATTGAACTCCCTGGCCGTCTTCGGCCATCATCGACTTGTAGATTGCGTCCTCCTCGAGCCCTTCGGCCGGAAAGATATCGGCGACCCGGCCTTTACGCATCACCATCACGCGGTCGCAGTTCTGCAGAAGCTCGGGCAGGTCGTCGCTGATGATGACGACGCTCATGCCGTCTCCTGCAAGGCGCTGAATGATGCGGAATATCGTGTCCTTCGATCCGACGTCGACGCCGACGGTCGGGCCGTGCAGGATGAGCAGGCTCGGCTCGATCGTCAGCCAGCGGCCGATCAGGACCCTCTGCTGGTTGCCGCCTGAAAGGGACATGACGGGGTTGTCGATATCCGGAGTCGCCACCTGCAGATCGTCGACGGTTTTCTGTGCCAGAGCCTTCGCCCGGCGGCTGTCGAGCAGGCCGAAAGCTCCCCGCAGTCGGTCGAGGACCGCCATGACGATATTCTCGCGGATGGATTTTCCAAGGAAAAGCCCTTCGGATAGACGGTCCTCCGGAACATAGCCGATGCCGGCCTCGATCGCCGAGGCGGGTGACGACAGATCGGCCCGTCTGCCTGCGAGCAGGACCGAGCCCCGCCGCGCCGGTTCCACGCCGGCCAGCGAAAGCGCAAGCTCGTTCCGCCCGGAATCGAGAAGTCCCGTAATCCCGAATATCTCGCCCTTGGAAACCGTGAAGCTGACATCGTCGAAGCCGGCACCCCCGAGCCGCTCCACCGAGAGCAGCGTCTCGTCACCATGGGTATCGACGCGATAACGCGTGTCGTCGAGGTTCTTGCCCGTCATCCAGAAGCCGAGTTCGGTCTTCGACTGGGTGGCGACGTCGCATTCGGCAACCTTCAGGCCGTCGCGCATGATGATCGCCTGCCCGCCGATCGCCTTGCATTCGTCGAGCTTGTGCGTGACGAAAAGGACAGACACGCCCTTGGCGTGTAGGCCGTGTACGACGCGAATGAGGTTGTCCACTTCGCGCCGCGTCAGTGCGGTCGTCGGCTCATCCATGATGACCAGACCGGCATCCGAAGCGATCGCGCGAGCAATGGCGATGAGCTGGCGCGTTGCGATGGGGAGTTCTTCGACGGGGGTCGACAGAAAAGCGGGCTCCGTCGGCAGTCCGACGTCCTTCAATGCACGGACGGCCGTCTCCCGCAGGCCCTTGAGGTCGAGACGCCGCGCGAGGCTCCCGTTCGAGGCAACCAGCTGCTGCGTCAGCGCGACATTCTCTTCGACGCTCAGATTGGGAAGAAGCGACAGGTCCTGATAAACCGTCTCGATGCCGGCTGCCAGGGCGCCGATCGGCGTCAGCCCCTCGACCTTTTTGCCGTTGATCGCAAGCTCACCGCCATCTGCCGGCTGGGCGCCGGAAATGATCTTGATAAGCGTGCTCTTGCCGCATCCGTTCTCGCCCATCAGATGGTAGGTACGGCCGCGCTCGATCGTGAAGCTCACCCCCTTGAGCGCGCGAACGCCGCCGAAGCGCTTCTCCAGGTCGCGAACTTCCAGGAAGGGCATCGTATCGCTCCGCGCCCCTGCGGAGGGCATCTTCGTCTCGGCAATGATAGTCGACTGCATTGGCATGGTCCGGAGTTGCGGTCTGTTCGCCGGCAGGGCCATCCCTGCCGGCGGATGCGGCTGCAGCCGCGGATCCTTCGATGCGGATCAGAACGGGTACTGGCTGTAGTTGGACTTATCGACGTCGACCCAGGCTTCGCCGACAACGATGATGCCGTCGCCAGGGCCCTTCTTCACGGATACCTTGTTGTAACCCGGCACCCCGAGATCCATGCCGTCCGTGATTTCCTTGCCCTCGATCACGAGCTGGGCAACCTTGTTCATGACGTAGCCGGCATCCTTCGGGTCCCAGAAGGAGATGCTCTGTACGGCACCCGATTCGAGATACTTGGCCGTGTCCTTCGGCAGACCGAGGCCGACGACGCAAACCTTGCCGACGAGGCCGGCTTCCTCGACCGCGCGGCCGATCCCGATCACGTCAATGGCCGAACCACCCTGGAAGCCCTTGATGTCGGGATACTTGCGAAGGATTTCGCGTGCCTTTTCGTAGGCTTTGTTGGCGTCGTTGAAGGACTCGTTTTTCTCCGAAACGAGTTCCATTTCCGGATATTTCTTGGCGTTCTCTGCACCCCCGCCGGCCCACTGCACGTGCGTGAGGCTGCCCAGCGATCCCACGAATGAGGTCCACTTGCCGGATTTGCCCATGCATTCGGCGAGCTTCTCGTTGAAGCGCGCGCCAAAGACCTTGTTATCGAAGGCTTCGATATCGACCTGCGTGTTCTTCAGGCTGTCGGCTTCGTGCGTGATGATCTTGATGCCGCGGTTCATCGCCCGCTTGAAGACGCCTTCGAGAGCGGAAGGGTCCATCGGCACGACGGCGATTGCGTTAACGTTCTTCGCGACGAGGTCTTCGATGAGGCGAAGCTGCTGGGCCGCGTCGGCCTTGGCCGGTCCGATCTGGCTCGTCGAAACAGCTGGGTTGTCCTTGCCATAGGCAACGACACCTTCCTCCATGCGCGTGAACCAATTCTCACCGGTCACCTTGACGACGATCACGACGGAGGGAGCGTCCTGGGCGACGGCAAGCTGGGCGGCGCAAAGCGCACCCAAAGCGACCGTGCAGGCGGCAATCTTCTTGTAGACAGACATGAGTGTCTCCTCATCACTTGTTGTTTGCCCGACCAGAAATCGACGGCGGGGGGCATTGCGCCGTTTGGGGACCTCGGGATCAGCGTCGCGGCGAAAGATATGCGCGGAGATCGACGCGCGACGTTGCCAGGAACACGATCAGAAGCAGTCCCCAGGCGCAGTCGCGGAAGAAATTCGAGATATCGAGGAAATTGAACAGGCTGGACAGCATCTGAAGCGCCGTCGCGGAGAGGACGACACAGACCGTGCGTCCATATCCACCGTCAGGCCGTACACCCGCCATCACGACGATCAGAATAGCGATGAGAACGTAGGAGCTGCCATAGTCCCACTTCACGCTGGAGGTGCGGGCGGCGATGATGATTCCAGCGATCGAAGCAAGCACTCCGCAGACGGTATAGGTCAGAAGAAGCATCCGGCGCTGCGGGATGCCGGCATAACGGGCGGCCTTGGCATTGCTGCCCATCAGGTAGAGTTTGAAACCGAAAGGCGTGAAGCGGAGCACGACGCCGATCAGGGCCGCGATGACGACGAAGAGCGTGAAGCACATCGGCACACCGAGTACCGGGGTGTTGCCGAAATTGTCGAGGGGCTCGATGTAGCCGAGGGTGATCGCGGAGCCGTTGGTGAAAGCGACAGCGAGACCTGTGAAAAATAGCTGCGTGCCGAGCGTGGCGATGATCGGCGTAAGGCCGGCCAATGCAATCAAGGCACCGTTCAGCAAACCGCCGGCGAGACCGATCAGCAGCGCCATCGCCGCAAACAGCCACGAGAAAGCAAGGGGCGCTTCATCGGCTGAAACCCAGTCGCGCACCAGCAGGTAGGAACCTACCCCGGCAAGATTGGCGAGAGCGATGCCCGACAGATCGATGCCGCCGCCTCCGGCGATCATGGCGAGCATCACGCCGAGAGCCAACAGCGCAAGCTCCGGAACCTGAGCGGACATCGACTGAAAATTGTAGAGGCTGAGAAAGGTATCTCCGGCGAACACGACGGCGAGCGCGACCACGAGAACATTGGTCGCCACAAGAAAGTTGAATTGCCGGTCGGCAAACACGCTTTTCATTTCAGCCTCTCCCACACCGCATTTCAGGGGTGTCTCACGCCCCGCCGACTTCCCGCCGCCCCAAGCCGATCGCCGGAGCGGCGACAGCAGGATAACGTCAAGTCTTTGAAAAAAACAGGAATCTCGACGATATCTGCTTCCATCCTTATCGAATTTTCGGCAATCTAACGTGAATGTTGACATTTGTCGAGCCATGTTTGAATTATGTAGGAAATTCGCAGTACGACGTGAGCCGGCTGTTCGCCAGGGAGGATTTCTCGATCAATATTTTCCAGCCGGCCTGGCACCCGAACTGCGCCGGCAAACCCCGGTCTGCTCCGGCAGACGATGTTAGATTCAACGTAGTGTTGCGCTGGGCCGTATCGCCAGCGACGGACAAAAGAGGACTGCCATGCAGCGTTTCATCAACAATCCCGACGAAGTCGTCGAGGATACCGTCAAGGGTTTCGTCAAGGCGCATGCCGACATCGTCCGCCTCGGCGAAAATCCGCGCGTCATCGTCGCAAGGGGCGCGCCGGTTGCCGGCAAGGTGGGTGTCGTGACCGGCGGCGGCTCCGGCCATGAGCCTGCCTTCATCGGCTACACCGGCCGCAACATGCTGGACGCGGTCGCCGTCGGCGAGCTCTTTTCCTCCCCGACGGCCAAGAGCTTTCACGACGCGATGCGCGAGGCAGACGGCGGTAAGGGCGTCGTCTGCCTCTACGGCAACTATGCCGGCGACAACATGAACGTGAAGATGGCGGTGAAGCTCGCGGCCAAGGCAGGGATCGAAGTTGCGACGGTCGTGGCCAATGACGACGTCTGCTCCGCGCCGCCCGAAGAGCGCGAGAAGCGGCGCGGCGTCGCCGGAGAAATCTTCATGTGGAAGATCGGCGGGGCCAAGGCGGCCGCCGGCGCGAGTCTCGAAGAGGTCCGTGCGGCTGCCCAGAAGGCGATCGACAATTGCCGCTCGATCGGGGTCGGGCTCGGCCCCTGCACCCTCCCCGCGGTCGGGCATCCAAACTTCCGGATCGAGCCGGGCACGATGGAAGTCGGTATCGGCCATCACGGTGAGCCCGGCCTGCGCGTCGAAGCGCTGAAGACCGCCGAAGAGGTCGCTGTCGACATGTGCAAGATCGTGCTGGACGATCACGACCTGCCGCAGGGCACGGAAGTGGCTGTGCTCGTCTCCGGCCTCGGCGCAACGCCGCTCAACGAACTCTACATCCTGAACGACACGATCGAGCGCGAGATCACCGCCCGGGGCCTCAAGATCTACCGCACCTTCGTCGGCAACTACTTCACTTCGCTCGAAATGGTCGGAGCGACGCTGACGGTCATGGCGCTCGACGAAGAACTCAAGGCGCTCCTCGATGTCGAGGTCCGCTGCACCGCCGTTCTCTGAGGACATGGACATGCAGACGTTTGAAAATGCAAGAGCCGGCGACATCGTCCTCACGCTTGCCGACCGGATCATCGAAAACCGCGCCTATCTGAGCGAGATCGACGGCAAGATCGGCGATGGCGATCACGGCGTGAACATGGCCAAGGGCTTTGGCCTTGCCGCAGAACGCCTGAAGGGCAAGGACGCCTCGCTTGCAGAGGCGCTCGATACGCTCGGCACCGTGCTGATGACGGAGATCGGGGGCTCGATGGGGCCGCTCTACGGCGTGATGTTCACCGAATTCGCGCAAAAGATCGAGGGCGCTGATGCAATCGACGCCGCCGCCTATAGCCGCATGCTTCATGCGGGGCTCGAAGGCATCCGGTCGATCGGCTCCGCCAAGGTGGGCGACAAGACGCTGCTCGACACCTTGGTGCCTGCGGTCGACGCCTTCGATGCGGCGACTGCCGACGGCAGGCCCTTCGCCGAAGCGCTCGACGCACTTGTATCGGCGGCGGAGGCCGGCCGCGACTCGACGCGCGACCTCATCGCGAGGATCGGCCGGGCGAGCCGCCTCGGCGAACGCTCGCTCGGCGTGTTGGACGCCGGCGCCACCTCCTGTGCGATCATCCTCAGGGAGTTGTCCCACGGGGCACGCGCCCGGCTCGCCTGACGTCACCTTCGCGCGATTCCGTGCAAAGGGGTTAGCGGCACCCGGGCCCCATTGCAAAAGCACGGCGTTGCTTCCATCCTCGCGGTCCGAAAACAGGGGAAGTACAGGACTGCATGACGATCAAGACACCTTCTGCGCGCAAGGGCGCTGCCAATCGAAGCGGTACGATCGATGCTTCGGACGCGATCCCCTTGCGCTACGGTGACGACCCCTATGTCTGGGCCTGCTGGCTTTATTACGAAGACGGCATGACGCAGGGCGAGATCGCCGAGGCCATGGGTGTGTCGCGGGCGACGGTAAACAGCTATCTCGCCGACGCCCGCGAAAAAGGCATCGTCAACATTTCGATCGAGCCGGCGCGGCTGGCATCGCTCACCATCGCCCAGGAATTGAAGCGGCATTTCGGCCTGACCGACTGTCTCGTGGTCCCGAGCGACGACAATGCACGTCCATTGATCGATCGCCTCGGCGCGGCCGGGGCGCAGGCGCTTCCAAAACTCCTGAAATCCGGCGATACGCTCGCCGTCGCCTGGGGCCGCACCGTGCTTTCTGTTGGCGAACACGCCGGGATCGCTTCCCTTCAGGACATGACGGTGGTTCAGGCGACCGGCGGCACCACGGCCTCTTTTGCCTATACGCCGGAGCTTTGTGCCTCGGCGGTCGCCCGTGCAATTTCGGCCCGCTGCGTCAACATCACCGCGCCGGCGGTGGTCAAATCGCCCGAGCTCCTGCATATGCTTCTGGAAGAGCCTCTGGTTCAGGAGCAGTTCGCGACTTTGGCGAGGGCAAACCGGGTGCTTTTCGGCATCTCCTCTCTTCGGCCGAATTCCACCATTCATACCAGCGGTTTCTTCGAATCGGTCTCGCTGCAGGACTATCTGGCGGCCGGCGCCGTCGGCGTCGTTGCGGGCCGTTTCATCGATGAACGCGGCCGTCCGGTCGCGGGCCCGCTCGACCATCGCACGGTCGGCATCTCGCTGGACCTGCTCCGCAAGATAGGAACGCGCATTGCGGTCGCTGGCGGCTTCGACAAGGTTCCGGCCCTGCTCGCGGCGTTACGCGGCGGCTATGTCAACGTGCTCATCACGGACGCGGCGACCGGTCACGCTATCTTGCGGGCCGACGGCGTCACGGCACTCGACGCCAAGCTTTCGCACCGCCCGAAGCTTGTCCAGACACCGAGCTCCTATCGCACCCACGTCAAGAAATTCCTCAACAACCCGAACGAAGTCGTCGAAGAGATGCTGGATGGAGCCGTCAAGGCGCATGAGATTTACCTGCAGCCGATCAACGGATCGCACCGGGCGCTCGTCGCGCGCAACGGCCCCAGGCCCGGAAAAGTCGGCCTAGTCATCGGCGGGGGCACGGGGCACGAGCCGTGCTTCCTCGGTTATGTCGGCAAGGGTCTCGCCGATGCGGTTGCGGTCGGCAACATCTTTTCCTCACCGCCGCCCGATCCGATCGTGCAATGCGCCGAGGCCGCGTCCGGAGGCGAAGGAGTGCTCTTCGTCTACGGCAACTATGCCGGCGACGTGATGAACTTCGAGATGGCGGCTGAAATCGCCGAAGAAAAGGGCATCAAGGTAAAGACTGTCCTGACGACCGACGACGTCGCCTCCTCGCCGGTCGAAGACCGCGAGGGCCGGCGCGGCGTTGCCGGCAACTTCTTCATCTTCAAGATCGCGGGCGCGGCCTGCGATCGGGGCCTGTCGCTGGAAGCGTGCGAAGCCGTCACGCAAAAGGCGAACCTGCGCACCTATACGGTGGGAGTCGCGCTCGAACCCGGATCGATGCCGCAGACGCGCCGGCACAATTTCGAGATCGGCCCGGACGACATGGAGGTCGGCATGGGCATCCACGGCGAACCGGGGGTGACGCGCGAGCGCATCCGATCGGCGGACGAGATTACCGACAGCATCATGGACCGCATCTTCAAGGAGATGAAGACAGCACCCGGCGAGCGCGTCGCCGTTCTCGTCAATTCCTTCGGTGCGACGCCCCTCATGGAACTCTATATCCTGTTCCGGCGGGTCCAGCAGCGACTGGCGGCAAAGGACATTCTGATCGAAGCGAATTGGATCGGACATTATTGCACCTCACTGGACATGGCCGGCGCTTCGATCACCATTCTCCATCTTGATCAGGAGCTGTCCGATCTGCTTCATCACCCTTGCGAAACGGCCTTCCTGAAGGTCAACTAGAACTGGCCTGGAGATCAGCTGGAATCGGCGGAAGCCCTGGCCGGTGCTGCGGATCCACCCGAAGGCCGCGGGAGGAAAATGATGTCGGAAAGCGCGGTGCGCCGCTTGATCGAAGTGTTCGAGGCGATCTCCAGTGCCATCGAGGCGGAGAGAGACCACCTGTCCGAACTTGACGGCGCGATCGGCGATGCCGATCACGGGATCACCATGGCGATCGGCTTTTCAGCCGTGACCGGCGAACTTGCAAGGACGGATGCAGGCAGCGCCGGGCTGAGCGGCGTCATGACCGCGGCGGCAAGCGCCTTCCTGAATGCCGTCGGAGCTTCGACAGGACCGCTTTACGCCACCGCCTTCCGCCGTGCGGCCCAGGCCCTGGAAGGACGCGACACATTGGACATCGAGGCTTGCTCTCTCCTCATCCAGGCGGTTGCCGCCGGCATAGGCGAGCGCGGCAAAGGGCAGCGCGGCGACAAGACGATGCTCGATGTCTGGCTTCCCGCCGCCGACGCAGCGGCGCAGGCGGTCGCAGCCGCCAAGTCCACCGCCGCCTTCTGGGCGGATGTGACCGCAGCCGCCGAGAACGGCGCCAGCGCTACGCGTTCCATGGTGGCGACGAAAGGCCGTGCGGCCCGGGTCGGAGAGCGCTCGCTCGGTCACATGGATCCCGGCGCCGCCTCGGCCGTCCTGATCATTCGTGCCATGGCCCAAACCCTGCGCGAGGGCTAGAGCGCCTCACTGCTTCATTACACGGTTTTCCGGGAAGTGCTCTAACCCGCTTCCGGCGCCGGCGGGGCCTCACCCGCCGTCAACATCTGCATCAGCGCGAGTTCACTCCTCACGCCCTGCCGGTAAAGATGGAACAGCATCTTGCCCAACTCCGCACCGTGTTCGCTTTCCGGCTCCAGCTCCCTGGAGGAGCAGGCATAAACGTGAACACGTCGCAACATCAAGATTTCGTCGTCGTCAATGGCGAGATCCGAGAAGCGCACCGACATTTCCTTTGACCCTCTAATCAAAGCGGCTTTGTTGATGATGAGTTAATATCGGTGCGGATACGGCTCGAATCCAGACCCCCGCCACAATCTTCGGTGAAGAGAGTTAAGCGAACACCAAAGCCCTCCACTTGCCTTTTGCTTTGCCTCCCATAGTTGAAATAGAAGGCAGCACTTTTCAACGAACGAGGCAGATAACATGTCGGTATTGATCAGCATCCTGATCACCTTTCTCGTCGTCATACTGGTTCTCTATCTCGTCAATCGCCTTCCCCTCGACGGGCGCACCAAACAGATTGTCCAGGTCATCGTCATCATTATCGGCATCCTGTCGCTGCTGCGGTATCTTGCCGTGTTCTGACCGTGACAGGCGTTCCCTCCCGGCGGCAGCAACATGTGAACGCGGCCTGCAGCACTGCCGGGAACCTTGGCCCGGCTTCCCCATTAGGGGCCGAGTGAACAGTGCGGTTCGTGAAACGAACGGAGGCGGCCATGATGCGAGCAGCTGTTTTCCTGGCATTGGCGGCGGCGGTGGCCGTTGCGCGGCACGAGACCGCGACTGCGCAGGATTCGCCGCGTATGCTCGACACCGAAAGCGGGCCGGTCAGCGTCGAAGTCTTCGCGGGCGGCCTCGAGCATCCCTGGGGCGCTGCCCTTCTGCCGGATGGCGACATGCTGGTGACGGAGCGTCCCGGCAGGCTGCGCCTTGTTTCGGCCGAGGGAGCCGTCGGCGAACCGATCGAAGGGGTCCCGGATGTCTTCGCCCAGGGTCAGGGTGGGCTTCTCGATGTTGCACTCGATCCGGATTTCGCGACGAACAGGACTGTCTATCTTTCCTTTGCCGAGGAACGCGAAGGCGGCGCGGCCACCTCGGTCGGCCGTGGCCGGCTGAACGACGACGCCACCGCGCTTTCCGATTTCAAGATAATCTTCCGGCAGGAGCCGGCGGCTTCAGGCGAGAATCATTTCGGCTCGAGGTTGGCCTTTGCGCCGGACGGCAAACTATTCATCACGCTCGGCGAACGCTTCGACATGCAGGAGGCCCAGGATCCGGCCAACCATCTCGGCACGATCGTCCGCCTCAATCCCGATGGCTCGATACCGGACGACAACCCCTTCGTCGGCCGCGAGGGCGCCGACGAGATTTGGTCCTACGGCCAACGCAACGTGCAGAGCGCCGCCATCCATCCGGAAACCGACGTGCTTTGGACGGCAGAGATGGGACCGATGGGGGGAGACGAGTTGAACATACCCGAGGCCGGCAAAAACTATGGCTGGCCGGCGGTGAGCTGGGGCAGACATTATACGGGCGAACGAATTCCCGATCCGCCGAGCCGGCCCGAATTCGCAGGCTCCATCCATAGCTGGACGCCCGTGATCTCACCCTCGGGAATGATGTTCTATACGGGCGACCTGTTTGCGGACTGGCGGGGCGACCTCCTGATCGGCGGCCTGTCGGCAGGCGGTATCGTCAGAGTGCAGACGGACGGCCAGAAGGTGACCGGCGAGGAAGTTCTTTCGCTCGAGGCACGGATTCGCGATCTCCTCCAGGCTTCCGATGGCTCGGTGCTCGCGCTGATCGACGCCGCATCCGGCAGGATTCTGCGCTTGAGACCCGCCAACTAGGTCCGGGATTGCGTGCGCGGGTGAAGGAAACCGCTCGTTACGTCCGGGGCATTTGCTTCGGCGAGCCGGGAGAGGAATTGCTCCATCAGCGCGGAGTCGCCGAAGCGGCGCATGGAGCGCTCGCTTGCGAGCGAAAATTCGGGGTCCACTTCGGTCAGGCGCGCCATTGTGCGCTGAGCTCCCTCAACGTCTCCCCGCTGGCTCAGAACCGCCGTCCGTATCAGCAGGCAATCCGCCTCCTGCGGCGCACGAATGAGGCATTCCCGCAAGACCTCGTCCGCCTCATCGAGACGACCGGCAGCATAGAGCGCCTGCCCGTAGACATAGGTATAATATTCCGGCGCCATGGGATGCAGCCGGCGAGCCCGCTCGGCGTTTTGCACCGCCTCGTCATAGCTGCCGAACCGGACCTGCGCCTTTGCCAGCGCCATCAGGCTGTCCGGGTCGTTCGGATTGAGTTCGACGGCCCTTTGTGCCGCCTGCATGGCGCCGGGATAGTCGCCGGTTGCCGAAAGGCCGAAGCTGAGGACCTGGTAGCCGGCAGCGAGATTTGGATCGAGGCGGACTGCCTGGCGGGCCTCACTGAGACCGGTTTCCGCGTCGGTCGTCGTCGCCCTGCCGCTGAGGTTCTGTACGAAGTCGACGATGTAGGTCATCCCCAGATTCGCCCGCGCCGCGGCGTAACCGGGGTCGAGCTCGAGGGCACGATGAAGCAGCGCGCGGGCAGCGATCAGCGCCTCCGCATCTTTCGACCCGTGCTTGTAGCGGTCACGGGCCTGGAGGACGAGGTCGTAGGCCTGGAGGTTCTCTGTCGGCCGTTCCGCCGCATTCGATACTTCCGACTCGCGCACATAGGAAACGAGATGCGAGACGATTTCGGCCGTGAGGTCCGTCTGGACCGCAAATATGTCCTCGACCCGGCGGTCGTAACTGCGCGACCAGAGATGCGCACCGCTGCGCGCATCGATCAGCTGCGCCACCACGCGAAGCTGGTCCCCGGCGCGCCGGGCACTGCCTTCGACCACATAGCCGGCACCCAGCCTTTCGCCGATGAGGCGGATGTCTTCTGCCTGACCGCGCAGGGCGAAGGTCGAATTGCGGGCAATCACCTGAAGCTCGGGGTTTCGCGCCAGACTGGCGATTATATCCTCGGTAAGCCCGTCGGCGAAATAGCTCTGCTCGGCGTCGCCGCTCATATTGTCGAAGGGCAGCACCGCAACCGTCGGCCTTGCATCGGCGAGCTCGCCGCCCGCCAGGCGCGCGAGGCTGCCGGCCAGGTCGGCGCCGACGGCTCTTACCTCCGGCGCCTGCGTTGCGGCAGCGGCGAGGACGAGTGCCGCGGCCCCGATGGCGTAGGGCAAGGCCGCGCGCCGGCCACGAGCGATCCGCCCAAGCCAGCCGCGACGGTTCTTTTCGTCCGCATCGAGCCGCACCGCGTAGACGGCGAACGGCTCGGGAATGTTCTTCGCGTGCCTCCGGCCGATGCTGTAGAAGAGCTTGCTGCGGTTCCGGTCGGCGCTGCGGACCACCGCCTCGCTCACGAAAATGCCGCCCGGCTCGGCCATGGCTTCGAGCCGCGACGCGACGTTCACGCCGTCGCCGAACATGTCGCCGTCGGCTTCTATGACGTCGCCGAGGTTGATGCCGAGGCGCATGTCGAAGGGCTGCTCGGAAAATCCGTTCTGGATTTCGATCGCGGCATCGAGCGCCTCGTTGACACTCGGAAACGTCGCGAGAAAACCGTCCCCTGTCGTCTTGAAGGTGCGGCCGCCGTGCTTCTCGACCGAAGGTATGATCAGTCCGCTGAAAGTCGCCCGCAGGGCGGCATAGGTCGAGGATTCATCCTCGGACATCAGACGGGTATAGCCGACGATGTCGCCAGCGACGATTGCTGCGAGTTTACGTTCCATCACGAGCCTCGACAGTCTTCACGCGCATCTTTATTGGACCAACCCCACCCGTCCACTCAAAACTCCGTGTCCGCCGCATTGCCTGCGGAGTGCATGCTGCGGCGACGCGTGCGTTCCAACTCGCCGTTGACAAGGAACCGGGTGCTTGGCGTAAGGAGGTATGGCTACGAAGAAGGACGCGAACGGTCGCTCATACACTGCACATGATTGCGGCCTTTGGGTGGCGACAATTCCATTGCAGTCGGGTACCCGCGCGGAGTTAGAGCGTTTTAGTGTTTCATCAAGATACTCAACGCTCTAACCTCTTGAAATGGCGCACTTCCGGACGGAAAACCGTTACATGCTTTTTCTGGAAGTGCTCTCGCGCCACGCGAGGACCGGCGCCACGGCTTCGCGAAGGGCTGCGAGATCCGCCTCTTCGACCTTCCGGAAGGGGCGTCTGGAGGGGCCTCCGGGAAGGCCCATGATGCCGAGCAGCGCCTTGGACCCCGGCATGACGCCGACCTTGATCAGCACCTGGATCACGCGGTTCGCCATGGCCTGCAGCCGCCGGGCCTCCTCGATCCGCCCGGCCGCTGCGCAGTCCCTGAGCGCGACGAACAGATCGCCCATGAAATTATATGTCGTGCCTATCGCACCCTGTGCGCCCATCGCGAAACCAGCCAGGCACATTTCATCATAACCGTTGTATACGATGGCGTCGGGTACTGCATGCCGGATGCGTTCGAGCTGGAACATGTCGCTCGACGTATGCTTGATGCCGATGATGTTGGGATGCGAGAGAAGCTCGACCAGTTCGGGCAAGGTGAAGCCGCTGGTGCGGGCGGGGAAGTTATAGACGATGAGAGGCAGGGCCGAAGCATCGGCGAGCTCCCGATAATGCGCCATGACTTCGGGCCGGGAGAAGTCGTAGTAGAAGGGCGGGATCGCCGAGATCGCCTGGTAACCCGATTTGGCCGCATGCTGCGAAAGCCTGAGCGCATCTCTCGTCGCGATCGTGCCGACATGAGCGATCAGCGTCAGGCGGCCGGACGCGGCGGCCGCAACGTCGGAGAGGTAGTCCGCGCGCTCGTCGAGCGACTGCAACATCGCTTCGCCCGAGCTGCCGCCGACATAGACCCCATCGATGCCGAGACGGACCTGGAAATCGACGAGCGCCCCGATGGCCTGCCGGTCAATGCTTTCGTCTTCGGAGAACGGAGTAAGGAGGGCCGAATAGATCCCTTCGAGTTTCATCTTATGATCGCTTTCACTGGCTCGTGGAAAAAAGCTCGGGCAGTTGGCGGCGGGCAGCGGTGCCAAGCTCGATCACCGCTTCACCGGGGGCGGACCTATAGGGCCAGAGCAATCCCGGCCCGATTGGGCACCAGCGGCCGGCTGCAGCCATCGCCTTGTCGAGCGCGGCGTTGGACAGGCCATGGCGCACAGCAAGCGGCAGGACATGCTCGTTCATGAAGCCGACGACGCGGGCCTCGAAGGCAAGAGCGCCTGCCGGATCCTCCCGAAGCTGATGCCACCACCTGACGGCCCCGGCGGGGCTCAGGCAGGCGACATTGGAATAGGAGCCGCGGCCGCCCCCGAGGCAGCCGCTCGCCATGAAATGTCCGGGAATGAAGACGGCGAGATCCGGCAGCTTGCGACGAAGCTCCCCGTACCAGACTTCGTCGCCGCCCGGCAGTTTGGCCCCGATGAGCATAGGGAGACGGGCCTTTAGCCTTGCGATCTCGTCAAGGTTCAGCCGGCGCTTGGCATGAGGCGGGTTATAGAGGATCATCGGAGTGCCGGGCGCAGTTGCCGCCATACCGGCGAAGAAGACCTCCGCCTCGTCATAGCTCGGCGCCCACCAGTCCGGCAGGGTGATCTGAACGGCATCAGGTCGCAGAGAGGCGACGCGGGCCAGGCGTTCGCGCGCGACACGCGCATTCGAATGCGACACGCCGATCTGGAACGGCAGGGCGACGGAATGGCAAAACTCGGAGACCAGCTGGCTCAGCCGGTCGAATTCACGCTCCGTCTGGCTGTGGAATTCGCCGGCAGTGCCGTTTGTGTAGATGCCGTGCACTCCGCTTTCGCGAAGAGAGGAAAGCTGCTCCTGCAAGGCGGACCATTCGATCTCCCCTCGTTGGTCCACCGGCAGGAGCACTGCTCCCCATACACCTTCGGGCGGCCTGGCTTGCATGTTCATCGGGCGGCTCCGAGCATCTGGTCGGGGATGAAGGTGACGAGCGCCGGAAAGATGGTGATCAGCACCAGGACGACGATGAGCGGAATGAGAAGAGGCAGGATACCGCGTGCGAGCACGCCGAAGGGAATGTCGGCGACCTTGGACACGACGAAGAGCGCCACACCCATGGGCGGCGTCAAAATGCCGATCATCAGGTTGAACACGACCATGACACCGAAGTGGACGGGATCCACCCCGAATTGGAGCGCGGTCGGGACCAGCACCGGTACGATGAGCAGCAGGATTGCCAGCGCCTCGATAAAGGTCCCGAGCGCAAGCAGCATGAGATTGACGAGGACCAGGAATGTCAGCGGATCGTCCGCATAAGTGAGGAAGAACGTGGCGACGTGCTGGGGTACCTGCTCCCGCGCGATCACATAGCCGAATAGCGACACGCCCATGATGAGAAGGCCGACGGCGGCCGTATGGCTGACAGTCTCACGCAGTACGGTCACAAGTTTGGCGAAGGTGATTTCACGGTAGACGACGACACCGAGGAAGAGCGCATAGCTGGCCGCGACCACGGCAGCCTCGGTCGGCGAGAACACCCCTGCAAAGATGCCGCCGATGATGATGAAGGGCGTGATGAGCGGAAGCAGCGCGTGCCAGAAGGTGGACCACACCCGGCGAAAGCCGGCGCGCTGCGCGGTCGCATAGTTGCGGCGCCAGGCGATCACGTAGACCATGATCATGAGCGAGGCCGCGCAAAGGAGGCCGGGCACGATCCCGCCGAGAAAAAGGCCCCCGATCGAGGTATTGGCGATCACGCCGTAGACCACGAGGGGAATGGAGGGCGGGATGAGCGGGCCTATGATGGCCGATGCGGCGGTGATCGACCCGGAAAACTGCTCGTCATAGCCGGCGTCGCGCATGGCCTTTATCTCAAGCTGACCAAGGCCGGCGGCATCGGCGACGGCCGAGCCGGACATGCCGGAAAACAGCACGCTCGCCATGATGTTCACATGGCCTAGCCCGCCCCTGATATGGCCGACAAGCGCCTTGGCGAAGTCGAAAATGCGCTCGGTCACGCCCGAGAGATTCATCAATTGTGCGGTGAGGATGAAAAAGGGGACCGCAAGCAGCGGAAAGCTGTTGAGGCCGGCGATCATGCGCTGGCCGGCAAAGTTCAGGCCCGTCCCCTGCCAGAGCATGTAGGCGAGCGCAGCCACGATCAGCGTGAATCCAACCGGCATGCCGGCGATCAGAAGGGCAAACCATCCCCCGAAGAGCGTCGCCATCTAGAGATACCTTTCGAAAGGGGCATCGACCGACGGGCGGCGGGCGCCGAAAAGCAGCCGGACATCCCGCGCCATGACAAGCATGATCCGGACAGCCGCCAACAGGCCGAATACGGGCAAGGCGCCGTAAAGCCACGACTCCGGCACGCCGATCGCGATCGACATCACCTTGTGGGCGCGCATGGCCCCGAAGAAACCGTAGTAAACGAGAACGAGCAGCGCGGTGAGCACCAGGACATCCAGAACGAGCCGCAGAAAGAGCTGCGCCCGCTCCGGGAGCATCCGCGGCACGATATCCATGGTGATGTGCGTCCGTGAGGTTACGCCTTCTGCCGCGCCAAGCGCCACCAGCCAGACGAAGGCATAACGCGCAGCCTCCTCTGTCCAGAACATCGGATCATGGAAGACGAAACGGGTGACGATCTGCAGTGCGATCACAACGAAGGCGAAGACCAGCAGGATCGCGGCCAGTGACTCTTCGATGTGGGCAAAGCTTCGCCAGCGGCTTGGATTGGCCATTGCTGAACTCCCCGGAATGGAGGGCGCGGCCATCTGTGGCCGCGCCTGCGGGCGGTTAACGGAGATCGAGCAGCGTCTTCACCGTGTCGGCACCGAATTTTGCGTCGAGATCGGCATAGACGGGCTTCATCGCTTCCTGGAACGCCGCCTTGTCGGGCTCGACCACGGTGATGCCGCGCTCGCGAAAATCGCTGACGAGGCTCGCTTCCTTGTCGGTGACCAACTTGTCGTTGAGGGCACCGCCCGCCTCGAATGCCTCCATCACGACCTTCTGGTCGGCGGGCTTGAGCGCATTCCACGTGTCTTCCGACATAAGGATGACCTGGTCCTGCACCAGATGCCCAGTCAGGGAGACATGGGACTGGACCTCGGTGAACTTCATCGAGTCGATGATGGGCAGCGGGTTTTCCTGGCCGTCCACCTGATTGGTCTGGAGTGCAAGATAGACCTCGGCGAATGCGACCGGCGTGGGGCTCGCGCCCATCGCCTTCGCCCAGGTAAGAAGCGGCGCGGAGTTCGGGACGCGCAGCTTCATGCCCGCGAAATCGGCAGGCTTTTCGATCGGTTTCTTTGCCGTCGTGTGCCGCGTCCCGAAGTACCAGGAGTCGACCATGCGCCACTTGTGCTCGGTCCGCATCTCGTCGACGATCCCCTTACCCCAGTCGGAGGCGATGATCTTCTGAAGGTGATCGAAGTCGCCGACGACATAGGCGGTGCTCGCCAAGACCGCCCGGGGAACCCAGGCGTCCATCCCGCCAAACGGGTTCAGCGTGAAGTCGAGCTCGCCGAGCGTCACCTGCTCCATCATCTCGGTGAATGTACCGAGCTGAGAATTCGGGAAGATTTCCAGCGTCAGCCGGCCGCCCGATTTTTCCTTGATGATGCGCGCGGCCTCGGTGACGCCCTCGAATTGCGGGTCTCCGGCCGTACCCTGCATTCCCAGGCGCAATGTGCGCGCCTCTTGAGCCATGGCTTGCGACGCCATCAGCAGCCCCGCAAGCGCGAGCGAAATCATTCCCGTTTTCATTGTTGCTCCTCCCATTATCGGCCCGATGCTACGGGCTCGTTTGCCTGTATTTACGCGCTGCACTCTCCAGGTGCTCGCGCATGACCTTTCCGGCACGCTCCGGATCGCGGGAGCGGATGGCCTCCACGATCGCCACGTGCTCCTCGAAACTCTCCCTGTTGGAAATCTCCGGCCTGGTCGGCAGAGGCCTTTGGTCGATCAGCCAGTCCACGAACGCGTCGTGGACCGCGACGAAAATGGGATTCGAGACCATCTGGGTCAGCGTGCGGTGGAAGGCGACATCGGTGGCAGCAAAGGCGCGAGCCTTGCCGATGGCGGCCTCATTGCGCGCCAGCGCGGCGTCGATTGCTTCGATCTGCTCCGCTGTCGCATGGGCAGCAAGATGGCGCGCGCATCCCTCCTCCAGGAACAGGCGCGCCTGCTCGAAATTGGCCACGCCCTCGGGATGGCCGAGCAGCATGCGCGCAGCGCCCGCAAGCGAAGACAGGAAGTGGTCCGGCGTCGGCCGCGTGACTTTGGCACGCTCGCCCGTGCTGACCTTCACCAGCCCCATGCGCTCCAGCGCATAAAGCGCCTCGCGGATCGAGGGCCGCCCGACCCCGAACAATTCCATCAGGTCTCGCTCGGAAGGAAGCGTCGCCCCCAGAGGATAGATCTCGTCGCGGATCATCTCCTCCAGTTTCAACCGGACTTCGTCGGAAAGCTTCTTGCGAACGGCCAGTGTGCTCATGGTGTGATTGTTAAGGTGTTATACCACGAGAGTCAAGAGCGCGTCGGCTGCCCGGAACGCATTCGCCGCGCAACGGCAGCTCTCCGCCGCCGTCGGGACGGCGCATGTCGAGGCTCTGTGCTCAACTGGACTTAATGTCGACGAAGAAAATATCCGATCGCGAGCCCGAGGCCGGCAAGAACCAGGACGGTTTGCAAAGGACGTCGAGGCTCAGGGCTGTCCGGGCGTTCTGCCGCGTCCCGTGCATCCTGCGTATCGACGACCCTGGTATGCGGGCGATCGAAGCCGGAGGCGACCTGCTCATGCCAACGGCCGGCGGGATCCTGGAACTCGATGGCCTCGGTAGAGCCGGGAAGCTCATGATGGCGCGCCGCGATCTCGGCTGCGGCCAGTGCATCGTCATGGGTGGGGAAGGTCTCGGAGAAGACGTCGTCGACCTTGTAGGCCCAGCCCCCATCGTGTTCCACAATTTCATATCGTATCGTCGCCATGGCGATGCTCCCGTTTGAAGGAGGAAAACATCCGGCGCCCATTCTTGGTTCCCCAATAATCGGCATCCGCGAAGGGCCCCACCGTGGCGAGACACCCGGCCGCTCCGATCGCCGGTTATTCCGACCGACCGATTTGCAAAGTATGCCCCTTGCTTGATAAAGGGCAACGATCGTAACATGCACGGACGTGCCCTTCTGCGTGTAATACAAACTGCCGCTGCGACCTTTGCGCGTCCGACTGGACGCGTGGCGCTGCAGGCATAAATCTCGGGACGGCCTCAGTGGCACGCGAAGCATTATGGGAGAAATAGATGAAACATGAACGGATTACCCTGCGCGGAGCGCAGATCGCCGCCCTTTCGGCAGCACTGTTTTTCTCGGGCGGCGCCGCGGCGCAGCAGAAATTCGTGACGATCGGCACCGGCGGCGTCACCGGCGTCTACTATGCCGCGGGCGGCGCCATCTGCCGGCTTCTGAACAAGGACCGGAAGTCGCACGGCATCCGCTGTTCGGTCGAATCCACCGGCGGATCGGCGTTCAACGTGAACACGATCAAGGAGGGCGAGCTCGACTTCGGCATGGCACAATCCGATGTGCAATACAACGCTTTCAAGGGCGACGAGGCGTTCAAGGAGGGCGGCGCGCATGCCGACCTCAGGGCGGTCTTCTCGATTCATCCGGAGCCGTTCACGGTGTTGGCGCACCCAAATGCCGGCGTGACGAAGTTCGAGGACTTCAAGGGCAAGCGCTTCAATGTCGGCAATCCGGGTTCTGGAACACGCGCCTCCATGGAACGCCTGCTCGGCGCAATGGGCTGGACGCTCGCCGACTTCTCCCTCGCATCCGAACTCAAGGCGGACGAGCATGGCCCGGCGCTTTGCGACGGCAAGATCGACGGCTTCTTCTACGGCGTGGGGCACCCCTCCGCCAATATTCAGGATCCGACGACGACCTGCGCGGCGAAGCTGGTGCCGCTCACCGGCGAAGTCGTCGACAAGCTGGTCGCCGACAATCCCTATTACGCCAAGGCGACCATTCCGGGCGGCCTCTACAACAACAATCCGGAAGACACGGAAACCTTCGGCGTTCTGGCGACCCTGGTCACCTCCGCCAATGTTCCGGAAGAGAGCGTCTACGCGCTGACGAAAGCGGTTTTCGAGAATTTCGACGAGTTCAAGTCGCTGCACCCGGCTTTCGCCAATCTCGAGCCCGCCAAGATGATCAAGGACGGCCTCTCTGCACCGCTGCATCCGGGTGCGGAAAAATATTACAAGGAAAAGGGCTGGTTGAAGTAAGCTTCGCATTCTGACGTCTACCGGCGGGCCGAAAGGCGGCTCGCCGGCAATACCGGCATGGGAGGGTGTCACGAGCGAACTTCAAGAACGGAAGGTCGATGTCGACCTCGAGCAACTGGTCGCCGAAGCGGATACCGGCGGACGCAACGCCAAAGGATTGACCGGGCAGATATTGCTCTGCACCGCTGTGGCATGGTCGCTGTTCCAGCTCTGGTACGCGTCTCCCCTGCCCTTCGTCTTCGGCTTCGGCATTCTCAACGATACCGAAGCTCGCGCCATCCATCTCGGTTTCGCGCTGTTCCTGACCTTCCTTGCCTATCCCGCGCTGAAAAGTTCGCCGCGCGACCGGGTGCCGCTCGCCGATTGGGTGCTCGGGGCGCTCGGCGCCTTCGCGGGCGCCTATCTGTTCCTTTTTTATGGCGAGCTTGCCGGACGGCCCGGCCAGCCCTCGACGCTCGATCTCGTCACCGGCACTGCAGGCATCCTGCTCCTGCTCGAGGCCACGCGCCGCGCGCTCGGCCTGCCGATGGTCTTCGTCGCCGGCGTCTTCATCTTCTACACTTTTGCCGGCCAGTACATGCCCGACGTCATCCAGCATCGCGGCGCTTCGCTGGTTAAGTTCATCAACCATCAATGGCTGACGACGGAGGGCGTTTTCGGCATTGCGCTCGGCGTGTCGACGAGTTTCGTTTTCCTCTTCGTCCTCTTCGGAACGCTGCTCGAGAAGGCCGGTGCCGGAAACTGGATGATGCAGATCTCCATCGCGCTGCTCGGCCATCTGCGCGGCGGCCCGGCCAAGGTGGCGGTCGTCTCGTCGGCCTTGAACGGCGTCGTTTCCGGCTCGTCGGTCTCCAACGTCGTGTCGGGCGGCATCTTCACCATTCCGCTGATGAAGCGCACCGGGCTTTCCGGCGTGAAGGCCGGCGCGATCGAGGCTTCGGCCTCGATTAACGGCCAGATCATGCCGCCCGTCATGGGAGCCGCGGCATTCCTGATGGTCGAATATGTCGGCATTCCCTACTCGGAAATCGTCAAGCATGCGCTGCTGCCGGCGGTCTTCTCCTACATAGCGCTTCTCTACATGGTGCATCTGGAGGCGGTGAAGCTGAACATGCAGCCGATCCCCCAGCGTCCGACTCCGATGCGCGAGCGGTGGCTTCGCATGGGCCTCGGACTTGCCGGCAGCGTGCTGGCAATCTGCCTTCTCTATTACGGAATCATCGCCATTCGGGCCGCATTCGGAGAAAGCGCGCCTCTGCTGCTCGCGATTGCCGGCGTGGCGCTCTACATCGCGACGATCTGGTACTCGTCGCGCTATCCGGACCTGGAGCTCGACGATCCAGACGCGCCGATCCTGGAACTGCCGCGGGCATGGGATGTGACGCGGACCGGGCTGGATTTCCTCATCCCGATCGTCGTCCTGCTCTGGTGCCTGATGGTCGAGCAGCTTTCGCCCGGGCTTTCGGCCTTCTGGGCAACGCTGACGATCATCGCCATCGTCGCCACCCGCAAGCCGCTGATGGCGATCTTCCGGAAGGAGGATGTTGCTGGTTCGGTCCGCGCCGCCGCCTGGGACCTGACCGACGGCCTGGCGCTCGGTGCCCGCAACATGATCGGCATCGCGGTCGCCACTGCCACCGCCGGTATCGTCGTCGGAACGATCACGCTCACGGGCCTCGGCCTGATGATGACGGAGCTCGTCGAGTTCATTTCGGGCGGCAACGTCATCATGATGCTGATCCTCATCGCCGCGATCAGCCTAGTGCTCGGCATGGGAATTCCGACCACCGCCAATTACATCCTGGTGGCCACCCTGATGGCGCCGGTCGTCGTCGAGCTCGGCTCGCAGGCGGGCCTCGCCATACCGCTGATCGCAGTCCACCTCTTCGTTTTCTATTTCGGAATCATGGCCGACATCACGCCGCCGGTTGGGCTGGCTGCCTTCGCCGCGGCGGCGATTTCCAAGGAAGACCCGATCGCCACGGGCTTTCAGGGTGCGCTCTATTCTCTGCGCACCGCGATCCTCCCGTTCGTTTTCATATTCAACCCGGCGATCCTGCTGATCGGCGTCGACACCTGGGCGCATACGATCTGGGTGGCGGCCATATCGCTCGCTGCGATCCTCATTTTCTCGGCCGCGACGATGAACTGGTTCGTGACAAAGAGCCGGTTGTGGGAGAGCGCGGTGCTGCTGCTCGTCTGCTTCACGCTGTTCCGTCCCGATTGGTGGCTCAACCAGATCTCGCCGCCCTATGAAGAACTGCCCGCCTCAGAATTCCTGCGAGCTGTCGAGGAGGCTCCGGCGAAAAGCCGGATCAACTTCGTGGTCCAGGGCTTCGACCTGATGGGCGACGAGGTCCGCAAGACCGTCAACGTGCCGCTCGGCGAGCCCGGCGAACCGCTTCAACGGCTGCAATCGATCGGGCTCACGGTCACACCGGCGGGCGAGAGTCTGATGATCAGCAATGTCGACTTCGGCTCCTATGCAAAGCGCATCGGCCTCGATGTCGGCTTTGACATCGTCGCAGTGCTGAGAAAAGCCGAGCAACCGTCAAGCGCCATCCCGGTGGGTATCGCGCTGGCTGTGACCGCGGGAATTGCCGGCTTACAGTTCGCGCGCAAAAGGGCCGATCGCAGCGAAGCCGGCCTGACGGGGGCCGCGCGCAAATGAGCGGCAGTCATGCCGCCGAGGATTCCCGCACGACAAGTTGCGGCGGGGCGATCGCGTGCGGCTGGGGCTCCTTGCCCTCCATCGCTGCGATCAGCAGGTCGATCGCCGCTTCCGCGACCTGATCCAGGTGCAGGTTGACAGCCGTCAATTGCGGCGTCGCGAGTTTTGCCCGCATCCCGTCGTATCGCGTCGCTAGTCGCAGCCCCTGCGGAACGGGACGGTCGAGCAACCGGGCGGCATCGAGCACGCCCCTGGCGAAAGCGTCGACAGGCACGCATAACGCGTCGATATCCGGATTGTTTCGCAGGAGCCTTTCGGCAGCCGCGGCCGCTTCGGATTCGCCGCCGCTTTCGTCGACACGCAACGCAACCGGTGAATATCCTCTCTCCGCGGCGAAAGCCGCATAGGCAGCTTCGGTCTCGATGTAGGAATTGCGCCGCTGCTCGCCGGTGATCAGGCCGACGCGGCGGCTGTTTGCGCCAAGGTGCTCCAGCATCAGCCGGGCCGTCGCTGTGCTCTGGATATCCACCGACGGAATGTCCTCCCTCCCCGGCGCCCGTCCGATCGAGACAACGGGTACGCCGCGGGCAGAGAAGAATTCCAGTAAGCGGTCTTCGACCATGGGTTCGACGATTATGGCGCCGTCGACTTCCAGCGCGTCGAGGTTGGAGTCGGGCTCCAAAGGCGGCACCAGGCAGAGGGCGAGATGCCGCGAAAGCGCCGTAACGGCCGCGGCGGCGGCGATCTCCATCAGAAAACCCAGCCTCGCCGGGCCCGCAGCGACCGCAAAGGGCATTGACGATGCCAGGGCGATGATCCCCGCCCCGCCCGTCCGGAGCCTGCGGGCCCGGGGATTGGCCCGGTAGCCCATCTTGTCGGCCAGCGCTACGATTCTGGCTTTCGTCTCGGGGTCGACATAGCGCCGTCCGCTGAAGGCGTGGGAAACCGTGGTCGGCGATACGCCCGCCGCCTTCGCCAATTCCACGATCGTCGATCTTGTCATCCGAACACCCCGTCCATGAACCGGCCCGGATGATGGCATTGCGACGCGGCTTTTACAAATCGATTTGCTAGCGAGAAAAAATGTGCTACCACGCGCTATGCAAAACGATTTGCATAGCCAGCGGGAGAGAGGCTGGCGTGGAGGAGATCAAATGACCGGGAACAAAATCGATTCTATCGACCCGACGGACGAAGTGCTGCCGCCGCGCAGCCTGCTTCTGTTCGGTCTTCAGCATGTGCTGGTGATGGCTGCTTCGCCGATTACCGCCGTATTTCTCGTAAGCAAGGCGCTCGGGTTTTCCGACGCCCTGACGGTATCGCTGATCAGCGCGACATTTCTGATCTGCGGACTGGGCACCATCCTGCAGAGTTTCGGGCCGGCTGGCTTCGGCGCGCGGCTGCCGTTCATCATGGTGCCGGGTGGCGCTCCGATCGCGATCTTTCTGGCCATCGCCCAGCAGACCGACGTGCAGACGGCCGTCGGCGCGGTGATCCTCACGGCAGGCTTCTACTTCCTGGCGCTGCCGGTATTCCGACGGCTGCTGCGCTATTTTCCGCCCATCGTGGTCGGGACGATGCTTCTTCTCGTATCGGTAAACCTCGTGCGCATCTACGGCGGCACGATCACCGGCAAGCAGGGGAGCGAAGGCTTCGCCGATCCGATGAATGTCGGGCTTGCCCTTGCGACGATCGCGCTGACGGTGATCTTCGCGAGAGTCTTCACGGGCACGCTTCAGCGGATCTCGGTGATGCTCGGCCTCATCGCGGGTTCGGCCATCGCCATCGGAGCCGGGTATATGGACCTTTCCGGCATCTTCGACGGACCGGTGATTGCCATGCCCCAGCTTCTTCCGTTCGGAATGCCGAAGTTCGACTTTTTCGCCGCCCTTCCGCTGATCGTGTTTTCGATCATATCGATGGCCGAAGCGACGGGGCAGACCATCGCCACGGCCGAGATCGTCGGGCGTCGGGGCGACGCTCACGCGATCGTGCCCGCAACCATCCGCGGCGACGCCGTCGCCTCGCTCGTCGGCGGCCTGTTCGGAACCTCGCTTATCATCACCAGCGGTGAAAACGTGGGTATCGTCCGGGCAACCAACGTCAAGTCCCGCTACGTCACCGCAACGGCCGGCGTGATCCTCGTCCTCATCGCCCTGTTTGCGCCGGTCGGCCGTTTGGCGAATGCCCTGCCCGGCCCCGTCGTCGGTGGAACGGCCGTGATCGTGTTCTCGATCATCGGCGTGATCGGGATCGATCTTCTGCGTCGCGTCGATCTGCGCGAGCACGGCCCGATGTTCACTCTGGCAGCTGCGCTTTCCATGGGGCTACTGCCGATCCTGGTCCCGGGCGTCTACAGCCAGTTTCCGCAATGGAGCCAGATGATCCTGGCGAACGGCCTTGCCGCCGGCACCATCACGGCGGTGATTGTGAACGCTTTTTTTCAACACCTGCCTCTAGAGCAATTCCAGGAAAAGTGCGCAGCGGTTTTTCGTCCGGAATAGCGACAAAACAAAGGGTGAGCATTTCCGCGGTTCAAAGCGGGAATGCTCTCGGGCGCCGCCGAAAAGGCCGCAGCCAGCGTCGAAGCCGAAATTTAAGGGGAATACAAAAGTGACGGAATTGCGCGACAAGTTACCCGGCAGCGGTGATTTCCTGCTTCACCCCGGCAAGGTTCTCCTGCCGGACGGGCCTCGATCCGGAATGGGGGTGGTGGTCCGGGACGGACGCTTCACGGACATTGGTGCCGCAGGGCTTGTCGGCAGCCGGAACCCGGATCTGACACCGATCGAGCTGCCGCATCATCTGGTGATGCCTGGCTTCATCGATACACACACCCATCTGACCCAGTCGCTCGGCAAATCGCTTGTCTTCGGCGAGCCTTCCGAGATCTTTCGCCGGATATGGGTGCCGCTCGAAGGCAGCCTCGACGAACGGATGGTTTATCTTTCCGCAAAGCTTGCGGCGCTCGAGTGCCTGCGCGGCGGCTTTACCGCCGCCGTCGATGCGGGCACGCGTTCAGCCGGCCATATCAATGCGCTGATACGGGCGGCGCGGCAAACCGGCCTGCGCAGCGTCATAGGCCTGATCTGCAACGACCTCGGCGGAGCCGCCGTCGTCCCCGAACGCGCGACGATCCTCAAAAATGCGGCCAGGCACCTGGCCGCATTCGAGGGCGACCCTCTCGTTCATGCCTCGCTCGCCATTTCCATTCCGGAGGCGGCCAGCGACCATATGCTGGCCGACGTTTCCCGGATGGCACGTGAGGCGGGAGCGGTATTCCAGACCCATGTCAACGAACACCTCGTCGCCGTCGAGCGCTCGCTGGTCGCAAACGGCCGCCGCCCGCTGGAGCATCTCGCCCATCTCGGCGCCCTCGGCCCGCATGTGTTGATCGCCCATTCGACGCTGGTGACGCCGCACGAGCTGAACCTTTTGCGCGACAGCGGCACGGCCGTCGCCTACAATCCGGTCGCGAGCCTCTGGAAGGGCAATGCCATCGCGCCCGCCCTGCAGATGGCCGCACTCGGCATCCGCTTCGGACTGGGAACGGACGGGACGCGCGCCGACGGCTTCCGTCTGATGGATGCCGCCGAAGGCTTGCAACGCGCCGGCTTCGGCCTTGCGACAGGCGACTCCTCTTGCGGCGGCGGCTGGCTCTGGGTCGAGCGGGCAACCGCTCAGGCTGCGGACGCCGCGGCTCTCGCCGGGGTGACCGGTGCGATCCGCGAGGGGCTTGCCGCCGATTTCCTTCTGGTCGACCTGGATCGTCCTGAATTCACCCCCTCCCACGATCTCATGTGGGAGCTCGTGCGCTACGGCAATCGCGACCAGATCGACGCGGTCTTCACCGCCGGGCAGCTCCGTCTCTGGCAGGGCTGGCCCGTCGGATGGGATGCACGGGCGCTTCTTGCAGAGGTGCGCGAGGTCACGGCCGATGCCATCGCAAGGGCGCCGATCCAGCGCGTCCACAAGCCATCGGCCGAGCATCGGGCGCTGGGGCATTTCGCATGACCCTCGGCCTTTTTGCAATCCTGAGCGCCGTCACGCTCGTCTCGTCGTTCATCCAGGGTGCGCTCGGCATCGGTTTCGCACTTATCGTGGCACCCGTCGTCGGCATCCTGAAGCCCGATCTCCTGCCGGTGACGCTGCTTCTTTTGATGCTGCCGCTCAACTTCCACGTCGCCTGGCGGGAACGGTCGGCGGTCGACTGGTCCGGCGCGAAATGGATCACGCTCGGCAGGTTCGCTGGCACCTTTGCCGGCGTGTGGCTGCTCGCCGCGCTCTCGACCCAGCAGCTCGACCTGGCCGTCGGCTGGTTCACGGTCATTGCCGCTGCCGCCGCGCTCTTCGCGCCGCCCTTCGAACCGGGCCGCCCGAGCGCGCTCGGCGTCGGATTGTTCACCGGTGTGACCGAAACGGCGACCGGCATTGGCGGACCGCCGCTCGCTCTCCTTTACCAGCATGCCCAGGGGCCGATACTCAGGGCAACCGTGGCGGTGTGCTTCTTCGTGGGCGAAATCATGTCGCTCGTGATACTCGCCTTTGCAGGACGGCTCGGAGCGGACCAGCTATTGGCCGCACTCTACCTCGCACCGGCGGTTCTCCTCGGAAGCGCTCTGTCGCGGCTGACGCACGACCATATTCGCGGCCGCGGCCTGCGCCTCGGCGTGCTTACCTTCGCGCTGGCCAGCGGGGCCTTTCTGATCGTGAGATAGGCGCACGCCTGCTCGCCGTCAGGCCGTGAAACCCTGGTCGCAAAGCTCTCTGAGGGCCGCGGGCGAGAAACTGTCGAGCGCAAGCTCCGGCAACAGGTCGTTATCGGCCGCGAGGTTGCGGTTCATTGCAGCGGAAAACAGGCTCGTTCCGGCTTCGTGCAGAACAGCGGGCCGGCCGGCGATCCGTCCAAGCAGACTGGTGGGGACGAGACCGAAGGGCACGTCCTCATAGATGTACCGGCTGTCGGCCGTCGCCGGGCCGAAACCGCCCCGCCCTTCGAGGTGCATCTGCTGGTTCATGTCGGAGACCGTGCCGATCGGCACATGGAAGGATAGGGAGAAATGTTCGCGTACGGTTCTGACCGACAGACCGAAGCTTTCGGCGATCTTCAGACGCTCCGCGTCGAGCGCTTCGATCAATTGTCCGACAGCCGGGGTCACATGCTCGCCCTGTCCCCATTTCTCGCCCTTCTCCATGCGGGTCAGGTTGAGAAGCGCGATGCCCAAATGGTTCTGCGGGTTGAGGTTGGAAAGCGAGATGGCCAGAAGTCCGTCGCGCTCGACGAAGCGGTCGCCGAAGAGTTCGGTGCACAGCGCTTTCCCCTCGGCTGCGGCAGCCTTCGGCAAAGTGGCGACGTCGATTTTCTGGCGGACCGTATTGACGGAAACGCTTGCGCCGTCCGGCTGCTGGCGGCCGGTCAGAAGGGTCGTGCCCCAGACGATGATGGGCAGGGAAACGCCCCGTTCGGCCAGCCGCTTCGAAAGATAGAGCGCGCCGAAGGAGCTGTGCGAGCTGACGATCACAGGCTGGCCGGACTTCAGGTGCGGCACCGCGGCATCGAACGCCACGCGATGACCATTGGCCGGCAGGGCGACGATGACCGCGTCCACATCGGCGACCGCCTCGCGTCCGTCATGGGCAACCGCCACCGGGCCGGAAAACTCGACGGCGCCTGTCGCCGTCAGCGGCTCCCTCGCGGCCAGTTTGCGCGTGCGCGCACCCGAAGGAGACCACAGAACGGGGTGATGACCGGCTTTTGCCAGGAAAGCCGCCATGCCGAAGGCGATCGCCCCGGCGCCGAGAATACCAATACGCATCGTGGTTCTGTCTTCCTTTCTCATATGGCGTCGTGTTTGCCGCCTTGCCCGCAAGGTCGCCCAACGCCGCTCTTCGCGAAAGCATTCAGCCGGGGAACCGCAGATTTTTCACTGGATAGCACCGAAAAGAAAAATTGTCCTTTGTCACTGGCGCTTAAGATACGTTTTATGCAGTATGAGGCAGCTATAATGCACTGGGCGCATGATCGTCATGGAGATACGGGAACTCGAGGCCTTTCTTGCGGTGATGTCCACCGGCAGCATCACCGCCGCCGCCCGGCTGCTCGATCGCTCCCAGTCCCAGGTCACGCGCCTCATCCAGGACCTGGAAATTTCCGTCGGCTTCGCGCTCTTCGACCGCAACGGTCCGAAGATCGCACCGAGCGAAAAGGGGATCGCATTCCATGCGGAAGCCGAGCGGTTCCTGAGCGGCATCGGCCATTTGCGGGAGCGGGCAAGGACGATCGCGGAAAAGGAGCCCCAGCCGATCGAGATCGTAGCGATCCCGGCTTTCGCCAGCGGCATCATCCCCTTGGCGCTCGCGGCGTTGCCGGAAAAGCTGCTGCCGCGAAAAATCCATCTGCGCAGCCTGCCGGCAGAGGCGGCGGTGCAATCGGTGTTGGCCCGCACGGCAGATTTCTGCGTCACGTCTCTGCCGGCCGACCAGCCGGGACTGGAAGTGCACGGGGTGTTTCAGGGACCTTGCGTTGCCGCCGTGGCGGAAGATGATCCTCTTGCCGCCTGCGAAGTGATTTCGATCGCCGATCTTGCCGGACGCAACATCATCACGATGGCCAATCCGTTCCGCCTGCGCCGCCGCGTGGACATAGCGTTGGAAGCCGCGAATATCCGCCCGGCCAGGATCATCGCGACCAGCGTTTCGGTCAATGCGGTACAGATCGCATCGACGGGGCTCGGCGTCGCAATCGTCGAGCCTGCGACAGCCTACGGCTTGAAGCTGGCCAATGTCGCGGTTCGCCCGCTCGACGTCGACATTCCCTTCCCGTGGGCGATCTTTTCGGCCGCCGCGCGTCCGTTGTCAGACAGCTCACGCGAACTGATCCAGGCGATCATCCAGATCGCTTCCGCCTGCATCCCGGGATTTACCGCTCACGACCCGCGCAACGCCAATCGCGCCGCTGAAATGACCTTGGGAGGAGACCAGGCCGACGCACGCTAGCGCGCGAACCGCTCTGCCAAATGCCAAGAAAGTCCACTGCATAACAACGAAACTTAGAACCAAAAGAGGAGAATGACATGAAAGACTTCACCGCAACCCGCCGCTCCACGCTGAAATTTCTGGCCGCCGGCACGGGCGTCCTGGCAGCGCCGGCAATCATTCGCCCGGCATTTTCCCAGTCCAAGGTCGTGAACATCACCACCTATGACAAGTTCGTTCCGCAGTCCTTTATCGACCAGTTTCAGAAAGATACGGGCATTGAAGTGCGCATTCGCCTGACCGACGACCAGGGCAAGCAGTACAACGTGCTGTCCGCCGAAGGCGAGACGCCCTCGACGGACATCGTCACGGTCACCGGCCATCGTCTGTCGCAGTTCATCGGCTCCAAGCTGCTCACGCCGCTCGACACCGGCAGGCTGAAGAACTGGGACAAGCTTGCCTCAGCTTACAAGGGCGCGCCGCAGCTTACCGTCGACGGTTCAGTCTACGGGGTGCCGCTTTTGGCGGGCTTCGAGGGCCTCGCCCGCAACACGGATTATACCAAGGCCTCCGACAGCTGGGCCATCATGTTCGATCAGGAATACAAGGGCCTGACGTCCTACATCATTTCCGACTTCCTCCAGATCACCATGCGCTATCAGGGCAATGACGGCGACTTCGTCACCTATGAAGGCAAGCCGGAGGAGGCGCAGGCCGCAACCAACAAGGCGCGCGACTACCTGATCCAGAACAAGGACATGGTTCGCAAATACTACGACGCCGGCTCCGAGGTTCAGCAGATGTTCGTCAACGAGGACATCTATGTCGCCCATAGCTGGTCCGGCCCCGCGGCGAAGCTGATCATGGACGGACATCCGATCGAAATATCGGTTCCGAAGGAGGGGACCTATGGTTTCCTCTACTCCTTCAACGTGGTGAAGAATGGCCCGAATACGGATGCGGCCTATACCTTCCTCGACGCTATCCTCTCGTCTCCGGAAATCGGCGCTGCGATGAGCCGCCAGTCGGGCTTCGCCTCCGCATTCGACGGCGTGGACAAGGTGCTGAACGACAAGGAGCGTGCGGCAATGACCCTGCCGCAGGAACAGACCGAGCGCATCCAGTTCTTCAGCTCCGTCAACCGCGACATGAAAAACGAGATGGTCGACAAGGCAGTCGCCGAGATCAAGGCCGCCTGATCGATCGCCGAGGCCCATCGGACACGGCCGGTCCCTTGGGACCGGCCGTGAGAAAGAGCATTTCCTGAGCCTGGAACGACGACAATGGTAGATACGACCACAATGCAAGCCCGATCCGCCGGTTCTCGACGGGTGCCCCGTTATGCCGGATGGATCGGCAAGGCCGTCGGTTCGGGTCTCTATCGTCACACCATCGGACGCCTTGCGGACAGCCGCCGTGCCCGGCTGGCGCTGCTTGCCGGCGTCCCTCTCTTCTGGATCGCGGCGCTGCACATCGGGCCGATCTTCCAGATGGGGCGGATCAGCTTCATGGCGGACTATCCGCAGGCACCGGACGGAGGCTCCCCCTACACGCTGGCCAACTACGAACTGTTCTTCTCCGACCAGCTCTATTTCATGCCCTTCATCCGCAGCCTCATCTTCGCGGCAGTCGTCACGATCTCGACCCTGGTGATCGTTTATCCGGTCGCCTACTACGTTGCGAAGATCGTTCAGCCGAAGAACCGCATGCGCGCGTTGCTGCTCCTGCTCATCCCCTTCTGGGCGGGAGAACTGATCCGCACCTTTTCGGTCATCATGCTTCTCGCCAATCGCGGCGCGGTCAACGTGGCGCTGCGCGAACTCGGCTTCATCGATCGGCCGATCCCGATGCTCTACACGTCGTTCTCGCTGAGCTTCGGCGTCATCTATCTGCTGGCGCTCTACATGTTGCTGCCGCTCTATTCGGCCATCGAGAAGATACCGACACCGCTCATTCATGCGGCGGCCGACCTCGGCGCCGGCCCGTTCCAGCGCTTCCGCCGCGTGATCCTGCCCTTGTCGAAGGACGGCATCGTCTCCGGCTGCAGCCTCGTATATCTCACCTCCGTCGGGGTCTTCGCGGCGCCGCTCCTGCTCGGCGGTCCGAATACGGTCATCTTCCCCGAAGTGATCGCGACGCTCTTCCACTCCTCGAACGACAAATGGCCCGAGGGTGCTGCCTTCGCCATGCTGCTGCTCGCGGTTTCGCTTTCGACCGTCGGCCTGTTCATGCGGGTGATCGGCGGCCGTTCCGTCCGGCTGATGTAAGGAGGCCACGATGCGACCATACTTCGCCGACCTACCGAAAACCGCCCTCGGTGCCGCCTACTGGCTGTTTGCGGTCTATCTCCTGTTGCCGCTGGCGCTGATGACGGCCATGAGCTTCAAGGATGCGAGCTTCGTCGCCTTTCCGATCACGGACTGGACGCTCAACTGGTATGCCCAGGTGCTCAACGACAAGCAGTTCATCGAAGCCTCGCTCTATTCGATCGGGATCGCGCTCGCGACCACCGCGGCGGCGACGGTCATAGGCGTCTGGATTGCGCTTCTGGTCTCGACCGAAGGCATCTGGGGCAAGGCGATCATCTTCGCACTCGCCTGCCTGCCGGCAGTCGTTCCGGGCCTCATCAACGCAATCTCCATGCGGATCTTCATCCGCACCGTCGACATCCCGACCGGCACGGCGGCGATCATCCTGTCGCATGCAGTCCATGCGGTGCCCTTCGTGGTGATCATGGTGCTCACGCGCCTACGCTCCATGCCGGCCAATCTGGTCGACGCGGCTCGCGATCTCGGCGCCGATCGGTTCGTGGCCTTCCTCAGGGTCACGATCCCGTACCTGATGCCGGCACTCCTCGGCGGCATGATCTTCTGCGTACTCACCAGTATCGACGACTTCGTCCGCACCTTCTTCCTCGGCGGCTACAAGCCCACGCTCCCGATGCTGATCTTCGCGAAGGTGCAGGGCGGCATGTCGCCGGAAATCAACGCCATGGCGACGATCGTGCTGGTCGTGACAGCCGCTGTCGGCGTTTACGCCGAGCACCTCACCCGCCGTTCAAGGAACTGACGCATGCAGCCTGTGGTCCACTTCAAAAACGTCAACAAATATTACGGCGGATTGCCTGCGGTCGATGACCTGGACCTCGCCGTAGAATCCGGACAATTCGTGACGCTGCTCGGCCCCTCCGGCTGCGGCAAGTCTACGACGCTCAGGATGCTCGGCGGCTTCGAACAGCCCTCGTCGGGGGAGATCTATCTGGAAGGCAAGCCGATCACCCATCTGCCGCCGAACAGACGCAACGTCAACATCGTCTTCCAGGACTATGCGCTCTTTCCGCACCTCAACGTCGGCCGCAACATCGCCTTCGGACTGGAGTTGAAAGGGCTGTCTTCGGACGCGATCCACAAGCGGACCATGGAACTGCTGGCTCTCGTCAAGCTCCAGGATTTCGCCGACCGCATGCCCGACCAGCTTTCGGGCGGCCAGCGTCAGCGCGTCGCGCTGATGCGCGCGCTCGCCCCCGATCCGAACGTGCTTCTGCTCGACGAGCCCCTTTCGGCGCTCGACGCCAAGCTGCGCCAGCAGATGCAGATCGAACTGAAAACCATCCAGCGGACCACCGGCAAGACCTTCATCTTCGTCACCCACGATCAGGAGGAGGCGCTGACCATGTCCGACGTCATCGTGGTGATGAACAAAGGCAGGATCGAGCAGATGGGCGGCCCGAACGAGCTCTATTCCCGCCCGCGCAGCCGCTTCGTCGCCAACTTCATCGGCCAGAGCAACTTCCTCGAAGGCAAGCTGCTTTCCCACGATGGAACGACCGCGGCCATCGACTGGAACGGAAGCATCATCCACGCCGACCTCAACGGGACGAAGCTGCCAGCCGGCAGCGGCGCGACCGTCGCGCTTCGTCCCGAGGCGCTCTACTGCATGGCGGAACAGCCGAAGGACCGGTTCGCACTGAGGGGGCGCATCGTCCAGCGCGTCTTCAAGGGTGCGCACACCTCCCTCACGATCGAACTCGAAAATGGCGCGGAGCTGGCTTTGCAGCTCGACCCGGTAGCGCTTTCGCACCTGGAGAGGGACGAGGTGTGGGTGGGCTGGCGCGAGCGCGACGCGGTCGTTCTGGCCGACTGACGCGCCTGAATTTGGCGCGGTCATTTCAGGGGCCGCCGGCAGCGGCGGTCCCGAAAGCGGATTTCAGGAGCAAACGCTATTATGACGAATGAACAGCATGGGCGGCTCGCGGAACTGAATGCGAGGGTCAAACAGGACCTGGACTATCTCAATTACCCGGCCGCCAACTGGTCGAAGCCGGTCACGACGGCTGACGGACAGCCGGTGAGCGACGTCGTCATCATCGGCGGCGGCATGTGCGGCATGGTCGCCTGGCTTGCCCTGACCCGGGCGGGCATCGCCAATCTGCGCATCGTCGACCGTGCCCCCAAAGGGCAGGAGGGTCCCTGGGTCACCTTTGCCCGCATGGAAACCCTGCGCTCGCCGAAGAACCTGCTGGGCCCGGCGCTGGGCATGGCCTCGCTCACCTTCCGCGCCTGGTACACCGCTTGCTTCGGCGAGGCGGCGTGGGAAACGCTGTTCCGCATTCCCCGCCCGATGTGGATGGATTACCTGAAGTGGTACCGCGAGGTCCTGTCCATTCCCGTCGAGAACGACACGCATGTCACCCGCGTCCGCCCTCGCGAGGATGGCCTCCTGGAGCTGGAAATCGCCGGCGGCAGCAAGTCTTCCATCGTCACGCGCAAGCTGGTTCTGGCCACCGGCCGCGAAGGCCTGGGCGAGCCGGTCGTTCCGGATTTCGTCAAGGGCATGAAGCGCCACACGTCCTGGGCCCACTCCGCCGACGACATCGATTTCGAGGCACTCAAGGCAAAGCGCGTCGTCGTCATCGGCGTCGGCGCATCCGCTGTCGACAATGCGGCCGAGGCGCTGGAGTCCGACGCGGGCGAGGTCCGCCTGCTCGCGCGCCGCAAGGAGATGCCGACCGTCAACAAGCTGATGGGCATCGGCTCCTACGGGGTGACTGCCGGGTTCGCCAGGATCGACGCGGAATGGCGCTGGCGGATCATGGACTATTCCGTCAAGCAGCAGACGCCGGCCCCGCACAATTCGACGCTGCGCGTCAGCCGCCATCCCAACGCCTTCTTCCACTTCGACTGCGCCATCGGCTCGATGCGCGAGGAAGGCGGGGAAGTCGTGATCACCACCAAGAAGGGCCGCATCTTCAGGACCGACTTCGTCATCCTCGGAACCGGCTTCACGGTCGATCCGCTCAGCCGCGACGAGCTCGCGCCCTATCAGGACAGGATCGCCTGCTGGGACGACCGCTACACGCCGCCGGTCGGCGAAGAGAATGCCGGCCTCGGCCGCTTCCCCTGGCTCGATGACGATTTCTCCTTCACCGAGAAGGAGCCCGGCACCGCGCCATGGCTCAAGGACATCCACTGCTTCAACTACGGCGCCTCGATCAGTATCGGCAAGGTGAGCGGCGACATTCCGGCGATCAGCGAGGGCGCGCTCTGGCTTGCGCGCGGGATCGCCGCCTCGCTCTTCATCCGAGACGTCGATTACCACTGGGAAGCGCTGCTCGCCTACGAAAAGCCGGAACTCGACGGCTCGGAGTGGACGGACGCCGACGCCCCGGAACCCGCGCACAGAACCGCTTGATTTGAACTCCTGCCCAAGCTGAAGGATTACGATGACCGTTCCCCCGAAAACCGATGTGATCGACGCCGTCCTCGGGCTGGATTCGTCCTCGCCCGTCCTCGCATTGCGCGAGCGGCGCGCCAAGCTCAAGCATTTCACGCAGACCAGCCATGACGCCGCGCTCCATCCCGCCGAGCCGGGTAATTTTTCCTACGCCATGAGGGCGGCTCTCGCGGCGCGCATCACCGGCCTCTGGAAAGCGACAGAGCTCCAGGCCCATTACAAGGCGCAGCTCGAGGAGAAGGGATCGAAACCCGAGCTCCGATCGATCGCCGATCCGGCCTTCAGGCCCGAGGGCGACAAGCGGCTCGCAACGATGCTTGCGCATGTCGATCTGGTGACGCTCAAGCCGAAGGAAGCGACGCGCGCGAATATCGAAGCGCTCTATTCCGTCGGTTTCGACGACCGCGATATCGTAACGCTCGCGGGTCTCATCGCCTTCGTGAACTATCAGGTGCTGGTCGTGGCCGGCCTCAAGATGCTGAGGGACAACTGACATGTCGGAAACCGTACACGAATTCACCCTGGAGCCGCTCGACTGGCAGCCCTATGTCAAGCCCGTAAAGCTCGACGAGGCAACGCCGGAGCAGCTCGAAGCGCTGAAAGTGACGCCCTCGAATACCAAGGTTTCGAACTATGTCCTGGTTCTGGCCAACGAAGCCGAGATGCTCGCCGAACGTACGCCGCTCTTCAACGACATCATGTATAGCGAAGGCGGGCTCTCGCGCGGCGGGCGCGAAATCGGCGCGCTGGCGGCTTCCTTCGTCAACCGCTGCATTTACTGCGCCTCGGTGCATGCCAACCGCTACATCCAGCTGGAAAAGCGGCCGGAGGTGGTGGACGAAATCTACAGGCGCGGCCTCGACGCCGACCTGCCGGATTTCGAGCAGGCACTCTTCAATTTCGGCGTCGATCTGACGGCGCACCCGGACAATGTTGGCGTCTACCAGTTCTACCACCTGCGCGAGATCGGGCTCGACGACCTGGAGATCCTCGATCTGATCCATTCGATCGCGATCTTCGGCTGGGCGAACCGCCTGATGCACACGCTCGGCGAACCGCATCTGAAGGAGTGAAGCTGTTATACGCGATTGCCCCTCATCCCGCTGCCGCGGCCTTCTCCCCGCAAGCGGGGCGAAGGGATTCGCGGCACCCGCTCGCGACCTCTCCGCAACCGGTTCGTCGGGGGCTGAGTGCATGCCGCGTGAGGGATGGAAACGAGAAACAAGCGTGAGATCAAGCCTTCAGTTGCCTGGCCACATTGCCGAGGAGACGACCGCCAGCATTGGCCACAAGGCACTCTCCGCAAGTTCGGCAGCGCATCGCCCGAGAGCAGCACCAGCAAGACGTGCGCTGATGCACGATGCGGTTACTGAGCGTTGCTCTAACCCGCAGCTTTCGTGAGCGAGGCAATCGCCGCATCGACGGCATCGCCGAGGCGCTCCACGATCTGGCCGACATCTTCCCGGTTAAGGATGAAGGGCGGCGCCAGGAGGACGTGGTCGCCGCGTTGCCCGTCGATCGTGCCGCCCATCGGATAGACCATCAGGCCCCGTGCCATGGCTTCCTTCTTGATCCGGGCATTGAGCTTCAGGCCGGGATCGAAGGGGGACTTCGTCGCCCTGTCGGCGACAAGCTCGACGGCACGGAAGAGGCCGCGGCCGCGAATGTCGCCGACGTGGTGGTGATTGCCGAGCCGCTCGACCAGGCATCTTTCGAGATAATCGCCCATCGACACGACGTTTTCGAGCAGCCCGTCCCGGCGGATCACTTCCTGCACGGCAAGGCCGGCCGCCGCTGCCATCGGGTGGCCCATATAGGTATGGCCGTGCTGGAAGGAACCCGACCCTTCGGAGAAGGCCTGGAAGATCGCGGAGGACAGCAGTACCGTGCCGACCGGCTGATAGCCGCCTCCGAGCCCCTTGGCGATGGTCATGAGATCCGGGACGACGCCGTCCTGTTCGCAGGCATGCAGCGTCCCGGTGCGGCCCATGCCGCACATCACCTCGTCGAGGATCAGCAGCACGCCGTATTTGTCGCAGATCGCCCGAACGCGCTTCAGGTAGTCGGCGACGGGCGGGACCGCCCCGGCCGTGGCGCCCACCACCGTCTCGGCGACGAAGGCGATCACCTGATCGGCGCCCAATTCGAGGATCTTGGCCTCGAGCTGACCCGCGGCACGCGCGGCATAGTCCGTGTCGCTCTCGCCGGCCTGCTGCAGCCGATAGGCAAAGCATGGATCGATGTGGTGGGTTTCGACGAGCAACGGCCGGAATTGAGCGCGCCGCCACTCGTTGCCCCCGGCCGCCAAGGCGCCAAGCGTGTTGCCGTGATAGCTCTGGCGCCGGGCGATGATGTGGCGGCGTTGCGGCTCCCCCTTCTCCACGAAATACTGCCGGGCCATTTTCAGCGCCGCCTCGACCGCTTCCGATCCGCCGCTCACCAGATAGACGTGATCGAGCCCGTCGGGCGCATCGGCGACGAGGCGGTCGGCAAGCCGTTCCGCCGCCTCGGTGGTGAAGAAGCCGGTATGGGCATAGGCCATACGGTCGAGCTGCGCGTGGAGCGCGGCGAGCACATCCGGATGAGCGTGACCGAGGCAGGAGACGGCGGCTCCCCCGGAGGCGTCGATATAGGCCCTGCCCTCGGCATCGAAGAGCCTGATGCCTTCGCCGCGGACGGCGACCGGCAGCTTCGCGTGGATGGCGCGGTGGAGAAGATGGGTCATGGCGCTCTCTTGGAGTTGCGGGATTGGAGATGAGTGTTCAGCGCCGCGAGCTGCCCGTCGAAGCGCTCCAGAGCCGCGAGCGTCGCTTCGCCGCCCCGGCCTGCGATGAGCGCGCCGAGCACTTCGGCGACGGCAAAGGCGGGCGCCATGGCGTGCAGGAAGGAAGGACTTTCGGTCGGCACGACGATGATCGCCTCGGCGATCTGCGCAAGCGGCGCCACTTCGCTGTCGGTCACCGCGACGACCGGTACGCCGTTGTCCCGAGCATATTCGGCAATTTCGATCGTCGCCCGTGTATAGGGAAGAACGCTGGCCACGAGCAGCACGTCTGCGCTCGTGGCACGTCCGACGGCATCCGCGCCGGTGCCGCCGATGCCGTCCAGCATCACGGATTTTTCGCCGACCAGCGAAAGAATATAGTGGAACTGCCAGGCGACCGCGTGGCTCGAGCGCAGCCCGAGGCAGTAGACCCGCCGGGCACGGGCAAGCCGCGTGGCCGCTGCAACGATGCGGTCGAGCGCAGCCGGTTCTGCGAGCCGCGAAATCTGCGTCCCGATCGTGCGCAACATATCGGCTGCGAGCGCGTGGTCGCCCCTCAGCTTCTGGCTTCGGGCCTGCTCGCCGGCCTTTCCGGCAAATCCGGCATCACCCTCCCGCAACGCCTCGGCATAACGTTCGCGGATGGCATCGTAACCATCGAAACCGAGTTGCTTGGCAAGGCGGGTCATCGTCGCGGGCTGCACCCCCGCCTGGCGCGCCTGCTCGCGCATGGAGAGAAGAGCGACGTCGCGGGGATGGTCGACGATATAGCGGGCCGCCGTCCGCAATTGCGACGAAAGCCCGTCGAAGGCGGTGATGATCGCGTCGCTGAGCGGCCCCTTGTCCATGCTTCATTTAACAACGATCTCATGACCATTGCAACGAATGTTTCAGTGTGCAACTTTATGATTTCTGAAAATCATACTCGATGGTGCCCACATGAACGCAGGCGATGCTTTGCAGGGGATTTCGATCGCGGTCGCGCCGAATGGCGGGCGCCGGACGAAGGCCGACCATCCCGCCATACCGCTGACCCCGGAAGAACTGGCGCTTACCGCACGCGACTGCCTCGATGCCGGCGCGGCGATGATCCACGTTCACGTGCGCAAGGGGGACGGAAGCCATCTTCTCGATGCCGACGCCTACCGCGCCGCGACCGCAGCGATCCGGGCTGCCGTAGGCGATCGCATGGTGATTCAGATCACCAGCGAGGCGCTGGGCATCTATTCGCCGGGCGAGCAGATCGCCGTCGTGAAGGCGGTCCGGCCCGAGGCCGTGTCTCTGGCGCTCAGAGAGTTGGTCCCGGACGAAACGCACGAGGCTGCCTTTGCGGATCTTCTGTCGTGGGCGGCCCGGGAGAAGGTCACGCCGCAGATCATCCTCTACGATCCGGAGGAGGCGGTGCGATTGGACGGCATGCGGCGACGAGGTCTGCTTTCCCGCGACGACATTCCCGTACTTTACGTACTCGGCCGTTATACGCCGGGCCAGAGGTCCCTCCCCCGTGACCTGCTGCCTTTCCTGGCGCCGGACATGCCCGCCTTCACCCATTGGAGCGTCTGCGCCTTCGGCCGTCACGAGGCGGCCTGCGTCACAGTCGCGGCGCTCCTCGGCGGCCATGTCCGCGTCGGCTTCGAAAACAATCTCTGGCTTCCGGAAGGAACCGCCGCCGGCTCCAACGCCGACCTCGTCCGCACGGTTACGGCTGCGCTTCTGCCGCTGTCGGTTCCGTTACTCCAGGGGCCGGCGCTCGCAGAGATGTTTGCCCGTATCGGTTCTGCGGGCATGCCGGAAGACTGACGCGCCCTCGTCTTTCCGTCGCCGGGCTTTGGAACCGGTGAACGCCGGTTTCGTTCTCCCATGATGACAGCGCCTCGCGCCTCATCCGGCGCGCAAGGGTGCCTGTAACACTTGGAGTGCTGCGTGCTTATCCTCAATCGCCAAATACGGAAGCATGCAGCCGTATGGGAGTGCACCATGTTGACCCATGATGATCGCAACATGCCCGAAAGGCGCGCCACAGCCGCATTTCCGATAGGTCTCATACTGCTCGCGATATGTGCCATCTTCGCCTATCTGGCGATCGGCGGCGCCATGCTGGAAGGTGAAACCGAAACGGTCGTCTACACACCGCCGATCGCCGACGCGCCGGAACCTCGGTAAGAGGGAGTTCTTCAATGACGCCCGATCCGATCGGCCCCGGCCCCGGGCCGGGAATAATTCCGCCGAACCCGGTTCCGCCACTCGGCATTCCCGATCCGCCGCCAAACGAGCCCCAGCCCGACAAGGGTCCCGAGGACGACTCGCAGAACCCGCCCGGCGAAAAGGACCCGCCCCGGACCGACGTGCTCCCCCGGTGAGGCTTGACTTTCATGAATCAGAATGAGAACATAACATGAACATTCTGGAGAGTCTCTCATGACCCATGCAGAGGAAGTTATCGAGCGCGCCATGGCCGCCGTCGCCCAGGCAAGACGCCGGCGGGAGCGCGAACAGGAGTGGCGCAGAAAAACCTTCGGACGGATTCAGGTCGGTATACCGCTCCCGCCCCTCAAGCGCGGCGTGCAGCTTTCGCTGCAGCTTGACCGCCCCAGTACGCAATGAGGCCTGAAGCCGATCGGCCCATTCGGTAAGGGCGACGAGGAAAACCGTGGCACGGTTTTCCTCGCGGTTGCGTTAGGCGGCAGCCAGTGCCGGCCGTTCCCTAGGGAACGGGCGGCAGCCAGTGCCGGCCGTTCCCTAGGGAAGGGCTTGAAGGTCAGTGCGATCAGGAAAGCACCGATGCCGAGACCCCAGGCGCCGATATAGAGCCAGCCGTAGCTGGCAAAAACGTCGTAGATCAGTCCCCCGGCAACCGGGCCGATTGCCATGCCGAGGCTGCCGGCCATTGCCGTGCCGCCGATGACAGTGCCCATCATGCGCAGCGGGAAATTCTCGCGGGCGATCACGGCGTAAAGCGGCATGACGCCCGCATAGATGAAGCCGAACACGGCAGCCACCGCGTAGAAGGCGCCGAGATCGCGCACGAAGAAATAGGCGAGCGCACCGAAGGCCTGCAGCAGCAGCCCCGATACCAGAATGCGCTTGGCGCCGTAGCGGTCTCCGAGGACGCCGAAGGCGACGCGGCCGCCCATTCCCGCCAGACCCTCGAGGCTGTAGATGGAAACGGCGGCCATCATCGGGATCCCGCAGCTCACGGCGTAGCTCACCGTGTGGAAAATCGGCCCGGAATGGGTGGCGCAGCAAAAGAAGTTCGTCAGCAGCAATATGACGAATTGCGGCGATCTCAGCGCCTGTCCAAGGGACATGTCCGGCTGCCCTTCGCTTGCGGAGACGGCATTTGTATCTTCGAGGACCGGCGGGCGGCGCAGCAGCAACGCAGCCGGAATCATCTTGACGGCGGCAAGGGCGGCTATGATCTGCAGCGATGTCCGCCAGTCGTAGATCGTAACCAGCCACCCGGCCAACGGCGACATGGTCATGGGTGCCATTCCCATGCCGGCCGACACCAGAGATACGGCAAGGCTGCGATGCGTATCGAACCAGCCTGTCACGCAAGCCATCATCGGTGCGAATATCGCCGCACAGGCCCCCCCGACGACCACCCCGAAGACGAGCTGGAATGCGATCAGCGATGTCACGAGGCTGGAAAGCGCCAGGCTCGCCGCAAGAAGCGCGGAACCGATCAGCACGACCGGGCGCGGGCCCCAGCGGTCCGAAGCGCTACCCCAGACCATACTTGCCAGGGCCATTGCGATGAAGCCCACCGTCATGGCACTCGATATACCGGTCACCGACCATCCGGTATCGCGCGAGATGGGCACAAGGAAAACCGGCAATGAAAACATGGCACCGATTGCAATGCAGCCGAGCAGGCCGCCGGCAGCAACGATCACCCAGCGATAATGCGCATCGATCATTTCTCGTGTCTCCGCTCAGGGCAATCCGGCGCGGCATTCATTTTCAGTCCACGCAAGGATTGCCGATCAAATCAAGGGCATTCTCCCGTTTGCGGCTGTGCCGCGCATACAATAGGACGAACGGCGCCTGAAGGCGCCGACATGGGAGTGGAAATTTTTGTACGCTGCATTGCGCTTGATGCGGTTGAATTCATGCGGCGCTCAGCGGAATTCTCGAACGCCCCTCATCCGCCTGCCGGCACCTTCTGCCAGCAAGCCGGGCGAAGGGACAAGCGGCAAGGTTCCGGACCTATTCTGCGCGACGAGATGCGAGGAGCGACCCGCTTGTTCCTTCTCCCCGTGAAACGGCGTCGAAACGGGGAGAAGGCGCCGGCAGGCGGATGAGGGGCGGAGGCGCCCCGTCAGGCCGCCGTATCCGACGTGTCGACCACCTCGAAATCATGCGTGATGGTCGCCGTCTTTGCGAGCATCGCGGATGCGGAGCAATATTTCTCGATGGAGAGGGCAACCGCGCGCTCGACCTTCTTGGCGGCCAGACCACGGCCCTTGACGATGAAATGCATGTGGATACGGGTGAATACGCGTGGGTCCTGATCCGCCCGATCGGCATCCATCTCGACCACGCAATCCTCGACCGCCTCGCGGCCCTTCTCGAGGATGTGGACGACGTCGAAAGCCGAGCAGCCGCCGGTGCCGATCAGCACCATTTCCATGGGGCTCGGTCCCGGTGTCGGGCTATCCGGGCCGGTGGCCGTGCCGAGCACGACCTTGTGGCCGCTTCCGGATTCCCCGACGAAGGTCCTGCCTTCGACCCATTTGATACGTGCCTTCATCCGATTTTCCTTCCTGTCGTGATGCGTTCATCATAGTTCGAATGACGCAAAACGCGCCCGATTTCCACCCGCCGCCAATCCACTCAGCGCGCACCCCACGTGTCGGTCAGCCGGTAGCCCTCGGGCCAGGGGTCCGACGGGTCGAGCATGTGCTGATGGGTGCCGGTAATCCAGGCGCGGCCGGAGATTTCCGGCAGCACGGCCGGCCGGCCGCCGATTTCGGTGGTGCCCAGGATGCGGCCGGAGAAGGTGGAGCCGATCAGCGAAACCGCCGTCAGCCGGTCCGAGAGCCCCATCTGGCCGCGCGCATGCAGCACGGCCATGCGTGCCGAGAGTGCCGTCCCGGTCGGCGAACGGTCGACCTTGCCCGGCTGGATCGCGACTGCAGCACCCGCCCGCAGGCCTTCCGCCGTGCGCTCCACGGGACCGGCAAAGAGGCAGAAGGAGAAATGCCGCCAGTCGGGGTTTTCCGGATGATGGAAACCGAGCTTGGCATTTGCCGCATTGGTGATCCTCACGCCGAGCCGGGCGATGTCGTGCGCCTCGTCCGGCTTCAGGGCGAAGCCCATTGCGGCAGCATCCACGATCACGAAACTGTCGCCGCCATAGGCGGTGTCGACTGTGAGTGTCCCGAGCCCCTCGACCTCCAGCTTCGCGTCCAGCCGCTCGGCAAAGCTCGGCAGGTTCTCGACGAAGATGCGTTCGGCCTTGCCGTCACGGCACTCCGCGCGCACGCGAACGAGACCGCCGGGCGCTTCGAGCGTGATCTCCGTCACCGGCTCCTTCATCGGCAGGATGCCGCTGTCGAGCAGCACGGTTGAAACGCAGATCGAGTTGGAGCCGGACATGGGCGGCGTATCTTCCGGCTCCATGATGATGAAGGCAGCATCCGCGTCGGGATGCTTGGGCGGCACCAGGAGATTGACATGGCGGAAGACGCCGCCGCGCGGCTCGTTCAGGACGAAGTTGCGCAGGGTCTGTTCGCGGGCGATCCAGCGGCTCTGCTCCCAGATCGTATCGCCCGGCGGAGGCGCGACACCGCCGACGATCACGTCGCCCACTTCACCCTCGGCATGGGCTGAAATGACATGAATGGTCTTGGTGCTGCGCATCGCGAACTCCTCGTTTCAAAAGCCAGCGCGGTTACGAACGTCCGCCGCGCCTCAGGAAAGCCAGTCCGGCAGCTGGGGCGGGACGCGCCCCGTCAAGGCCGCGGCGACGCAATCGGCAAGGCTGCCGAAGCGTACTGTGCGGCCTGAAAGACCGGGACCGTAATGGGCATATTTGCCGGAATTGGTCATGACCGCCCGGGTACGGGTCGGGAACACAGGCTCGGAGATCGAACACCAGCAGAGGTCCGGCAGCACCTGGACGCCGCTCTCCTGAAGCCGGGCGAGAATGCCTTCGCCGCGCGCCTCCGCAATAACCTCATGGCCGGCCGTGACGATCACTGCCACATCCGGATGCCGCTTGCGGCCGCCGAGCGCCTCGGCCAGCGCCCGACACTCGGCAAGGGACGCGTGCGGGCTGCCGATCGCTACGAGTTCGACTTCATCCGGACCCTCGTTCAGGGCGGACCAAGCGGCCGTCAGCTCGGCGCGGGTAATGGTCGCATGATCCGCGTCCTCAGCCGCGGCACCGCCGGCTTCCGGCGTCACGCCCTCCACATGCAGCATCGGCGCGGCGGAAGTGGTGCCGAAGGCGGCGCAGAGCGCCTTCAAGTCGTCGCGCGAGGGCTCCGCCGGGGCGAGCCCGCGGATGAGCGGGATGCGATCTGGCGCCGCACGCCCGGCGAGATAGCCGATCAACGGCCAGAAAGCGTCGTCGGCGCCCGCGGGCAGTTCGACGTCTATGATCCGCCGTGCCTTGCGGTGTTCGTCGAGATAGACGCCGGAGAGCGGCGCGCGTCCGGTGAGCGCGATGCAAAGGTCGAGGAAATCCGGGTGCTTTGCCGTCCGCGCACCGAGCACGCTGTTGGCGAAGATCACGGCATTGGACTCCGCCCAGGCCACGGCTTCGCCGGCTCCAGGCGCGCTGTCGAGCAGATAGGGCGAACAGGTGAAGGTCGGCCGGCAGCCCATGCGGACATAGGCGTCGGCGAGCCGCGCCGCAGGGTCGCCGAAGGACGGCGGCACACCTTGCCTCTGCCAATTGGCATGGTCCACGGAAATGGCGTTCATCGTCGCCGGGATCCGCACCTTCGCGCCCATCTCCACCATCTTCTCGGCAAAGGTGAGGTTCGCGGGACTGGCATAGATGCAGCCGTCGATATGAGCCTGCGTCACATCCACGAGACCCAATGCCCCCTGCTGCGCCGCCATGGCCGAAATGATGCGCATGGCCTGCGCAACCGCGACGCTTTCCGCTCCGTCGAGCATGGCGCGGTCGCCATCGGTGAGGTCGAGCGCGGCCGTCGCCGGCGGAACGACGGGGATCGTCAGCCCCTCGGCTTCAATCGCCCTGTCGCCGATCCGCGCCGTCTTCGCACGGGCGAGCGCCGCGAAGGCTTCCGGCGCAAGACGCAGCACCGGCAGCGGCTTGCCAAACATCTCGGAGGCGATCAGCGCACCGAGGGTCAGCACGTCTTCCGGTTCGGAAAATACGAGTGCGGCAGGGCCACGGCCGGTCAGCACCAGATCGAGCAGCACGCCCGAGCCCGTACAGGAGCCGCGGCTCGACGGCATCATCAGGATGGAGCCGGTGAGCGGGACGCCATGCAGCGGGTGGTGCACGTCGATCACGCAGCCCGTCGCGGGATCGACCCCGCCCCAGAAACTCAGCGCCTCCCCGGTCGCTATGACCGGGCCCTCGGCCGACCCCTGAAGGATGCTGCGGGCAGGATCGAGGCCGCTCATCTTACGACGAAGCCGTGGGCGAAGGGATCGCGGTCATCGATGAAGATGGTGTTGATGCCGGTCATCCGCGCCCAGCCGGCGATCGACGGGATGATCGCGTCGCGATCGGCGACCTTCGCCGCCGCTTCGACGCGCCCCTTGAAGAGCGATCCGATGATCGACTCGTGGACGAATTCGTCGCCGACCTTCAGCTTGCCCTTGGCGGCAAGCTGTGCGATCCGGGCCGACGTGCCGGTGCCGCAGGGCGAGCGGTCGATGGCCTTCTCGCCGTAGAACACCGCGTTGCGGGCATGGGCCTCCGGCTGCGTCGGCTTGCCCGTCCACTGGATGTGGCTCAAGCCCCGGATCTCCGGGTGCTCGGGATGGACGAACTCGTATTTGGCATTCAGCGCGGCCCTCAACTTGGGGCTCCAGCCGACCAGTTCTCCCGCCGTATGGTCGGCCATGTCGCGGAAGTTCTTTTGCGGCTCGACGATGGCGTAGAAATTGCCGCCATAGGCGACGTCCACCACGATCTCGCCGAGCCCCTCGACCTCCGCCGCCAGCCCTTCCGCATAAAGGAAGCTCGGCACGTTGGTAAGGCGCACTTCCTCAACGAAGCGGCCCTCCTGGCGGTAGGTGATGTCCACCTTGCCAGCGGGAGCATCGATCGACAGCTTGCCGGGCTCGCGCGGGGTGATCAGGCCGTTCTCGATGCCCATGGTGATGGTTCCGATGGTGCCGTGCCCGCACATCGGCAGACAGCCGGAGGTCTCTATGAAGAGCACCGCCACGTCGCAGTCGGGCCGGGTCGGCGGGTAGAGGATCGAACCCGACATCATGTCGTGGCCGCGGGGCTCGAACATGAGACCGGTGCGGATCCAGTCGAATTCCTTCAGGAAATGCGCGCGTTTTTCCAGCATGTTCGCGCCTTCGAGACGCGGGCCCCCGCCCGAAACGAGGCGGACGGGATTTCCGCAGGTGTGGCCGTCGATGCAGGAGAAGGTGTGGGTGGCCATGGTCGAAACCTCTGTCAGAATCTTTGCGGCGAAAAGGGTGCAATGTCGATGGCCGGAGTCCGGCCGGTCAAGAGATCGGCGACGATCCTTGCGGTGCCCGCCGATTGGGTGAGCCCGAGATGGCCGTGACCGAAGGCGAAGATCACCCGCGGCGTCGCGCGGGCGCGGCCGATGGCCGGCAGGCTGTCGGGCAGCGACGGCCGGAAGCCCATCCACTGCACCCCGCCTTCCGGTTTCAAACCGGGCAGGAAGGCCTGCGCCTTCTTCAGCATCGCTTCCGAGCGGCGGAAGTTCGGCGGCAGATCGAGCCCGCCGAGTTCGACCGCACCGCCGACCCGGATACCGGTCGACAGCCGTGTCACGACGAAGCCATGGCCGCCGAAAGTGATCTGCGTCCGCAGGTCGAACGCGTCGGCGGGAAGCGTCGTATTGTATCCGCGCTCGGTTTCGAGCGGAATGCTTTCGCCGAGCGTGCGCGCAACCCGGTGCGAGAAAGCGCCCGCCGAGAGGACCACCTGCGCCGCCCGCCGCCTCCTGCCGTCGGCGCTCAGGACTTCGACCCCGCCATCGACGGGCTTCAGCGCCGTGACCTCCGCGCGCTCGATCACCCCGCCGATCGTGCGGAAATGATCGGCAAGCGCAAGCGTGTAGAGCTTCGGATCGGCGATCGAGTACCAGCCGGGCGTGAAGGTAGCGTGGGTGAAGCGCGCCGCCAGGCCCGGCTGGATCTCGGCAATGCCTGCGGCATCGAGATGGCGGAACTCGATCCCGTGATCCGCGCGCGCCTTCCAGCCGGCCAGCGATGCCTTGAATTCCGCCTCTCCCTCGTAGACCTGAAGGTTGCCTTCCTTGCGCAGCATGGACGCCGTGCCGGTCGCACCGAGGAACGGCTCGAGCTCCGCTTTCGACAGGTCCATCAGCGCGGTCTGGGCCGCGGTCGAATGCGCCACGCGCCCCGGCTGACAAGCCCGCCAGAAGCGGAACATCCATGGCGCGATCTTCAGCGCATAGGCGGGCGGCACGGTCAGCGGCCCGAGCGGATCCAGGAGCCATTTCGGCGCCTTTTTGAGGATGCCGGGCGAGGCAAGCGGAAGGATATCTGTGAAGGCGAATGCCCCGGCATTGCCGGCGGAGGCGCCGGCCGCCGGCCCCTCGCGGTCGAGCACGGTGACCGACAGGCCGCTGGCCACGGCGGCAATTGCAGCCGTGAGGCCGACGACCCCCGCGCCGATCACGATGACGTCCGGTGCGGCCATTTATCGTACGCTCGCCAGGAACTTCTGCGTTTCAGGGTTCTGCGGCGAGGCGAAAATCTGATCGGGCGAACCGATCTCGGCCATGATCCCCTGATGGAAGAAGGCCACGCGATCCGACACGTCGCGGGCAAAGGTCATTTCGTGGGTAACGCAGATCATCGTCATTCCCTCTTCCGCCAGCATCTTGAGGGTGTCGAGCACCTCGCCGACCAGCATCGGATCGAGCGCCGAAGTCACCTCGTCGAACAGCATATATTCCGGCGACATGGCAAGCGCCCGGGCGATCGCCATGCGCTGCTGCTGGCCGCCCGACATGCGGTTCGGATAGACCTTGAGCTTCTCGCCGAGACCGACATGGGTCAACTGCTTCACCGCGATCTCCTCGGCCTTGTCCTTCGGGAGGCCAAGCACCTTGCGCGGGGCGAGCATGACGTTTTCGAGCACGGTCAGATGCGGGAAGGCGTTCCATTGCTGGAACACGATCCCGACCTTTCGGCGCAGCCTGTTGAGATCGGTGCCCTTGGCATGGACATCGGTCCCGTCGATCACGATCCGGCCGGAGTCGATCGGCTCCAGCCCGTTGATGCAGGTGAGCAGCGTCGACTTGCCGGAGCCGGAGCCGCCGATGATGGTGACCACCTCCCCCTTTTCGACGGTCAGGTCGATACCCTTGAGAACCTCCAGAGAGCTGAAGGATTTGCGGACGTTTTCGATCTCAATCATTGGGGGACCACCGTTTTTCGAGATACCCGCCAAGCCGGGCGACGGGGAAGCTGAGGAGGAAGTAGATGGCGCCGCAGATCAGCAGAATGAAGAGCGGCTCCTGCAGACGCGTGACCAGTATCTGCGAGGCACGCAGGAGCTCGACCAGGCCGAGCCAGAGCACCAGTGCGGAGTCCTTCATCACGCCGAGCGTCAGGCCTATCCACGACGGAAGCGAAACCCGGGTGGCAAGCGGCGCCACGATGTAGCGCATGTCCTGCCACCAGGTCATGCCGAGGGAGCGCGCCGCACGGCGGGTCGTCACCGGCACCGATGAAATTCCGCCGCGCACGATCTCCGCGCAGAACGCCGCCGTGTAGAGCGAGAGCACCACGCCGGAGGTCGTGAAGGCGCCCCAGCCGAGCTTGGCGATCGACTGGAAGGCATTGCCGAGCACGAGCTGGATCAGGAGCGGTACCGAGCGAAACACGTCGAGCAGCAAGGTGAGCGGCGCCGACCAATAGGGTCCGATCTGGAACCGGATCACTCCGAAGAGGATGCCGAGAACGGTGCCGGCGGTGACGGCGACGGCGGTTACCGCCAGCGTCATTCCGGCGCCTTGCGCAAGAAAGGCGAGATCGTTCCAGGTGAGGGCAGTATCAAACATCTCTCACCCCTCTCAGTAGCGGAACATGCGCCAGGCGAAGGCCCGGGCTGCAAGCGTGACCGCCTTGGCGATCAGGTAGTAGATCACCGCAGCGAGCGCGAAGAATTCGAATGTGCGGAAGGAGCGGGCATTCAGTTCCTGCGTGATGCCGGCAAGGTCGGTGTTCATGCCGACGGTGACGCCGAGCGACGTCATCAGGATCGCCCAGACCATCTGGTTCGTCGCGGGCAGGAAGGCCACGCGCAGCATCTGCGGCAGAACGATCAGCCGGAACGCCTGCAGCGAGGTCATGCCGAGCGACCGGCCAGCGCGGGCCTGCGTATCCGGAATGGCCTTGAGCGCGCCGCGGAAATTCTCGGCAAGATAGCCCGCATTGTTGAAGGCGATCCCGACCAGAAGCGCCGTATAGGGACTCAGGTGGATCCCGAAATTGCCGAGGCCGAAATGGGCCATGTAGATCTGGAACAGCGCCGGCGTGTTTCGCGCGACCTCGACCCAGGTCGTGGCGATGCCGCCAAGGATACGGCTGCCGGACAGGCGGAACACGGTGAGCGCGATCGCGCAGGCGACGCCGATGACCATCGACAGCACCGCGACCTGCAGCGTGACCACCGCGCCGTCCAGCATCTGCGGCAGCGCCCTCAGCGCCTGGTTCCAGTGGAAGGTGTAGTTGAACATTCCCGTCTCACCCCTCGGAATGCAGCGACGGCGCGGGTTGCCCCGCACCGTCAGACGATCCTCGGATCAACGGTAAACGCCGTTCACCGCCAGGGACGGAGCCTCGCCACCGACCCACTTCTCGTAGAGTTCGGCATAGCGGCCGGTGCGGACCTGCTGATTGACGAACAGGTTGAGGTAGTTGAGGAAGCCGTATTCCTCGCGGTTAGTGAAGAGGGCCACGTAGTCGATGTCGAAGGGCGCCTTGTCGACCACGGAGATACCGGGGAACTTGCCGCCCTTGACGTTGGACTGCGCGACCGTCGAGGTAGAGACGGTGGCGTCGAGCTGGCCCTGGCTCAGCGCCAGGAAAACGTCGGCCTGCGTCTGATAGGGGCGGAACTCGCCCTCGCCCCAGGCCTTGACCTGGTTTTCGAGTGCGATCGCCTCATAGGTGCCCGCGGTGGCGCCGACCACCTTGCCCTTCATGTCTTCGAAGGACTTGATGCCGGACTTCTCGTTGGCGGTTACCGCCATTTCAAAGGCGAAGTAAGGCACCGTCATGCCGACGGTCTTGGCACGCTCGAGCGTATCGGAGGTGGAGGCGACACCGACATCGACGCGGCCGGACATCAGCGCCGGGATGCGCTCGGGAAACGGCGTCTCCACGATCTCCGCGGTGACGCCGAGCGCCGTGGCCAGATCGTTGCAGTAATCCACGTCGAAGCCGATCGGTTCGTTGTTCTCGTCGCGCGAACCCATCGGCGGGAAGTCGAGCACCACGGCGCAGCGCAGCGTTCCCGAAGCGATGATGTCGTCCAGCTTGTCGGCATGGGCGGGGCTCGTCAGAGCGGTGGCGGCAACGAGGCCGAAGGCGAGGACCGAGGTCTTCATTATTGTTCTCTCCCTTGAGTTGGCCGATCGGTGTGACGGCGCGCGCACTATTCCGCGTCGGAGAGCACAAATCAATTTAAAAATACAATTAGTATACAAAAAGTATATAACAGGGCGCCTTTTCGCAATGGAAAGGGGCTTTCCCTTGTGGAAAAGCCCCTTTTATTGCGCGGCCGGGAGGCTGGATCAGCCGAGGAAGTCCTCGGGCAGCAGGTCTTCCGGCATGTTCTGGTAAGCGACGGGACGCAGGAAACGTCGAATCGACATGGTGCCGACGCTGGTTGCGCCGAAGTTGGTCGAGGCTGGATAGGGGCCTCCATGCACCATCGAATCCACGACTTCAACCCCGGTCGGGAAGCCGTTGACCAGCACCCGGCCCGCCTTGCGCTCGAGCACCGGACGCAGACGGCGCGCCGTCTCCAGATCGCCCGCATCCATATGGATGGTTGCGGTCAGCTGGCCCTGGAAGCCGCGCGCGAGCTCTTCCATTTCGGCCGGCGATCCCACCCGAACCACCAGTCCAAGCGGGCCGAACACTTCTTCGCCGAGCGCATGGTCGGCCAGGAACTGGGCACCCGTCGTCTCGAAGAGATTGGGCGATGCGTCACGGCCGGACGACTCGGTCGCAAGCAGCGGTTTGACGGCGTTGCGCGTCGCAAAGCGCGCCTGACCGTCGCGGTAGGCCTTGGCGATACCGTCCGTCAGCATGGTTTGCGGTGCCACCTTGGCAAGCGCCTCGACGGCGGCGGTGGTGAAGCGGTCGGCGTCCGCACCTTCGATGACGACGGCGATTCCGGGATTGGTGCAGAACTGCCCGGCGCCCATGGTGAGCGAACCGGCCCATCCCTGCCCCAGCGTTTCCGCCCGTGCCTTCAACGCTTCCGGCAGCAGGAACATCGGGTTGACCGAACCGAGTTCGCCGAAGAACGGGATCGGTTCGGGGCGCGCCGCGCAAAGATCGAACAGGGCACGTCCGCCGGCGAGCGAACCGGTGAAGCCTACGGCCTTGATATGGGGATGCTGCACCAGCGCATGACCGACGTCGCGGCTGCCGCCCTGGATCAGCGAGAATACGCCGGGATGAACACCCGTCTTGCGGATCGCTGCGTCGACGGCCTCGGCGACGATCTCGCCGGTGCCGGGATGCGCCGAATGACCCTTTACCACGACCGGGCAGCCGGCTGCGAGCGCCGCGGCCGTATCGCCGCCGGCGGTCGAAAAGGCCAGCGGGAAATTCGAGGCGCCGAAGACGGCGACCGGACCGACGGGGCGCTGGACCAGCCGTATCTCCTGACGGGGCGCCGGCTGGCGCTCGGGCATCGCCGCATCGACGCGCCGGTCGAGATAATCACCCTTTTCGATATGATCGGCAAAGAGCCTGAGCTGGCCGGTCGTGCGGCCCCGTTCGCCGTTGAGCCGCGCCTCGGGCAGGCCGGTTTCCTGGCTGCCGATCTCGGTAATCGCCTCCGCCCGGGCCTCGATCTCGTCGGCGATGGCGCGCAGGAAGGCGGCGCGCTCCTTGCGCGAGGAATAGCCATAGGTCCAGAAGGCTTCCTCAGCCGCCTCGCAGGCCCGGTTCACCAGCTCTACGGTGCCTACGGCAAAATCATGCGCCGGGCCATGCGCCGGCGCCGAAGCGAAGGTGCCTGCCCCATCGAGCCATTCGCCCGCGACGAGGTGTTTTCCTTTGGGGGTGAAAATCATCTGACTTTCCTTTCTCTGGATCACGATGATCCTGGTCGATTCGGCACAAGATCATAAAACGCGTCGATTCCCGTAACGAAGCGGGATTGCCGGCGGAAATTCGCATACACTCTCCTCGCCCGTTGCGGAACCGTATACCTTGCGCGAACAGACGAATTGAACTTACCGGGGGTTTGTATACTCTATGTATGCAGAACATCAACCGCGTGCCCCTGAATCAGGCCTAGAATGAGAGAGACGACATGAGCGAGACAACCACCCTGACGACCACCGCGCTTCAGGAGCGCGTCGAGGCGATCTTCCGCAAGGGCGGCCTTAACGTGGTCCAGGCGGGCGCTCTCGCCCGGGTGATCGTTGCCGGCGAACGCGATGCCTGCAAGTCGCACGGCATCTACCGGATCGAGGGCGCGCTGCGCACGGTCAAGGCTGGCAAGGTCAAGCCGGACGCCGAGCCGGAAATCGTCGCGCAGGAAGCCTCGGCGATCGTCAAGGTGAATGCCGGGGGCGGTTTCGCCAATCCCGCCTTCGAACTCGGTCTGCCGGTGCTTGCCGAGCGTGCCCGCAAGCACGGCATCGCCGCACTCGCCATCAACGACTGCACGCATTTTTCGGCGCTCTGGCCGGAAGCGGAGGCGCTCACGGGAGAAGGGCTTGCCGGACTCGTCATGTGCCCGAGCTATGCCACGGTCGCACCGACCGGCGGCAACAAGCCGTTGCTCGGCACCAATCCCTTCGCCTTTGGCTGGCCGCGCGCGGGCAAGCCGCCCTACGTCTTCGACTTCGCGACATCGGTGGCGGCACGGGGCGAGATCGAGCTGCACCGCCGGGCGGGCAAACCGCTGCCCGAAGGCTGGGCCATCGATGCGCAAGGCAATCCGACCACCGACCCGGAGGCGGCGCTCGCGGGCGCCATGCTGCCCTTCGGCGGACACAAGGGCTCGGCCATCGGCACGATGATCGAGCTGCTGGCGGGCATCATGATCGGCGACCTGACCAGCCCCGAAGTGCTCGACTATCTAGGCACCACGACGCTCGCCCCCTTCCACGGCGAACTCATCGTCGCCTTCTCCCCGCAGGCTTTCGCCGCCGGTCGTCCAGGCGACCCCTTCGACCGGGCGGAGCTGCTGTTCGAAGCGATCGTCGGCCAGGGCGCCCGCCTGCCTTCGCAGCGCCGCTTTGCCGCCCGAGCGAAGTCGGAGGCCGAGGGCATCACGCTGAGCGCGGCCGAGATCGAGCAGCTCGACCGGCTGCTTGCGCTCGGGCTCGACGCCGTGGCGTGATCCCCAGCGGGCACTCTTTCGCCCTCCTGTGAAAGGCACAGGAGGGATGCGGGGAATTCAGACGTGAAGTGGCTGGACCGGGCACGCCGATGGGCAAGGGGCATCAGGCGAGACGTCGTCGTCCTGTGGCTGGCGGCGCGTGACCGCCGTGTGCCCTGGTATGCGAAGCTGGCGGCAGGCGCGGTCGCGGCCTATGCATTGTCGCCGATCGACCTGATACCCGACTTCATCCCGGTCCTCGGCTATCTCGACGACCTGATCATCGTTCCCGTCGGCATCATCGTCGTGCTGAAGCTCATCCCAGTCGACGTCCTTGCGGACCTGCGCGCCGCAGCAATGAAACACACCGAGCGGCCGGTGAGCCGGGCCGGGCTCGTGGCGGTCATTTCAATATGGGTCCTGCTGGCAGCTCTGCTCTTGTGGGTGGCGCTTGGCCCCGCTGCCGCCGTGCGGTAAACGGAAGAGGCCCTCCTGATGGAGAGCCTCCTCCGTCTCCGGCCCGATCAGGCCTTGTACTTCTCGACGGCGCCCGGGAGCTTGCTCCACTCGGCATACCAGGTGTTGAAGATCTTGAACTGCGCCTCGACATAGCCGCGCTGGCTTTCGGTCAGCGCGTCGGTCTCGTTGAAGTGGAGCGTGTATTCCTTGTCTCCCTTCAGCACCATCATGTGCTTGAAATAGAGGACGAGGTCCGGCCCTTCATCGAAGGAGGAAAGCACGGCAAGCGCCTGCTCGAGCTCCTGCGCACGCTGGCGTGCATCGACATCGCCGGCGGCTGCGGCCCTGGACAGGTTGCAGAGGTGAATCACTTCCTTCGGCAGTACGTTGCCGATACCCGTGATGGCGCCGGTCGCGCCGCAGTTCACGAAACCGTGGAAAACGGCCGTATCGACGCCGATCATCAGCGAGACGCCGTCGTCACGGCTGGTGATGTGCTCGGCCGCGTAGCGCATGTCGGCATTGCCGCCGAACTCTTTGAAGCCGACGAGGTTCGGATGCTCCGCACGCAGCGCGAAGAAGAGGTCGGCCCGTGTGGCGAACCCGTAATAGGGGCTGTTGTAGATCACCGAGGGCAGATCCGGCGCGGCAGCCAGTATTGCCTTGAAATGCGCCTTCTGCGCCACGATCGAGGGACCGCGCGACAAGACGCGCGGGATTACCATCAGGCCCTGTGCTCCGACCTTCTGGGCATGCGCCGCATGCGCGGCGGCCAAGGCGGTGTTGACGGCACCGGTGCCGACGATGACGGGGACGCCCGCCTTTACCAGACGCTCCACGCCTTCCATGCGCTGCGCGTCGGTCAGGAGCGGCCAGTCGCCCATCGAACCGCAATAGACGACTGCCGACATGCCATCGGCAATCAACGCCTTGCCCTTGCGGACGAGGGCATCGAAGTCGGGCGTGCGGTCTTTTCTGCAAGGGGTCATCAGGGCTGGGATCACGCCCGAAAAAATCTTGGCCTTCATTTCAAACTCCTTTTGGCCTGTCGGATGGCAGAGACATGACGCCATAGCCGGCAACTCTGTCTGTGCTTCGGGATGAAAATACCATTTGTATTTTATTTGTCGACAAAAATAATCCTAAGATCACAGAGCAATTTCGAGCCGGTCATTACGGGCAAAAAGCTTTTGAATTTGCTCGACGATTTGTTCGGCATGAGCGCGCGCCAGCCGATCGGCTGCCTCGGCGTCTCGCGCGGCGATGACGGCGATCATATCCTCGTGCTCGTCGACGAAGCGCTGCGGCAGCCGGTCGTTATAGGACTGATAATAGAGCCTGAGGATCCGTCGCCCCTCGTCGAGAAGCCTGTTGAACAGGCCTATGAAATAGGGATTTCGGCCTGCCTCGGCGATGGCCGAATGGAAGGCGGCATTGGTGGCGATCATCGCCAGCGCATCCTGCGCCTGGACCGCTGCGGCGAATTCCGCCTGGCGGGCGCGGATCACCTCGAGATCATCCGATCGGTGGTGTTCGGCCGCCAGGCGCGTCGTGACGCGATACATCAGCACCAGCGCGTCGAAGAAGGTGTGCAGGTTCAGGAAATCGATATTCGACACCATCGTCGATCTGTTGGGCAGCGTAGCGATCAGCCCCTCTCCCGCCAACCGAACCAGCGCTTCACGGATCGGCGTGCGCGACATCTTGAACCGTTCGGCGAGCTGCACCTCGTCGATCGGACAGCCCGGCGGCAGAACCAGATCGAGGATTTCGTCCCGCAAGAGGTCATAGACCATCTTCACGCCGGAACCGCGCTTGCGTTCGGGAGCTGAATTGGTGTCCGTATCCTTGTTGGTCATGCGGTCTCCTTCTTGTCGACAAAAGAAATACTTCTCCGCGACGATGGGATCAACGGTCTCCTCCGCATGTTTCGCGGATTTCAGGCCGTTTTGCCGATAATCTTTCAGGTTTCCGGCAGGGTAAAGACGGCGCAGGGCGCCGCAATGCCGCGCAGCGCGTGTTCGCCCAGCGGCACCAGTGGGGTTCTGGTCTCGGCGGCAAGCGCGCCCGAAATCAGCACCGATCGCCCGAGCGGCCGGCACAGTCCCTCCAGCCGGCTCACCAGGTTTACGGCCGGACCGATGGCGGTGAAGTCCAGCCGATCGATCGATCCGACATTGCCCCACAGTATCTCCCCAAGATGCAGCGCCGCGCCGAAGCGCAACGGCGGCAGTTCCTGTTCATGGCGCAGACCCTCGAGATGCGCCATGCCCGCGCGGGCGGCAACGACCGCGCGCAGCGCCCGGTCGCAGGCCTCCGCCGGCAAATCGTTGACCGGGAAAATCGCCAGCACGCCATCGCCGATGAATTTGAGCACCTCGCCGCCGAAGGCGTGTATCGCTCCTGCAAGCCGGTCGAACCAGTCGTTGAGCGCCGCGATCACGCGTGCCGGCTCATGTTCCTCGGAAAGGCCGGTGAAGTTGCGCAAGTCGGCATAGAGCAGCGCCGCCCGGATGCTCTCTCCGGTGCCGCGACTCAGCGCGCCGGCCTGCACGCGGGCAGCACTGCGGCGGCCGAGATAGGCTTCGAGCAGCGCCGCGCGAGTCGCTCGCTCGGCCAGGACGGCCAAGGGCGCCGCTGCGAAGCGGGCGGTCTGCCGCAACCGCGCGACCTCGGCCGGATCGAACCGCCGCGTCCCGGCCCAGCCCAGCACCACATTCTCTGCCGTCTGGCCGACCACGTCCTCCTGCACCGAACCGAACCCTGCCAGCCAGTCGCGCCCGGCGTGGTCGACCGGCCCTTCGGCAAAGCCGAGCGCCTCGATGACCGCACCGTCCTCCGCCCGCCAAAGCCAGGTGCGACGCGCGATGATCGGATGCGGCACCGCCAGAGTCAGGGCACCGCCGGCCAGCGGAAGGCCGTCGGCGAGGAGCCGGGTTCCAAGCTCTGCCAGGAACGGGTCGGGGCCGGACGAGGTACCGGCCTCGTCCAGAAGCCATGCGAGGGGTGCGGGCAGGTCCATGCCTTGATCATAGAGCAGTTGCAGGAAATGTGTGAACCGATCTCGGCTCGCGGTACTGATCGAATCGCCCCGGCTCCGCGGGCAGTGGCGCGGGCGCTCCCGTCGGGATATGATCGTTCCGTCCGGTCCGGCGCGGCCGTCCTTCTCGCCGGCGCTCGATGGCAACCGAAGGGGAGTCCGATGCAAGAAGGTCTCGTCGTCCGCCGCGAAACGCATGTCTCGGCACCGCCCGCGGCAGTGTTCGCCCTGCTTACCGACCCGGAGAAGATCCTGCGCTGGATGGGAACGGAGGCCGATGTCGAGCCGAAGCCCGAGGGGCTTTATCTCGTCAATGTAACCGGGGCCCGCTTCGCCCGCGGCTCCTTCCGCGAGGTGGTGCCGGTGCACCGCCTGGCTTACAGCTTCGGGTGGGACGACAGCGATGTCGTGCCGCCTGGCTCGAGCCTGGTCGAGATCGACCTGATCGAGCAGCCGGATGGAACGCTGGTTCGGCTGACCCACTCGGGCCTGCCCAATGCCGAGCAATGTGCCGGCCATGCCGAAGGTTGGGCCCACTATCTCGATCGGCTTTCGGAAGTCGCCGCAGGACGCGACCCGGGGCCCGACCCATGGCACGGCCGTACCGGGTGATGAGCCTTGGCCCCGGCCGCTGGCCTGGGAGCTTCCGCCTCGTCCTTCTCGCGCGGAACTTTGCGGAGCCTGACGTGTTTGCCGGTAGCCGCCGGCAACAAGGCGGCCCACAATGTGTCGCGAGTGTTCGAATGGCATCGAGAAGGAACAGCGCCGAGGAAAGAGCGTCCGCCGCTCGAACCATGCCGAGACTCGAGCGCAACATCAACGCCATCCTGAAGCGGCGCGAGGAAGACGAACGCGGGCGGAGGGCGCACGACAGGGTCGCCCAGGCAATCACGAACTTCGCAGGCTCCATGACGTTCGTCGGTTTGCACGTCCTGGCGTTCGGCGCCTGGATCGCTCTAAACCTCGAGCTGGTTCCCGGCATACCGGTGTTCGACCCGACCTTCGCCGTCCTCGCCATGGTTGCTTCGGTGGAGGCGATCTTCATTTCCACCTTCGTTCTGATCAGCCAGAACCGGATGGCCGAGAGGGACGACGAGCGCTCCGACCTCAATCTGCAGATTTCGCTCCTTGCCGAGCAGGAGGCGACGCAACTGCTCACGCTTCTTCGTGAGATAGCCGCCCGGCTGGGCGTGAAGGTGGACGGTGAAGAGGACATCCGTGAACTCACCAAGGAGATCACGCCCGAAGAGGTCCTCAATCGGCTCGAGGACCAGAAGGTCCGATCGGGCGATTAGAACCACACCGATTTGCCGCAGGAACAATCGGCCGGGCCCGTCATTTGACGACTGACAGCAAAAGGAGACCGAGATGGAGGAGTCACAAGCCATTTCCCGTCCTCAACGCGCTTCCGACTATCCGGGTCGCCAGATGGACTGCATCGCCGCTCTGCGACCGGCCGTTTCGGAGCTGGCGGCGACATCCCAGGAAAGCATCGTGGCGGCCATGGGCGGGGAGCTGACCGACGATCTGCTGGCGCTCGCCCGTCGGGCCGAGGCGGCCGGTTGGACGTTCGAGGAGGCATCGGCGGCGATCGAGGAGCTTGCGCGCGAATATGAGGGCGCGAAAGGAACCATCTTCGATTGAATCCGGTTGGACCCGGCGATCTGCTTCCATGATCAGGAGATAGGGGCCGTTGGCGAAGCTCGGCGTTTTGACCTTCCACCGCTGCATCAATTATGGATCGTTCTGGCAGGCGCGATCTCTTGTCCACGGACTTCGTTCGCTCGGCACCGACCCCATTGTCCTCGATCATCATTCCGCCCGTGTCACCCGGGCCGAGTGGCGCTGCGCTATGCAGCCGCTCCTGCCGGAGAGAACCCCGCGCGGGGACATTCCGCTCTACGCTTCCAAGATCAGAAAATTTCAGAGCGCTCTGGCGTCGGTGCCGATGAGTGCCCCCTTCGCGCTGGACGACCCTGATGGTGCCGAAGAATGCGATATCGTCGTCGTGGGCAGCGACGAGGTTTGGAACTTGCGGCATCCCTGGTACGGCGGTTGCTCGCTTTTCTACGGAGAGGGCCTCTCGGCCAAGAGAACCGTTTCCTACGCGGCGACGTTCGGAAACCACCCCGCGGCCAATGGCCTCGAACCATATTGGGCTGAAAGGCTGCGGAAATTCGATGGAATTTCCGTCCGCGACGACAATTCGAGGGCGATCATCGAAAAGGATGTCGGACGCGAGGCGACGCTCGTCCTCGACCCTTGCCTGCAGTTCCCCGAGACGATTTCCTTCGGTCCGAATACTCTGGTTTCGCGCCCCTATATAGCGGTCTACGGACATTCGTTCCCGTCCTGGTTTCAGCACGCGGTTCGCCATTGGGCGACGACGCGCTCGCTGCCTCTCGTCAGCATAGGCTATCGCAACGAATGGGCGGACGAGCAGTGGCTCGATGCCGGTCCCTACGAGTTCGCCGCCTGTATCGCGGGTGCCGAGGCCGTCGCGACGAATTTCTTCCACGGCTGCATTTTCTCTCTCCTCAACGCCAAGCCATTCGTCACGGTCCTTTCAGACTATCGTTCCAACAAGATCGCCGATCTCGCACACACCGCCGGTGCGGAACGGCACGTGGTGTCGCAGGCGACGCCGCAAGCCGGCTACGAGACACTTCTCGCAGAAGCCCCGAGCCCGGCCATCGCGCGAAGGCTCGCCGAGCTCCGCCGGCAATCACGGACCTATCTGACAGATGTTCTCGCCTGAGCGCCCCGCACCCGCCTCGGCCAGCGCCTTGCTCTCGCCGGGGCAGATGGCGAAATCCGGGCTTTGCATCGGTTGCGGCACGTGCATGGCGCAATCGGGCGGCAGCGCTGCGATGAGTCTCGATCGCTACGGCCAGCTAAAACCGGCCGCTGCACATCGCCCCGACGGGTTCGCCGAGCTGTGCCCCTTTTCGCCCCACGCCCGAAGCGAAGACCAGATCGCCGAGGCGCGCTTCGGATCGGCGCAATTTTACGATCCGCGGATCGGCCGCTTCGAGGCAGCCTATGTCGGCCATGTCAGCGAAGGCAGCTTTCGAGCGGACGGCAGTTCCGGCGGCATGGCCAGTTGGACGGCCGCGGAGCTTCTGAAGAGGAACCTCGTCGACGCGGTGGCGCATGTAGTTCCCTGTTCAGGCGCCGGCGAACGTCTTTTCCAGTATCAGGTCTCGCGGACCGCGGATGACCTGCGCAAGGGCGCCAAGTCGCGCTATTATCCGGTGGAGCTCTCTCGTGTCATCGCCGAAATGAAGCGGCAACCCGGCCGCTACGCAGTCGTCGGGATTCCCTGCTTCATCAAAGCGATCCATCTCCTCTGCCTCAACGACCCGGTGCTTGAGGAGCGCCTTGCCTTCACCCTCGGCCTCTTCTGCGGACACATGAAGAGCACCCGCTTCGTGGAAAGTTTCGCGTGGCAGATGGACACGGAAATGAACGCCGTGGCGGGCGTCGATTACCGCCTGAAGGATACGGCAAGACCGGCGAACTGGTACACGGCCCATCTGCGGCTCAAGGACGGAAGCACGAGAAGCAAGGATTGGTGGCATCTGGTCGACGGCGACTGGGGAGCCGGGTTCTTCCAGAATTCCGCCTGCAATTTCTGCGACGACGTCGTGGCCGAAACCGCCGACATTTCCTTCGGCGACGCCTGGGTCGAGCCCTATTCGTCCGACGGCCGGGGAACGAATGTGGTTGTCGTTCGCTCACCCTTGCTGCAGGCGCTCGTGGCCGATGCGATCGAGGAGGGAAGGCTCGAACTGAGTGCGGTCGACAGTGCCTTCGTCGTGGAGACACAGGCTGCCGGTTTCAGGCAAAGGCGAGAGGGGCTGGCCTTCCGGCTGGCCTGGCCGCGTTCCGGCATCAAGCCGAGGAAACGCGTTGCGCCGAAGTGGAGCGGCTTGCCCGCACGGCGGATGCTGGTTTACTGGCTGCGTAGCGCGATCAGCGCGAACAGCCACCGTGTCTTCTGGCTTGCCAGAGCCCTGAACATGCCGGCCGCCTATCTCCGCTGGGCTTCGGCGATGCTCGCTCTCTACCAGGGCGTGACCTATTCACGCGGCTCGATCGGCAGGCTCGTCGACGCCATCGCGAGGCCCGGGCGCAAGGGCTCGAAGGACGACGGGGCGGGCGCATAACGCGCCGTCATTTCGGCACAGAATTCGGCGAATTCCTCCGGAACGAGGGGCGCGCTCGTGTGGTGCGGGGCAAGCCCCCGGTGCTCGGGCGTGAAGCAGAAGGTGACGGTGACGTCGAAATCTTCGAGTGCCTCCATCTGGCGGTCGAACCAGTCGAGCGCGTTCGGCCGGAAGCGGTCGGCCCAGGAGAGACCGGTGCGCAGATATGTGACGCCTAGGCGCTTCATCCAGGCGACGGCATCATCGAGGCGCGGGTCCTCGAAATGGAACCATTGTACGAGCCCGATCTCCGGCGTGTGGCGGGCAAACTCCTCGAACGCCAGTTTCGGCGAGCCGTCCTCGCGCAGAAGACCCATGTAGAAATGCCGGTAATAGGACGAGCCCTCGGCCTCCCGGTGTCGCGTCGTCGCGGGCCAGGCCCGCGGCAGGTCGTAGAGGCTGTACCATTGGATCCGATCCGCCCGGCCCTTCAGGAGTTCGGCGGTTCGCTTCAGTCCCCAAAGCTGCACCTCCTCGGCGCCGAAGGTGGAGACGCCGACCTCGCTTACCCAGACCGGCAGTTCGGTGACGCTCTTCAGTTCATCAAGCTTCTGCGGCCATTCATGGATCTGCCAGAGGTTCCAGTCGAGTGGGAAACCATGGGCCGCAACGGCGTCGACGTGGTCGAGCACGCCTTGCGATTTCATAAGAGCGAGGAAGTTCGGATCAATCGGCGAAATTCCGCCGAGCACGCGCGTGAGCCCGGGATTGACCTCCCGGATCGCAGCCGCGGCCAGCTTTGCCATATGGGCAAAGCGGCTCCAGTCCGGATCGATCTCCGGATCCCAATGCGACTTGTTGTTCGGCTCGTTCCAGATCATGGCGGCTTCGATCATGAGTACCTCCGAATTGCCGGAAACGCCGGCCGGCTTCCCGCGCTTGCGGCACCGGCGGACGGGCCGGCCGGCTACGACACGTTTTCGTTCAGCGTCTGGATTTTCGCTCCCCAATCGCCCATCACCAGCACCGAGACGGAGGCAGGCGCGATATCGAAGCGCGGCCAGGCGTCGGAGGAAAGGCCGAGGATGTGACAGACCAGGGTTTTGATGACGTCCGCGTGGCTGACCAGAGCGACCTTCTCCTGGCCGTGCCGCTGCGCCAGCGCCGCGACAAGTCCCACCGCCCGGCATTGCACGTCCAGCATCGTCTCGCCGCCGGGGGCACGCACGAGGCTTCGCATAGCGTTCCATCGCCGCCAGAGCGGGTCGGTATCGAGGACGTCGAAGGTCTTGCCCGACCAGTCGCCGAAATCCACCTCGTCGAGCGCTTCCGTGGTCACGACCTCCGCGACATCCGACGCCGCGGCGATCGCCGCGGCCGTTTCCTGCGTGCGCTTGCGCGGGCTCGCATAGATCGAGCCTATGCCTTCGCCGGCCAGACGGGCCGCGAGCCGCTGAGCCTGCTCGCGGCCCGCGATGCCGAGCGGTACGTCGCCGGTCCGCCCGGCAAGAAAGCAGCCGACCCTGTCATGGGCGGCATGGCGCACCAGAAGGAAAGTGGTCGTCACTCGGCCGCCCCCAGAAGTGCGTCGGTATCGCCGGCGATGAATTCCTCCAGGCGTCTACGCGCTTCGGCATCGGTGAACTGCTGCGGCGGCGATTTCATGAAGTAGCTCGAAGGGGCGATCAGCGGACCGGCGATGCCGCGGTCGATTGCGAGTTTGGCGCAGCGAACCGCATCGATGACGACTCCTGCGGAATTCGGCGAGTCCCAGACTTCGAGCTTCACTTCGACGTTGAGGGGAACGTTGCCGAATGTCGTGCCCTCGACTCGAATATAGGCGAACTTGCGGTCGGCAAGCCAAGGGACGTGATCGCTCGGGCCGACGTGGATGTCGCCGGCCGCGAGCGGAATATCCATCTGGCTGACGACCGATTGGGTCTTGGAAATCTTCTTCGATTCGAGCCGTTCCCGCTCGAGCATGTTGAGAAAGTCGGTATTGCCGCCGAAATTGAGCTGATAGGTCCGATCTATGCGCACCCCCCGGTCGCGAAAGAGATTGGCAAGCAACCGGTGCACGATGGTCGCGCCGACCTGGCTCTTTATGTCGTCGCCGATGAGCGGCAGGCCGCGCTCGGCAAATTTGCGCTGCCACGACTTGTCCGAGGCGATGAAAACGGGAATGCAGTTGACGAAGCCGCAGCCGGCGGCAAGCGCCTGCTCCGCATACCAGCGCGTGGCGACTTCGGAACCGACCGGAAGATAGGAGACGAGCACGTCCGTCCCGGTCTGCCGCAGGACCTCCGCAACGTCAGCGGCGGGCGCATCGGACTCCTCGATCTCCTCGCGCAGATAGCGGCCGATGCCGTCGAGCGTCCTGCCGCGCTCGACGACTACGCCGGTGGCGGGAACATCCGCAAAGCGGAACGTGTTATTGGGAGCGGCGTAGATGGCTTCGGCGACATCGCGCCCGACCTTCGAAGCGGCGACGTCGAAGGCCGCGGAGACCTCGATATCGCCGACGTGATATCCGCCGAGATTGGTATGCATCAGCCCCGGAACCGGCTCGTCCTCCTTCGCGTCGCGATAGAATGTCAGCCCTTGGACGAGGGAGGACGCGCAATTGCCGACACCGACCAGCCCGACCCGAATGGAGTTCGATCGCATCTCACCACTACTCCTGCACAGTATCTACAATGCTTGCCAAACCCGCGCGCAACCGATTGGTTCCTTCTTCTTTCTCCCGTTTCTCGCGCATCGCGGATCGAATTCAGCCGCAGCGCGTTGAAGGGGCGGACAGGAAAGTGAGCGAAACTTCATGCTCGTATACGGTGACGCAAAGCGCCTGGAGCGCGCCGACATGCTATGCGCAGAGATCGCCTCGCGCCTGCAGGCGGCCCAACACCTGCCGGCGGGCATCGAGCGCCACACCGAGCTCGTCGCCATCCTGCTCAGGGCCGGGGAACTGGTGCAGGGGCTTGCCGACCTGGAATTGGCGCAGATGGGAGCCGACGAAATCTCCGCATCGCGCCAGACGGGCGAGTGCCTCCTCCTCGACCTTGCCGGACTCGTCGCCCGGTCCTGGCGCCAGGGCTTCGCCGGCCCGGTGGTCGTGCCGGCCCGTGTCGCAAGGTCGCTGGCGAACAGCCAGGCACCGCTTTCCCTCAGCATTCGCGAGCCGGAAGGCTACGCCTTCTATGCTCTTTACCCGGAGAGCTATCTCGAGGCCGCGGCAGGCTCCGGGCTTCCTGCCGACACGGTGGTGATCGGCCTGCGCAGCATCGGGACCACGCTTTCGGCGATTGTCGCGGCTTCCATCGGTGCCGCGCCTCCGGTCACACTGCGGCCGATCGGCGATCCGTTCCAACGGCGGCTTGCAGTCGCGCCGCAACTTGCGGAACGGCTGCTGCGCGACCGGGCGGCGAATTTCGCGATCGTGGACGAAGGACCCGGCCTTTCCGGCAGCTCGTTCGGATGCGTCGCGGATTGGCTGGAGGATCACGGCGTCAGCGGCAGGCGCATTCACTTCTTCCCCGGCCACAAGGGCGGGCTTGGACCGCAATCCTGCGGCCGTCATCGCGAGCGCTGGGCGGCGAGGCCGCGCAATGTCATCGACGTCGACGATCTCCTGATCAGGCCGTCCAACTCTGCGCGCCACCTCGCCGATTGGATCGCCCATCTCGTCGGCCCGCTCGAGAAGCCGCTCGAAGACGTCTCAGCCGGCTTATGGCGCAAGACGCTTCCCGGCGATCGCTGGCCTCCCGTGGACGGCAGGTTCGAACGCCGGAAATTCCTGGCGCACACCGCCGACGGTCCGTGGCTCGTCAAGTTTGCGGGACTCGGCGACGCTGGGCAGCGAAAGCTCGTCAAGGCCCGCCTCCTCGCCGATGCAGGCTTCACGCCCCCGGTCGCCGGATTGTGCCATGGCTTTCTGGTTCAGAAATGGGTTTCCGCGAGGCTGATGGCGCCGCCGGAATTCCGCCGGCCGGCCTTCATCGCGCATCTCGGCCGATATCTGTCCTTCCGGGCGCGCAGCCTGCCGCCGCCAGCGGCGCAAGGGGCATCCATGGCCAAACTTTGCGAGATGGCAATGATCAACACCGAAGAGGCATTGGGCAGAGCGGCAGCGTCGCGGTTGAAGACCAGGTTCGGCGATGCGGAGCGATACAATTCGACGATCCTGCCGGTCGATACGGACAACCGGCTTCACCGGTGGGAATGGCTGGTCGAAGGAGAGCGACACATTCTCAAGACCGACGCGCTCGACCACAGCAGTGCCCATGACCTCATCGGCTGTCAGGACATCGGCTGGGACATTGCGGGAGCGAGCATAGAATTCGACCTCACGCGGGAGGAGCGGGCGGAGCTGCGTGCGGCCGTCTCCGAAGGCTGGTCGCGCGGTCAAAATGCCGGGCTGATGGAGCTCTTGGAAATCTGCTATCTCGCTTTCCAGCTGGGACTGTGGATGTCGGCAAAGTCCGCGGCCGCCCCCGAGGAAGTCCCCCGGCTGGAGGCCGCAGCCGCGCGCTATGCGAGGCTCCTTCGGCGCCGGATCGACGGGGATTAGGATGGAGTCGCAGCGGACCGCACGCCACCCTACCGCCCATAAATCCTGTCCAGCACATCCGCCACCGTGACCAGATACTCGTTGTCGGGATCGAAGCGCTCGCCTGCGGCCAGCCTCTCGGCCCAGCCGGCCGCCGCGCGTCCACCCCAGGCGTCGGGGGGAACCGCAAGCACCTCGCCTTGCGTGCCGCGATAGCGTTCGGCCGTGAAGTCCAGATACGATCCGTTGACGTTTCTAAGGCTGGCGCCGCCTTCGGTGCCGTAGAAGTCGGCGCTGATCACCGCATCGCATCCGGCCTGCAGATGCCATGAGCATGCGATCCGGGCGAGAACGCCGTTGGCCAGTTCGACTGTAGCGACCGCGTAATCCTCGACCTCGTCGCCGTCGCGGCGGATGGGCAGACCTTTGGCGAAGAGCCTGCTTTCCACCCGAGCGACGTCCGGGAACCCGAGGACCCATAGGAGGAGGTCGACCAGGTGCACGCCGAGATCTATGACGCAGCCGCCGCCGGAAAGCGCCTTGTCGTAGAACCACGGCTTGCTCGGCCCGTAGGCGTTGTGAAAGGTGAGGTCCACCGCGAACACGGTGCCGAGTTCGCCCGACGCGATCAGGTCGCGGATCTGCCGCATGCCGTCGGTGTAGCGATAGGAGAGATCGACGCTCAAAAGCCTGTCGACATGCCGGGCGGTTTCGACCACCGCCGCGGTCTCGTCGCGCGTGCGGCCGAGCGGTTTTTGGCAAAAAACCGCCACGCCCTGCTCCAGAGCCACGATCGATTGGGCGGCGTGGAGCGCGCTCGGCGAGGCGATCACGATGCCGTCGAGCTCGTGGTCGAGCAGTGCCTCGAGTGAGTTCACGACGGAAGCCTCGGGGGTCAACTCGCGGGCCGCCGCCGCCATTTCCGGCGAAGGATCGAAGATCGCGACGGTTTCGACGGATCCGGTTTCGACCACCGCCTTCATCCGGTGGAAGCCGATTCTTCCAACGCCGAGAAAGCCGACGCGGGGGCGGATGATGGCCTTCGGGCTCGTTGAAAGCTGTATTGCGTCACTCATGGCAGATCACCAGCGCTTTGATGAAACCTTCCGGCCGGTCGCGCGTAATGTCGAGCGCGGCGCCGAGTTCTTCGAGCGGGAACCGATGGGTGTAGAGCCGCGAGGGAGAGAACCGACCCGCTGCGGTCGCTTCGATCGCCTCGTTCATGCCGCGCATGTAGACGGCAGGATCGCGTTCATGCGCGTTGATCACGTCGAGGCCGCGCCAGTTCCAGAGCTGCATGTTCACCTGCCGCGGGCCATCCTGGTGATATCCTGCGACGACGAGCCTGCCGCGCTCCTTCGTCAGTTCGCCGGCAAGATCGAGCGGCCATTGCTTGCCGACCGCCTCGATGACGCAATCGCAGAAGCGCCCGCCGGTCAGTTGCTTCACCTCTTCGATGATCCGCCAGTGATCGTCCATGGGAATCACTTGGCTCGCGCCGGCCTGCTTGGCCGCGGCGAGCGAAGACGGCCTGCGCGATATCGCTATCACCCGCGCGCCGGCAGCGCTTGCGAGCTCGGTCAGAAGAATCCCGAGAAAACCGATGCCGACGATCGCCACGGTCTCTCCCGGACTGATCGCGCTGCGCCGGAAGATGTTGAAGGCACAGCCGAGCGGTTCGCCGGGAAAGGGCTGACCTGCAAGAGACGCCGGCAAGGGCGCGATCGCGCTCTGATCGGCGATATCGTGCGTGGCATAGGCATGGTAGGAAAGCGCCGCCACGCGATCGCCCGGCGCGAAACCGTGCACGTCCTCGCCGACCGCGTCGATAATTCCCCAGCCCTCGTGTCCGAGCGCGCCGGGTTCCGTCGGAAACTGCATCCATTCCGGACCCGCCCAGGGAACTAGATTGGAGGCGCATACGCCGCAGCCTTCGAGCCTTATCCGCACCTGGCCGCGACCCGGTTGCGGCAACGGCAACGTCTCTATGCGCACGGTACCCGGCCCGGTGACGATAGCGGCGGACATCGTGTCCGTCCGCTGAGATATGCTGATGTTCATGTCAGCTCCTTCCCTCGGTGGAGACCTGTCCGGCAGCCCGAAAAGGGTGTCGCGAGGTCCGCCGGACCCGCCCCTGCCCCGGCCAAAGAAAGCTCTGAGCAATGTTCAAGAGCCTTCCGCCCTTAACTTGATGTTGCAGCTTTTGTTCCTGATGCCCGCAGTTCGCGTGGAACACTCCCGCGAAAGAGAGGTTTGTACCTTGGCACGGGCGACGCCCCGCGGGGGATCAAAGAAGAACATCAAAGAAGAAGAAGTCAAAGAAGAAGGAACATTTGCGACGCAGGTTTGTTGGAGGTTTGTCTCTATCTCTGATTGGTCATCATCAGGTGCATTATGACAAAAGTACTTGTTACCGGCGGCTGCGGCTTCATAGGGCGGCATGTTGTCGAAGAGCTTCTTTCAAGGAACTACGACCTGCGCGTCCTCGATGCGTTGAACGATCAGGTCCATGCGGATGCGCAGGTCACGCTGCCACCGGAAGTAGACATGCGGCGCGCCGACATATGCGACGCAGACGCGGTGAAAAGCGCGCTGAAGGACGTCGATCACGTCATTCATCTCGCCGCGGAAGTCGGCGTCGGCCAGTCGATGTATGAGATTTCCCGCTATGTCGGCGTGAACGACCTGGGCACCGCCGTCCTTCTCGAGGCGATGATCGGCATGCCGATCCGGCGGATCGTCGTCGCCTCTTCCATGAGCGTTTACGGCGAGGGCTTGTACGAGACTACGGCAGGCGAGCGCCGTGCGCATATCCGGCGATCCCCCGCCGAGATCAAAGCCGGCGCCTGGAACCCGTCCGGTCCTGACGGCGAACGCCTGAGGCCGATCGCCACCGACGAGAATAAGCCCGTCGATCTCGCTTCGATCTACGCGCTCACCAAATATGCGCAGGAGCGTCAGGTCCTTATATTCGGGGAAGCCTATGGCACGGACGCGGTGGCGCTGCGGCTATTCAACGTCTACGGCGCCGGCCAGGCACTTTCCAACCCCTATACCGGCGTGCTTGCCAACTTCGCTTCCCGGCTTGCCAACGGGCAATCGCCGATGGTCTTCGAGGACGGCCGCCAGAAACGCGACTTCGTGCATGTCCGCGACGTGGCGCGTGCCTTCCGGCTGGCGCTCGAACAGCCGCACGCCGCCGGCCACGTCATCAATATAGGCAGCGGCAACGCCTACGCCATTGCGGACATCGCCTCGCTGCTTGCCGAAGCGATGGGTGTCCCCGATATCGAGCCGGAGATCATCAACAAGGCCCGCTCCGGCGACATCCGCAATTGCTTCGCCGATATCGCCAAGGCACGCGACCTTCTCGGCTTCGAACCGGCCCACCGGCTCGAGGATTCGCTTGCGGATTTCGCCCAATGGGTCCGGAGCGCCGGCGCGATCGACCGCGGTGCCGAGATGAAACGCCATCTGGAAGCACGGGGGCTGGTCCTATGAGCGGCCGGACCGTCGGCACGGACCGGCATCTGGCGGCGCCCGCTCTTTCCGGCAAGGCGGCGCCGATCCTGGTTGTAGGCGGCAGCGGCTTTCTCGGCTGCAATCTCGCCGACAGCTTTCTGCGCGACGGCGAGCACGTGATCGTTCTCGACAATCTCAGCCGTCCCGGCGTCGAGCGAAACCTCGAATGGCTGGTGGACGGCCACGGCCGCGCCGTCGAGGCCTTGATCGCCGATATCCGCGACCTCGGCGCGATCGAAGCTGCCTTCAGAGACGCCAAGGCCGTGTTTCATTTTGCGGCCCAGACGGCGGTAACCACCAGCCTCGAGCGGCCGACGGACGATTTCGAGACGAATGCCCGCGGCACGCTCAACGTGCTCGAAGCCGCACGCCTGGCCGGGCGCCGCGCGCCAGTCATCTTCGCCAGCACAAACAAGGTCTATGGCGCGCTCGGGCACATCGAGATGCAGGACATGCGGGGCCGCTACATGCCGGCCGACGAAGCGACGCGCGAGCATGGCGTCAGCGAGACCCAACCGCTCGATTTCTGTACACCCTACGGCTGCTCGAAGGGCGTCGCCGACCAGTATGTGCTAGATTATGCCCGCTCCTTTGGCTTGCCGACCGCCGTGCTCAGGATGAGCTGCGTCTATGGGCCGAGGCAGTTCGGCACCGAGGACCAGGGCTGGGTCGCCCATTTCCTCATTCGCGCGCTCGCCGGCGAGCCGATTTCGATCTATGGCGACGGCAAGCAGGTCCGCGACATTCTTCATGTCACCGATGCGGTCGCGGCCTACAGGGCGCTCCTGAACTCGATCGACCGCCTGAAGGGGCGCGCTTTCAATCTTGGAGGCGGACCCGGCAATGCCGTCAGCATTGTCGACGTGCTGAACGAGATCGAGCTTTTGACCGGCCGCAAGCTCGCGACGGCAAAAAGCGATTGGCGCGCCGGCGACCAATTGTACTTCGTCGCCGATACGCGCGCGATCGCCGATGCGCTCGGCTGGAAGGCCGGGATGCCCTGGCGCGAGGGCTTGCGCGACCTCTACGCCTGGCTTCACGACGATCGGGGCGCGGTCAGCGGGATCCGGCGCCAACCGCGGAGGGTCACCGCGTGAGCCTTCCCCCCTTTTCCGCCGCTGGATTTGACGACCGTCACAACGTCTCCGGCCCACTGCCGCGGCGGGTATTGATGACGGTCGATGCCGTGGGCGGCGTCTGGCGCTATGCTATGGATCTCGCTGCCGCCATGCGGGGTTCCGGCGTGGAGACGCTGATCGTCGGCCTCGGCCCTCAACCTTCCGCGGAGCAACGGCGCGAGGCGAAGAGCATCGGCCGGCTCGAATGGCTCTCGACACCGCTCGACTGGATGGTCGAAGACGAGAGCGAGCTCGACCGCGTGCCGCAGCTCCTGTCCGAACTTGCGCTCAGGCATTCCGTCGATCTCCTCCATCTCAACCTGCCGTCCCAAGCCGCGCGAATAACGGCGGAGGTCCCCGTCGTCACCGTCTCGCATTCCTGCGTCGCCACCTGGTTCGCTGCGGTGCGCGGGTCCGGTCTGCCGGAAGCCTGGCGCTGGCAGAAGCGATTGAACCGGCTGGGATTCGACCGCGCCGACCTGGTGCTCGCGCCGAGCCGAAGCCATGCCGCGGCCCTGACGCGTACTTACGGTGAAATCCACGATCTCGCAGTCGTCTATAATGCGAGCCGGAATGCATGCTTCGTCAGCGCCAGGGAAAACTTCGTTTTTGCGGCCGGTCGCTGGTGGGACGAAGGCAAGAATGGCGCCGTGCTCGACAGGGCGGCCGCCGACATAGACTGGCCGGTCGTGATGGCCGGTGCCTGCGAAGGGCCGAACGGGCAGCACCTGGCGATCATGCATGCCGATCACGAAGGCGAGCTCAGCCACGACCGGACGATGACGCTGATGTCGAGGGCCGCTATCGTCGTCTCTCCATCGGTCTACGAACCCTTCGGCCTGGTGGCGCTGGAGGCGGCGCGCGCAGGCGCTGCACTGGTTCTCGCCGACATCGAAACTTATCGCGAGCTCTGGCAGGGTGCCGCCCTTTTCGCCGACCCCGGCGATCCCGCCGCCTTTGCCGAAGCCGTCAACCGGCTGACGGAGGATGCAAAGCTCAGGGCCGACCTTGGCCGGCGGGCGCGGCTGCGCTCGGCCGATTTCACCGTCGAGGCCCAGCGCGACGCGGTGCTCGCCGCCTACCGGCGCGTGATGAGCGGGTCCGATCGATTGACGGCAGCGGAGTGAGCGGATGCGATTTCTCTTCTACACCCACTCATTGGTGTCCGACTGGAACCACGGCAATGCGCATTTTCTGCGCGGCATCATGCGCGAACTCATCCGGCGCGGCCACGAGGCCGTAGCGCTCGAGCCCGGCGATTCCTGGAGCCGGCGCAATCTCATCGTAGATCAGGGTAACGGAGCGATCGCGGCCTTCCGCAAGGCCTTCCCGGATTTGCGGGTCGGGATCTACGGAACCGATTTCGAGCATGAAGCGGCGGCCTGCGAGGCCGACATGGTCATCGTGCATGAGTGGACCGATCCCGCCCTCGTCGCCGAGCTCGGCCGCATTCGCCTGAAAGGCGGCCGCTTCACGCTCGCTTTCCACGATACCCATCACCGCGCCGTCAGCGCCGAGCGGGACATCGCCCGGCTCGACCTTTCCGGTTACGACTTCGTTCTGGCCTTCGGTGAGGCGCTGCGGGAGCGCTATCTGCAGGCGGGCTGGGGAAGGCATGTCCATACCTGGCACGAGGCTGCGGATACCTCGCTGTTCCACCCGATGCCGGAAGTGGAGAAGCGGGGCGAGCTCATCTGGATCGGCAATTGGGGCGACGACGAGCGCAGCAGCGAGATCATGTCCTTTCTGGTCGAACCGGCGAAAAAGCTGAAGCTCAGGACGACCGTCCGCGGCGTGCGATATCCCAAGGCCGCGCTCAGGGCCTTGCGCTCCGCAAAAATCGACTATGGCGGCTGGCTCGCCAATGCCGCCGTTCCGCGGGCTTTCGCCGAGCATCGGGTCACCGTGCACATTCCGCGCCGGCCCTATGTCGAGGCTCTGCCGGGAATACCGACAATCCGCGTCTTCGAGGCGCTTGCCTGCGGCATTCCGCTGATTTCGGCGCCATGGACCGATGCTGAAGGGCTTTTCCGGCCGGGCAAGGATTTTTGCCTTGCCAAGGACGGCAAGGAGATGACGCGCCTTCTGCGCCAGCTGCTCGCCGAACCGGACTTCGCCGCGGAGATGACCGCCTGCGGATTGGAGACGGTCCGGGCGCGCCACACATGCAGCCATCGCGTCGACGAGCTGCTCGCCATCGTGGCCTCCTACAGGCCGCGCTCCGGCGCGCGACAGATCATTTCGGAGGAGGTCGAGGTATGAGACTGGCATTTTACGGATCGAGTCTCGTTTCGGCCTACTGGAACGGCGCGGCCACCTATTATCGCGGCCTGCTCCGTGCGCTTGCCGAACGGGGTTATCAGATCACCTTCTACGAGCCTGATGTCTACGATCGGCAGAAGCACCGCGATATCGACCCGCCCTCCTGGTGCAGGGTCGTCGTCTATGACGGGACCGTCGAGGCGTTGAAGCGAGTGGCGCAGGAAGCAGCCAAGGCGGAGATCGTCGTCAAGGCGAGCGGCGTCGGCTTCGAGGACGAGCTGCTGCTTGCCGAGGTGATGGCCGCGGCAGACTCGGCGGCGCTGAAAATCTTCTGGGATGTCGATGCACCAGCCACTCTGGCCGAGCTCAAGGCCGCACCCGACCACCCGCTTCGCCGCGCGCTTTCCTCCCTGGATCTTGTGCTGACCTATGGCGGCGGCGATCCCGTGGTCGACGCCTATCGCGTGCTCGGTGCCCGCGAATGCGTTCCGATCTACAATGCCGTCGATCCCGAGACGCACCATCCGGTGCCGCCGGATCCGCGCTTTGTCGCCGATCTCGCCTTCCTCGGCAACCGCCTGCCAGATCGGGAGGAGCGCGTGGAGGCCTTCTTCCTCGAGCCGGCGCAAAAGCTCTGGCAGCGGCGTTTCCTGCTCGGCGGATCCGGGTGGCACGACAAGTCTCTGTCCCCGAATGTCGCCTATATCGGACACGTCCCGACCGCCGACCACAATGCCTTCAACACGACGCCGAATGCCGTCCTGAATATTTCACGCGCCAGCATGGCCGAAAACGGCTTCTCGCCGGCAACCCGCGTCTTCGAGGCCGCGGGCGCCGGCGCCTGCCTGATCACCGACTACTGGGAGGGCATCGAGCTCTTCCTGAAGCCCGGAGAAGAAGTGCTGGTCGCCAGAGACGGCCGGGACGTCGCCGAACTGATGCAGAAGCTGACGGCTGCCGGCGCCAGGGAGATCGGCGAGCGGGCGCTCCGCCGCGTTCTCGCCGAGCATACCTATGCGCATCGTGCCGAGGAGGTGGATCGCGTCTTGCGGCGGGCGCACCGCATGGAGGCTGCCGAATGAAGCGACCGCTCGACATCGTCATTCTCGGTCTCTCGCTGTCCTCCTCGTGGGGCAACGGTCATGCGACGACCTATCGTGCTTTGCTTCGCGCGCTCGACGCTGCCGGGCACAAGGTGACGTTCCTGGAACGGGACGTGCCCTGGTATGCGAGCAACCGCGATCTGGCCGCGCCGGATTTCTGCGACCTCGTGTTCTACACGGACCCGTACGAACTCGTCTCCAAGCATGCGCACAGGCTTTTCGGCGCGGATGCCGTCGTCATCGGCTCCTATGTGCCTGATGGGGTGGAGGTCATCGACGTGGTCGCGGATCTCGGACCGAAACGCCTGTGCTTCTACGACATCGACACGCCCGTGACGCTCGCCAAGCTCGAGCGCGGCGACGAGGAGTTTCTCGCGCGAAGACAGGTTGCGGCGTTCGACATTTATTTTTCCTTCTCCGGCGGCAGAACGCTTGACCGGCTGCGGGACGAGTTCGCGGCGCGGCGGCCGGTACCCCTCTATTGCGCCGTCGACCTCGACGCCTATCGCGATACCGGTGCGGCCACGGAGTGGGACCTCGGCTATCTCGGCACCTTCAGCCCCGACAGGCAGCCCGCGCTCGAACGCCTGTTGATCGAGCCGGCGCGGCGCTTGCCGGACATGCGCTTCGTCGTGGCCGGGCCGAGCTATCCTGATGACATCGACTGGCCCGCAAACGTCCAGCGCATCGAACATCTGCCGCCCGGCAAACATGCTGAATTCTACAGCCGCCAGCGATTCACCCTGAACGTCACGCGAGCCGACATGGTGGCAGCCGGCTGGTCCCCAAGCGTTCGCCTCTTCGAGGCGGCCGCGTGCCGCACGCCGCTCGTCAGCGACTGGTGGGAGGGGATCGAAAGTTTCTTCCCGGCCGGCGAGGCCGTGATCATCGCGCAGAACAGCGCCGATGTCGTCACGGCATTGACGAGGCTCGGCGAAGAACAACGCAAAGCACTTGCCGATTGCGCCTATCGACGCGTCGCCGCCGCGCACAGTTCCGCGGCGCGCGCACGGACCTTTGTCGAGGCAATCGAAAGCGTCGCCGCCAGGACCGGTCTCGCCACCAGGCGTTCCGAGCGGCGGCTTCCGGTTTAACCCGAAAGGAGAACGGCCGATGGCTAAAAGAAACAAAGCAAGCCGAGGAAAGATCATCCTGGTTGCCGGCGGGGCCGGCTTTGTCGGATCGCACCTTTGTACAGCACTTCTAGGCGCCGGCAACCGGGTGATCTGCCTCGACAGCTATCTCACCGGCTCCCCTGCCAATCTCATCGGCCTGCAGGCGAACCCCTATTTCGCCATGGTGGAACAGGACGTCTGCGATGAAATCGACATCGATGAACCGGTCGACCAGATCTACAATCTGGCCTGCCCGGCCTCGCCGCCGTCCTACCAGGCCGATCCCATCCACACGATGATGACCAGCGTGACCGGGACGGGAAATCTCCTGCGGCTCGCCGAAAGGCACGGGGCCACGTTTCTGCAGGCCTCCACAAGCGAGATCTACGGCGATCCCGAGGAGCATCCGCAGCAGGAGAACTACTGGGGCCACGTCAATTGCACCGGGCCGCGGGCCTGCTACGACGAGGGCAAACGCGCGGCCGAAGCCCTGTGCTTCGACAGTCTGAGGGCGGGAAGCGTCGACACGCGGGTCGCTCGCATCTTCAACACCTACGGTCCGCATATGCGCCCCAATGACGGACGGATCGTTTCGAACTTCATCGTCCAGGCGCTGAAGAACGAGCCGCTCACTGTTTACGGCAGTGGCGAGCAGACGCGCTCCTTCTGCTACGTCTCCGATCTCGTGGACGGACTGATCCGGCTGATGAACCGTAAGGAGAACCCTGCGGTACCGGTGAACCTCGGCAATCCCGGAGAATTCACCGTCATTGAACTGGCGGAGCTGGTCCTCTCCAGGATCGAGACGGCCTCGACGATCGTCCATGAGCCGCTGCCGGCGGACGATCCGCAGCGTCGCCGTCCCGATATCGCGCGCGCCAGGAAGCTTCTCGGTTGGGAGCCGAAAGTTCCTCTGGAGGACGGGCTGACGCATACGATCACCTGGTTCCAGAGCGCACTTGGCGGAAGCCGCGCTGAACGCCGGTCCGGCCGCACCCGGCGCCAGCCGCAACTTTCCATCGTCAGTCAGGATCTGTGATCATGGTTCAACAGACGAAAGACCGAACGGTCATCGCGCAAGAGATTGCGGCGCTCGGTCCCTGGTTCCACAACATGCGGATCGGGGGCATCGAGACGGCGCCCGGTCACTTTCTCGGCGACTATCCCGCGGTGAAGTGGAAGGCCTTCAGGCATGTCGTGCCGGAGGACCTCGAAGGAAGGAGCGTCCTCGACATCGGCTGCAATGCGGGGTTCTACGCACAGGAGATGAAACGCCGCAATGCCGGACGCGTACTCGGCATCGACTCGGACCCGCACTATCTGCGGCAGGCGAAGTTTGCCGCGGAGCAGGCGGGGGTCGACATCGAATACAGGCTGATGTCGGTCTATGACGCGGCACGCCTTCGCGAGAGATTCGACCTAGTCATCTTCATGGGCGTTCTCTATCACCTACGCCATCCGCTGCTGGCACTCGACCTTCTCTACGAGCACGTCGTCGGCGACCAGATGCTCTTCCAGTGCATGCAGCGCGGGTCGGATTCCGTTGCAAGCCTCAAGGGTGATTACGATTTCCGGGAGTGGGAGATCTTCGACCGGCCCGACCATCCGAAGCTGTTCTTCGTCGAACACCGCTTCGCGGATGACCCCACCAACTGGTTCATTCCCAACCGCGCCGGCGTCGAGGCGATGTTGCGAAGCGCAGGCTTCGTCATCGAAGCCAATCCCGAGCGGGAAGTCTATCTCCTGCGGCGCGGCGAGCGCCCGTATCTGGACGAGCCCACCCTGAGGATCCTCGGAGGTTCGGCAGATGTCGGGAACAAGGCGCGACTGGATTGAATGACGGCTGCGACTGGGAAGCCGAGCCTCTGGCCTTCAGGCCAGAGGGGCAATTCACCGTCGCGTAGGAGCTGACGACCCGTCCCTGCCGGACCTCATCCGAAGCGGCGAAGCTGCGCAGCTTCCTTCTCGAGCAGGTCGGCCACCTCCTGAAGCGTCATATGCGTCACGCAGAGATGAATCGCACATTCGAGAAAGCGCATCGACGAGCGCCGCAAATACATGGCTTCCTCGCGAGCGGCCAGTTCCGATAGAGGATCTTTCGATGGGCGTCGACGGTCAGGCATTTGGAGACTCCTTCGATTGGCTTGTTTGAAGAACCGCTTTCACGGCGAGAGAAGCCCGCCGGCGTAGATCAAGCCGCCTATCACGATGGCCATGGCTACAATGGCCAGGCTCAGCCCCAGCCGTTGCCTGTTCGGTCCGGCGGTCTCCGCCGCTGCAAGCGGCCGCATCGCGTCGTTGTACTCGGTAGAGGTATCGGCCGGCCTCCCCTCCGCCTGCCCGGCCCTGGCGGTTCGGACCGCTTCACTGCCGGGAGGCGTACCGCCTGCTTCGTCGTCAGTCTCGAGCGGCGCCGCCGCGGGATCGAAGCCGCGCCTCTTGTCACCCGTCCTTCCATGCTGGATGTCGCCGCGCACCTGCGCAGAATTGCTTGCCGGCTTGGACATGGTCGCTCCTTTCCGCTTCGCGACTCAACCGGCTTTCACGGTATTTGTTCCCTGCTCCTCCGCAGCGTCAGGGCCCGGCCTGACCGGCGCCCACTGGCGGTGAGGTCGCGCGGCTGGTTCTACGCACTTGCGGACGGAAAACCGTTTCGCACTTCTCCGGGAAGCGCTCCAAGCCGCAGGGTGGTCTGACCGTCGAAGAAGTGAACATCAGCGGAGGCAAAGGCGAGGCCGATCTCGTCACCGGGTGCGAGGCTGGTGCGTTCGCGAAGCAACATGGCCAGTTGCGCTCCGCCAAGCTCCACCAAAAGGTGTGTTTCGTCGCCCGTCGGTTCCGCGATCAGCACCTTGGCGAAGGGGCCGGTAGTGCCGATCTGCAGCTTGTTCGGCCTTATTCCCGCGACGGCCGACCCCTTGGGGGCCAGATGGGGAGCAGGAATGGTGATGCCGCCGGGCGCTCGGAACGTACCGTCAACGACCTCGCCTTGGATGAAGTTCATCGAGGGACTGCCGATGAAGCTCGCGACGAAGAGATTGCGAGGATAGTCGAAAATCTCCAGCGGCGTCCCGATCTGCTCGACGTTGCCGTCGCGCATCACGACAATGCGGTCGGCCATCGTCATGGCTTCGATCTGGTCATGCGTCACGTAGATGCTGGTGGTGCGAAGGCGCTGGTGCAGACCTTTGATCTCGGCACGCATCTGCACTCGGAGCTTTGCGTCGAGATTTGACAGGGGTTCGTCGAACAGGAAGACTTCAGGACGGCGGACGATGGCCCGCCCCATGGCGACGCGCTGGCGCTGACCGCCGGAGAGCTGCCCCGGATACCGGTCGAGCAGGCCGTCGAGGCCGAGCATGGTAGCCGCTTCGCCCACCTTCCTCTTCTGCTCGTCCTTAGGGAGGCGGGCCAAGCGAAGCGCGAAGGCCATGTTCTCGGCAACGGTCATGTGCGGGTAGAGCGCATAGTTCTGGAAGACCATCGAAATATTGCGGTCTTTCGGAGCGACCTCATTGACGATATCTCCTCCGATCACGACCGCTCCGTCGGAGATTTCCTCAAGGCCCGCGATCATCCGCAGAAGGGTGGACTTGCCGCAGCCCGACGGGCCGACCATCGCGACGAATTCGCCGTCGGCGATCTCTGCCGAGACACCATGGACGACTTCCAGCGCACCAAAGCGCTTGACCACATTCCTTATTTCAACGCTGGCCATCTCAGCCTCTCGCCTTTTTCATTGCCGCTTCCATGTTGTGGAACGGGCGGCGATAAGTCGGTACCCGGTCCGCAACATCGGGGAACTTGCCGAAGGGCTTATGCGGCTCTGCCTGGTACCAGAAGGCTACGGAGGAGATATCGTCGCCGCGGCGGTTGGCATGGCCCCGTTCGATCGTCACCCGAATGGCCTTGTGGAAGATGGCGGGATCTTCGATGTGCCAGCGGTAGAGCGTTACCGGTTCGGTCCAGTTGGGGCCGCCGGCCGCGATGATGCCGTGGTAGGGCGCGCTATAATCCTGGGTCGGACACCAGGCGGTGTTGAAATAGTCTTCCGTGCCCGTGCCGTGCAGGGTCGGTGGCCAGGCGTCGTTGGCACCTGGTTCAGACTCGGGCCGCGGTTCGATCAACGCCGCCTTCGGACCGATGCGCGGATCGGGCTTGCGCACGGTATCCGGTACCGACAGTCCCTGCTCGCCATCGATGAAGATCATGTCGTCGCCTTCGCCATACCAATCCCAGACCTCGGAACGGCGCCGCGAGTATACGCTGTAGAGTACGCCGACGTAATGGCCGCGCCCTTCGGCCTCAAGGATCGTGTAATTCTCTCGACCATCGACGTTCTCGCCGCCGAAAAGGAACTGTTCGTTGGTCAGCCCGGCTTCGCTCATACCCGCCGGCCGTGCCTGACGGTAATGTGCGTGGAAACGGCCCATGTCCTCCTCGAGGACATCGTGAAGCTCGAGGTCGATATAGTAGTAGAAGAGGACGTCGTGTTCGGCCTCGTTGGTGACGGTGAACTTCATTTGCGAGCCGAAGGGCATGGGGAAGTAGCAGTTGAAGGCCTTGCCATCCTCCGGGCTGGCCTGCATCGGCAGGCTTGTATAATTGGCGGTGCGGGCATGGCCCATGCCGAAGAAGTCGCCGACAGGCGCTTCGATGCTCGGCTCCGTCTCACCGTCCCAGTAGGCCCTGAGCACGATTTTGCGCAGGAAGTCCTCGCTCTCGCATGCGAGCGTCGCCCAGATATGGGTGACGATGCCGGCACCTTCGTATTCACCGATCACCACCGTCTTGCCGGGTTCGATGTGCAGCCTGTCGTCGTTGCCGCCGGTGCGGTCATGGCTGGAGAAGCGGCGCGTTTTCGCTTTGCGCAGCTTCGCGAGACCGCGAAGGGGCGAGAGGCCGGCATTGGTCATTCGAATTGCTCCTGTGTAATCGCTCGCAGCTCACTTGAGCCCGCTGGTCTTGAGGGAATCCATGATCTGCCTCTGGAAGATCACGAAGAGGATGAGGGTCGGAATGGCGACGATCGTGGAAGCGGCCATCATGTAGTTCCAGGACGCCGAATACTGGCTCTTGAAATTCGCAATCCCGAGTTGGACGACCCAGAGATCGGGGTCCGAGGTGATGGTGAGCGGCCACAGGAAGGAGTTCCAGTTGGCCAGGAAAAACAGGATCGCCAGTGCCGACATGATTGGGCGGCTGAGCGGGAGGATGACGCTCCAGTAGATCCGCCAGTAACCCGCGCCGTCGATGCGGGCGGCTTCCTCGATCTCCTTGGGCAGCGACAGGTAATACTGCCTGAGAAGGAAGATGCCGAAGGCATTGAAGATCGCCGGGATGATCAATCCTGCGTAGGAGTTGAGCATGCCCATGGCTTTGACGATGACGAAGAGCGGCACGATGATCACCGGCAGCGAGACCAGGAACGTCGAGAAGATTGAGAGAAACATCACCTCTCGGCCGGGAAATCTCAGCCGCGCCAGCGCATAACCGGCCATGGTGTGGAAGAACAGCGCCACGACCGTGACCGTGGCGGACACGAGGAAGCTGTTGACCATGTATCGGATGAACGGAACGCCGGTCAGTACATAGATGAAGTTGTCGAGCGTCGGTGCCTGCGGGATAAGGTTCGAAGAGAACGACTCGGCGGCCGGCTTGAAGGCGATCGATACCATCCAGAGGAGCGGAAAGAGCGTCATGAAGGCGAGGATCGCCGTCACCACCATCCAGAGGCCACGGACCAGCGTGACCTGCGATCGGGAGAAAAATGGCTGGGGACGCTTACTGCTCATGATGGAACCGTCCTCCCCGCGTCAGAGCAAAGAAAACAGCCGTCACGATCATGAGCGCCACGACCAGGATGGAGGCCATGGCTGCCGCATAGCCGAAGGCGCCGAAACCGAAAGCCTGCTGATAGATATAGACGATCAGCACCGACGTGGCGTTCGCAGGCCCGCCCTTGGTCATGACGTAGATGATGTCGAAGGCCTGCGCGCCTGCGACGGCCGCGACCATGGACACCATGATCACGAAAAAGCTCGTGGGCTTGAGAAGCGGCAGCGTGATGAACCAGAAGCGGGCGATGGCACCCGCCCCGTCGATCATCGCCGCCTCGTAATATTGACGGGGAATGTCCTGCAGACCGCCCAGGAAGATCAGCATGTAGAATCCCATCAGGAACCAGACGCTGACTAGGACGATGGTGATCAGCGCGAAGTTGGGATCGCCGAGGAGGGAGATGCCGCCGATGTCGAGAGCGGCGGTCAGCCTGCTGACAACGCCGATCTTGTCGACGACCATGAATTGCCAGACGAGCGCGACGACGACGAGGCTGACCATGTGCGGCGCAAAGAACATCGAGCGCATGATCGCGTTGAAGCGATCGGTACGCTGCACGAGAAGGGCAAGACCCAGCCCGCATACGTAGAGCAGCGGGACCAGCATGGCGGCGTAGAGCGCGGGACCCTCGCTCCCTTCCAGAACAGCGGGTCGTTCCACATGCGCAGGTAATTCCTGGCGCCGACGAAGGAGTAACCGCCGAAACCGTTGACCTCGAAGACGCTGAGCACCAGGGATAGCGCCATCGGGACGCCGAGAAAAATGAACAGCCCCAGCGCATCCGGCAGCACGAAGAGATAGCCCGCGATCCATTCGCGATGTTTGGCGGAAAGGCGGGTTCGGCCGGCGTGCCTGCGCCGCGCGGCCGATTGGGCAATCGTTGTCATGGCATCATGTCCAGCTTACTGAGGCGGCCGCATCCGGTGCGGCCGCCGGTGTGGCCGTCAAAGGATCGGCGCGCCTTGATAGCTCGCGAGAAACGCGTCGAGCTGCTGAGAGGCGGCCGTCGCCGTCGCTTGCGGATCGGCGCCGCCTAGCTGCGTCTGCTGGATCGCATCGGAGATGATCTTGTACACCTCCGGCGGAACGCGCGGCTCGGCCCGCGTCCCGGGATGAATCTCCTCGGCGAATTTGCCGATCATACCCGTCGAGAAGGCCCCGCCGCCACTCTTCAGCGCGCTGTTGCGCGGCGGCATGTCTGATTTGCCCTTGGTGCACCAGTTGGCGACCCGGTTGACAGAGCCCTGATCCATGGAGGCGAGGGCCCAGGCGCAGAACTCGCCCGCCGCGTCGGAGTTGTGGCCATTTGCATTGGCGACGAATGCCCATCCGCCGCCGACGGTCACATATTTGCCGTTCGGCGGCGTGGGCAGCCGGAAGACGCCATACTGGAAATCCTTGGCGTTGCTCTGAAGCTGTGAAATGCCCCAGATGCCGACATTCTGCATTGCGACATAGCCGGATGCGAGGTTGGCAATGGTATCGTGCCCGCCCGCACCCATGATCTGGCGGGGCGCCACCCCACTGTTGATCGCATCCTGCCAGAATTTGAGCGCTTGCACCGTTGCCGGCGAATCGAAGCTGCTCTTGCCGTCGGCCGTCTGGAATTCGCCGCCGCCCTGCCAAAGGAACGGATACCACGTGAAGTTCTGGTAATATCCCGGCTGGGTCTCGAACATCACTCCGAAGCGCTCGGGAGTCGTGAGCTTCTTTGCGACCTCAAGCAGCGCCTCCCATGTCTTGGGAACATCGTTCTCGTTGAGGCCGGCCTCCTCGAAAGCCTTGACCGAATAGTACATCGCCATCGGCTCGACTTCCATCGGGATGCCGAAGATCTTGCCGTCCACCATGCGGTTTGCGATGACGCTTTCGGGAAAGTCCGCCTTGGCCTTATCATCGATGAAGGGGGTCAGATCCTTGAGGACGCCGCCATTATAGTAGCGCAGGAAGTCGCCCGGCGAGATGATGAATATGTCAGGTCCCTCGCCGGAGGCGAAGGCAGTCGCCAGTTTCGGACCACTGATATATTCGGAGTTCGGAATGAACTCGAGTTCGATCTTCTGCGGGTGGCTGTCGTTCCAGTCGGCGACCGTCTTCTCGAACCATGCGACCTGGCTCGCCACCGGCCCGCCGGGTGCGTAGAACTGCCAGAATTTCAGCGGTGCTTCCTGGGCGCGTACGGCGAAGCGGTTGATGTAGGGAAATCCGCCGAGGCCGACGATACCGCCGGCGACCGCCGCACCGCCCTTCAGCAGGCCGCGTCGGGTCAGTGTCGGAAAAACCTTCTCTCTGTCACTCATTAATTCCTCCCGTTTTGCTGGTAAACACCCCCCGGCTCCTCTCCGGAGGGCGGCTTCGCCCTACGCCGTATCGAAGGCGTGAAGGATGCAGGGGATCACCTCCGAGCGGGGCGACCCTGAATACTCGCCCGACAACCGTTCGAGCAGCATGGCGGTTGCTCGGTGCGCGAGCAGCGAAGGGGTGTTGCCGACACGCGCGATCCGCGGCCGCACATATTCGAGCTGGGGCTGGTCGCCGAAAACGGCAATCGAAACGTCGTCGGGAATACGGACGCCGCGGTCATGGAATTCGGCAATCGCCCCCGCCGCCATGAGAAAATTGCCGAAAAAGACGACTGAAGGTAGGTGATCGCCACTGGTCGCCAGCAGCCATTCCACGGCTTCCCGGCCGGACGGACTAAGATAGGTGCCTTCGCGCCGCAGTTCGGCGAGTGGCTCCACGCCGTGATCGCGCAGGCCCTGTTCGAAACCCGCCGCTCTTGCCATGGCCTCGGCAAAGAAAGACGGGCCCGTGACATGGGCTATGCGCTTGTGGCCTCTCTTCGCAAGGTAGGCGCCCATCTGATAACCGCCGCCGAAATCGTCGATCTTGACGCTGTCGACGGCTGCATTCGGCAGGTCGCCGATGAAGACGGTGGGGACGTCTATGCCGATCAATGCGTCGTGCATGTCATGCAGGGCAAAATCGCCGACGATCAATCCGTCGATCCGGCGGTTTCGTATGTGCCTCAGATATTGCCGGCTATGTTCCTGCGAGTGACCGCCGGGAACGTCGGTATTGAAGATCAGTAGATCCAGCCCCATCGCCTGGAGATCCGACTGGGCCGCTTTTACGAGTTCCGGATAGAAGGGGTTGCGGATATCCGGGATCAGCATCGCCACGAGGTTGGTCCGCCCCGTGCGCAGGCTTTGTGCCTGGGGGTTCGGTACGTAACCGAGCTCCGCTATCGCCACTTCCACCCTTCTACGCATTTCCGCCGAAACGCGGTCTGCATGATTCAACACGTGCGAGACCGTGGTCAGAGATACGCCCGCTCGTTTGGCGACTTTGGCAATCGTTGTCATGCCTATTGAATAATCGAGGATAAATCGTTTTGCAAATCGTTTTTCAAAACGATTTGCAAAACGATTTGCGGCATTGACGGGCGTAAGCGCCGGCTGCCACAAGAGCGCAGATTCGCGGGTGGGGGAGCTCTGATCAGGAAAGATGCAGCAACGGAGCGTTTCAGTGTTTGACTGAAACGCTCCGCCATTTCAAACTACTCATTTCCGTATGGAAATGGCCGCGAGGGAGGGCTACTCCCGGACCGACTGCTGCAGGCGATCCTTGGCTGCGTCATGCGCTTCCAGCGCCGCATCGCCGGCCTTGTCGAGGATTTCCTGCCCAGCCTCCATGGCTTGCGCCACTCCGGCATTCGCCCTGGCCGCCAGATTGGACCGCACATCTTCGGCCATTTCGCCTATCGCCTCGTCCTCGGCCTCGCTATGGGGCAGCGCCGCCCCTATCGCTGCACCGACGGCAAAGGCGAGCGCTCCGCCGACAAGCGGCTGGTCGCGGAAGTGCCTCAAGATGGCCGCGTTGAGATGCGCGCCCTGCTCTTCGAGCGACCGGCCGGCATTCTGCATGCTGCCGGCGAGAGATCTGCCGGCTCCCGTTACCGAGTCGGACATCCGTCCCGCCGCGGCGCTCACCTGCCTCCACGTCCGGGACGCCCAGCCGGACGCCTCGTCGAACAGGGCGCCGGTCTCGTCCCTGATATCTTCGATCTGCTTGCCTGCCGCGTCGGTAAAGCCGCGATAGACCTTTCCGGCGGGGTCGACGAAGTGGCCGGCCCGCCGGCCGGCTTCGTCCGTAAGGGCGCGGAAGCGGCTGCCGCTTTCATCCGTGAAGTGACTGTAGCGCTCGCCGAAGCTCGCCTCCACCGGACCCACTCGCCGGACGGAGCCCCTTACGGGTGCAAGCGGATAGTCATCCGCGCCGTCATTCCCCTCCCCCTGTCGCGGCGCGCGCGAGGCCGGGTTGGCGATCAGCCAGGCGAGGCTCACCCCCATCAGGGCAACCGGGATCGGGTTTGACTTGAGCGCCACGCCGAGATTGCTCAGATATTCGGACCCGCCGCTCGTTTTTGCATATTCGAGCAGTTCGTCCATCAGTTCTCCCGGCGACATGCGCTCCTGAATTTCGTGGAGCTTTTCCTCAATTCGCTGGCGGTCGGCCTCGATCTCGCGCTGCAGTTCGGCGGCGGAGTGCGTGTGTGCGGAATCGTTCATTGCAGTCTCTCCTTCACCACGTTCGCATCGCGCTGCAGGGAGGCGGCCGTCCGATCGAATTGGATGCTGCTGCCCTTGAGCGCCGAGAGGCCGCGCGAAATCATCGCCCAGGCAAGCAAGGCGACGACCACGCCGACGATGGCCGCTGACAACGCATCGGCATTCGCTTCGGTCATGCCCTGAGCCACGAGGAAGGCGCCAAGACCCTGGACGACGGCACTGAGCAGCACGCCTACGGCGCCTATGGCAAAGATCAGCCCGACGAGCAGCGTCTCGAGGCTGCCGACCGCTCGATTCAGATTCTCGGAGGCCTCGGCTTTCGCGAGGTCGATTTCCTTCCGGAAAAGACCGGATATATCCGCCACCAGACCGGTCATCAGTTCCGTCAGGGGGCGCTCATCCCGATGATTAGCCATTATAGGGTTCCTTCTCGCTTGATTGACGGGTCCGTCCCGAAGCATCCCGTCCGTCCCGGCGTGGAGGCGAAGCGGTGAGGAACCGACTTGCGGCCAGTCCTGCGATTGCCGCCATGCCGAGGAAGGCGAGTGGCTGCTTTCTGCCGAAATCTTCGACCATTCCGGCGATCTCACCAAGATTGCGGCCCTCGGCCTTGCGCGCGAAGCCCTGGAGCGACGTGCCGATCTGCTTTGCATAGCGGCCGATGGCCCGTTGATCCGATTGTTCTAGCTCGTTTCCGACCTTCTCGAGTGCCGCAGCAACACCGCTCAACTGCCGTGCAGCGACGTTCTTCTCATCCTCCACGGCGCGGCCGACCGCCGCCTTTGCCTGCTCCGTGTGTTCACTGGCGAACTCTTTGAACTCGTTCACGTCTTCACGCACGGCGTTCTCAAGGCTGCGGTCACCCGCCTCGCCCTGTCCGCCCGTGTCACCAGCTTGCACGCCGCTTACGCGCTCGATGCCTTGCGCGGCCGTCAAAGGCCTGCCCAAGGGATCGCCGGACCCTCGGCCGCTTGTGTCATTGGTCATTGTCGGCTCCTCCCATGCATAACGGGGATCGTTATCGTCTACGCAATCAAACGAGCCATTTAGAACCTTGTTCCCTGCAAAGCGCCGCAGGCCCTTTCCTCGCGTGCTTCGCTCGTTCAGGAAGCCTCCCGTGGCAGTCGTCTCGCCGCCCGGCGATCAGCGGGGCCGGTTCTCCGGCGACTGCTCGTAAAGTTCCTCGACCTTCTGCTTCTGCGCCTGCTTTTCGGCACGCGAGAGCGGCCTCTGCTTCAAGATGGCATAGGCGACCGCAGCGCCGAGTATGAAGGCGCCACCGCCGGTGACAAAAAGCCAGAAATAGTTTGTCAACATCGTCGTATCTCCTCAAATGCAGCCAACCGTGTCGGCCGCCGAAGGTTCCGGACGGTCCTGCTTCCGCGACATGCCCCGGCCTGCGCCGGAGCTCTCATTGCGCCGGAACCGAGTGACCGCTCGCGGGTTTGACCGACGTCGACGAACCAAGCCAAGGAGGAGATCATGGCCAGGAACAGGAGCTGGAGCCGCGACGTCTACGAGAGCTATCCCGAGTCGGACCGGCGCCGGCGCGGCAGATCCTACGAGGACGAGAGGCGCCGCGCCCTGACTGCCGGTCCGCGGCTTACGGATTACGGGAGCCCGGAGTATTTTGCCGGCGCCGAGCCGGGCCGTTCCGGCACATATCGCGGGCACGATGACAGCTGGGAACGGGAACGCGCATACGGCCCAGGTTACTTCGGCGGTGGAGGCTATTACCGCGACGATGACTATGGCGAGGGGTATCCCGATCGCGGCAGGGGCTACGGGGAGCGCGGCTTTCTCGAACGCGCCAGCGACGAAGTCGCGTCCTGGTTGGGCGACGAGGACGCCGAGCGCAGACGCGAGCTGGATCAGCATCGCGGCAAAGGTCCCAAGGGCTACACCCGTTCGGACGCCCGCATCCAGGAAGACGTGAGCGATCGCCTCAGCGACGAAGGAATGCTCGACGCCTCCGATATCGCGGTCTCGGTCACCAATGGCGAAGTCCAGCTGAGCGGTTTGGTCGATTCCAAATGGGCCAAACGCCGCGCCGAGGACTGCGCCGAAGCCGTCTCCGGCGTGAAGCATGTCCAGAACAACCTTCGCATCCGCCCATCGGGAGGATCACCCGGCTGGAATGCCGGCAACACCGACCGCAACATCGCCTGAGAGGCAGGCATCCGGGGAAAATGGCTCTTGCAGGAAAAGTGTGTACCGCCTGCACGGCCCAGGAACGTGTCGGATGACTGCAATCTCTCCTCCTCATCTCTGTGCTTGTCACAGAGATCCAGCAGCGCCGCGTCTGCGGCGCGGGAAGAGTTCTTTCAGCCAAGGACTTGGTCTGGCTGGATCCCTGTGACGAGTGTTTAGCCCGGGGACATAACTGACGGGTGTTCGGGTCGATGGCAGGCCCACCTGGCAGGCCCACCTCGAACCCCTCGGGAACGCTCACTGGGATGTCATGGACTGAACCTGGAGCAAATGGGTTCTGACCGTCGGATAAGTGGACTCGGCAAAGGCTTTCAGCGCGCCGGCCTCCCCTTGCTCCGCGTAATTCTTGAGAAGCTCCAGAGCATCTTCATGCGCAGTAACCTGGGAGGACAGGTAGGCCGGGTCGAAGGCGGCACCGCTGAGCGCCCGCAGCGCGGCAAGCTTCTCCTCGCCGGCCTTGTCGAGCGACTGGGAAAATTCCACGCCATCCTTTCGTGCGGCTTCTGTCAGTTCCTTGCCGGCTCGCGCGTGATCCGCAAGCATCCGCTCGGCGAATTCCAGTACCTCGCGCCCTTTGCCGCGTTGCCGCGCGAGTTTTGCCGCCTCCATCTCGAAGAGGTTCGACATCGACATTCTCCGCGCGAATTCCTGGGGCTGCAAGGGCTCGCCCCGAGCGGACACGGCCAAGAAAGGCGCGAGGCACAACACTATCGCGGCGAGGGTGGCGTTGAGGGTTCTCATCGGGGATACCTCCGAAGGCCACCTAACCTGCGGCCTGAGTGAATCGTTCCGCACAGCACGAGAAATACCGGCTCGCCCACCAACCCTCATTTAACGAATTGCGGCACCCGGTCTCCGCTCTGCAGCTCGGCGTCCTCGCCAATGGTATTTCCCATTGCCGCAGATGCGAGGTCTCGGGCCTTAATATGGGGGATGTCGCCGCTGAGCGACTGCAGCCTTTCCTTGATCGCGACCTACTGCAAGGAACTTTCTTGGGGCCATCCGGTTGTAAGAATCGAGAGGCCGCACGACGGCCGATAGGAGCGGTCACTCGCGTGACCGACAAAGCTTATGCAAACGGCATTGTTCATCGCTATCCCGGCCCTCCCGCTGGGAACGGCGCTCGTGCTTCTGTGGTTCGGTCCGCTGTGGCGCCAGCAAGCGAGCCCATGGAACCGCTCGTCGATCTGGTGCCCCGGATCGACCATCCTGGACCGCCAGGCGCCGTGGCGCAGCCTCGATCGGATTTGATGCGGGCGGGGCCGGCGAATAGCGCGACCATCGTCGGCGTCGCTGCGCGAAGGCCGTTCCTCCGCAATTGCTCGGCTGGCGCCTTCGCCGCTGACACATGCCGTTACAAAAGTCCCGCCCGGCCGACACATCGTCAATACACGCAGTCATTCAAATAGCCGCACTGGCATCGAGGACGGGCCTCGGCCAATGCGGGAAAGGATGACCTCTATGAAAACGTCTCGGATCTTGGCGGCCGCGCTGCTGGTCGTTGGAAGTGGGTTGGCGTTGCAAGCGGCTAAGGCTCAACAAGCGGGACTTCACCGCACCGACCTGTTGCAACACGATCTCGGCCAGCCGGGCCGAGAAACAGTCCAGGTGCGCGTCGACTTCGATCCCGGTGCAGTCTCCATCAAGCACTCCCATCCGGGCGAAGAGGTGGCCTATGTGCTCGAAGGCTCGCTGGAATATCAGCTCGAGGGGAGAGCGCCGGTCACGCTTCATGCCGGCGACGCCTTGTTCATTCCGGCCGGGGCGGCTCATCTCGCGAAAAACGTCGGCAACGGCAAGGCATCGGAGCTCGCGACATATATCGTCGAAAAAGGCTCCCCGCTCGTCGTTCCGGTCAAGTGAGCGTCCGTCATGGATGCTGAGAACCTCCGAGAAAGCGGCGCGACAACAAACGGCGGCTCCGTGCTCTCCCGCCGGTCTCTGCTCCTGAACGGAGCCACGGTGGCGGCCCTCGCGACGTTTCGCCCTTCGGCGGCAGTCGCCCAAGCGGGCACCGCGGTGCCATTCAAGGATGGCGACATCCGCCCGTTTCGAGTGGACGTTCCGGCGGCAGAACTCGCCGGTCTGCGCCGCCGGCTGGCCGCGACACGCTGGCCCGACCCGGAAACGGTCGAAGACCGGTCCCAGGGCGTGCAGCTTGCGAAGCTTCAGGCACTGCTGGACTACTGGGAGACGGCCTATGATTGGCGTAAGGCCGAAGCAAAACTCAATGCCTTGCCGCAGTTCCTGACAGATATCGACGGTCTGGACATTCACTTCATCCACGTCCGCTCGCCTCATGCGAACGCATTGCCTCTCATCATGACCCACGGCTGGCCGGGTTCGATCTTCGAGTTGCTGAAGGTCGTCGGCCCGCTGACCGATCCGACGGCACATGGAGGGACCGCGGGCGACGCCTTCCATCTCGTGCTTCCGTCCCTCCCCGGCTTCGGCTTTTCCGAAAAGCCGAAAGGCACCGGCTGGAACCCGGAGCGGGTCGCGCGCGCCTGGGACGTCCTGATGAAGCGTCTCGGCTATACGCGCTACGTATCGCAGGGCGGAGACTGGGGTGCCATCATTTCTGACGCGATGGGCCGCCAGGCTCCATCGGGCCTGCTCGGCATCCATGTGAACAGGGTCGAGCGCTCAACTACCATTCCGCCGGAAATTGCCAAAGCGCTGAGAAGCGGAGATCCTGCACCTGCGAATTTGACCGCGGAGGAACGGGCGGTGTTCGACGAGGCCAGAGCCTTTCTCAAGACGGGCTTCGGATATGCGGCGATCATGGGAACGCGTCCGCAAACAGTCGGCTATGGTCTTGCCGACTCGCCCGCCGGGTTGGCTGCATGGTTCTATGACAAGCTCGCGGACTGGGTGTTCACCCGCGGCGAACCGGAACGCGTATTGAGCCGCGACGAGATTCTGGACAACATCACGCTTTATTGGCTGACGAACACGGCGACCTCGAGCGGGCGGATCTACTGGGAGAACAATGCAGTCGGCAACAAGCTGGCCGAGATCGTGATCCCGGCGGCAGTGACGGTTTTCCCCGGCGAGGTCTACAGGCCGCCGAAGAGCTGGGCGGCGCGGGCGTACCGCAATCTCATCTACTATAACCGCGTGGACAGAGGCGGACATTTCGCCGCCTGGGAAGAGCCGGATCTCTTCAGCGCCGAGCTGCGTGCCGCTTTCCGGTCCTTGCGTTGACCGCTGCATTGCCACAGGCACGAGCCGATGAATACTGCTGTCACGGCATTCTCGTTCTGATAAGAAATGGCGGTCAAAGGGGTGTCTTGCCATGGAGCACATCGATCACATCCTGATCGTCGATGACGATCGGGAAATCCGCGAGCTTGTGTCCGCTTACCTGAAGAAGAACGGTCTGCGGGTGACCGCCGTTGCCGACGGGCGGCAGATGCGGACCTTCCTCGAGGCAAATACAGTCGATCTGATCATCCTCGATCTGATGATGCCGGGCGACGACGGCCTCGTCTTGAGCCGCGAGCTGCGCGTCGGCAGACACAAGGCGACGCCCATCGTCATGCTGACCGCCCGCTCGGACGAGATGGACCGCATCATCGGGCTGGAAATGGGCGCCGACGACTATATCGCCAAACCCTTCTCGGCGCGCGAACTGCTCGCCCGCATCAAGGCGGTCCTGCGGCGCGCGCGGATGCTGCCAGCGAACCTGCAGGTCTCGGAGGCAGGTCAGCTGTTGCGTTTCGGCCAATGGAAGCTGGACACGACGGCAAGGCATCTCATCGATGCGGATGGTACTGCGATTGCACTCAGCGGCGCCGAATACCGGCTGCTGCGCGTCTTCGTCGACCACCCGCAGCGCGTCCTCAACCGCGATCAGCTCCTCAACCTCACACAGGGGCGCGAGGCCGAGCTCTTCGACCGATCGATCGATCTCCTGGTCAGCCGGGTACGCCAGCGCCTCGGCGACGATGCTCGGGAACCGACCTATATCAAGACCGTCCGCAGCGAAGGCTATGTTTTCTCGGTGCCGGTCGAGATCATGGAGCCCCGCTGATGGCGGCGCGGTCGATTCTCCATGGTATTCACCTATGGCCGCGCACACTCAGGGCGCGGCTTTTCGTTATCCTTCTCGCCGGCCTGACGATCGCCCACGCCATGTCGTTTGCGGCGCTGTTTTCGGAACGCTACATCGCCGCCAGATCGGTGATGTTCAATACGCTCGAAACCGACGTCGCGACGTCGATCGCCATTCTCGACCGGCTCCCCGCGACCGAACGCGCCGCCTGGCTGGGCCGGCTCGAGCGCGGGTCCTACCGCTTCGTCCTGGGGCGGGGCCTTCCGGGCAGTCGCGTGCTCAATGAGGCCGACGTCGAGGTCGCCGACAAGGTCCGGGCTGCAATCGGCGCGAAATACCCGATCGAGGTCGAATCCATTCCCGGCGGCGTCCGCCGTCTTCAGGCCCACCTTCGCTTGAGTGATGGCGAGCCGCTGACGATAGACATCACGCCAAGGGGCGTCATGCCGGTTGCCGACTGGCTGCCTTACGTCCTCGTCGCTCAGCTTTCCCTTCTGGTCCTGTGCAGCTGGTTTGCCGTGCGCCAGGCCACCCGCCCGCTCGCCGATCTGGCGAAGGCCGCCGACACGCTCGATCCGAACAGCAGGACGCCGCGCCTCAGCGAGACCGGACCGAGGGAAGTCGCCTATGCGGCGACGGCATTCAACGCGATGCGGGATCGCATCGCGCAGTATCTGGAGGAGCGCGTGCAGATACTGGCCGCGATCTCGCATGACCTGCAAACACCGATCACCCGGATGAAACTCCGCGCGGAAATGGCCGAAGCGTCCATCGAAAGAGACAAGCTGATCACGGACCTCGACGAGGTCGAACGTCTCGTCAAGGAGGGCGTTGCCTATGCGCGCAGCGCCCACGGCAAGGACGAAAAGGCTTCTCGCATAGATCTCGCCTCGTTCATCGAGAGTTTGGCGTATGATTATCAGGACACCGGCAAGGCCGTCACGGTCGCCGAATTGGGTGACGGCGCAATCGTGACCCGGCCGCACGCCTTGAGACGGATTCTCACCAACCTGATCGACAATGCGCTGAAATTCGGCGGCAGCGCCGAGATCGAGGTTCAGCGCCGCCCCGAGGGCACCGTGACCATAAAGGTCCTCGATCGCGGTCCCGGCATTCCGGAAGACCAGCTCGAAGCGGTTCTGCAGCCCTTCTTCCGCCTGGAGCAATCACGCAGCCGGGATACGGGCGGGACCGGGCTCGGCCTCGCAATCGCCCAGCAGCTCGCGACGGTCATCGGCGGCTCCCTGACCTTGCGCAACCGCGACGGTGGCGGCCTTGCGGCGGAGCTCTCCCTAGAGAGTTCCACTGTTTCAATGAAACAGTGGAACTCTCTAGCCCTTTGAAACGACGCACCTGCGGACGGAAACCCGTTACACACTTTACCTGGAAGTGCTCGGAGTACTGCCTGAGGAACTATCGACCCCGGCCGGATCCGCAAGACCGGCGGCTTAGCAAAACGAACGGGGCGGTCTCGGCCGCCCCGCTATGCACCATCGTTTCAGCCTGCAGTGTCTCAGGCTGGCTGCGCCTCGCCGGTCTGCTCCCGGACAATGTAATCGGCGTACCAGATGGACCAGTCCTCGTCCCTGTGTCCGAGCTGCTTCTCGTACTCGCCGTGGGCCGCTTCGGCGCGGCGGAACGCGGCTGCGAGATCGGCAGCCGAACTGAACGCCGTTCCGTCCGGGTCGACGCGCCCGGGCAATCGCGCGGTGACCTCCTGGAACAGCCAGCCATTGCCGTCCGGATCGCGGAACGATGCGTAGGAACGATAGCTGCGGCGCTCGGGATCACGGCCGCCGGCACGATGCGTCCCGAACAGATAGGGCTCGTCGCTGCCGGCATTCACGTCGCCCGCATGGAATACCTCGCTGATGTCGACGCCGCGACCGCGCAACTCCTCGCGGGCGGCCTCGATGTCGGAGACGATGAGGTACAGTCCCTGCGCAGAACCGGGCTCCGCATCGGTCACATGCCTTCCGAAGATGACCGAGGCACCGGATCCGGGCGGGGTAAATTGTATCACGCGGTAGCCGTCGGCACCGGCAAAGTCGGCGTCGAGCCTCCAGCCGAGGCTCGCGTAGAATTCCTTTGCGCGGTCGACATCCGACACGGGCACGACGATAACTTCGAGCTTCATATCGACCGGCCGGGCTCTTTCGCTGTTGATTGCGGTGGTCATGTCATTCTCCTCTTGTTTGGGAGGCGCAAGGCGCCATGTGCCTTCTCCGTTGACGATGCGGGACGGAAGCTTCATGCCTCGTCCGACTGTCGAGAGACATATGCCGCCCCGCACGTGTACGGGATGTTTCGCAAGGGGCTGAAATTGTAAGCCAAGCCTCACGGACCGCCTGCGGATACAGTTCGATACGAAGACATTGCTCCGCAGGCGAAGGCGATCAGAGGCGATCGACGTCGACGACCGCCTGGGCAAAGGCTTGTGGGGCTTCCTGCGGCAGGTTGTGACCGATGCCGCCCGAGATCAGCCGGTGCTCGTACTTGCCGGAGAACTTCTTCGCATAGGCCGCTGGCTCCGGATGCGGAGCGCCGTTGGCATCGCCCTCCAATGTGATCGTCGGAACACCGATCACCGGCAGTTCGGCAAGCCTGTTTTCCAGCCCGTCATATTTGCTCTCGCCGTCGGCAAGGCTGATCCGCCAGCGGTAATTGTTGACGGTGATATCGACATGATCCGGGTTGTCCAAGGCCGCAGCGCTTCGATCGAAGGTGGCGTCGTCAAAATTCCATTTCGGCGATGCGAGCTGCCAGATGAGTTTGGCGAAGTCCTTCCGGTACTGTTCATAGCCCGCGCGCCCGCGTTCCGTGGCGAAGTAGAACTGGTACCACCAGGCAAGCTCCGCCTTCGGCGGCAAAGGCTTTTTATTGGTTTCACGGCTGCCGATCAGATAGCCGCTCACCGAAACCAACGCCTTGCAGCGCTCCGGCCAGAGTGCGGCGATGATATTGGCGGTTCGCGCGCCCCAATCGCAGCCGGCGATGACGGCCTTCTCGATGCCGAGCGCATCCATCAGGGCGACGATATCGGCGGCGATCGCCGCCTGCTGGCCGTTGCGCGGTGTATCGGGGGAGAGAAAACGCGTCGTGCCGTAGCCGCGCAGATAAGGAACGACGACCCGGTAGCCCGCCTTCGCGAGCAGGGGCGCCACATCGACATAGGTGTGGATGTCATAGGGCCAGCCATGCAGCAGGATGACCACAGGCGCATCGCTCGCGCCCGCCTCCGCATACCCTATGTTGAGGACCCCCGCGTCAATCTGCTTTATCGCAGCGAAAGATGTATTTGTCCCCGGCGTTGTCGCCGGAATGCGAGCGTCACTCGTTGATTTTGCGAGGGCGGCGCGTCCGACGCCGAAATGCGCCGCAGCGACGGTCAATGCCGCCACTCCCATGAACCGCCGCCGCCGCAGATTGAATTCCCCTGTCATCGAACTTCTCCTGTGTGAACCACAGCTGCGGAATGCGATGGTCATGTATCTCGATTGTGAGCCCGCCCGACTGCAATTGAAAGCCCGTGTACAGTTCACGGGCGCCGATACAGTAGGCTACAATTCACTCGCGCCAGACCTCACGGCACCGACGCGCTCTCGCGGGCGTTCCGGCGGATCGTCTGAGGCGGCTGCCCGAGCGTGCGGAGAAAGGCCCGGCGCATGCGATCGGCAATGGCGAAACCGGTTTCCTCCGCAATCACGTCCATCGAGTGCCGGCCCTGCTCCATCATCAGCCGAGCCGCCTCGACTCGGAGAGTCTCCACCGCCTTGGCAGGCGACTGCCCTGTTTCGGCGCGGAAGGCACGGCTGAATTGGCGGGCGCTCAGGCCCGCCGCATCGGCCAGTTCCTCCACCGACAACCCCCGCCGGAGGTTCGCCTTGGCGTAATCGATCGACCTTTGGATACGGTCGGACTTCGGTTCCAACTCGAGCAATGCCGAGAACTGCGATTGGCCGCCGGCACGCCGGTGATAGACGACCAGCTTGCGGGCGACCGAGCGAGCGACGCCCTGGCCGTAGTCCTTCTCGATCATCGCGAGTGCGAGATCGATGCTCGCCGTCATTCCGGCCGATGTCCACACGCTTCCGTCGACGATGAAGATCCGGTCTTCCTCGACTTTAACGGCCGGGAAGCGATCCTGCAGCTGGCGCGCAAAGGCCCAATGCGTCGTCGCCCGACGTCCGTCCAGTAGTCCGGATTCGGCAAGGACGAAGGCGCCGGTGCACGGCGCCGCCACCCGCCTTGCGGTCTCGAAGGAACGACGCGCGAACTCCACCAGACCTGGTGTCATCGGCTCGATCTGCACGCCGGCGCCGAACATCACAGTGTCGTAAGCGGTATGATCGAAAGTCTTCGTAAGGACACCGAAGCCGGCGGACGACTTGACCTCGCCGCCGGCTTCGGAAAGCAGTTCTATCTCGTAGACCGTCTCGCCAAGGGCGAGGTTCGCCATCTCGAAGGCGGTTACTGCCGCAAAACCCATGAGCTGGAATCGCGGGAAAACGACAAAGCCGATTCTATGCATGGGCGACTTCCTTGCTGGAATTCTCCTGCGCACGATATTCGCGCAGGAGATAAACCGCTACACGGACTTCTCGACCCGCCACAGTATGGGCAGCGCTATGCAGCCGCAGCCCGATACCGCGCGGCGGGAACACTGAGAGAGAGGTTCGGGACGAGCTTCTGGCGCGCCGCTTCATAGGCCTCCCAATCGGCAGCGTCGGGAAGCGATGGAATGGTGATCGGTTCACCGAGATCGAAGCCCACGAGCGCGGCGTCGACCATATCCTCGGCGGGCATGACGATCTCGTTCGGCAAATGCTCGACAGGTGTGCCGGCAATTCCCCAGAAGTCGGTGGCCGTCGCGCCAGGGAGAACGGCCTGTATGCGGATGTTCCTGCCTTCAAGCTCCTTTTGAAGCGACAGCGTGAAGGCGAGGACGAACGCTTTGCTTCCTCTGTACACGCCGTTCAGCACTTCCGGCGCGATCCCGACGATCGAAGCAATATTTATGATCGCACCCGAGCCGCGTGCTACGAAGCCAGGCACGGCGGCATAGGTCAGCCGCGTCAGCGCGTTGACGTTGAGCGCGATCATCTCCTCCATTTTGTCGACATCCGAGGCGAGCAATGGCCCGGTTGCACCGACGCCGGCATTGTTGACCAGCATGGTGATGCTGGCATCGGTGCGTAGCACCTTCTCGATGCGTGCGGCGTCGGTCCTCTTGCGAAGGTCCGCTGCCACGACTTCGACGGAGCGCCCGGTGTCGTCGGTAAGACGCCTGGCCAGTTCATCGAGGCGGGTCTGGTTTCGGGCGACGAGGATCAGATCATATCCCCGGCGCGCCAAGCGATCGGCATAGATCGCACCGATGCCGGAGGAAGCGCCGGTAACGAGCGCGGTGCCTTTTGAATGCTGGGTCATGTGAGGCTCCAATCGGTTGGTTTGAGCCTCGATAGTAGGGTGAAACCGCAATGTCTCAAATGACGTAAATCCGTCAATCTAGGACATAGAGTACAGCATGGACGGAATGTCGCCGTCAACGCCGCGCGGATGCCGCTGGAGGTGCTGGGGCGGCGAAGAGGGCGGCAATCTCGACGGTTCGCGTGGATCCGTATCCCAGGCGCAGGTGCCAGTACCACGAGGTAAAGCCGGTTACAGGAATGTGCATGAACTCTCCTCTTCTTCATCCGAACGTAAAAACGAATGCTTCGACGCCGGGTTCGAGAAAGCGGATCTCGAACGTTCGTTCCCGCACCTCCCCCGACTGCCGTACGAGCTGATAGAGGCGCGTCTCTCCCACCGTTCCATAGCCGTCGGAATCAATGTCCGAACCGTGATCCGGGCCCGGTGCAGCACCGTCGACCTTCACCTGAAAGCGCACCCTCCTGCCGTTTTCCCCAGGGCCGAGGACAAGGTGCAGATCGCGCGCGCTGAACCTGTAGGTGATTGCGCCCCCGGCGCGATTGAGTGTCGCCTGCTCTGCACCAACCGTCCAGTTGCCGGCGAGGCTCCATTGATTGAGCCGAGGCTCGCCGGCGGTATACTCGTGCGCCGCATCGGCTGCGACACGCTCCGGCGACACGAAGTTCGAAGCACGCATGTAGCCGACATAATCCTCGCCGGACTGGAGATTGGCGAGATCGGGCGCGGCTTCGGCACCCGTCGCATCCGGCTGCACGAAACCATTGTCGCCGCGGCGGCTCCCCGCCGCTTCCGCCAGCAGCTCCTGTATGACGCGCTCCGACCGCGCATAATCGCCCTCGCCGAAGTGATGGTGTCTGATCCGTCCTTCTGCATCGATGAAATAGTGCGCGGGCCAGTAGCTGTTGCCGAAGGCGCGCCAGATCGCGAAATCGTTGTCGATCGCAACGGGATAGCGGATATCGAAATCCGTCACTGCGCTCCTGACGTTGGCGATGCGCTTTTCGAAGGCGAATTCAGGCGCATGCACGCCGATCACCACCAGCCCCTGGTCCCGATACTTCTCGGCCCAGGCGCGGACATAGGGGATCGTACGGATGCAGTTGATGCAGGAGTAGGTCCAGAAATCGACGAGAACGACCTTGCCGCGCAGCTGTTCCACGCTCAAAGGCTTCGAGTTGACCCACTCGACGGCGCCGTCCAGCGGCGGGAACATGCCTTCCACCGGCAAGTCGCTGCGGTAGGCCGGTCCCTCGCCGCCGACGGCAGTTGACGCCCTGTCCTCGACGGAGTCGCCCCGCACACCGTCGAGGAGCGACTGCTCGATGGCCGCGGTGCTTGCATAGGAGAGGCGCGCAAGCTGCCCCGTATCGAGCCCGAGCGCGATTGCGGCAACGCCTGCAAGCACGGCAATGCCGAGGCCCTGCCGGAGCCGCTCGCCAAGGCCGAGTGAGCGCTTCATCGCCGCAAACACTCTCCCTCCGGCAAGAACGGCCAAGGCCAGCGAAGTCGCCGCACCGGCAGCATAAGCCGCCAGCAGAAGCGTGGTCTCGACATTGGCACCGTGCAGGGCGGCGCCGGTCAGCACCAGGCCCAGAATTGGGCCCGCGCAGGGCGCCCAAAGAAGTCCGGTTGCAACACCGAGAAGGAGCGACGCTCCGACGCTCGGCGGCTGACCGGCCATTTTTTGTGAGAGCCGGCTGCCGAGTGCGACGGCCGGACGAGTGAACAGGGCCGCGGCCCGCGTCGAAAGCAGGGTCACGCCGAAACCGGCCAGCACTGCGATCGCCGCATACCGCCCGGCCACATTCGCCTGTACCGCCCAGTCACCACCAAGCGCGGCGAGTGTGGCCACGCCCGCGAATGTGAGAACCATGCCGATGAGCATCGGAAGAACGCTCCTGGCGAAGGGCTGGCCGGCCCGCGAAAACACGAAAGGCAAGACCGGGAGGATGCAGGGGCTGAGGATTGTCAGCGCACCTGCGAGATAAGCTATTGTGAAAAGGATCATTTTCGTCCCTCTGCATTGGACCTGCGCCTCTTGCGGCGGCGGTCGCGCTTGACACGCGGAGCATGGGACCAGAGCGAGGTATCCCGATTGTGTCTCGTAACAAGGGGATCTGTATCGAATTGCAGAAGGCCGCACGGGCCTTCTGCAGCGTCATGCCACCCGACGAGGAAGACTACTGCAGAAGCTTCAGCAGTTCGCTGGCGGCGGAAGTGGACGAAGACGGGTTCTGGCCGGTGACCAGCCTGCCGTCCACAACCGTGAAGTCGGCCCAATCCTCGGCCTTCTCGTAGCGCCCGCCGAGGCGCTTCAGTTCGTCTTCGACCAGGAAGGGCACGACATCGGTCAGTTGAACGGCCTCCTCTTCGGAATTGGTGAAGCCCGTGACGCGCCTTCCCTTGACGATGGGCTCGCCGAGATGAGTGACCTGCGTCAGGACAGCCGGGCCATGGCAGACGGCGGCGACCGGCTTGCCCGCGTCGTAGAAGCCTTCGATAAGGGCGATGGAATTCCTGTCATTGACGAGGTCCCACATCGGACCGTGTCCGCCCGGATAGAACACCGCGTCGTAGTCCTCCTGTTTGACTTCACCTAGCTTCAAAGTATTTGCCAATGCTTTCCTGGCGGCGGGGTCGTCCTTGAACCGCCCCATCGCTGCAGTCTGGCTGGCTGGCTCGTCGCTCTTGGGATCGATCGGCGGCTGGCCGCCCTTGGGCGAAGCGAGCGTGACTTCTGCCCCGGCGTCCTTGAACACGTAATAGGGCGCAGCAAACTCCTCCAGCCAGAAGCCGGTCGGCTTGCCCGTGTTGCCGAGCCGGTCATGCGAAGTCAGAACCATCAGGATCTTCATGGTCATTCTCCTTCGTTGAGGCGTTTCCAAACGCAGGATCGCGCGGATACGCAGCCTATTCTCGAGCCGTGACCGTATATTGGCGAGGCTCCCGCAGGATGGCCGGCCAGTACAGCTTTGCCATCATTGCGTATTGCCGTTTTGGGGTGAATACTCGCTCTACAGCAGTCACTGTCCCGGAGATCGGCAGAATATGGACCGCATCGATGCAATGAAAGTTTTCGTCGCGGCGATCGACGAGGGCAGCCTCGCCGGGGCGGCCCGCCGCCTGAAGCGCTCGCCGACGGCGGTGAGCCGCGCCTTGAGCTTCCTGGAAGCGCATGTGGGCGTCGAGCTTCTGCATCGGACGACCCGCACCCTCAAACTGAGCGAAGCAGGCCAACGCTATGCGGCCGCCTGCCGACGGGTACTGACCGATCTCGAGGAAGCGGACATGCTCGCAGGAGGGGAACGCTCCGCCCCTCGCGGGATGTTGACGATTTCCTCGCCACCAATCCTGGGGGAGGAGATACTTCGCCCCATCCTGGATGATTTCCTCGATCTCTACCCGACCGTTTCGGTCCGCCTTCTTCTCCTCGATCGCTTCGTCAACCTGGTGGACGAAGGCGTCGACATTGCGCTGCGCATCGGTCAACTGGCGGATTCATCGCTCATCTCCACCCGGCTCGGCGGCGATGTGCGGCGCGTCGTAGTCGCCTCGCCTCGCTACCTCGCCAATCACCCCCGCATCGGAGAACCGGCCGATCTCGCCAAGCACCAAATCCTGGCCTTCACCAATTTCGGTCTGGAGGCCTGGAGCTTCACACCGGCGAAGGGCTCTTCCATCCCCAGAACGATCCAGTTTACGCCGAGGTGCATAGTCAACAGCGTGCGCGCCGCCGCCGCGTCGGCGGCTGCCGGGCGCGGCCTGACGCGGCTTTATTCCTATCACGTCGCGGAATATGTAAGAGACGGGCGCCTCGAAATCGTGCTCGCCGATGCCGAGCATCCGCCCCTGCCGGCGCATCTCATCGCACCGCAGGGCCGCATGTCGGTCCCCAAGGTCCGCGCATTTGTCGACTTTGCGGCGCCGCGTCTGCGCTCCGAATTTGCGCGCATGGCAGCGGAGGCTGGCACGCTTACCTGATTGTGCCGATATTCGGTTGAGTGTCGATCAAATGGCGGCAATTCTCCCAAGAGACGCATCGATCTAATTTCGATTGCACCAACGCCGAGGGCGGAGGGCGGACGCAGGAAGCGGCCGCTGCAATCGAGAAAGGATCACATCATGCGTAACCAACAGAAAGTCGTCGTCATCACCGGCGCCTCCCAAGGCATCGGCGCCGGACTGGTTCGCGCCTATCGTGACCGGAACTACCGCGTCGTCGCGACCTCCCGGTCCATCAAGCCGAGCGCCGACCCGGATATCCATACCGTCGCCGGCGACATCAGCAAACCGGAGACCGCCGACCGGATCGTGCGCGAGGGAATCGAGCGCTTCGGCCGCATCGACTCTCTGGTGAACAATGCCGGCGTTTTCCTCGCCAAGCCGTTCGTCGAGATGACCCAGGAGGATTACGACCACAATCTCGGGGTGAACGTCGCCGGCTTCTTCCACATCACCCAGCGAGCCGCGGCGGAAATGCTGAAGCAGGGTTCGGGTCATATTGTCAGCATCACCACCAGCCTCGTCGATCAGCCGATGGTGGGCATGCCCTCAGCGCTCGCGTCGCTCACCAAGGGTGGCCTGAACGCGGTGACCCGGTCGCTGGCGATGGAGTTTTCCAGAAGCGGCGTTCGCGTCAACGCGGTTTCCCCCGGGGTAATCAAGACCCCGATGCATCCGGCTGAGACCCATTCGACGCTCGCCGGCCTGCACCCGGTCGGCCGGATGGGCGAAATTCGCGACGTCGTGGATGCCGTCCTCTACCTCGAACATGCGGGATTCATCACGGGCGAGATCCTCCATGTCGACGGCGGTCAGAACGCCGGACGCTGGTAAACGGCATATCGGCCCCGCGACGAAACACGAACCAAAGCCGCAAAGGAGACTGTCATGCCTATCGTCACCGTACAGGTTACCCGCGAGGGAAGCGCACCCGGCCGCAACTCGGTCACCGCAGAGGAGAAGGCCGCGATCATCAAGGGCGTCAGCGAAGTGCTCCTTGATGTCCTGAACAAGCCGCTCGAATCCACCTATGTGGTTATCGAGGAAGTCGAGCTCGATAACTGGGGCTGGGGTGGCCTCCCGACAGTGCAATTCCGCCGGCAGCGCGACGAGACGGCCCGATCCTGAAGCCGGCAAAATCTGCCCGCCACGCTTCACCGTTTCCAACCGGTGAAGCGTGCCGACACCGTTAACGGTTATGCCCGGCCGCGATAATTCATCGGCACGACCGACGGTGCCGAAAGCTGTTCCACTTCGAGCGTCAGGCGATCGCGAAGCGGAGACCGGATGCAAACCGGGTCCGTTGCGCTCGCGTCGCCGGCAAGCGCCATCGCCTGGCAGCGGCAGCCGCCGAAATCCACCTTCTTGCGCTCGCAGCTCCGACAGAGCTCCGGCATCCAGTCCTCGCCGCGATAGGCATTGAACGCATTGCTCTCGTACCAGATGCTGGAAAGCGAGTTTTCGCGCACGTTCTCGAAAGAGAGGCTCGGAATGGTTTCGGCGGCATGGCATGGAAGCACCCGCCCGGACGGCGTGATGTTCAAGCCGACGCGGCCCCAGCCGCCCATGCAGGCCTTCGGATACTTCGAATAATAATCGGCGGGCACATAGTCGATCACCAATATGCCCTGATATTTCTCGCGTGCTTCGGCGACGCTTCGCGTAGCGCATTCGACCTGCTCGCGGGTCGGCATGAGAACCTCTTTGTTGCGCTCGGCCCAACCGTGAAACTGCACGGTGGCGACTTCGATGCGGCGCGCCTTCAGCCGGATAGCCAGCTCAATCATCTCATCGATCTCGCCCATGTTCTGCCTGTGGCAGACGGCGTTCAGCGTCAGCGGTATAGCGGCATCGGCCGCCCAGCCTGCAACCGCCATTTTCCGTTCATAACCGCCTTTGTACCCGCCGATCCGATCGGCGCTTTCGGGAGAAACGCCCTGGATGGAAAGTTGGATATGGTCGAGTCCGGCATCGGCGAGGCTGTTCATCCTCGCCTCCGTCAGTCCCACGCCGGAGGTGATCAGGTTGGTGTAAAGGCCGAGCGAACTCGCCGCCTGCGTCACTTCGACAAGGTCCCGACGCGCGGCAGGCTCCCCGCCGGACAGGTGCAGATGCAGGACGCCGAGATCGGCGGCTTGCGCGAAGACGCCTGTCCACTCCTCTGTCGATAGTTCTTCCTTGGCTTGCGTCAGGGCGATCGGATTGGAGCAATAGGGGCAGGCGAGCGGGCAGCGATGCGTCAGTTCCGCCAGCATGGCCATCGGCGGAAGAATGCGCGGCAAGGTGCGGGCAGTTTCGGCTGGCCGGGCGATAGTGTCGCTCATTGGACGATCTCCAGCATGCGGCGGACGGAGAGCTCCTGGACGAAAGTCCTGACATCCTCGGCGATCTCTTCGACGGGGGCGTCGAACTTCTCGGCAAAGTCGGCGGCGATCCGGTCGAGGTTCCGTTCGCCATCGAGAGCCTGAACGATGGCGACGGCGATGTCGTCCACGGCCATGGCGCGCTCCGGAGCCAGCAGCACTGTCTGGCCGCGGACCGGATCCTCATGCAGCCGGACCCCTCGTGCCAGCTTGACGACGCTCGATCCTGAAATCACGGGCGCGTCGGCCGTCATTCCGCGGCCTCCCGCGCTCTCGGCTCGCGGATCACCCCCTCCCGGCCGTCCCAGGCCCCCGGCGGAATGCGCCCCGGCGTGACATAGGCCGAATAAAGTGCATCGAGCTGGGCCCAGAGAACATCCGTCTTGAAGGTGAGTGCCTGAGCGGCCGCGTCCTGCTTTTCCCGCGTGTCGGCATGGTCAAGGACATAGGCGAGGCCGAACTCGACATCCCGGGGCGCCTCCGCCAGCCTCTGGCGGAAATAGGCGAGTGCGGCGTCATCGGCGAAGGCGTAGTGCTCCAGCAGCCCGGCAATGCGCTCCGAGTGGATCTTCGGCGCAAAAAGCTCCGTCAGCGAGGAGGCCACCGCCTCGAGCAGCGGCTTCTCACGCACAAAGGAAACATAGGCGTCCACGGCAAACCGGGTCGACGGCAGTACGCCCCTTGCGGAGCCGACATAGGCTGGATCTAGTCCCACGGCCTCGGCGAGACGCAGCCAGCGCCGGATGCCGCCGCCCTCCTCGACGCCGCCGTCGTGATCTTCGATGCGGGAGCGCCAGGCCCGGCGCATATCCGGGTCGTCGCAACGCGACAGAAAGGCCGCATCCTTCATGGGGATGCGGCTCTGGTAATAATAGCGGTTGATCACCCAGGCGCGGACCTGCGTCGTCGTGCAACCGCCGCCATGGAGCATCGCATGAAACGGATGCTTGTCATGGTAGCGCTCCTTGCCGATCTCCAGCAGGCGGGCATGGAAAGCTTGTCTGTCAGTTGCCGTCGTCACAGCCGGACCTCCATGCCGTCATAGCCGATCTCGAAACCGCGGGCCTCGACGCGCTCTCGCTCGCTGCCGGCCCGCCAGATCGGGTTGGTGTTGTTGATATGGACATAGATCTTTCTGCGAATGTTCAAGAGATCGAGCGCGTCGAGGCTGCCACCTTCCCCGTCGATCGGCATGTGGCCCATGCGACGGCCTGTCTTGCGGCCGGTCCCGGTCAGGATCATCTCGTCATCGGAAAAGAGCGTGCCGTCGAAGAAGACAGCATCGGCATCGCGCAGGCGCGCGGCGAGGCTATCCGTCATCATGGCGCAGCCAGGAACATAATAGACCCGCCTGCCGGCGGCCTCCAGTTCGAGCCCGACCGTGTGCTCGCCCTCGATGCCCAGATCGGGCTCGCCGTCCTCGAGAAAGAGGGGCACCTTGCCCGGAACGGCGAAGAGCCGTGCATCGAGGCCCGACAGCGGAGAGAAAGCCTCATCGATTTCGATGGTCTTTCTTGACACCAGTTCCGGATCGAGGACCTGGAAGACCGGATTGTCGGAGACGATCCGGCCGACTGCGCCGGTCGAAAATAGGGTGAATGCCTGCTTCTCCCGCAAAACGAGAAGCCCTGCCAGATGGTCGATGTCGCCATTCGTCAGCACCACACTCTCGATGGGGCTGTGGCGCAGCCGGCGTGGCTGAAGCGGGCAATTGTCTTGAACCTGCTGGCGGATGTCCGGGGAGGCGTTGAAGACGGTCCAGCTCTCGCCGTCGAGGCTCACCGCAAGCGACGACTGGGTTTGCGGTCTGAGGCCGGAGGCCGGATCGCGCGCCATCGCGCAGTTGCGACAGCCGCAATTCCATTGCGGGAGACCGCCGCCGGCGGCGGCCCCCAAGACGATGATGCGAAGATCGGACGTTTTGTTCACCGGGATACCTGATGCCTTACCGATCCTCGTCAAGCTGGCCTTCAGAAGAGGATCGGTTCATCCCCGTCCGCAGGAGCATAGCGGGTGATTTCCATAGCGCAGCTGACTTCGATGAATTTCGGTTTATGCCAGGCCATACTTCCTCCATTCGCCCGTGGGGTCGTTGTGCTCGCTCCCGTTCCGGCAGGCGCCCTTGCGGTCGGGGCGGGCATGAAACCAGGCAGGACCTGTAGCAGTCCTGCCCGGGTCAAGGCGCCGGAGCGGCAGTTCGCTGCTCCGGCAGAGCCCGGCGGCGCCGTGGCCGGGCTTTAGGCATCGTAAAATCTCCTCTTGGGCGCATGGTAGCAAGCGATGTGGTGCCCCACAATTACGACCTAGGTGTCGGTCGACGCCGCTTTCCGCCCGCATGAAGCTCGCATCTAGCCAAATGCGTTGGCCGGATAAGGCTTGCTGACCACAGGCAGATAGCGCGCGCCGGATGCCAGCACGAACCGCTCGAAAGCCTGCATAGCCGGGGTGGCGACACGGTCCAGGCGCGACACGGTGAACCACTGCCGGCGGATCGGCGTGTCGATCACATCGAGGATCACGAGCCTGCCGAGCTTTACCTCCTGTTCTATCGTATGCGCCGAGATGAAGGCGATACCGAGACCGGCAATGACGGCCTGCTTGATCGTCTCGTTCGAAGCGATCTCTGTGCCAAGCTCCTCGAGCTCGTGCGGTGTGTCGCTCAGGAAGATTTCGAGCGATATCCGGGTTCCCGATCCTTTTTCGCGCACCAGGAACTGTTCCTGCGCGATCCGCTCCCGTGAAATCTCCAGCACGCCTGCGAGCGGGTGACCGGCCGGGGCGATGAAGACCAGAGGATGATCGCCGAACACCTGCGCCCTCACCTCGAAATCGCGCGGCGGCCGCCCCATCAGAGCGATGTCGATCTCGTGGTCCCGCAGTTTGGCGATGATTTCGGCACGGTTGCCGATGAAGAGATTTATCTCCACGGCGGGGACCTGATCGCGAAAGGCAGCAATCAGCTGCGGCGCGAAATATTTGCCGGTCGACACGACCCCGAGGCGCAACCGCCCGGTTCTGAGGCCCTTGATGGCGTCGATCGAATCCTCGAGGGCGGTAAGGCTGTCCTCGATCGCCCGCGCAGCCTCGAGAAAGGCGAGGCCGTAGGCCGTGGGCACCATGCCGCCGCGCGTGCGGTCGAAGAGCGCAATGCCGGCGTCCCGTTCCAGATGCTGGATCTGCAGGGTGAGCGCCGGTCCGGTCAGTCCCAAGGCTTCGGCGGCAAGGTTGATCTTCCCCAACCGGCAAACGGCTTCGACGGTGCGGAGCTGGCGAAAGGTCACATTGCGCATGCGCCAAAGTAAGGAAATCTAACTTATGAAGTCAAATGAATAAATTTTACAAACTCCCCTTTTGCGCCATCCTTCCCTCGACAGCGTGTGGAGGAGACATCATGTCAGGCGCGACTCTCGAAGCTTACCTCGCTTCATGCACGGCCCGCGGCGACGACCTTTCAGGGGACGTCGCCGCCGTGATCCAGAGGCTGGCGAAGGCCGCCCTTGACATCCGCAAGCTCGTCAACCAGGGAGCGCTCGGCACCGCTTTCAACGGCACCCACGGCGGCAGCAACACGGATGGCGATCTGCAGAAGGATCTCGACATCCTGTGCGACGACCAATTCCTGACGTGTCTGCAAGGCGCCCCCGTCGCATGCTACGCCTCGGAAGAACTGGAAAATCCGGTTCTGCTCGACCCGTCGGCGCGCCTCGCAGTTGCCATCGACCCGCTCGACGGCTCTTCGAACATCGATAACAACGTTTCCATCGGCACGATCTTCTCGGTGCTTCCCGCCGCCAAGGGGCCGGACGTGGACCCCTCCCAGTCCTTCCTGCAACCTGGAAACCGGCAACTGGCGGCGGGCTTCTTTATCTACGGACCGCAGACCGCTCTGGTCCTGTCGCTCGGCAAGGGGACGGAGATCTTCATCTTCTCCAGCAGGCTCGGATGTTTCGTCGAGGCCTACAAGTCGGCCATCATCCCGGAGCGCTCGCACGAATTCGCCATCAACATGTCGAACTACCGGCACTGGGAAGAAGCGATCCGGCTCTATGTCGACGACTGCCTGGCAGGCTCCGAGGGCCCGCGCGAGCGGGATTTCAACATGCGCTGGATCGCCTCGCTCGTCGCGGAAACCTATCGCATCCTCATCCGCGGCGGGATCTTTCTCTATCCCGCCGACGGCCGGAAGGGATATAGCCAGGGCCGGCTGCGGCTCGTCTACGAGGCCAACCCGATCGCCTTCATCATCGAGAATGCCGGCGGCGCGGCCACCACGTCCATCGACCGCATTCTCGATCTCGTTCCGGAAAATCTGCACCAGCGCGTGCCTCTGGTTTTCGGTTCGCGCCGCGAGGTGGCGCGCATCACCCGCTATCACGTCGACCCGAACATGATTGGCGAACGCGCTCCGCTCTTCGGCAAGCGCGGTCTGTTCCGGGCCTGAGGAGAAAAATATGTCGGCCAAATTCCCCATCATCTCCATCACGGGTTCGTCCGGCGCCGGAACCACGACCGTCAAGGACACCTTCGAGAAGATATTCAAGCGCGAGAACATTTCGGCGTCCTTCATCGAAGGCGATGCCTTTCATCGCTTCGACCGGGAAACCATGCGCAGCAAGATAGCGGAGGAGAAAGCCCGAGGCGTCGACTTCACGCATTTCTCCGCCGAGGCGAACGAACTGGAAATCCTTGAAAGCGTCTTCGCCGAATATGGCCGGCGCGGGGTCGGCCGCACCCGTCACTACGTGCACGACGAGGCCGAGGCCGCGAAATTCGGTTCGGACCCCGGCACGTTCACCGACTGGGAAGAATTCCGCGACAGTGATCTCCTCTTCTACGAGGGGCTGCATGGCTGCGCCGTCACCGACACGGTCAATCTCGCCCAGCATTGCGACCTGAAGATCGGCGTCGTGCCCGTGATCAATCTCGAATGGATCCAGAAGATCCATCGCGACAAGGCGACCCGCGGCTACTCCACCGAGGCCGTGACCGACACCATCCTGCGGCGCATGCCCGACTACGTGAACTATATCTGCCCGCAATTCTCCCTGACGGACATCAATTTTCAGCGCGTACCGATCGTCGACACATCCAATCCCTTTATCGCCCGCTGGATACCGACGCCGGCCGAATCCATCCTGGTCATCCGCTTCGCCAAGCCACAAAGCATCGATTTCCCCTACCTGCTGTCGATGCTGCACAACAGCTACATGTCGCGCGCCAATTCCATCGTGGTGCCGGGCGACAAGCTCGATCTCGCCATGCAGCTGATCTTCACCCCGCTCATCCACAAGCTGCTCGAGCGCAAGCACCGCATGTCGTGAGGAGGACATCATGAATGTTTCGCAGCAGATCGGACCGCGCGCCGCCGCCTCGGAGCGCAGCATGGCCGATGCCATCCGGTTTCTTTCCATGGATGCCGTCGAGAAGGCCAATTCCGGTCACCCCGGCATGCCGATGGGCATGGCCGACGCGGTGACGGTCCTCTTCAACCGCTTCATCAGGATCGATCCGTCACACCCCGACTGGCCGGACCGCGACCGTTTTGTGCTTTCGGCCGGCCATGGCTCGATGCTGCTCTATTCGCTCCATCACCTCATCGGCTTCGCCGATATGCCGATGGCCGAGCTTTCATCCTTTCGCCAGCTTGGCTCGAAAACGGCCGGCCACCCCGAATATGGCCATGCCCTCGGTATCGAGACCACCACCGGCCCGCTCGGCCAGGGGATCTCGACCGCTGTCGGCATGGCGATCGCCGAACAGATGATGGCCGCCCGCTTCGGCAGTGCGCTCTGCAACCACTTCACTTACGTGGTAGCCGGAGACGGCTGCCTGCAGGAGGGGATCAGCCACGAGGCGATCGACCTTGCCGGACATTTGAAATTGCGCAAGCTCGTCGTGCTGTGGGACGACAACCGGATATCGATCGACGGCTCGACCGATCTCTCCACCTCGATGAACCAGCTTGCGCGTTTCCGCGCCGCCGGCTGGGACGCGCAAGCAGTCGACGGCCACGACCCCGACGCGGTGGAAAAAGCGATCGAACGGGCGCGCCGGACCCGAAAGCCGTCGCTGATCGCCTGCCGCACCCGTATCGGCAAGGGTGCCGCCAGCATGGAGGGCTCGCACAAGACCCACGGCGCGGCGCTCGGCGAAAAGGAGATCGCTGCCACACGCGAAAAACTCGGCTGGCCGCATCCGCCCTTCTTCGTTCCGCCCGAGATCAAGGCCGCCTGGGAAAAGGTGGCGACGCGGGGCCGCACGGCCCGCGAGGCGTGGGAAATCCGCCTTGACGCTTCGCGCTCGAAAAAGCGCTACGAGCAGACCGTAGAGCGGCAGCTCGACGGCGAGGTCGGCGATCTGCTTGCAAGATTCCGGGGCGCGCATCGCACAAGGGCTACGAAGGTCGCGACGCGTCAGGCCTCGCAGATGGCTCTGGAGGTCATCAACGGCGCCACCGCTTTGACCATCGGCGGCTCGGCCGACCTGACCGGTTCGAACCTGACGCTGACCTCGCAGACCCAGCCCATCTCGCCGGGTAATTTCAAGGGCCGCTACCTGCATTACGGCATCCGCGAGCACGGCATGGCGGCCGCCATGAACGGCATCGCGCTCCATGGCGGCTTCATCCCCTATGGGGGCACTTTCCTGGTCTTTTCCGACTATGCCCGCGGTGCGATGCGCCTTTCGGCCCTGATGGGCCTGCCGGTCATCTATGTGCTGACCCATGATTCCATCGGGCTCGGCGAAGACGGACCGACGCACCAGCCGGTCGAGCATCTGGCCATGCTGCGCGCCACGCCCAACCTCAACGTCTTCCGGCCGGCCGACATCATCGAGACGGCGGAATGCTGGGAGATCGCGATTGGCGAGAAGAACACGCCGAGCGTCCTCGCCCTTTCGCGGCAGGCCCTGCCGATGCTGCGCCGGACGGACGGGAACGAGAACCTGTCGGCGCTCGGGGCCTATGTCCTGATGGAGGCGCGCGGCGACCGGGATATCACGCTTCTCGCCACGGGATCCGAAGTCGAGATCGCCGTTGCCGCAGCGGAGCGCCTGCAGGCCGAAGAACGCATAGCAGCGGCGGTGGTCTCCATGCCGTGCTGGGAGAAGTTCGAGGCTCAGGACGCGGCCTATCAAAGGCAGGTCCTCGGAGATGCACCGCGCATCGCCATCGAGGCGGCGGGCCGCCTCGGCTGGGACCGTTGGATGGGCCCCGACAGTGCTTTCGTCGGGATGACAGGCTTCGGTGCCTCGGCACCGGCCGGAGACCTCTACCGCCATTTCGGCATTACCGCCGACCATGTCGTCGCAGAAGCCCTGGAGCTTCTCCGCCGGGCATGCCCGGAAACGCCGCCCATAGGTGCCCGGACCGGCAAACCGGTCGCCCACATCGTCAGATCATCCGAGGAGGCATGACAATGGCCCGCATCACGCTTCGCCAATTGCTCGATCACGCCGCCGAACGCAGCTATGGCGTGCCGGCATTCAACATCAACAACATGGAACAGGGGCTTGCGATCATGGAGGCGGCGCGAGCCTCAGATGCTCCCGTGATCCTCCAGGTCTCGCGTGGCGCCCGCTCCTACGCAAACGACGTCATGCTCGCCAAGATGATGGAAGCTCTGGAAGAGATGTATCCGGACATTCCGCTCTGCATCCACCAGGATCACGGCAACAATGTCGCGACCTGCCTCACGGCGATCCAGCACGGATTCACCTCGGTCATGATGGACGGCTCGCTGAAGGAGGATGCCAAGACCCCTGCCGATTACGACTATAACGTCTCGATCACGGCAGAGGTAAGCCGCCTCGCGCACATGGTCGGCGCCTCGGTCGAAGGCGAGCTCGGCTGCCTCGGATCGCTCGAGACCGGCCACGGCGAGGCCGAGGACGGCCACGGCTTCGAAGGCGCGCTCGACCGTTCGCAACTGCTTACCGATCCGGACGAAGCCGCCCGCTTCGTCGCCGAGACCGGCGTCGATGCACTGGCCGTCGCCATCGGCACCTCGCACGGGGCATACAAGTTTACCCGCAAGCCGACCGGCGAAGTCCTCGCCATGGACGTGATCGAGAAGATCCATGAGCGGCTGCCGGACACTCATATCGTGATGCACGGCTCCTCCTCCGTGCCGCAGGAATGGCAGGACGTCTTCAACGCCCATGGCGGCCAGATGCGCGAGACCTACGGCGTCCCCGTCGAGGAGATCGTACGTGGCATCCGCTTCGGCGTGCGCAAGGTCAATATCGACACCGACCTGCGCCTTGCCGCGGCCGCTGCCTTTCGCCGCGTCGCCGACACGAGCCGCAGCGAATTCGACCCGCGCAAATTCCTGAAACCCGCCATGGACGCCATGTCGGCGGTCTGCAAGGCCCGTTTCGAGGCCTTCGGCACCGCCGGAAACGCATCCCGCATCAAGGTCGTGCCGATGCCGGAGATGGCCCGCCGCTACGCAAGCGGCTCCCTGAAACCCCAGTCTGCGCGGTCGGAAGCCGCCTGACCGCATCCATTCAGAGGAAAGGACCCCATACTATGAACGCCGACGCAAAGACAGAGATCAAGGGCCGCGAACGTTACAAGGCAGGCGTGCTGAAATACGCCCAGATGGGCTACTGGAACGGAGACTACGAGCCGAAGGACACCGACCTGATCGCGCTCTTCCGGATCACGCCGCAGGACGGCGTCGATCCGATCGAAGCGGCCGCCGCCGTTGCCGGCGAAAGCTCGACGGCCACATGGACGGTCGTCTGGACCGATCGCCTGACGGCCTGCGATCAATACCGCGCCAAGGCCTACCGGGTGGATCCGGTGCCGGGAACGCCGGGGCAGTACTTCTGCTATGTCGCCTACGACCTCATCCTCTTCGAGGAAGGGTCGATCGCGAACCTGACGGCATCGATCATCGGCAACGTCTTCTCGTTCAAGCCGCTGAAGGCGGCAAGGCTCGAGGATATGCGCCTGCCCGTCGCCTACGTGAAGACCTTCAGGGGTCCGCCGACCGGCATCGTCGTCGAGCGCGAACGGCTCGACAAGTTCGGCAAGCCGCTGCTGGGTGCCACGACCAAGCCGAAGCTCGGCTTGTCTGGCAAGAACTATGGCCGCGTCGTCTATGAGGGGCTGAAGGGCGGTCTCGACTTCATGAAGGACGACGAGAACATCAATTCGCAGCCCTTCATGCATTGGCGCGACCGCTACCTCTACTGCATGGAGGCCGTCAATCACGCTTCCGCCGTCACCGGCGAGGTGAAGGGGCACTACCTCAACATCACTGCCGGCACGATGGAGGAAATGTACCGGCGCGCCGAATTCGCCAAGGAACTCGGCTCGGTCATCGTCATGGTCGATCTCATCGTCGGTTGGACTGCTATCCAGTCAATATCGGAATGGTGCCGGCAGAACGACATGATCCTGCACATGCACCGGGCCGGTCACGGCACCTATACGCGGCAGAAGAACCACGGCATCTCCTTCCGCGTGATCGCCAAATGGCTGCGGCTCGCCGGCGTCGACCACCTGCATGCGGGCACGGCCGTAGGCAAGCTCGAGGGCGACCCGCCGACGGTGCAGGGCTACTACAATGTCTGCCGCGAAATGAAGAACGAGGTCGACCTTCCGCGCGGTCTGTTCTTCGAGCAGGACTGGGCGGACCTCAAGAAGGTCATGCCCGTCGCCTCGGGCGGCATCCATGCCGGTCAGATGCACCAGCTGCTCGATCTTTTCGGCGACGATGTCGTACTGCAGTTCGGCGGCGGCACGATCGGGCATCCGATGGGCATCCAGGCAGGGGCCACCGCCAATCGCGTCGCCCTGGAAGCCATGGTGCTTGCCCGCAACGAGGGCCGCGACATCGCCCACGAAGGTCCCGAGATCCTGCGGGCGGCGGCGAAGTGGTGCAAACCGCTGGAAGCGGCCCTCGATATCTGGGGCAATATCAGCTTCAACTACACCCCGACCGATACGTCGGATTTCGTGCCGAGCGTTACCGCGGCCTGACAGACCCGAACCTGACGGACAAGAAGAGAAGGAGAGACGACATGCGTATCACCCAGGGATGCTTCTCGTTCCTGCCCGACCTGACCGACGAGCAGATCACGGCGCAGGTGGAATATTGCCTTGGAAAGGGTTGGGCTATCGGCGTCGAGTATACCGACGACCCTCATCCTAGAAACACCTATTGGGAAATGTGGGGCAACCCGATGTTCGACCTCAAGGACGCCAAAGGCGTGATGATGGAGGTGGAGGATTGCCGCAAGGCCCATCCGCAGGACTATATCCGCCTCAACGCCTTCGATTCCAGCCGCGGCCTGGAGACGGTGACGATGTCGTTCATAGTCAACCGTCCCGAAAACGAGCCGAGCCTCAGGATGACCCGGACGGAGAGCAACGGCCGCAGCCAGCATTATATGTGGGAAACGCAGCGATAGGAGGAGCGACAATGCTGATGCCGGATGCTCCATCGAACACCGAAAGCCTGCCGACCTCGGTCGACCTCGCTGAGGAATACCAAGCCTCCGGCGTCGCCGAAATCCTCGACGAACTGGACCGGGAACTCGTGGGCTTGAAACCCGTGAAGCAGCGTATCCGCGAGACGGCGGCGCTGCTTCTCGTCGAGCGGGCCCGCCGTGCAATGGGCCTCAGCCATGAGCCGCCGTCGCTGCATATGAGCTTCACCGGCAACCCCGGCACCGGCAAGACGACGGTGGCGCTGCGCATGGCCAACCTGCTGCACAGGCTCGGCTATATCCGCAAGGGCCATCTGGTGTCGGTGACGCGCGACGATCTGGTCGGGCAATATATCGGCCACACCGCACCCAAGACCAAGGAGATCCTGAAGAAGGCGATGGGGGGCGTGCTCTTCATCGACGAGGCCTACTACCTCTACCGTCCCGACAACGAACGCGATTACGGCCAGGAGGCAATCGAGATCCTGCTGCAGGTGATGGAGAACAATCGCGACGACCTGGTCGTGATTCTCGCCGGCTACGCCGACCGCATGGACCGGTTTTTCGAGAGCAATCCCGGCTTCCGATCGCGCATCGCCCACCACATAGACTTCCCCGACTATGATAACGGGGAGCTTCTGTCGATCGCCGAGAGCATGCTCAGCCGGCAGGGGTACCGCTTCGACAGCAAGGCGTCTGCGGTGATGAGCGACTACATCGCGCGCCGCCGGCGCCAGCCGCATTTCGCCAATGCGCGCTCCATCCGAAACGCGCTCGACCGGGCCCGGCTGCGGCAGGCGAACCGCCTGTTCGAGGAAAGCGCCGGACCGGTCGATGCCGAACAACTGTCGACCATCACGGCGCGGGACATTGCCGCGAGCCGCGTGTTCGCCACGGTCGAACCCAGTCATACGGAGACATCGCCATGAATGAGAAGACCATCATTGCGCCTTCGGTTCTGTCGGCCGATTTCTCGCGGCTCGGCGAAGAGGTCGAGGCCGTGTGCCGGGCCGGTGCGGACTGGATACATCTCGACGTGATGGACGGCCACTTCGTGCCCAACATCACCTTCGGCCCCCCGGTCATTAAGGCGTTGCGGGACCGCACGGACAAGGTGTTCGATTGCCATCTGATGATCGAACCACCCACGCCCTACCTCGGCGCCTTCGCCTGTGCCGGCTGCGACATCATCACCGTGCATGCGGAGGCGACCACGCATCTCGATCGCTCGCTGCAGGCCATCCGCGACGTCGGCTGCAAGGCGGGCGTATCGCTCAACCCCTCGACGCCGGAGAGCGTCATCGAATATGTGCTGGACCGGCTGGACCTCGTCCTCCTGATGACGGTCAATCCGGGCTTCGGCGGCCAGGATTTCATCCCGGCCGTGGTCGACAAGGTGCGGCGGGTGAGGTCGATGATCGGCGGCCGTCCGATCCACATAGAAATCGACGGCGGCGTGACGCCGGAGACCGCGCCGCTCGTTGCCGCGGCCGGGGCCGATGTGCTGGTTGCCGGCTCGGCGGTCTTCAAGGGCGGTAGCGAGGAGCACTACGCCAGGAACATCGCGGCTATCCGCGCCGCCTCCGACGGCGCGATCAGGAAGGCAGCGTGAGCCATGGCCGCTACACCACCCCTTTGTGATTTCGGCTGGCCCGCGTTCGACGCCAGGCTTCCGGGCGTCGATGGCTTCACCCACTCCATATTCAGCCAGGCCGGCCCGAAAGGGCTGGTCGTTGCCTTTATCTGCAATCACTGCCCCTATGTGAAAGCGGTCATCGCCCGGATCGTTCGGGACGCGATCGACCTCAGGGCTCATGGAATCGGCTTCGTGGCTGTTAACTCCAACGACGCCGGCAATTACCCGCAGGACTCGTTCGAAAACATGAAGCGCTTCGCTTCGCAAAATGCCCTGCCCTTTCCTTATCTCCACGACGAGGGCCAATCCGTCGCCAAGGCCTACCGCGCCGTCTGCACGCCCGATTTCTTCGGCTTCAACAAGGACATGAAGCTGCAATATCGCGGACGGCTGGACGCCTCGCGCAAGGAGATCGGTCCTGCCGATCTCAGACGCGATCTCTACGAGGCCATGGTCATGGTCGCGCTGTTCGGCAAGGGACCGGCCGAGCAGCAGCCTTCCATAGGCTGTACCATCAAATGGAAGATTTCGGCTTTTCAGGTTTGATGGACGTTCACGATCTCGCCACGCGTCTTCTGATACGCCACCATGCACGACAGCCGAGCAAAGGCTCCCTCCTTCTACCTCATCCCTGTGCTTGTCACAGGGATCCATCGGCGCCGCGTCTGCGGCGCGGGAATGTCTTTTCAACCCAAGGACTTGGTCTGGCTGGATTCCTGTGAAAAGCACAGGAATGAGGATGTAAGGATACCAAGGCAGACGAGCGCACAGGCTGGGGCCCGTCGAGAAAAACGCCTCAGCCCCCGCCCGTCGAAATGCCTCTCCAACAAGAGGCGACGGGCGGGGTCCGAGGGAGGAGACGGTCGGCTGGTGGCGCGGTGTCCCCAATGTGCAAAGGGTCAGGCCGGCAGGGCGCCGGTCTGTTTGGCGATATGCGTGGCGATCGCGTCCATCAGCGGCGGAGACAGACAATCATAGGGCTGCAGGCCGAGCTCGGTCAGCCTTGCGCGTATCTCCGGCATGCTCTCCGGGTTCACACCGCTTTCGATGATCGAAGAAACGAAGGCTGCGAATTCGGGCGGCGACCAGCCCGTTTCGTCGCTGAGTTCGGTATGGACGAAGTCGAGGCCGTAGAAGGGATGCTTGGTGTTTTCGATCCTGCCATACATGTGCGTGCCGCAATCGCGGCAGGCGTAACGCTGGATCGTCGCGCTCGGATCGACGACCTGCAGTTTTTCCGCACCTGAGGTGACGTTCACGTTGTCGCGGCCGACGACGGCGATCTGCGCGAAGATGGCACCCTCGGGTTTCCAGCACTTGGTGCAGCCGCAGGCGTGGTTGTGCGCCGTCTGCGAGCCGATCCGCACGGTCACCGGATTTGAGGCGCATTTGCATTTCAGCGTACCGCCGGCAAAGCCCGGACTGGCAGGCGGGAAGCCGTTGTCGATGGACGGATGTAGCTTGAGCATTGGTTCCTCCTCGGCTTTGAACGTCCTTCGTTCACAAGCAGGATCAGTGCAAATGCGGCTCGCGGCAATATAGCGGAAAGTGTCGGTTTTCGGCGCCGAACATCCGAATAAGGGCAGGGCTCAGCCTTTCGACCGGAGCATGGCGCGGGCTGGATTATAGCCCCAAAGGGCAGCGAGCATGAACAGGACGAAGCACGCGCCGACCCAGGCGAGAGCCGTCAGGTTGAGTTCGCCGTAAAGCGCGAAACGTATCAGTTCCACCGCGTAGGTAAACGGATTGAGAGCACAGATGTCGCGCAGAAGCGGCGAACTCTCGGCCATCTTCCACAGCGGATAAAGTGCCGAGGAAAGGAAGAACATCGGAAAGATCACGAAGTTCATGACGCCGGCGAAGTTCTCGAGTTGCCGGACGGTCGAGGATATCAGCAGGCCGAAGGCCCCGAGCATCAATCCGCTGATGACCAGGGCGGGCAGCACCGCGACATAGCCGACGGGCGGCACGGTGATGCCGGTCAGCGCAGCGATGGCCAGGAACACTGCCACCTGCAGGATGGAGACTATCACACCGGCGAGAAGCTTCGAGAACAGCAGCCACCAGCGCGGCAGGGGCGAGGTCAGCAGGAGACGCATGGATCCCATCTCCTGGTCATAGACCAGCGCCAGCGACGATTGCATGCCGTTGAAGAGCTGGATCATGCCGCAGAGCCCCGGAAGGATATAGACTTCATATGTAATATAGGTCTGGTAGGGCGGGATGATCGACACGCCGAGCGCCGCGCGGAAGCCGGCGGCAAAGACGATCAGCCAAACGAGCGGGCGCACGAGTGCCGCCAGAAACCGCCCGCGCTGGCGGACGAAGCGCAGATTTTCGCGGGTGACGATTGCGGAAAGCGCGACCAGCCATGCCTTCATGCCGGAACCTCCCGGCCCTCGGCCGTCATCGACAGGAACGCCTTGGCGAGCCCCTGCCCGCCCGCGAGTTCCGCGGCGGTACCGTCGCTCAGCACCTTGCCGCGATGCAGAACGACTACCTGGTCCTCCGGCCGGATCTCGTCGACCAGATGCGTCGCCCAGAGGACCGCAAGCCCGCTCTCGGCAAGCAGATGCACATGGTCGGTGATCGCCTGCCGGGAGGCGGCGTCCAGTCCGACCGTCGGCTCGTCGAGCAGCAATATCTGCGGCTTGTGGATCAAGGCCCGCGCGATCTCCATGCGCCGCCGGTGACCGCCGTTGAGCGCACGCACCTGCTCGTCGGCCCGCTCGGCCATGCCGAGCTGCGTCAGCGCCGCTTCGATCGCCACAGCGGCCTGCCGCCCCGACAAGCCATGAAGTCCGGCGAAATAGCGCAGGTTGCGGCGCACCGACATGTCGAGATCGAGGGTAGGCTGCTGGAACACCACCCCGATGCGTGCGAGCGCCGCACGCGGCTCGCGCGCAATGTCGAAGCCGGCCACGCCGATCGTGCCGGCCCTTGTCGCGAGCAGCCGCGTCAGAAGAGCGAAGAGCGTCGATTTGCCGGCGCCGTTCGGCCCGAGCAGTGCGCAGAAGCGGCCGGTCCTGACGGAGAAGCTGACATCGTCCAGCGCCCGGGACTTTCCGTAGCTGTAGCTGACATGGCTGATCTCGAGCCCGATCATGATGCCCTTCCCGGCGCCGCCGCAAACTCTTCTATAATCGTCGCCGGTTTCCCGGCAAGGCGGAGGCAGCGCCGGGCGAGCCGCCGCGCCTCGGCCTCCGAATGGGTCACGAGAATGACGGCAGGGGCCGTTTCCGCGATCAGCGCCTCGGTCAGGGCCAGCATGTCCTCGGCCATCGCAGGATCGAGCGACACATAGGGTTCGTCCAGGACGAGAAGCTCCGGCCGGCCGGCAAAGGCCCGCGCCAGCGCCAGCCGCCGCTGCTGGCCGAGCGACAGCTGGCCGGGAAAGAGCCCGGCCCTGTCGGCAATGCCGGTCCGCTCCAGCGCTGAGAGTGCAGCTTGCGACCCGAGTTGCGGATGCACCAATGTCAGGTTCTCGATGACGCTTCTCCACGGCAGAAGGACAGGCTCCTGGAAAACCATGGCAATGTTTTCCGGCCGGGTGATCTCGCCCTCGAAAGCGGTGTCGATGCCGGCGACGAGACGAAGCAGCGTCGACTTGCCGACGCCCGACGGACCGAGAATGGCGACCGTCTCGCCGATCTCCATCTCGAAGCGGATGTCGCGCAGGACCTCCTCTTCGCCGAATGCCTTTCGTCTGACATCGATCCTGATCACGCCGTCCTCCAGCGCCGCACCCGGCGTTCGGCCGGCTGCAGGAAGAAAGCCTCCACCAGCAGCATCACGCCGATGAAGGAAAGCGCATAGACAAGCACCATGGCGACGTTGAAAAGCTGGAAATAGAAATGGATCTGGAATCCGATCCCGCTGGAGCGGCCGAGAAACTCGACCACCAGCACGATCTTCCATATCACCGCGATGCCGGACCGGGCGGCAGCGGCAATGAAGGGCGCAAGCTGCGGCATGATCACGTGTCGCAGCCGCGCCAGCGGACGCATGCGGTAAACCGCCGCCATGGAGTCGAGGTCCGGGTCGAGCGCCCTCGCGCCCTCGCGCAGAAGCGTTGCGACATTCGGGATCTTGTTGAGCACCACCGCGGTAATGGCGGCCGTCTCGTTGAGGCCGATCCAGATGTAGCACAACACGATGAGCACGAGTGCCGGCAGGTTCAGAAACACGACGAGCCATGGGTCGAGCCATCGATCGACCGCGGCAACGCGTCCCATCAGAAAGCCGACCGCCACGCCGATCACCATGGCCGGCACGAATGCGCAGATCACGCGCCAGAGCGTCATTCCCAGGTGATAGGGCAAGGCGCCGGAACTGGCCGCTTGCACGAAGGGTTCCCAGAGCGCCCAGGGCTGCGGCAGGACCGACGCGTCGTCCGTGAAGCCGGCGGCCGCTATCCACAAGAGCAACAGCAGCCCCAGCGACAATGCGCGCACCAAGGCAGGATGTTGCAGCGTCTTATTCAAGGTGCAGGAACAATCCACTGGGCAGGCTTGTCGCCTTGCCGACGAGCTCTTCTCCACCAAGTTCCGCCATCAGCCGCAGAAACCGGTCGGCGGCCGCCTCGTCGATCGGCTTGCCGCTCGGAATGCCGGCGCGATAGCCGTCGCGCAGGGCAATGAATTCAGCGTCGTCGGCCGCATTCATCTTGTCCCGCAATTCCTCCCACACCTCGTCGTTCTCGCTCAGCAGATCCTTGGCCGCGCGCGAGGCCTTGTAAAGCCCCTTCACGATTTCCGGATGGGTCGCGGCATATTCGCCCTTCAACACGTAACCGAGGAGCGGCGTATCGGGATCGAGCTTGAGCGCCGCCGCAGCATCCGAGACGGAGACCAGTTCATGCATGCCCTTGGCCCTCATCTTCGCGAGAAAGTGCCAGAAATTGATCGTACCCGCCGTCTCGCCCGAAAGCGCCGACTTGAAGATCAAAGGCGGAGCGCCGAACACCTGCTCGGTTTCGGCTGCAAGGTCCATGTCATGCTGCTGCCTGGCATAGGCGCGCAGGATCAGCCAGCTCTTGTCGAGCGGACCTCCGGCAATGCCGATCTTCTTGCCGGCAAGATCCGGCAGCGCCTTGATGCCGCTGTCGTCCTTGACCATCAGGCCGCCGACTGCCCGCGAATAGGGGATGAAAACATAGTCCTTGCCGGAGGCACGCTGGTTGGCCACCCAAATCCAGTCGGCCACCATGGTGTCGGCCTCGCCGCCCTCGAAGGCGACGCGCGTCGCGCCGTTGTCCGCATAGTCCTGGACCGTCAGCTCAAAACCGTTCTTGCGGTCGAATTCATGAGTCTTGATGGTGGATATTTCCCAGGTGACGGTTCCCGATGCCAGCATGGCCGCCCGCAATTGCGGCAGCTCCTCGGCTGCGGCCGCTGCCGGTCCGAATGCGAACAGGCAAGCGGCCACGATCAGTCTCAAAGTCTTCATTTCTTCCTCCCCGGAACCGCCGCTCCTGTCCCGCGGACTTCTCGGGCGACCGTTTCACTGTATGGAAATCGATACTTTCTGGCTGTCGCCGGAGGTTTCCGGAATCTTCACCTCATAGCTGCCCGGCTTGACGGCGATGAAGGACAGGGTTGCCGTCCCGGCCTCGTCGAATTCCAGACTGTCGATCGCCATTGGGCGAACTTCTATGCCGTTGACAACGATCTCGTTCATCCAGATCGCACGAAAGAACGGCGCACCGGTAATCGCCAGCTCCGCCGATCCGTCCGCCGTGATCTGCATTTCGTAGTATGCGCCGGACTGAAGCGTAATGGCACCCTTGCCGAGCGGCTTTCCGGACGCGAGCGTGATCTCGATCGGCTCGCCGCGGTTGCATTTGGCAAGCAGGCCGGCAAAGCCGAGGTCGCTGCAAAGCGGCGCGGCAACGGCCGGGCTCGCCAGAGAGAGCGCGGCGAGCGCCGCAAGAACCGATTTATGCACGATGAACTCCTCCCCGTTGATATTTGCAAATTGCACCGTTCAATCCGGCGCGACCACGACCCCCCAGGGCTGCTCGCCCACCTGAACCGAGCGGATCACCTTTTCCGCCTTCACGTCGATGATGCTGACATCATTGGAATTGCCGTTGGTGGTGATCAGGAATTCCTCGCCCGGCGTGAATGCCATCTGCCAGACCCGCTGTCCGACAAGGAGGTAATCGAGCACCTCGTCGGTCTTCCCGTCGATTATTGCGACGCGGTTTGCGGGTCCAAGCGCCACGAAGATGCGCGAGCCGTCCTTGGTGGCCTTGACGCCGACCGGCTGCAGCCATTCCGGCAGAACGCCCGGCACTTCGAAAGTGATCTTCTTGGTGATTTTCGGCTCGGCCGCCGACACGTCGATCACCGAAACCGTGCCGCCGATCTCGGCGCTGACGTAGAGCTTCTTGCCGTCTGCCGTGAATTCCGCATAGCGCGGCCGCTGGTCCACCAGCACGTTGTGCACGATTTTGTAGGTCGAGGCGTCGATGAAATGTGCCATATTGGTGGTTTCGGACGTATTGATGATCGTCTTTGCATCCGGGCTGACCGCGACGCCTTCCGGCTCGACCCCGACGGGCACCTCGGCCAGTACCTGGCGCGTCTTGACGTCCACGACGGTCACGAGATTGTCGTCCTCATTGGCGATGTAGAGCGGATTGCCCGAAGGATCGAGGGCGAAAAGCTCCGGATCCGGGCCTGACGGCAACGTGTGCAGTTCCTTATAGGTCTCGGGATCGAAAACCCGAACAGTGTCGTCATCCGACGCGCAGACGTAGAGTTCCTTGCCGTCCGGACTGATGGTGATGCCGCGCGGCCTGTTTCCGGCCGGAAACGTGGCGATCACTTCCCAGCTTTCACTGTCGAGCACGGTTATGTTGTTGCCGCGCTCGTTGCTCACGAAGACTTTGTTGGCCTCGGCCGAACCGGCAGACAGCAGAACGGCAGACACAATCGCCAGTGCGGGTCTGAGCATCTTATCCTCCAAATGCGTGACAGGCTGTCTCGGGCGCATCGATACCCAGCGTGTCGAGCGGCGAATGCTGGTGCAGGTAGCCGTCCTGCGGCGATACGGAAACGGTCACCCGGCCCTCGGTCAAAAGAACCGGCTGCCGCAACTGCCCGTTCCAGGTGCGGAAGGTCAATTTCTGGCCCTTGAACGCAGCCAGTTCGAAATCCTTGGAAAGGGCGTAGGCCCGCACGGTTCCGGGATCGGCCTTGCCGGACCGCGTCACCGCCTCCCCGATCACCCGCATCGCAAGCCATGCCTGGTAATCTTCCTCGCGCATGTAGCGGCCGGTGAGTTTTTCGAAGCGGCGCTGGAACTGGGTCGCACCCCAGGCCTCGTGAGCAGGATGCCAGGAGACCGGACGCAGGCCCGCAGAGCCGGCAACCGGCCTCGGGTCCCAGCTGTGATAGGGCAGATAGGGCGCGAAAACGCCCGCCTCGTCGGCCGCGACGATGACGTCGTATTCCTCGGCCTCCTGGGTGAAGACGGGAATTTGCTTTTGCACCATGACATGACCGGTATCCGTGCGCCGGCTGCCGCCGGTGTCGACGAACTCCCGCTCCTCGACGATCTCAGCGCCGAACTTGGCGGCCGATTTGCGATAGCTGTCGGCAAGCAGCTTGTCTTCGGGATGAGAGCCGTGGATCAGCAGGATACGCTGCCATTTCTTCCACATGAGAAACTGAACGATGCTGTCGCTGAGCATCGAACGGCTCGGCGAGACGTGCAGCACATTGGCCCGGCAGTCGGCATCGCGCAGCCCGTCGTCGCGAGCGCCCGCATTGAAAAGCAGAACTTCCGGTCCGGCCTTGTCGGAGAGCGCCTTCAGTATGTCGCCTTCGGCGATCACCGCGATGAGCCCGATGCCTTCCGCCTTCAGCCCATCGAGCGCCGCCACTGCCTCTTCCGGCGCAACCGCCTGCGTTTTCACGGTGTAGTCCATGCCGGTGAAAGCGCCGGTGGTCCGGTTGTCCTCGTTGCCCAGCATGGCGCCGGCAAAGCCCAGGTCGGCGGGCGGCGCATCGAGCCGCGAGATCGGCGGACCGACGACACGATCGATCCGCAGCACAGCCGTCTTCACCTCCGCCGCCGGCAAGGGAGACGTGAGCAGCACCGTCGCCCAGAAAACGGCAAGCAAAAGCTTTAGGTTAGGCATTGCCGGAACGACCTCCCAATCCTCCTGACACTCCCTCGGAAATGGAGACTAACAGCGCAGTATGGGTCGCAAAACCGATACTTAAGGAGCGTAGTTTAGCGACATGCGTGTGCTAGGCTGAATTTCATGCGGCACATCCTGACAGTCCTTGTCTCCATCCTTGTCCTGGCACTGTTGCCGGCGCTCGCGCGCGCCGCGCTGGACAAGCCGCTCACGCCGGGCGCCAAGGTAGCATTCCTCGGCATGACCTTCATCGATCTGTCGACGGAGGGCGCCTATAACGGAGTGCGCGCCGACGAGACCGCGCGGCTCGAGCTCATGGAAGGCGCCGCGCGCGACCGCTTCGTTCAGGAAGGCTTCGTCATTCTCACGAACGAGCCAGTGGCGGCCGAACTCGCCGGCACGGTCAATCCTGCCGACTGCAACGGCTGCGACCTGACTATGGGCGAGCGGCTTGGCGCCGACTACGTGTTGGTCGGCGAAGTGCGGAAGATCTCCAACCTTATCCTATCGGTGGAGCTCGTACTGCGCGACGTGGACTCCGGCGAGATGCTGCGCGGCCTTGCCGTCGACATCCGCTCGAACACCGACGACAGCTGGCTGCGCGGCATCCGCTACATCCTGAAAAACCACTTCTTCAAATCCTGAAGGATTCCCGATCAAGGCCTTTTGAGGTTCGGGATCCCCGCCGCGGCTTGTTTGATCTCCTCATGCCTGTGCTCGTCACAGGGATCCAGCCAGACCAAGTCCTTGGGCTGAAAGAACTCTTCCCGCGCCACGGAAGCGGAGAGATTGCAGCCTCCGACACGTCCCCTCATTTCACCGGCCGCCGGGCTCCGGGTCGATGCGCTCCGTGGGGTAGCCGGCGGCCGTCCAGCCATCGGTGCCCTGCGGATACCAGAAGACACGTGTGTAGCCATACTCCAGAGCTCGCTTTCCGGCGTTCCAGGACATCCAGCAGCCGTCGAGGCAAAAGAAAAGCACCGGCCGGTCCTTGTCGCCACCGGTCGCCTTTTCCAGGCCGGCGCGAAAATAGGCGTGCATGGCGTCGGCCAGCTGGCCATAGCCGACATTCGGCAGCCATAGGGCAGATGGAATGGACAGGCGCGGCTTTTCGTTCCAGACCGTCCCCTCCGGGAGATTGGTCGGCTTCGGCGGCCGCGGCAGGACGTCGATGAAAGCGACCTGACCGGTCTTCCACAATGCATGGGCAGCTTCGGTCGACACGACCGTCGCACCGGAAAGCGTCGCCGGCACCTCGGCGCGGTACTCGCTCTCGCGGTAGCCGGCAGGCTCCTCGGCCGCCGCCGCCGGGAAGGCGGCAAGCAGGAGCAGGACCAGCGAATGGAGCCGCAGGCGGGTCATTGCTGCGCCTCGAGCGGGCCGGTTCCCATGTCGTTCAGGAGCGGCACGCCGGCATCGGCGAGGATCGCGTTGATCTCGGACTGATTTCGACGAATGAGAGAATTGAGCTTGCGCTCCCAGACCTTCTCGCCTTGCCGCACGCCCATCGTGATGCGGTAGAAGAGCTTTGGCGGCGTGGTCTCCGACAGAAGCGGGGTCGCCTTCAGCTTCGGGTGGCTTCCCTTGACGAGCGGACCGCCGATCGGCCCCCAGAGGATGGCTGCGTCGAGGGCGCCGGATTCCAGGTCAGCGAGCATGTCGTCGGCCGGATCCTCGTAGCGCCGGTCGACCATCAAATGATAGCCTTTGGCCTTGGGCAGCAGTCCGTTTCTCGCCATATGCGTCGCCGGCGGCGTTCCCGCAACGATGCCGATCCGCTTGTCCTTGAGAAGAGGGTCGGCAAGCGTCGTGACACCGCCCAGGGGACCTTCCGAGGCAACGATCAGCACATAGGACGATGTATAGTAATGGTTGGTGTTCAGGACCAGCTCATCGCCCTGGGCAAAACCGATGACCACGTCGCAGGCATTGGCCTGCAGGGTCTTGCGCACGAAGCCCGTCGCCATCGGAAACCAGGTGTACTCCACCGGCAAACCGAGCTTGGATGCCATCAGTTCGGCGATCCTGTTCTCGTAGCCCTTACCCGAACGATCCGACATCGGCAGATTGGCCGGATCGGCACAGACTCGAAACGCCGTCTTCGAAACAAGATCCGATGTCTGGGCCGCCGCCTGCTGAGAGCCGGCGGCCGCCATGAGAGCGCCGGCGGCTGCCAGGAGGCTACTCGTGACCGAGACAAGCCGTTTCAGCTTCCTTGATCGCATCGGATTTCGCTTCCTTCTTGGCCGGACGTCCCCGCGGCAGCGCATCGGCTCCGCGCGCTTTCAGATAGACGTAGATGTCGTCGAGATAACACATCACGTTGACGTTCTCGCCGAAGGCAGGCATCACCGAGTTCTCGGCAGCGTTCACCTTCTTGCGCCCGTTCGTGACGACATCGACGAAATCGTAGTAGTCCATGTTGATCGCGGAGGTCTTCAAGGCCGGCGCATAGCTCGACCCCTCGCCCTCCGGGCCATGACAGACGTGACATTCCGAGTGGTAGCGGCGAAAGCCCGAATAGGTGAGCCAGTCGACCGTGCCGTCCTCGGCGATCTTGAAAGTGGGAACGTCGTCGGCGGTGTAGTAGCGCCCGTTTTCGTCGCGCACAGCGGTGATGTTGTCCTTTGGCGCATCTTCTGCGCCTGCGGCGCTCGCCATAAACGTCAAAAAGGCGAGGATCATCGGTACGGCTGGTCTTGATCTGGTCATCTTGCGTCCTTTTGGGGGCTGGTATGAGTTGGCGCGGGCTTTATGAGCCCGCGCCAACTCCCGGGCGAAGTTTGCCCCTTACTCCGGCAGCTTGAACACGGTGAGCGTGCCGCCGAGTGCGGTGTAGTTGCTGAGGGCCGAGTAGCCGCCGACGGCTCCCAGACCTTCAGTCGGGTTGGTCAGGCCCGCTGCCAGACCGATACCGGCCCAGCCGCCGACACCGGAGAGCACCGCCACGTACTGCTTGCCTTCACGGGCATAGGTCATCACGTTGCCGATCACCCCGGAAGGCGTCTTGAAGCGATAGAGCTCCTTGCCGGTTGCCGCGTCGACCGCCTTGAGATAGCCCTCGAGCGTTCCGTAGAAGACCACATCGCCGGCTGTCGCCAGAGCGCCGGACCAGACCGAGAAAGGCTCCGGCAGAGACCACTTGATCTTGCCTTCCTTGTTGTCCCAGGCAATGAAATTGCCCATGCCGCCGTGGCTGTCCTTCGGCGGGTACATCGAAAGCGTGGCCCCGACATAGGGTTGGCCGGCGGTGTAGCTTACCCGGAAAGGCTCGTAGTCCATGCAGACGTGGTTGGTGGGCACATAGAACAGCTCGGTCTTAGGCGAATAGGCCGCAGGCTGCTGGTCCTTGGTGCCGAGTGCCGCCGGGCAGACGCCGGTGGTGTTGGTGTCTTCGCCGTTTTGCTCGGTCGAATACTGTGCCACGACCTGAGGCCGACCGTATTTGTCGGACTTCGGGTCCATGACCACTTCAGTCGCCCAGTTGACCGTGGGATCGTATTTCTCGGCCACGAGCAGCTCGCCAGTGACGCGGTCCATCGTATAGCCGAAGCCGTTCCGGTCGAAGTGGGTCAGCAGCTTGCGGTCCTTACCGTCGATCTGCTGTTCGGTCAGGATCATCTCGTTGACGCCGTCATAGTCCCATTCGTCATGGGGCGTCATCTGATAGAGCCATTTGGCCATGCCGGTATCGACATCACGCGCGAAGATGGTCATCGACCACCGATTGTCGCCCGGCCGCTGGGTCGGGTTCCAGGTCGAAGGGTTACCGGTTCCGTAATATACCAGATTTTCTTCCGGATCGTAGGAGTACCAGCCCCAGGTCGTGCCGCCGCCGATCTTCCACTGATCGCCTTCCCAGGTGGTGAGGCCGGAGTCCTTGCCGACCGGCTTGCCCAGATGGGTAGTCTTTTCAGGATCGATCAGCGTATCGCTGTCCGGCCCCATGGAGTAACCACGCCACAGGACCTTCCCGTCTGCCATCGAATAGGCCGTCACGTGACCGCGGACGCCGAACTCGCCGCCGGATATGCCGACGAGAATCTTATCCTTCACCGGCATGACGGTGGCGGTATTCGTCTCGCCCTTGGTAGCATCGCCGTTCTTGACGCTCCAGATGACCTTGCCGGTCTTGGCGTCGAGTGCCACGACCGTCGTATCGGCCTGATGCAGGAAGATCTTGTTATCCGCATAGGCCACGCCGCGATTAACGGTGTCGCAACACATCACCGGGATCACGTTCGGATCCTGCTTCGGCTCGTATTTCCAGACGATCTGGCCATCCTTGCTGAGATCCAGCGCGTAGACCGTGTTCGGGAACGGCGTATGGACGTACATCAGGTCGCCGATGACGAGCGGCGAACCTTCGTGACCACGCAGAACGCCGGTCGAGAAGGTCCAGGCAACCTGAAGTTTGCCTACGTTGTCCTTGTTGATCTGGTCGAGCTTGGAGTAGCGCAGGTTGGCATAATCGCCGGTCTGGATGGCCCATTGATTGGGGTCATCGATGAGCTTCTGCAACTCATCGTTGGCGAAAGCGACCTGTGCACCGCCGCCTATCGACATAATGGCAAGCATTGTAAGAAGTCGTTTCATTTCATCCTCCTCTTGGGTGCTGCCGATAGGGCCGTTGAACCCGCTCGCTCCGGGAAAACCTCGCGGTCTCCTCATCTCCCGGTATCGGCTTGCGACTCTGCCCCTGCCGCTGGAGAAAGCTCCGTCTGCTACAGGGGTACCTTGCTTCTGTCCTTGTTTTCGCCTCCTCCTCTTCGATCAGGGAAAGGTTGCCAGATACGCGATTATATCGGCGCGCTCCTGATCCTTGCGCAGACCCGCAAAGGTCATCTTGGTGCCGGGTAGGAAGCCCTTCGGACTCGTCAGAAACTCAGCGATCTTCTCCGGCGTCCAGGTAAGTCCTGCCTCGGCCGCCTTGCTCATCGCCGGCGAGTAGGCGTAGCCTTCGGCTTTGCCGGCCGACCGGCCGATTATCCCGTTCAGCAAGGGTCCGGTCTTCGATTTGGCATCCGGACCGACGGCGTGACAGGCCTGACACTTGCGGAAGACTTTCTCGCCTGCCCCGGGATCTCCGACCGAGGGATCCAGGGCAAGAGCCGGCGCAGCAGCGCCAAGAGTTCCACCGAACAGGACGAAAGCGGTCAACAGGGTACCAAGTCTAAAAGCCATTCTTTCCTCTCCCTTACGCGGCATTCAGCCGCTCTGCATGCCAGCGCACGTGGTCCTCGCCGAAGCTCGCCACGAAATAATAGCTGTGATCGTAACCCGCCTGCAGCCGGACCACGCCGGCCTGCCGCCGCTCCGCCAGCAAGCGGGCCATAGCCTCAGGCTGCAGCTCGTCCAGAAACTGGTCCGCCGCGCCCTGATCGATCAGGATATCGCCATGCCAGCCGAGCTCGCCGAGAAGCAGGCAGGCGTCATAGCTGCCCCAGTCGGCCTCGTCGTCGCCGAGATAGGCCGAGAACTGCTTACGCCCCCAGTCGGACCGGGTCGGATTCACGATCGGCGCGAAGGCCGAAACGGAGCGGAACAATTCCGGATTGCGGAAGGCGATCGTCAGCGCGCCGTGGCCGCCCATCGAGTGCCCGGTAATGCCGTTGACGCCGTTGAGCGGCAACTGCTCCTGCAGAAGGGCGGGCAATTCGGTGACGATGTAATCATACATGCGATAGTGCGGCGACCAGGGCTTCTGCGTCGCATTGACATAGAAGCCCGCACCCTGACCGAGATCATAGGCCTCGTCGTCGGCCACGCCCTCGCCGCGCGGCGAGGTGTCGGGGAAAACCAGCGCCAGCCCCTGCTCGGCCGCGTGCCGCTGCAGGCCCGCCTTGATCATCGCGTTCTCATGCGTGCATGTCAGGCCCGAGAGATACCACAGGAGCGGTACCGAACGCGTCCGCGCCTGTGGCGGCATGTAGAGGCCGAATGTCATCTCGACGCCGCAAACCTCGGAGGCGTGGCGGTAGACCGACTGGGTTCCGCCGAAACATTGGCTTTGCGTTACGAGTTCCATCTTCGCGCTCAATAGAGGACCACGCTTCGAATGCTCTCGCCGGAATGCATGAGCTCGAAACCCTTGTTGATGTCCTCGAGCGGCATGGTGTGGGTGATCATCGGATCGATCTCGATCTTGCCCTCCATGTACCAGTCGACGATCTTCGGCACATCGGTGCGGCCGCGCGCGCCGCCAAACGCGGTGCCCATCCAGGTGCGGCCGGTGACGAGCTGGAACGGCCTGGTCGAAATCTCCTGGCCGGCGCCGGCGACGCCGATGATCACCGACTTGCCCCAGCCGCGATGCGAGGCTTCGAGCGCCTGGCGCATGACCTTGGTGTTGCCGGTGCAGTCGAAGGTGTAGTCGGCGCCGCCGATCTGGTCGGCACCGCGCTTCGTCAGGTTGACGAGATAGGGGACGATGTCGTCGCCAACCTCCTTCGGATTGACGAAGTGGGTCATGCCGAACTTTTCGCCCCAGGGCTTCTTGTCGTTGTTGAGGTCGACGCCGATGATCATGTCGGCGCCGGCAAGGCGAAGCCCCTGGATGACGTTGAGGCCGATGCCGCCGAGACCGAAGACGATGGCGGTGGCGCCGATCTCGACCTTGGCGGTGTTGATCACCGCGCCGATGCCGGTGGTGACGCCGCAGCCGATATAGCAGATCTTGTCGAAGGGGGCGTCCGGATTGACCTTGGCGAGCGCGATCTCCGGCAGCACGGTGAAGTTCGAAAAGGTCGAGCAGCCCATATAATGGTGGATCTTGTCGCCGTTGATCGAGAACCGCGAGCTGCCGTCCGGCATCAGCCCTTGCCCCTGGGTGGCGCGGATGGCGGTGCACAGATTGGTCTTGCGGCTGAGGCAGGAGGGGCAGGAGCGGCATTCCGGCGTATAGAGCGGGATGACGTGGTCGCCCTTCTTCACCGAGGTGACGCCGGGGCCGACATCGACGACGATGCCGGCGCCCTCATGACCGAGGATCGCCGGGAACAGCCCCTCCGGATCGGCCCCCGACAGCGTGAAATCGTCGGTATGGCAGATGCCGGTCGCCTTCACCTCGACCAGCACCTCGCCGGCCCGCGGGCCTTCGAGCTCGACTTCGGTCACGACAAGGGGTTTTCCGGCCTGAACGGCCAGAGCAGCGCGAGTGCGCATGGATGCCTCCGGTACTACTTTATGTAAGCGGCCTTGTGAGGCCGTGTGCACAGATTACAGACGGGCCAAAGCACAAAGACAATTGCGACCTTAGTGTGTAAAACGCGACCTTTGGCTTCTCCCCCGGTCACCCTATACTGACACCGGTGAGAACACGGAGACATCAAGGATGAGAGTCGCCTGTCATGCGCTTCGCCGGATGCGCGGTTTGCCGCTCAATCTGGCGCTAGGGCTGGCGCTTTGCCTGACGCAAGCCCCCGGCATCGCAGGAGCAATGGATTTTTCCGATCCCGACTGGCCCTGTATCCAGCGCAAGGTCGAGAACCTGTCGGCGAGCCTGATGTGGCCCGCGCCGGTGACCCGCACGCCTCTTTCGCCCGAAGCAACCGATCTCGTGGAAGCATTGTCGCTTCGCCGGGTCAGCCTGGAAGAGGCCGACGCGCATGTCAGGGCTTTCGTGGAGCGGAACAAGCAGGCCGACGGTCAACTTCTCGGCAACATTTTCTACGGCGTGTTCGACAATATCGCCGAGACCCGACAGCGGCTGATCGCCGGGATAGCCCGCTATTCCCGCAGCCAGATCGCGCTCTCGTCGCGCATCGAAGGCGCGCGCGTCGAGATGGCGAAGCTCTCGCGGGAGAAAAGCCCCGATTTCGACCGTATCGACAAGCTGGAGGAACAGATCGACTGGGACGAGCGCATTTATCGCGATCGCTCGCAGGCGCTCACCTATGTCTGCGAAACGCCGGTGCTTCTGGAAAAACGCGCCTATGCCATCGCACAGATGCTGCTGAAGCATGTGCCTGATTGACGCCTGAACGCATCGGATCTGCGCATCGTGCCTCCCGAGAGGATCAATTCCGCATTTGTCACCCCGCTAGCGCTTTGAAACTACGCACTTCCCGCACGGGAAACCGTCACACTTTCGCGGGAGTGGCTCTAAGGATCCCATTCCATCTCCGTATAGGCTGCCGTGGCGTTTTGCGGGTTCAAGAGATCGAACAGGCGCCATCGGCCCGATTCGCTTTGACCGATGACCTCGTTTGCTTCCCCGAGCGCCAGGCCCTCGTCGAGCGCTTTCTTCGTGTCGGACTCCAGAACACGGAGGTAGCGTTCGAGCGGCGCGGCGGCCTGCGGCCAGTCGAGCAGCGGCCCTCCATGGCCCGGCACGACCTTCGGCGCGCCGAGGTCCTTCATTTCGGAAAGAACGGCGAGCCAGCCGCGCAGCGAACCGTCGAGGGCCGGCGTGTGCCTGTCGAACAGAAGATCGCCGGCGAAAAGGATACCGGACGTCCGGTCGAAGACAGTGAGGTCGGTAGAGGTGTGCGCCGTTGGCCAGGCGCGCAGCTCCAGCACCCTGCCGCCGAGGTCGATCGCCTCCTGCTGCGCTATCGTCCGATCCGGCGCGACTATGCGGCTGCCCAGGAAGGCCGCCTCGCCGATCCGACGGGCGTAGCTTGCGCGATAGTCTTCGGCGCGGTCGGAGAGCGCACGCGGTAAATTCGCCTGGCCGAGCACTGCCGCGCCTGCCTCGCGGAGCGGCTCGGCGCCGAAGACGTGGTCCGGATGCATATGCGTCAGGACCAGATGGCTGATCGGCAGGCGACTTCGTTCGCGGATCGCCAGATAGATCTCTTCTCCGAGTTTGCGCGCGCCGCCGGAATCGATCACGGCGATGCTGCGCGACCCTACGACGAAGCCGAAGTTGGACACGTCGCCGCCGTTTTCCGCATCCGGCTCCGCCACCCGGCCGCGATGCAGGAAGACCCCTGGGGCCGCTTCGCTGAAGGAAAGAGCCGACTTCGGCCTCGGGGCACAAAATGGCGGCTTCTCGGTCCAGTCGTCCGGCTTGCGTATGACGGAGTGCAACGCATGCTCGCACCCCGCTTTCGTCTCCGCCGCAAAGCCGGGCAGCAATGCCGCCCGGCACATCTCGCTCGGCGGCGCGTCAGGAACGGCTGCAGCAAGGATGCACATCGTCACGAATGCTTCGAACACCTCGAGCCCCCGGCATTTTCGAAAAAGTGGGCGATACACGAACTCGGCGATCTACAAGATTGCGGCCGCCGGTCGCGCCAGACAACATATCCGAAAGGCTCGCTTCTGCTCCCGGGCATCTCGTTCTATGCTATAAGATACTCGCAGCCTGTCCAAAAAGGGGGCTTTGAACCATGAAGCTCATTCTCGCGCTTATTCCCGTCACGCTGACGGCAAGCCTCGCACTTGCCGAGCCGGAGAAGCCGAACAACCCGCTAGCAGACGGCACGACCTGGCGCGATTTGAAGGGCGACGTCGTCGGCGAGGCGGCCATTCTCGACGGCTCCGCCCTGTTCTCCGTCACCGCGCCCTACCGCGCCAACGACGCCGCGACGGTGCCGGTCACGATCGAGCAGACGGACGCGGCGGCGGACCCGATCGAATCCCTCAAGCTGGTGATCGACGAGAACCCGGCGCCGGTGGCCGCCGAAATCCGCTTCGGCCCCGCAATGGCACCGCTGAAATTCGAAACCCGCGTGCGCGTCAACCAATATTCGAACATCCGAGCGATCGCCGAAACGCCGCGGGGCATTTTCATGAATGGCCGCTTCGTCAAGGCATCCGGCGGCTGCTCGGCGCCCGCCACAAAGGACCCGGTCGCGGCGCTGAAGGACATGGGAGAGATGCGGCTGAAGCTCTTCGATGGCAAGGGCGAAGTACAAAAAGCCCGCCGCGAGGCGCAGATCATGATCCGCCATCCGAACTATTCCGGTCTCCAGCGGGACCAGATCACTCAGCTCTTCGTCAGTGCGAAATTCATCACCGAATTGGTCGTGAAGCAGGGAGACGAGCTTCTGTTCGCGCTCGACGGCGGGATATCGATCAGTGAAAATCCCGTGTTCCGCTTCAGCTATACCGACAATGGTGCCCCGGACTTCACGGTCCATGCGGTCGACACGGACGGCAATGTCTTCGACCGCGTCCTGCCGAAGACGCCGCCCGCCTGAATGATAGCTGAATCAGCCTGAGGCCACGCACTTCCCGACGAAGAACCGCTACACACTTTTCCTGGAAGTGCTTTTAAAAACACAGCATCTCCGCCTCGGCCTGGGCGCGTCTCATATCCGCGACCATGGTGCGTGGCACGACCGCCGACTTGAACATGGCCAGCTGCTCGCCGCTCCCCTGCTGGAGAGACAGCACCGTTTCAGCCTGGACATATTTGTCATAGGGCAGGATGGAAGCGATCACATCGATCGAGCAGGCGCATTTGCCCAATACTTCCCGACTCTGGCCGTTGGCGGCCATGCAGCCGAACACATAGTCGGCCCGGGCCTCGGTGGGGTAATCGTTGAGGCGCTCGGACATGCTCTGCCCGCTTGCGGGGATTGCCGCCATCGCGATTGCGAGCGCTGCCAGGGCGGCGCGCATCATGGCCGGCCCTCCGCAGCTTCTTTCAAGGTGATCGCGTGGGAATAGCCGGCCTCGGCCCCGCCCGACGCCGAAGGAACGGTGGCCACCAGCGAATAGTACCAGCCGGGAATCTCTTCCGACACGGTGACGGCGAGCGACAATTGCGAGATCCGCCCCATTTGCGCGCGCGCCTTGTCGTGTTCGAAAGGCCGGATCGTCACCTCGCGCGCGGCGATTTCACGGTCGTGATAGCGCAGCGATACCGGCTCGATCTGCGCATCTCGCAGCAGGGCTTCCTTGACGCGGTTGCGCATGTAGAAGGGACTGCCGCCGGATTGTGCCGCAAGATCGGAAAGCACGCTTTCGAGAAAATACATGATGAGCGGATTGCCGACCGAGGTTGGATAGTTGCCGAGCCCCCGGGACTGGCTGCCCTGGTAGAGCGTCATCGCGACATTGTCGTCAACCTTGAGACCGACCGTGAAGCTGCCCGCTCTCTGCCCTGCATCGGCGCCCGACACGACCTTGTCGTAGACGAGCGAGCTCTGCTCCGCTTCGGAACCGTGCTTCGCCGCGTCCAGCCCTTTCAACGCCGCCGAATGGAAGAGGAGCTCGTAGGTCTCCGCAGCAGCCACGGGTCCGTGCCCCGGCCCCAGCAGGAATAGAGCGATCAGGAGAAAAATACGCATCGCAGATCCACCGTCCGATTGCGGCCCGTTCCGAGGCTCCGTTTACCGGCTTCGAGCCTAGCAGCGGCCCCGGCAATGTCATCGGAGACCTTTGTCTGTGTTTGTCTCACGCCACGCAGGCCCGGGTCTTCCAGTCGATCAGTGCCCTGAGCCGCACCAGCTGCACAGGCTTGGTGAGCACGGCGAAGGACATTTCGTTACAGAGCTGCAGGAATTGCCGCTGTCGGTTGGCGGAAATGATGATCGCCGGTATTTCGGCTCCTGCGAGCGCGCGCAGCGTATGGATGGTTTCTATGCCGTTGTCCTCATCATCCAGCTGATAATCGACCAGCAAGATGTCGGGGGCCGTGCCGATTTCCTGCATCAGCGCCGCCGCATCCGCAGTCGAGTCCGCTGCCAGAACGCTGGCTCCCCAGCTTTCCAGAACCTGCGTCATCGCGTGCAGCTCGTCGGCATCGTTCTCGACGATCATCACGATCAGATCGAGGCTGCCGTCGAGCATCGCCTCCATCCTCGGGTCCTCGCTGACGCTGGCATGGCCGGGCGCGGCCAGCGGCACTTCGATCGAGAAGACGGAGCCCCGGCCCGGCTGCGATGCCAGCCGGATGGGGTGATCGAGATGCCGGCATGCCCGCTCGACGATCGACAGGCCAAGTCCCATGCCCGGGCCTTTCGCCGCGCCACTTGCCCGGGTGAACTCCTTGAATATTCGTGTCCGGTCTTCCTCGGATATTCCGACGCCGGTATCCCATACCTCTATCCGCACGGCATCGCCCGTCAGCCGGCAACCGACCAGCACACGACCGCGCTCCGTATATTGAATGGCGTTCACGACAAGGTTCTGGACGCAGCGCATCAGGTAGCGCTGATCGCTGCTGACCCATCGTGAGGAAGGCACGATCCGAAGGTCGATCCCCCTTTCCGTCGCCAAGGGCGCCAGATCCTCGGCCACGCCCTGCAGCAGGTTCCCGAGATTGAACGAGGTGACGTTGAACTCGGCTCCCGAACTGTCGAGGCGCGAAATGTCGAGAAGCGCCTGCAGGAGCGATTCGATCGAGGTGAAGGATCGCTTCAGGCGCCTGACCACTTCCTCCGTGCCCGGCTGCCCCACCTTGTCCGTCAGCATCGACAGATAGAGTTTCGCGGCGTTGATCGGCTGAAGGAGATCATGACTGGCCGCCGCCAGAAAGCGGGTCTTGGATGTGTGGGCTGCCTCGGCAGCCTCCTTGGCGTGCCGAAGCGCCGCCTCGATCTTGGTCTGCTCGTCGGCGTGTATCTGCAGCAGGCGATTGGCCTCGGTCAATTCGGCCGTGCGCTCCTGCACCCGCTGCTCCAGAAGCGCCGAGGCCTGCGTCTCTGCCGTCACGTCCATGATCGAGACGATGAAACCGTCATCGGGCAGGGAATGGATACGGATGTCGAGGCTCATTCCGTCGCGCCGGCGGAAGCGCTCCTGCACCGCCTCGCCGCGGCGCACCGCCTTGAACCAGCCGGCGACCCGGGACCGGCGCCCTTCGCGGTCGAGAATCTCGTGGCGCTCGACATGTTCTACGATGCGCTGGAAGGGACTTCCCTTTTTCAGAAGCGAAAGCGGCACGCCGAGAAGCTCACCGAAGCGCTCGTTGCGAACCAGCAACTCGCCGCCTGACGAAAACGTGCAGATGCCGAGCGACATGTGATCGAAGGCCGCCTGCAGCAGATGGGACTGCTGGTCGATCAGGCGGTTCTTCTCGCGCCGGTTCTCCCGCACGATGTCGGTGATTTCGGTCTGCAGGACCGTGATGTTGCCGGAACTGGTCTGCCGGTAGGAAATCTGAAACCAGCGATCGTTCCGCAGCACCATCACGAAGGACGAAAAGCGCTGGCCGGATCCCTGCTCCCTCGCCACCGGGTGAGGCCGGGCCGCCAAGCCATTCTCCTCCCGGTTCAGATACTTGCTTGCGTTGACCGCCGCGAGATAGTCGTCGAAACCGAGGCCGGGCTTGATCAGCGGCTCCACATCGGGCAGCAAATTGCGGAACTGGGCATTGCAGGCCTGCAGTCGCTCTTCGGAAAAGAGTGCGAAACCGTCCTCCATCGCCACCATGGCATCGGCGAGGTTTCTCTGTATCCGCTCCTGCGCCTGGTAGGCGACCTCGAGCTCGCTCGAGGCCCGGTCGAGCGTATCGAGGGCCTTTTCGAGATCCTTGGTCTTTTCCCAGACCTCCGCCTGAAGGGCGATGGCGGATTCGAAGAGCGAATAGGCGGAGCCACCGACTTCGTGGCCGCGCTCGGCCCGGTTGACCAGCGCCTCGATGATCCTTGCCTGCTTGGCGATCTGAAGTTCGTAGGGCTCGTTCGGATCGATCATAGCGGCGCGCCCGCCTTCGGCCGGAAAAAGGCGACGCCGACAAAGGTCTGGTTCACGTGCACGCCGAGATGCTGTTCTCCATAGGTGTTGAAGCCGACGACGCGGCGCTGCCGCAACTGCTCGGAAACCTCGCTGTCCAGACCCTTGCGCTCGATCTCGAGCTTGCGTAGATAGCAATCGAAACCGAGGATGAAATCCGGGGCCTCACCGTCATGGCCGCTGACCGCCAGCCCCGTCTCGAGCGTGCGAATGATCTCCTTGCCGCGGCCGAGGCGCAACAGCAGGCCATCGTCGATCGCCGACAGGAAGGTGAGCCCGTGCTCGCCTTGAATCTGCTGGATCGCCCGCACGTGATAGAGATTGCCGTTGCGTACCAGCACCGGATTCTCGGCGAAGACCATCGGCGACAATTCGCCGACCGGCACCTTGACCAGCCGGGCATATTCCTCCGCCGCCGGCGAGCCGTTGATCTCCAGGACCAGCCGTTCCTCCGGGACAGCGCGGGTAACCACCATGCGCTTGTCGGTGGGCTGAAAATGGTCGAAGCCGAGACCGCTGAACTCCAGATCGGTTTCGAGCAGCAGGAGGAGCGCGGCATTGCTGTGGAATTCACCGTTTCGAAGCACCTGGGTGCGCTGGAACCGCAGCCCGTCGCCGGCCGAACCGCCAAAAACGGGAATGTCCTTCAGCCCCGCCTCCAGGGCCGCAACCAGAATATCCTCCTGCTTGGACAGTCCGTCGGCAAAGATCAGCGCCAGCCGCTTCCGGCCCGGCGTCACGCGGAACTGCGTGGCGAGCCGCTCCGTCTGCGAAACGACGTCGGCGATCGAGACCGGGGAAATCGGTTGGAACAGAATCGAGGCCACCCGAAAATGATGCCGCTGGAAGGCGACCGCCAGCAGAGTATCGTTTTCATAGCCGCGCGGCGTGATCTGGCCGGCTGTCGTGCAGCCGAAGACGACCGTATTCGGCAGCGACTTTCTGAGCGCCGCGGCAAGGTCGTCCGGCTGCAGCCGGTTCGGCACGAACAGAAAGATGAAGCTCGGCCTCGCCGTGGCGAGCTGCCGTCTGATTTCAGCGAGGGCAGTGAACGCATCGTCGGCGCGTGATGTCGCGAGCCGCACCGCCTCGGCGGGTTTGCGGTCAAGATCGTCGACAGCCGTCATGCACCGTCACCCTCCAACTCCCATCCCGGCAGGCCGGGCACACCTCACTGCAGGCTGTGGCGGATCGATACTTCGCGTACCAGCATCGCCGCCTGGGTGCGATTGTGGACGCCCAGCCGGCGCAGAAGCGCTGTGATATGCGCCTTGACGGTCGCCTCGGCCAGCTGCATCTCGTAGGCGATCAGCTTGTTCGGCATGCCTTCGCAGATCAGGCTCAGAATGCGGGTCTGCTGCTGCGACAGATGGGCGATCTTGCGCGAGATCGTCTCCACCGACTGGTCCGTGGCCGTCGCGCGCGCCGGTACCGCGTAGCCCGGCGGCACATAGGTCTTGCCGTTCCAGATATCCTGCATCGCTTCCTGGAAATTATGACGGTCGATATCCTTGGGGATGAACCCCGCGGCACCGGCGGCGATGACCGACTGAACCACGTCCTTCGACGTGAAGGCGGAGATCACGATGACCGGAATATCGGGCATCTTTTCCTTGATTTTCAGAAAACCGCTTAACCCGGACGCATCGGGCAGGTTCAGATCCAGCATGATCAGATCGGGCGAGAAGCGCATCCTGAGCTGCTGCAACGCTTCGCTCAACGACGTCGCCGTTCTGATCCGGCGCGTATTGAAGGTGCTTTCCATCGTCGCGGCCAGAGCATCGCAATAGAGCGGATGATCATCGATCACCAGGGCCGACTTTATCGAAAGCGAATGAACGGGCAAGGCTGTCCGCGGCATGGCTCTCCTCCCGAGATACTTCCAAGCCAACAGAGCGACTCAAAGCCACTCCGAGTTCACCGAGAATATCTCTCTCCCAGGCCGTCGTACTCTCCCCAGCACGACGCGAATCGTTGTCGCACAGTTTTCCACCCCGGGCAATTCCGAGATTTTGCGACACTACACTGTCGGCGATACGCCTACGAGATTCAAGCGCCTCGTTCCGGGCGTGCCCAGGAACTCAGACGGGGCGGCTCGCATCCGCAACCCTGCATCGCCACTTCTTGACGCGAAGCGCCGGATGCTGCTCGGACCATTCGGCGATGTACACCGCAGACTGGAACATGCATTGATTCAACGACCTCAGGTCCTGAAACTGCAGCGGTTCCTCCCGGCACTTTTCTGGTGCCGTCGCAAGGCATACGGTCAGTACGAGCGTCACCGGCTCCATGACTTCTCCCGTTTCGGATGAAGTTTACGCACGGGCTAATATAGCCGTCAACGCGTGAATGCGCCAGCCGCGTGACGGCATTCCGTCCGGATGTGCACGAAGCCTTTTCCCTGCACATTTGTAAATTTAAATTTGCAAATCCTTGCAATACATGTAGAAAATTCAGCACGTAAGATAACAACAATCGGATTTGCAGCGTCTCCCCATGCTTGTGATTCTCGCCGATGATCTGACGGGTGCTCTTGATTCAGCCGCCCCGTTTGCGGGCCACGGCCTTCGCACGGAAGTCGCTCTCGCGCTGGACTCCATGGATGCTGCACTGGCGGACGGACCGGACATTCTCGTCGTCAACGTGAAATCCCGCGAGGTTTCCGCGGATGAGGCGCGCAAGGCGACATCCGACGTTCTGAAGCACGTCCCGGAAAATGCGCGGATTTTCAAGAAGGTCGACTCGCGGCTGAAGGGCAATATCGAAGCTGAACTCGACGCCACCCCTTTTGCCCGCGCGCTCGTCGCGCCGGCTATCCCCGATTTCGGCCGCATCGTGGTCGCTGGTCATGTCCGGGGGTTTGGCGTGGACGCGCCGATCCCGGTCGCCGAAAGGCTCGGCAGACATGCGGAACGGACATTGATCCCCGACACCATGTCTCGCAAAGACATGCTCGCCGCCTTGGCAAGCGCCGAGACGGCCGGCTGCGACCTCATGATCGGCGCTAGAGGGCTTGCCGATGCACTTGCCCATCGGATGACCGATAGGGAAACGCTGCCGCCGATACCGCTGCCCCGGCAACCTATACTGATCGTCGTCGGATCGCGCGACCCGATCACGGTCGAGCAGGTCGACGTGCTGCGGGAAAACCATTCCACCGAATATGTCCCGGCGGCCGGAGGCAGGGTGCAGCAGCCCAGCGCCCCCGCAACCGGGACGGTGACCATCATTCAGGCGATCGAGGGCGAAACGCCGCTCGGCCCGGCCGAAGTCTCCGCCAACCTGGCCGACAGCGTCGTTCCGGCGTTCACCGGCGGGGCCGCGACCCTGCTTCTTACAGGTGGTGCGACAGCCGAGGCAGTGCTGGAGAGGATGGGCGTTTCCCGATTCCGCCTTTTCGGCGAATGCGTGCCCGGGATCGCGCTGGCCTTTGCCGATGGCCGCTATATCATCACCAAGTCCGGCGGCTTCGGCGGGCCGGACACGTTGAGCGACATCGCAAGGCAGATAATGGGGGAGGCGAGATAGACGATGGGACTGCAGGAAGGGACCCCCCGCAAGGGCCTGCCCGACATCGTGTTCGAAAGGATGCACCGCGCGATCAAGTCCGGCGCCTACAAGCCGGACGAGCGTCTGCCGACGGAGCATGAGCTGGCGACGGAGTTCGAGGTATCCCGGCCGATCGTCCGGGAGGCGCTGAAGCGCCTCCGGGACCAGGGGCTCATCTATTCCCGGCGTGGCGCGGGCAGTTTCGTGAGAGCCGTGGGCCTTCGCGAGCCGCTCGGCTTCGGTCAACTGGAAAACGTCGCCGATCTCCTGAACTGCTATGAATTCCGCCTGACGCTGGAACCCGCAGCCGCAGCCGCGGCAGCCCTCCGGCACGACGAGACGAGCCTCGCATCGATCCGCCGGGCACTCGAACTGCTGCGCGACGCCACCAACCGGCAGTCCCACCGGGAGGATGCCGACTTCCAGTTCCATCTTGCGATCGCCCGTGCGGCCCAGAACAGCTACTTCTCGACTGCCATGGAGGCGTTGAAGGAGCACATCGCCGTGGGCATGAAGTTCCATGGCATCTCGGTGAAGCGCGAGGCAAGCGGCCTCTCCAGGGTTTTCGCCGAGCACGAGGCGATTGCCGATGCCATCGCCGCCGGCAGTGCCGAAGAGGCCCGGATGCTGATGCTGAAGCACCTTACCGGATCGCGCGACCGCCTGTTCCTGGCCTCGCAGTAGAGGCAGGACCCCGCCCCGACTTGGTCTGGCTGGATCCCTGTGACGAACACAGGGATGAGGAGATCAACAAGCCGCGGCGGGTATCCCGTATCTCAACAGGCCTTAGAACGCTGCCCGGTAGATCTCCAGCACATCGGCCTCGCTCATGTCGACCGGATTGTTGTCCATCAGCCGCCGGATCGCATGCGCATCCGCGGCAAAGCGCGGCAGGTCGGCCGCCGTCGCGCCATTGGCGGCCAGAGACATCTCTATGCCGAGGCCGGCACAGAAATCTTTCGCGGCCGACAGCAGATCACGTTGCGAGAGACCCTGCCCGAGCCCGAGGGCATCCGCGACTTCCGCCGTCTTTGCCGCAGCGGACGGCTGGTTGAAGGCGAGCACATGCGGAAAGATGATCGCATTGGCGAGACCGTGCGGCAGATGCAAGAGCGTGCCGAGCGGATAGGAGATGGCGTGCCCGGCCGCCGTGTTGACGGGGCCGAGGCATATGCCGCCGTAATAGGAAGCCAGCATCATGCCCTCGCGCGCCTCGGTATCTTCGCCGTCGCGCACGGCACGGGCGAGATATTTGCCGACGAGGTTGAACCCCATGCGGGCGAAGCCGTCGATCATCGTATGGGCTTTGCGGTTGGTGAAGGCCTCGACGCAATGGGCCATGGCATCCACGCCGGTCGCCGCGGTGACCGCAGGCGGCACGCTGTAGGTGAGTTCCGGATCGAGCACGGCGAGGTCGGCGATCATGTGCGGGCTTTCGACCGCGATCTTGCTGCCCTTGCTCGGGTCGGTGATCAGCGAACGGATCCCGGCCTCAGAACCCGTGCCGGCGGTCGTCGCGACCTGCGCAAGGCGCGTGTTGCGGCCGGCCACGCGATTGGGTCCGGCGACATCGGCGAGCGATTGCCCGGAGTCCCAGAGTACCGCGACCAGCTTGGCTACATCCATCACCGAGCCGCCGCCAAGACCGACGATCAGATCCGGGCGAGCGTTCCGCGCGGCTTCAAGCGCCGCCTCGAGCGTCGTGATATCCGGTTCGCCGGGGATGGCGTCGAATAAGGTGACCTTGCCCGAGAGCTTCAGGCTGTCGGCAAAGCCGGACGTGACCGGCGTCGCAATGACCAGGGTGGAGCCGGCCTGACCGGCCCACGCGCCGACTTCGCCGCGGCTTCCGGCGCCGACGACGAGCCGGCGCGGCTGATGGATCGTAATCATGACGCTGCCTTTCTGCTTGCCTGACCGGCCACGAGCTTGCGCGCATAGGCGATCGCGGAATTCAGGTTGCCGTGATTGGCGATACCCTTTCCGGCAATATCGAAGGCAGTCCCGTGATCGACGGAGGTGCGGTCGATCGGAAGATCTACGGATACGTTGACCGCCGTATCGAAGGCGACCAGCTTGATCGGGATATGACCCTGGTCGTGATATTGCGCGACGACCAGATCGAAGCCTCCCGAATAGGCGCGATGGAACACGGTATCGGCAGAGATCGGCCCCTGCACGTCGATGCCTTCTTCACGCGCGGCCGCCACCGCAGGCCCGATCTGATCATCGTCTTCCGTGCCGAACAGGCCGTTCTCGCCGCAATGCGGGTTGATGCCGGCGACCGCGATGCGCGGGTGCTCGTAGCCGATGCGCTTCAGGTGCGCGTTGCCGGCGCGGATCGTGGCAAGGACCCGCTCGGTGGTGGCGCGGCCGATCGCCTCCTTGAGCGACACATGGGTCGAGACGTGAATGACCTTGAGGCGCTCGGAGGCAAGCAGCATATAGGCGGCGCTCGATCCGGTCAGGCTGCGCAGCATGCCGGTATGGCCGTCGTAATGGTGGCCTGCCATATTGAGTGCTTCCTTGTTGATCGGCGCCGTGACGATGCAGCCGATGTTGCCGGCCTCGGCATCGCGTACCGCGCGCTCGATGAACCGGAAGGCTGCGTCGCCTGCCACTGCCGAAAGGCTACCCCAGGGGAGCGGCGCGCCCTCGACCGTAAGGTCGACGACATAGGGCTGAAGATCGACCGAGAGACCAAGCGCCTCCCTTGCAGCCTCGAGCGTCGCGAGGTTGCCGTAGATACGGGTCGCCTCCCGGTCAGCAGCCGACATCTCAGCAAGCGATCGGACCGTGATCTCCGGTCCGACGCCACAGGGATCGCCCATGGTGATGCCGATAATCTTGCTCATCAGTTTCTCCCCTCGTCGGCCCACCCGGGCGGCAGACGGACATATTTGATTGCCCGCCGATGGTAGGTGTAGGCGACGTGCAGGCTGCCGTCGTCCCCTTCCAGGAGCCACGGATAAGACATCTCCTTGTTGTGTCCATCGGTCGAATTGTTGGAAAGGCAGGTCCCCGGTCCGCCCTCGATCGCGATACGATCGGGGAAGGTCCGGCCGTCGTCGGCCGACAGGCAGACGCTCACCGGCGCCCGCGGCACGCCCCAGATCGGCACGCAGCCGCCTGAAGGATCGGCATCGGGCCGGCCGTCGTCGTCTCCGAGCTCGTCGTAAAGCGATGCGCGCCGGTCGGCCCAAAGGGCCGCATTCACCGGATTGCAGATCATCGCCAGCCGGCCTTCCCTGAGCCTGACGACCGCGATGGAGGAATTGTTGTTCGGCACGTCGGTCGGCGCCGGCAGGCTCCACGTCCGCCCGCCGTCGACGCTCTCGACGCGATAGACCTGGTCCGCTTGGCGGCGGCGGAAGAAAGCGGCGTAGCCGGTGTCGCCGACGCGCACCGGGCTCATGTGCACGCAACCGATCGAGCCGTCGAGATCGGCGAGCTGCCAGCTTCGGCCGCCATCGATCGAGACGCCGACGGCCGCATTGTCGTGGCTGCCGTTCCACTTCTGGCCGGGGCGCTGGATGCAGCGAAAGATCGGCAGAAGCCAGGCCCCGTCATCTCTGATGACCAGCGGCGCGCGGATAAAGCAGCCGCGCGGCAGGTCGAGATAGCGCCCCTCGGAAGCGGCAAGCCTCGTCGGATCAGCGGCATCCCTCTCGATTGCGGCCATACGGATGCGGCATTCGTCCTGGTTGCCCGAAGGCTGCGACGTGTGGAAAAGCCAGAGCCGCCCGTCGGGCGCCGTGAACAGCACCGGGTTCTGCTCTGAGTGCTCGGCATCGAAGCTCAGCCGCTGCGGCTCGCCCCATTGCGCGGCGCCTGGCGCGAGCACCGACGCGAAGATCGAAATGTCGGATTTTCCCTCGAGCGTCCCACCGAACCAGGCACAGACGAGACTTCCGTCCTCGAGCCTGTGCAGAAAGGCTGCGTGGTTCTGCACCATGGGCGAGGGCAGGAGCGATTCCAATCGCCCTCCCCCGGCCTCCCGGAGCTTGCCGGTCATTGCGTTTGCGATTTCGTCAGGCGTCATGAAAGCCTCCTCATGCATTGGACAATCGCGGAATTTCGAAAGTTGTCAAGTTTTCTATTTGTCTGCAGCGCGTTCAAGTCCGGGCGTATGTGCTACCAACATATTGTTTTTGTTACTTAGTTTCGAGATCAAAATTTTTCATCCCAGAATATCGGCGAAAACAATTTGACAAACTTGCTGAGAAATCGGATGGTCTGGACAATTCGGCGGCAGAAGAGCGCTTAGCGGCGAGGAGGCTGATTGCCGCTAATACCTGCATGGAGCGAGGCGCACGAAGGTCGCCGCGCCACACACGAGATCCTAGAGGGAGGAGAATGCAAATGAAAAGAACACTGATTATGGGAGCCCTGATGCTGGGCTCCGCGCTCGCCCCGGCCTTCGCGGCATCCGGGCCGGTCAAGATCGTTCTGCCGGAGGAGGCGGACCTGCTCGAACCCTGCATGGCCACGCGCTCGAATATCGGCCGCATCATCATGCAAAACGTCAGCGAGACTCTGACCGAGCTCGACGTTCGCGAGGGCAAGGGCCTGATGCCTCGTCTGGCGGAAAGCTGGAAGCAGAAGGAGGATGGCAGCTGGCGCTTCAATCTGCGCAAGGGCGTGAAGTTCTCCGACGGCACGGACTTCAACGCCAAGGACGTCAAGTACAGCTTCGACCGCGTGATGAGCGACAAGAATGCCTGCGAGTCGCGCCGCTATTTCGGCGGCATGAACATTAAGATCGACGTCGTCGACGACACGACCGTAGATTTCACGGTCGATCCGGTTCAGCCGATCCTGCCGCTGCTCCTGTCGTTGCTGACCATCGTGCCGGAAGAGACGTCGATGGAGTTCGTGCGCGAGCCCGTCGGCACCGGGCCCTACAAGCTGACCGACTGGACGCCCGGACAGCAGATCGTGCTTTCCGCCCGGGACGACTACTGGGGCGAAAAGCCCGAGGTCACCGAGGCGACCTATCTGTTCCGCGCCGATCCTGCGGTCCGCGCCGCCATGGTCCAGACGGGCGAAGCCGATCTGTCGCCGTCCATCTCGCAGACCGAAGCGACGAATCCGGCCACCGACTTCTCCTATCTCGACAGCGAGACCGTCTATCTGCGCATCGATCACAATATCGAGCCGTTGAACGACGTCCGCATCCGTCGCGCTCTGAACCTTGCGATCGACCGCGAAGCCTTCCTCGGTACGCTGGTGCCCGACAGTGCCGTCCTCGCCACCGCGATCGTTCCGCCGCCGACGCTCGGCTGGAACCCCGACGTGAAGGTCTTCCCCTACGATCCCGAGCAGGCCAAGAAGCTCATCGAGGAGGCCAAGGCCGATGGCGTCAAGGTAGACACGCCGATCACCATCATCGCGCGCACCGCGAACTTCCCCAACGTGACCGAGATCATGGAGGCCATCCAGGCACAGTTGCAGGAGGTCGGACTCAAGGTCGAGCTCAAATTCGTAGAAGTCGCCGAGCACGAAGTCTATTACTCGAAGCCCTTCAAGGAAGGGCGCGGTCCCCAGCTGGTTGCCGCGATGCACGACAACTCGAAGGGTGATCCCTCCTTCTCGATGTTCTTCAAATACGACTCCGAAGGCACGCAGTCGGGCTTCTCCGATCCGAAGGTCGACGACCTGATCGCCCGTGCCTCGGCTGCCGTCGGAGACGAACGCGCCAAGCTCTGGTCCGAGGTCATCGCCTACGTCCATGACGAGGTGGTGGCAGACGTGCTGCTGTTCCACATGGTCGGTTTCTCGCGGGTGTCCGAGCGATTGGACTTCAAGCCCACGATGGCGACGAATTCCATGCTGCAGCTCTCCGAGATCAAGATCAAATGATCTGAACCGCGGACGAGCGGCCATTCGAAATGAAGACCTTCCGGCGGCGGGACCCCCGCCGCCTCATGCAAAATCGAGGGCTGCCATGCTCAGATTCATCCGCCAACGTGCGCTCGCAAGCCTGATCTCGCTCATCGGCCTGATCGTCATGGTATTCTTCCTGTCCCGGATGACCGGCGACCCGGCGGCCCTGTTTCTGCCCGTCGAAGCCTCCGCCGAGATGAAGGAGCAGTTCCGCGAGCTGCACGGACTGAACGATCCGATCCTCGTGCAGTTCGCCCGCTATGTGGGCGATGTCGTCACCGGCGACCTCGGCGAATCCCTGCGCAAGGCCCGCCCTGCACTCGATGTCGTCCTCGAAGCCTTCACCTGGACACTCTGGCTTGCCGTCATCACGATGACGCTCGTCACGGGAGCGGCGATCGTTGTCGGCTCGCTGGGCGCCTTCCGCTCCGGCGGCTTCTTCGACCGGCTGTCCTCGATGGTTTCGCTCATCGGTGCGTCCGTCCCGGATTTCTGGCTGGCGATCGTCGCCATCGTCATCTTCTCGATCAACTTCGCGATCCTGCCGACATCCGGCACCGGATCGGTCGTGCACTGGATCCTGCCGATCGCGGTTCTCTTCGTCCGCCCCTTCGGCATCATCGTCCAGGTGGTTCGCGGTTCCATGGTCAGCGCGCTTTCCTCGGCCTATGTGAAGACCGCGCGGGCCAAGGGCGTGAAGTCCGGGCCGATCATCTTCATCCACGCGCTGCGCAATGCGATGCTGCCCGTCATCACCGTGGTCGGCGACCAGGCGGCGAGCCTGCTGAACGGTGCGGTCGTGGTCGAGACGATCTTCGGCTTTCCCGGCGTCGGCAAGCTCATGATCGATTCCATCCTGCAACGCGATTTCAACGTGGTGCTGGCGGCGATTCTCGTCACGGCCATTGCGATCTTCCTCATGAACGTGCTCATCGACCTCGCCTATGCGCTGCTCGATCCGCGCATCCGGCACTGAGGAGGCAACGACCATGAGCCTGGCAACCACCGACAATGTCATCGCCGCAGAGCCGTCCTTCCCGGTCCGCATGATGCGCATGCTGCTGGCGGACAAGTTCGCGCTCTGCGCGGCGATCTTCCTTCTCGTCATTCTCACCATAGCCATCATCGGTCCGGCCTGGCTGGGCGACCTCGCGACGAAGCAGAACCTGCGCGGCCGCAACCTGCCGCCATTCGACTGGACCCGCACCTGGGTCTGGTGGATGGGGGCCGACGCGCTCGGCCGTCCGCTTTTCGCCCGCATCATCGTGGCCGCTCAGAACACCCTGATGGTCGCCGCCGGCGCCGTGATCCTCTCCTCGGTGATTGGCACGGTTCTCGGCCTCATCGCCGGCTTTTCCTCGCCACGCATGAGCCAGATCATCATGCGTCTCGCCGACGTGATCATGTCCTTCCCGTCTCTGCTGATCGCGGTGATCGTACTCTATGTGCTCGGCTCCTCGATCCTCAACCTCATGCTGGTGCTCGCCATCACCCGCATTCCGGTCTATCTGCGCACCACGCGCGCCGAAGTGCTCGAGATCCGCGAGCGCATGTTCGTGCAGGCTGCCCGGGTCATGGGCGCCTCCAGCAAGCGAATCCTGTTCCGCCACATCCTGCCGGTCGTGCTGCCGACGCTGACGACGCTCGCCACGCTTGATTTCGCCTATGTCATGCTGGCGGAGAGCGCGCTGTCCTTCCTCGGCATCGGCATCCAGCCGCCGGAAATCACCTGGGGCCTGATGATCTCGCAGGGCCGGCAATATCTCACCAATGCCTGGTGGCTCTCCTTCTGGCCCGGCCTTGCCATCATTCTCACCACCATGTCGCTCAACCTGCTGTCCAACTGGATGCGGATCGCGCTCGATCCGGTACAGCGCTGGCGTCTCGAAATGAAGGGCGGCAAAAATGGCTGAACATCTGCTCGAGGTCCGTAACCTCTCCGTCGAGTTCCACACCGCGGCCGGCGTGGTCCATGCCGTGAAGTCGATCTCCTATCACCTCGACAAGGGCGAGACGCTGGCGATCCTCGGCGAAAGCGGTTCCGGCAAGTCCGTCTCCTCCTCGGCGATCATGAACCTCATCGACATGCCGCCGGGCCGCATCAGCGCCGGCGAAATCCTGCTCGACGGCAGGGACCTGCTGACGATGCCTGCCGAGGAACGGCGCGAGGTCAACGGCCGCCGGGTCGCCATGATCTTTCAGGATCCGCTCAGCCATCTCAATCCGGTCTACAGCGTCGGCTGGCAGATCTCCGAAGCCATGACAACTCACGGGCTCGCCGGCAGCAAGGCGCGCGAAGAGGCGCTGCGGCTCCTTCGCCGCGTCGGAATCCCCGAGCCCGAGCGGGCAATGCGCAAATATCCGCACGAATTCTCCGGCGGTCAGCGCCAGCGCGTCATGATCGCCATGGCGCTGGCGCTCCGGCCGGACCTCCTGATCGCCGACGAACCGACCACCGCGCTCGACGTGACCGTGCAGGCCGAAGTGCTGAAGCTTCTGAAGGAGCTGCAGCGCGAAACGGGCATGGCGGTGCTGATCATCACCCACGATCTCGGCGTCGTCTCCGAGATCGCCGACCGGGTCGTCGTGATGGAAAAGGGCGCCATCGTCGAAGCGGGAACCGTGCGCGAGATCTACAAGAACCCGCAGCATCCCTATACGCAGAAGCTCATCGCCGCCGCCCCGGGCAAGGGCGCGATGCACGAACCGGGCGCGCGCGCCGAACCCCTGCTCAGCGTGCGCGACGTGCGCAAGACCTACGGCTCCTTCGAAGCGCTGAAGGGCATCTCCTTCGATCTGATGCCCGGCGAGACCATGGCTGTCGTCGGAGAGAGCGGCTCCGGCAAATCGACGCTTGCCCGTGCCCTTTTGCGTCTCGACGAGCCGGATGGCGGCACGGCGCTCTGGAAGGGCCGCGACCTGTTCACGCTTTCGCCGGCAGAGCTCTACAAGCTCAGGCGCGACCTCCAGATGGTGTTCCAGGACCCGACCCAGTCGCTCAACCCGCGCATGACGGTCTACCAGCTGATCTCCGAGGCATGGGTCATCCATCCGGACATCCTGCCCAAGGCAAAGTGGCGTGAACGCGTCGCGGAGCTCCTGGTGCAGGTCGGTCTTTCGGCCGAGCACATGAGCCGCTATCCGCACCAGTTTTCCGGCGGCCAGCGGCAGCGCATCGCCATTGCCCGGGCGCTTGCGCTCGAGCCGCACCTGATCATCTGCGACGAGGCCGTTTCCGCGCTCGACGTCTCCGTCCAGGCGCAGGTGATCGAGCTTCTCGACAGGCTGCGCCGCGAGATGGGGATCGCCTTCATCTTCATCGCCCATGACCTGCCGGTCGTTCGCGATTTCGCCGATTACGTCATGGTCATGCAGCAGGGAGAGGTCGTCGAGCTCGGCACCGTCCGCGAGGTCTTCGATACGCCGCGGCAGGCCTATACCCGCGCCCTTCTCGCCGCCAGCCTCAGTCCCGATCCGGATGCAAAGGCCGGCCACCTCGCATCGGTACCGGCCGAGGCAGCCGACATTCTTATCCCAAAGCGGAGTCACTGATGTCCAAGAAAGCCTTCGTCGCCCTCGTCACCTGCTTCAACGAGGACGAGACCATCAATTACGAGGCGACCCGCGCCCAGGTACGCCGGCAGGTCGCCGCCGGCAACAATATCATGTGCGCCGGCACCAATGGCGACTTCACCGCGCTCACGCACGAGGAGAAGATCCGCCTCACCGAGGAAGTGGTCGACGAGGTCGGCGGCCGCGTCGATGTCATCGTCAATGCCGGCATGCCCGCGACCTTCGAGACGCTGCAGCTCGCGCGCGCCTTCGACCGCATCGGCGTCAGCGGCATTGCCGTCATCACCCCCTTCTTCATCGCCTGTACGCAGGACGGCCTGATCCGGCACTTCTCGACGGTCGCCGATGCCGTGGAGACCCCCGTCTATCTCTATGACATTCCCTCCCGCACCCAGAACCATATCGAGCCGGAGACGGCGTTGAAGCTTTCCGCGCACGGCAATATCGCCGGGATCAAGGATTCCGGCGGTGCGCAGGATACTCTCGACGCCTATCTGCAGGTAGCGCGCGACGTGCCGGGCTTCGAAGTCTATTCCGGCCCCGACCATCTGGTTCTCTGGTCGCTGCAGAACGGTGCGGCCGGCTGCATTTCCGGCCTCGGCAACGCCATGCCGGAGGTGCTCGCCGGCATTCTCAGCGCGTTCAACAGCGGGAACATTGCGGAGGCGGAACGCCAGCAGGCAATCTACACCGCCTTCCGCACCGAGCTTTACGCCCTCGGCTTCCCGCCGGCCCTCGTCAAGCGCTCGCTCTACCTGCAGGATCCCTCCGTCGGCGCCTCCCGCCAGCCGGCACTGCTTCCGAGCGAGGAGCAGGACGCAAAAATCCGGGAAATTCTGGTGCGGCACCGGCTGCTGTGAGAGCGGTTCCCCACCCCGTTCATCTCGAAAGGTCTCGTTTACCGGACCGGTACAGGACCCACCCGGCAATCAGCATCAAGGCTCCCCAGAGAAGAAAGCCTGTGTCCCAGTAGACCCACTGATCGCGCGGCACGGTCTCGTTGACATGATGCAGGCCGAGAATCTGGTGGTTGACGGTGCCCTCGATCAGGTTGAAGCCGCCAAACCCGATGAGGAAGGTACCGGCAATAAGCTTTGCCGACCAAAGCAGGGGTCTCCGCCGCCCCCTGCGCCACAGAACGATCAGGCCCAGCACGACGAAAACGTATGTGCCCATATGGAAGAGGCCGTCAAAGAACGTATTCAGTCTCAGGTTTTCCAGGCTGTCCGGTGGAAAGCCTGCGCTGCTCAGCATGTGATGCCACTGCAGCACCTGATGCAGAACGATGCCGTCGAAGAAGCCCCCGAGACCGAGGCCGAGGAGGATTCCGGCTGCAGCGGGAAACTCTGCGTTTTCTTTTGCGGTGTCGTCCAATGCCTGTACTCCGCTGAGCAACCGCTCACAGAATGAATTCTTTCGAATTATTTATTAATTGATCAGTTTGATGAAATGTACTTTTCATTCCCTCTAAGCTGTCTTAATATTCTCCACGTCAGTAGAAGCGGTCAGCCGCGTTAGTATCTCACGATACAACATCCGGTCGGGAATTGCTGACATGCGATCGCGCAGACCGCAGCCCGACGGATCTTTCTGACCTCGCCTTCAGCAAAGTTGACGTCGAACTCCGGGGCGCTTCGCTCATGGACAATCCGTGAATTGGATTGACGGCAACTCTGGAGAGACTGATGATTATCGACATTAGCTGCTACCCGACCAAGATTGTGGATCTGGCCTGGCGGCACGATGGCGAGCCTTTTACAGGTGAGCGCCTCCTCAAGATGATGGACGGCCCTTATTATGTGAACGGGAAGCCGCGCCGCATCGACAAAGCTTTCATCCAGCCCCCGCAGGGCAACACCATTTACACCGACGGTTACGGCGATCTCACCGGCAAGGCGGCGATCCGGGACTACATGTCCTACACCGTCGAGCTCGTTCAGAAATATCCGGACCGCTTCCTCGGCTGCTTCGTCTACAATCCCCGCTACGGCACGCAGAACGGCGCCGAAGAAATCGAGCACCACGCCAAGGAATACGGCTTCAAGATGGTGCAGCTTCAGGCGAACATGCATGCCTACCGTCCCGACCGGGCGCTCGACTGGCTGCGGCCCGCGATGCGGAAATGCGCCGACCTCGGCCTCATCGTGAAGGTGCATACCGGCGACGGACCGTACAGCATCCCGACCGAATTCTATCCGATCATCCGAGAGTTTCCGTCGGTCAATTTCGTCCTCGGCCATTTCGGCGTGCAGACGGGCGGCGTCTATGTCTTCGAGCCGTTCCAGATGGCGATGGATGCGCCGAACATCTATGTCGAATCCGGCTGGTGCCTGCAGTCGCGCATCGTCGAATTCGCCAAGGAACTGCCCAAGCACAAGATCCTGTTCGGCACCGACACGCCCCCGAACGAGCCGGGTATGTGGCTGCGCCTTCTCGAGGTGCTGTGCCACGAGCCGCCCCAGGGGCTGAACCTCGACGAGGATACGCTCGAGGACTACCTCGGCAACAACATCGCCCGGATGATCGGTCTCGATCCGACGCCGCCGCCACGCAGCGTGGAGGAGGCGCAGGCGCGCCTCAACGGCACCCATGCCAGCCTTCAGCCGGCATGAGCCTTCCGCACGCGCGTTTCATGAAATCGGAGAAATAGCATGATCATCGATACCCACCTCCACCCGACCAATCTGGTCGACGAGGCATGGCGCCACACCGGCACGCCCTTCAACGGCGAGCGCATGCTGAAGCTGATGGACGGACCCTATATGATCAACGGCAAGCCTCGCCGGATCGACATGGGCTTCATCCAGCCGCCGCCCGGCAATACAGGCTATCGCGACGGCAACCGCATGGGCCGCGAAGGCATCCGCGATTACATGGCGTATATCGCCGAACTTTGCCAGAAATACCCGGACCGCTTCATCGGCAACTTCAACTACAATCCCCGCTGGGGGCCGGAAAACGGCGCGGCCGAGCTCGAATTCCATGTCAAGGAATACGGCTTCAAGATGCTGAAGCTGCATGCCAACATGCATGGTTACCGGCCCGACCGGGCCCTCGACTGGCTGCGCCCGGCGATGAAGAAGTGCGCGGAACTCGGCGTCGTCGTGCTCATCCACACCGGTGATGGGCCTTACACCATTCCGACGATGTTCTATCCGATCATTCGCGAGTTCCCGATGGTCAATTTCATCATCGGGCATTTCGGGATCCAGACCGGGGGCAACTACTCGTTCGAGTCCTTCTGGATGGCGATGGACACACCCAACGTCTACTGCGAGTCCGGTTGGTGCTTCCAATCCCGCATCGTCGAATTCGCGAAAGAGCTGCCGAAACACAAGATCGTCTTCGGTACGGACTCGCCGCCGAACGAGCCCGGCATGTGGCTGCGAGAGCTCGAGGTTCTGTGCCACGAACCGCCCCACGGCCTCGGCCTTTCCGAGGAAGATCTCGAGGGCTATCTCGGCAACAACATCGCCAAGCTCGTCGGCATCGACCCGACCCCTCCGCCACGCAATCTCGAGGAAGCTCAGGCGCGCCTGACCGATACCTATGCGGGTCTGAGACGTGAGGAGCGCCAGCCTACTCCCGCCTGATCGGCCCTGGCGATCCAAAAGTCAGAGCGGGATTCGGGCGGAACATCGCCCGCATTTTCCTCATCCCGCTCCAGGGCAGCGGCTCCCTCCAAGGCCGCTGCCCGCTCATGTGAAGTAAACGACACCGCGAAGGGCAGTATTATGGAGTTCGGCAGCCAGGACGTCCGCTACTTTCTCCGGGAATACCAGAAGGCGTATCCCGAAGACGTACTCACCATCGAAGACTGTATCACGGACGATCAGGACGCGTCGGCGTTCATCTGGAAGCTCAACCAGCAAGGCCGGGCGCCGCTCCTGCATTTCCGCAACGTCGAAGGCGTCGGCGGCGAAGTGATTGCCAACACCTTCGGATCGCGCGAGCGGATCGCCCGGATGTTCGGGACCTCCCAGGACCGGCTGCACGAAGCCTATCAGGCACGCTCGCGGCAAGCCCTGCCGCCGCGGCTGGTCGATGGCGGGCCGGTCACCGAATGCGTGGAGGAGCACGACATCGACCTCGGCACCCTGCCGATGCTGAAGCACTTCGCGACCGACCGGGCGAAATACATCACCAGCGGCATAATCATCGCCGAGCATCCCGAAACCGGCGCCGGCAATCTCAGCTATCACCGCGCGATGATCCATTCGAAGAACGAGCTGGCGACGAGCCTGCATTCGCGCGGACATCTGTGGCGGCTGCTCAACATGGCCAAGGACCGCGGCGAGAAACTGAAGGTCGCCATGGTCATCGGCGCACATCCCCTCTTCATGATCGCAGCCTCGGCGCGCCTGGCGTTCGGTGAAGACGAGCGCGACGTCGCCGGCGGCCTCATCGGCGAGCCGCTCGAGGTGGTACGGACGCCGAAATACGGCATCCGGGTTCCGGCCTATGCCGAAATCGTCCTGGAAGGGGTGATCGAGCCCGAAGCGCAGGTTGCCGAGGGGCCCTTCGGAGAGTTCACCGGCTACTCGTCCGACCGGTCGACGAACAATCTGTTTCGCGTCGAGACCTTCCTGCGCCGCAAGGACGCAATCCTGGTCAGCGTTGCCGGCGGCAACTCGTCCGAACACCTCAATCTCGGCCGTATTCCGCGTGAGGCGGAGATGGTGGAAAAGCTGAAGCAACGCTTCCCGAGCGTGACGGCGGTGCACTATCCGGCATCCGGCACGCATTTTCATGCCTATGTCGCCCTCAACCAGACGAGGCCCGGCGAGGCCCGCCAGATCATGCTCGGGCTGCTCGGCTGGGACGCCTATCTGAAGACGGTCATCGCGGTCGATGCCGACGTCGACATCACGCGGGACTCCGACGTGCTTTGGGCCATGTCCGCCCATTTCCAGCCGCACAAGGATGTCGTCATCATCGAAGGGCTGCCCGGCAACGCGCTCGATCCTTCGGCATCCGGTATCGGTACGACGTCCCGCATGGGCCTCGACGCGACCCGCGGGCCTGATTTTCACGGCGTGCTCGCCAGGATCGACGAGGCCGCCTTCGACCGCGCTTCGGCGATTCTCGCGAAATTCGGCCGTCCTTAGACTGAATAGCGGCGCTTGGAGGTGAGAGCGATGAAGGCGGACCGGGAACAGAGAAAGCGGATCATCGTCGGCATCAGCGGCGCCTCCGGCGTGATATACGGCATCCGGCTCCTGGAGATCCTGCGCGATCTGGACATCGAGACGCATCTGGTGATGAGCCGTGCCGCCCAGATCACGCTGGCGATGGAAACGGACTTCAAGGTCGCCGACGTCGAAGCCCTCGCCGCCTGCGTCCATTCCAACAAGGACATCGGCGCTTCGTGCTCCAGCGGTTCTTTCCGCACGCTCGGGATGATCGTTGCACCCTGCTCGATCAAGACCCTGTCGGAAATCGCGACCGGTGTAACCTCCGGCTTACTGTCCCGGGCGGCGGATGTAACACTGAAGGAACGCCGCCGGCTGGTTCTCATGCTGCGCGAGACGCCATTGCATATCGGCCATATTCGTTCGATGGCCCAGGCGACGGAGGCGGGGGCGATCATCTGTCCCCCCGTCCCGGCCTTCTATGCCCGTCCGCAGACGCTGGACGAGATGGTCAATCATACCGTGGCCCGCGTCCTCGATCTGTTCGATATCGATACCGGGCTCGCACATCGATGGAGCGGGCGGCGCGCTGCCGTCCCTGACACTCGACGTGAAGATGTCGAGGTGAAGATGAGGTGAGGAATACCGCCCGTTCATCGGCCGGAGGAGGGTCGGGGTTCGGCGGAAGGCTCTTGGAAAAACAATGGGAGGAGCGAAATGAATACGGACTCGAAGTGTGATGCTATCGAAGCAATGTTTCCCGCGCCGAAACTGGCGGCGCTCGGCCTGCAGCATGTCCTGGTGATGTATGCCGGTGCCATCGCGGTTCCCCTGATCATCGGCAGCGCGCTGAATCTCTCCAAGGATCAGATCGCCATGCTGATCAGCGCGGATCTTTTCTGCTGCGGTATCGTCACCCTCATCCAGTGTCTCGGCGTCTGGAACGTCGGCGCGCGCCTGCCGATCATGATGGGCATCGGCTTTACCGCGGTTCCCCCGATCATCGCCACGGGCACGGATCCGGACCTCGGAATGCCCGGCGTCCTTGGTGCGGTGATCGCATCCGGCGTGTTCACACTTCTGGCCGCCCCCTATTTCAGCCGCTGGGTTCGCTTCTTCCCGGCGGTGGTGACCGGAACGGTGATGCTGGTCATCGGCTTGTCGCTGATGCGGGTCGGAGTAAACTGGGCGGCGGGCGGACAGCCCATGATAAAAGGCCCCGACGGGCTCATTCCCAATCCGGCCTACGGTGAGCCCTTCGCTCTTGCGGTCGCTGCGATCGTGCTGGTCTCCATTCTCCTGATGACCCGCTTTCTCAAGGGATTTCTCGCAAACCTCGCCGTTCTGTTCGGCATAGGGATCGGATTTGCGATCGCCGTCGCTTTCGGAAAGGTGGATTTCCAGGGGGTCGCCGATGCTAGCTGGGTCACGGTGGTGACGCCGTTCGCCTTCGGCATGCCGATATTCGACCTGTGGGCGACGGTTGCGCTCTGCACGGTCATGATCGTCATGATGATCGAAGCGACCGGTCAGATCCTGGCCGTCGGCGACATGGCAGGCCGCACGATCAGCGAAGCCGACCTGGCGCGCGGGCTGCGCACGGATGGCCTCGGGAACATTATCGGCGGAATCTTCAACACCTTCACATACACCACATATGCCCAGAATGTGGGCCTGCTCCAGATCACCGGTGTGATGAGCCGCTGGGCGGTTGCCGCGGGCGGCGTGGTGCTGATCCTTCTGGGCTGCCTGCCGAAGATCGCATTCATTACCGCGTCGATACCGAGCTATGTCGTCGGGGGCGCCGCGATCGTGATGTTCGGCATGGTCTCGGCGACGGGGGTCAAGATCCTCGCCCGCGTCAACTTCGTGGACAACCGCCGCAACCTCTACATCGTCGCCGTCAGCGTCGGCCTCGCGATGATCCCGGTGGTCGCCGACAAGATCTTCGCCCAGTTGCCGGAGTTCATCGACCGGTTCTTCCACAGCGGCGTTCTCGTCGGAACCTTCTCGGCGGTGCTGCTCAACCTGCTCTTCAACGGCGTTCCTCCGCGCGAGGAGGTGCAGCCGGATTTGCTCGGTGAGGGCGCCATGCGGCATCCCGGCTAGGCGCAGCCGGAAGTGAATGCACAACATGCACCGCCCCCGGCCAGGCCGGGGGCGGTGCGGTTTTATGCAAGGTCCATCAAAAGGGGGTGCTCCTCGCCTTTTTCGATCCGGCTGCGTCCACTGGGATTCGCTAATCCCGCTCAAACACGACAAATCCGCCGAAGCCTCCCAGCCTCGGCGGGTTCTCGTCATTCCCCCGGATCAATTGTCCGTATCGCCCGCCGAGGCGAGGCAACGCTCCAGTCCTCTTTCCAGCGCCGCCCGGTCGAGGTTGCGACCGATGAAGACCAGCTTCGTATAAGGCATGTCCTTCCCCCAGACATGGTCCGGACGGAAGTCCATCAGCTTGTGCACCGCCTGGAGCACGAAGAAACGAGGATCGCCGGCAATCGCCATGATGCCTTTGGTTCGGAAGATGTCGTCGCCTTCCTCCCGAAGCAGGCCCGAGAGGTAGTCCGTCAGGCGGCCCTGGTCGAAAGGCCGGTCGAAGACGAAGGATTCCGAGCTGACCGTCGCGTCATGCAGGTGATGGTCATGGTGGTGATGATCGTGGTGGTGATGATGATCGAGGTCGAGCAGCTTGGCGCGCTCGGCCACGTAGGACGGCGCGAAGCCGGAAATGCCGAGAATGCTCGACAGATCCACCCTGCCGTAGCTCGAGCGTACGATTTCGGCCGTCTGGTTGAGCTTGCGCATGCCGCGCTCGAGCGGAGCGATCTCTAATTCCGACACGAGGTCGATCTTGTTGATGATGATGCGGTCGGCGGCGACGATCTGGTCGACAGCCTGGTTGTCGCGCCCATCGAGCACGGGATCGTCGATATGCTGGCCTATGTGCTTGGCATCGACCAGCGTTACGATGCCGTCCAGCGTTACGTGCTTGCCGATTTCGTCATCGATGAAGAAAGCCGTCGCGACGGGGGTCGGATCGGCAAGCCCGCTGGTCTCGACAAGGATGTGGTCGAACTTGTCCTTTCGGGCAAGCAGCTTCTGCAGAACCTCGATCAGGTCGTTGCGCACATCGACGAAGCAGCAGATGCAGCCGTTCTTCATCTGGTAGATTTCTTCCTCGGAGGCGAGCACGAGATCCGAGTCCACATCCACCTCGCCGAACTCGTTCTCGATCACCGCGATGCGGTGACCGTGCCGTTCCGTCAATATGTGGTTGAGAAGCGTTGTCTTTCCGGCGCCGAGGAAGCCGGTCAGGATGGTCACGGGAATTTTGCTGTCCTGAAGATGGTTGGTCTGCATCACTGCCTCGTTTCGTTGGCTTTGGACTTGAGAGCGTTCAACACCTGCTCGGGCGTTATCGGGTAGTGGTGGAAGCGGACGCCGATGGCGTCGTAGATGGCGTTGGCGATGGCGGGCCCGATCGCGATGATCGGATCCTCGCCGACGCCCTTGGCACCGTAGGGACCGCCGGGATCCGGTGCCGTCTCGAGGATGATGGTGCGGATGGACGGCATGTCCATCGACAGGGGCATCTTGTAATCGACGAAGCTCGGATTGAGGGAACGTCCGTCGGTAAGGTCGATGACGTAATCCTCGCTGAGGGTGTGGCCGATGCCCTGCTGAATGCCACCCTCGATCTGTCCGGCCGCGGCGATCGGATGGATGACCCTGCCGATCTCATGTACCGGAACGACCTCGAGAACGGCCACCTCGCCGGTCTCGGTGTCCACCTCGACTTCGGCGAAATGGGCGGCGAAGGAGTAGGACTTCGTCGGCATGTAGGTGCCTACGCCGACTAGTTGCACCGCCGGCATCCCCCGTTGCGGCCCGACGGCCTCGGAAACCCGGATGCTGCGGTTGGAGCCGTTGGTGACGACCACGAAACCGTCCCGGATCGCGAGATTCTCGGGCTCGGTCTTGAGCATGGGCGCGGCGTGTTCGAGCACTTGTCTGCGCACGTCGGCGGCCGCGAGCTGAGCCGCCCGTCCGCCGAGATAGGTCGTGTGGCTGGCGAAGGCACCGATATCCCAGGGGACGATATCGGTGTCCCCTTGAACGACCGAGACGGCTTCGAAGGGCACGCCGAGTTCCTCGGCGACGATCTGCGAAAGCGCTGTATGCGCGCCGGTGCCGAGGCCGGCGGTGCCGGTGATCAGTGTCACCGTTCCGTCCTCGTTCATCTTCACGATTGCGTTGCCCTGTTCCTTGATGCCCGGATAGGCACTGGATCCGTGCATTTCGCAGCCGATCCCGATCCCGCGGCGCTTGACGGTTTCCGGCTTCTCCCGCCTGCGCAATTCGTGCCAGTTTGTCTCCTCCATGACGCGGCGGATGCAATCCCCGAGGCCGTGTCCGACGATCGGATGCCCGGAGGGTGCGATGTCGCCGTCGCGCACCGCGTTCATCAACTTGAACTCGGCCGGGTCGAAGCCGAGCTTCTCGGCCGCCTCGTCCATCATGAGGTCGAGCGCATAGTAGGTCTGAACCACACCATAGCCGCGAAAGGCGCCGGCGATCGGCGAATTGGTATAGATGCAGCGGCCTTCCAGCCGGACATTCTCGCAACGGTAGAGCGAGGTCAGCGCTGCGGTGCCGACATTGGTGACGCCTGGACCGTGCGAGCCGTAGGCGCCGGAGTTGAAGGTGACCCTGGCTTCGCGTGCGACGATCCGGCCGTCTTTGGTGAAGCCCTGCTTCAGCCATATCTTGCCGGGGTGTCGCGAGCGGCCGCCGAGGAACGTTTCCTTGCGGCTGAACTCCATCTTGACCGGACGCCCCGTCTGTCGCGCGAGCAGGGCGCAGAGGAACTCGTTCTGAAACAGATCCTGCTTCGCGCCGAAGCCGCCGCCCATGTGATCGACGATAACGCGTACCTTGTTCAGCGGCACGCCGAGCACTTCGGCAAGCGTGCCGCGGACCATGAATGCGCTCTGGGTCGAGGTCCACATGGTGAGCTTGCCGTTGCCGTCCCACTGGCTGACACAGACATTGGGCTCCATATAGGCCGGTGTCGGGCGGCCGAGATCGTATTCGCGCTCGAGGATCAGATCCGCTTCGGCGAAACCCCTGTCGACGTCGCCGCGGGTGACGAAGACCGGCGGCAACACCTGGTTCCGGTCGAGACCATTCTCATGGATCGGCGGAGCGCCGGGCACCGATGCGGCTTCGATGGTGAAGAGGCCGGGCAAGGGCTCGTACTCGACCTCGATGAGCGCGACCGCGCGCTCAGCGATTTCCTCGCTGACGGCAGCGACTGCGGCGACGCCCTCGCCCCAATATCGCACCCTGTCATCCAGGATGTACTGATCCTTGGTAACGGATGCCGAGCGCGGATGCGGTGAGCCCGCATGCAAAACGCGCGGCACGTTCTCGTGCGTCAGCACCGCCTTGACGCCCTTGAGCGCCAGCGCCTTGCTCGTGTCGATGCTCCTGATGCGCGCATGCGCGATGTTGCTGCGCTTCATCTTGGCGTGGAGCATGCCGGGCAAGGCGACGTCGCCTGCATATCTGGCCGTCCCCGTGACCTTCTCCAGAGTATCGGAACGCTTGACGCTCTTGCCCACGACGGTGAAGTCCCGGTCGGACAGGTCTCTATCGATCCTTTCATATGTGTTCATAGCGTCCCCGCCTTTCTCAGTTCCTCGGCCGTGGCCCGAACAGCGTCGATGATCTTGGTGTAGCCGGTGCAGCGGCAGATATTGCCGGCCAGAGCGAAGCGGATTTCGTCCTCGCTCGGGTCCGGGTTTTCGTCGAGCAGCGCCTTGGCCATCATGATGATGCCCGGCGTGCAGAAGCCGCACTGCGCACCGCCGTGCTCCATGAATTTCTGTTGCAGGAGGTGCGGCTTGTCATAGGCCGGCTGCAGGCCTTCGATGGTCTCGATCGTCGCACCTTCGGCCTCGATGGCGAGCACCAGACAGGCATTGACCGGCCTTCCGTCCATGATGACCGTGCAGGCACCGCAGTCGCCGACGTCGCAGCCTTTCTTGGTTCCGGTGAGACTGCCTTCGTTGCGTAGCGCATCGAGCAGCGTGCGGTTGGGAACGACCGCGAGTTCACGGGCCTCGCCATTGACCGCCATCGAAACGAGCCGGTTCATTGGGCACCTCCCATGGCGTAACCGATTGCCCGGCGCGTCAGCACGCCGACCATGTCGCGGCGGTAGGCCGCACTTGCCCGCACATTGCCGATGGGAGTGGCTTCCTGCATTGCGCTTTCCGCAGCTTCGGCCAGCAGTGCCGCGTCGATCCTGCGTCCCCTGATAAGGTCCTCGGTCCTGCGGGCGCGGATCACGGTCGGCGCCACGGCGCCGAGCGCGATGCGGATGTCCGAACATTGTCCGGCGACATGCTCGATGCTGACGGCAACGCCGACGGTCGCAAGTTCCATCGCCTTGCGGCGGCCGTGCTTGATGTAGGCGCGGCCGCTCGTCGGGCGGGGCGCCGGCAGGGATATGCCGGTTACGATATCTCCGGGCGAAAGAACCGTCCGGCCGGGACCGGTGAAGAAGTCCTCGAGCAGAATGGTCCGCTCGGTGCCTCCATTATAGACGGACAGGCTGGCGCCGTCGGCGATCAGGGGCGGGATCGTGTCGGCCGAGGGGGAGGCGCGACAGATGTTGCCGACAATGGTTGCCCGGTTGCGCACCTGTACCGAGCCGAGGAGGCTTACCGCCTTGGCGAGGTTCGGATAGTTGCCGATGACGTGCGGCGAGGTCTCTATCTCCCGGACCGTCACCAGCGCGCCAAAGCGAAGCCCGGCGGCCGGATCATAGGTAAAATCCCTCAGGTTCGGGATCTTCTTGATGTTGACGAGATGAAGGAGGCTGCGAAGCTCCTCCTTCATCTCGACGAGCAGATCGGTGCCGCCCGCGATGATGCTGGCATCCTTGCCGAGCCGCCTCATGAGATCGCTGGCCTCCGCCAGGCTCGCCGGCTCGTAATATTCGAACGGTTTCATGCATTCCTCCTCCCAAAAACAGCGGTACGCCGCCGCGTTCCGCACTTGATTCAATCGATACCGGCGTCACCATCCTCCCGTTGTGCGCTTTCGCCGGACGCGGCGTTGGCCTGAACGGAGCGAAACGCCTGCATGGCCGCGGCGCGATCGGCCACCAGTTCACGTTCCAAGGCCCGAAGGTGCTCCATATTGAGGCGGGCGGCCCTTTCGCCGTCTCCGCTCGCTATCGCTTCGACGATCTCGGAATGCGCGTGATTGCCGCAGAATCGCGGCTCGGTATCCGGCCTCGACCAGGAGAGCAGCGGCTGGCGGTTGATGAGATCGCGTATCACCCCCGTCAGCACGTCGTTGCCGGCCATTTCCGCCAGAAGCAGATGGAACCGCCGGGACAGATGCCGGGCTTCTTCCATGCGGCCCTCTTCATAGGCGTTGCGTTCGTCCTCCACGAACGACCGCAGGCGCGCACGCTCCGTCTCGCCGATCGTGCCGGCGAGCTTCTCGACCGTCGCCGTCTCGATCACGATGCGCGCGTCGAATATCTGCCGCGCTTCGTCGGGCGAACACATGGCGATGGACGCTCCCTTGTTGGGGCTGAGTTCCACCAGCCCCGCATGCGCCAGCCGCATGAGCCCGTTGCGTATGGCCGACCTGCTGGCGCCGGAGGCGATCGCCAGCTCGCGCTCGATCAGTCTGGCGCCGGGGGCCACCCGATGATGCATTATCGCCTCGACGATGACCTGGACGACACGTTGCTCGGCCTCCGGCCCGCTCATCGCGGCCCCGGCAGGGGGACGGTATCTTGCACTCCTGAAAAAGGGCGACGCGGCCATCCGAAACACTCCAGATTAGATTGTCAACAATCTATACTTGAGTGCCTGGATGTCAACGTTATGTATTATCGCGCCGCTAAACGCGTAAATGTATGCCTTAAAAGTATTCTCTTTGATAATTGCATGACTTGGTCGCGGTTCCTGGCGCGTCACCATACACAAATTTGCTGAAATGAAATCACTTCCGGAATTTCTGCGGATCGAATCTCCGCAAAAACACATGCTTGGTAGCCGATAATACGATTTTCTTGGCGGATAAAAACACTGACGCGTGATAATATATTATATCGTTCCTTTTGATATCGTGCACTGCACTGACGGATGCGGTGCCGTGGGAACATTCATGAGAAAACCGAAACAATATATATCTATTATGAAATTGCCTCAATAATCGTCGCTTCTTAGTCTCCATCCAGATGGAATGACCCAGACGGAACGGGTCAGACGGAATGGAATGGAGTCACTCGATGCATACGGTTCTCGGAACCCGTCATGGCGGCGCCCGCCGTGCACTTCTCCTGCGTGGCTGCCGGATTGCCGGCGAAGCCGCGGCAGCCGATGAACGCGATATCCTCGTCGGGGAAGACGGGCGCATCGCCAGCATCGGCCATCGCCTGGAAGTGGGCCCGGATGTGATCGGCGTCGATCTCCGCGGCGCGCTCGTCTCGCCGGGCTTCGTCGACGTCCACCAGCATCTGGACAAGACAGGTGTCCTCAAATTCACGCCCAATCCCTCGGGAACCTTGCAGGGAGCGCGGGAGGCATTCGCCAGATATGCCCGCCAGGCGCCGGAAGACGACGTGACGCGACGTGCGGCGCGGACAATGGAACGCTGCCTTGCCCGCGGCACCACGGCGATACGCAGCCACATCAATGTCGACAAGGATGCCGGCTTCAACGGCATCAACGCCTTGGCCCGGCTGAGATCCGAATGGGCGGACCGGCTGACGCTGCAGCTCGTCGCTTTCATGACGCCGCATCCCAATCAGGATATCGAATGGCTGGAGAAGAACATCGATGCCGCGGTCGAACAGGCCGACGCGGTCGGGGGCACCCCGGCGGTCGCCGAGGACCCGATGCGGTATCTCGACATCCTCTTCGCCGCGGCCGAGCGGCATGGCCGACCCATCGATCTGCATCTCGACGAACACCTGAACCCCGAACGGCCGCTTTTCGACGCCGTGTTCGAGCGGGTCCGGAGATTTGGCCTGCAGGGGCGCACCGTCCTCGGTCACGCATCCGTCCTGAGCGCGCTGCCGAGGAAGGAATTCGAGCGCATACGCGACCAGATGATCGATCTCGACATCGCGGTCGTGACACTGCCTGCGGCCAATCTCTACCTGCAAGGCCGCAGCCACGACATGTTGCCGCCCCGCGGTCTGACGCGTGTCGCCGAACTGATCCGCGCGGGGGTGGCCATCGCGACCGCATCCGACAATATCCAGGACCCGTTCGTGCCGACCGGCTCGGGCGACATGCTCGAGATCGCGCGCTGGACGCTGCTTGCCGGGCATCTGCGGGGCGACGAGCTCGCCACCGCCTATGACATGATCACCGCAATACCGGCACGCATGATGAATCTGACCGACTACGGCATCCGCGAGGGCACCTGGGCGGACCTTGTCGTCACCGATTGCGAGGATGTCAGCGCTCTCGTCGGCGGGGGTCCCGACTGCATCCAGGTGCTCGCGAAAGGCCGGCCGGTCGCAGCACCCGCATCGCCTGCCGTGGAGGCCATACGCGCATTGGAAGATGTCCCCTGAACGGCAGCAAGCCGTCGGACGGGCATGATGAGGAGAGGAAGGGAGGAGCATCATGATGATTACCAGAAGAGGCTGTTTGGGGTCGGCGGTTGCAATGGCCGCGCTCATTGCCGCGGGGCCGGCTTTCGCCGAGGGCTCACCGTTCAAGATGGGACTGCTGGTTCCCGGCAGTGTTTCGGAAGAAGGATGGAACAGGATAGGCTTCAACGCACTCAAGGGCGTGGAGGCGGAACTTGGTGCCGAGGTCAGCTATGTCGAGCTGCAGCAGAACCCGGCATCCTTCGAGAAAGCCTTCCGTGACTTCGCCAGCCAGGGCTACAACGTCATTCTCGGGCACGGCTTCGAGTTTCAGGATGCCGCTCTCGAGGTCGCGCCGGAATATCCCGATACGGTCTTTCTCATTTCCTCGAGCTATATATTCGAGGGAAATGTCATCGGCCTCAACACGGATACGAGCCAGCCCTTCTACCTGATGGGCGTGATCGCGGCCAAGACGGGCAAGAAGGCGGGTCTCGTCGGAGGGATGGAGATCCCGCCGATCAAGGAGGCCTTCGAGGGCTTCACCAACGGTGTGCGAAGCGTCGCGCCGGACTTCCCCGTCAGCGAGGTCTATATCGGCAACTTCACCGATGCGACCGCGACCAAGGAGGCGAGCCTCAGCCTGATCTCGCAAGGGGCCGACTTCGTGCTGCCGAATGCTTCAGGGGCGACGGTGGGCGGTTTCCAGGCCGCCGCGGAATCCGGTGCCGACGTCAAGACCTTCAGCATCTTCAGCGACTACACCTCGGTCGCTCCCAAGAACATCCTCGGGCTTTACGTCGCCGACTATGCCCGGGGCGTCATCCGCATCGTCGGAGACATCAGGAACGGCAAAAAGCCGACGACCAATGTCGAGTTCGGCCTGAAAGATGCCGACGTCATGAAGTTCACCTACAATGATCAGGCTGCAAATCCCGTGACGGAGGACGTGCGCAAATACGTCGATGAGGTGAAGGGCAAGATCGCCGCCGGAGAAATCAAGACCCGGCAGAAATAACGACCGCAGGCGCGAGAAGGATGGGGCACTGCCCGATAGGTTGGGCCGGACCGGCGCCGTTCGGCGTGTGCCCCATTCTGCCACGATAACCGCTTCGATCGATTGTTCGATGGAAAGCTTCAGGCTTTTCCTAATCCGAAGGCAGCAAACTCATGGCAAACAGTGAAAGTGGACAGCCGCTGGCGGTCGTCCCCCAGGCCTATGGCGCCCTTTGGCGAGGCCTGCTCGGTCCTTTACGCACGATTATCCAGCCGGCCGCCGCTGTTGTTCTGGCTCTCGCATGCGGCGCGGCGCTCCTTGCCTTCAACGGTTACGAAGCACGCGCCGTGATCGATGTGATGGTGCTTGGCGTCTTCCAGGACACCCGCTCGATCGCCGAAATTCTCCTGAAAGCAACGCCGCTGATCCTGATCGGCGTCGGCCTTTGCGTCGCCTTCCGCTGCAGCATCTGGAACATCGGCGCCGAGGGGCAATTCTATGCCGGCGCCATCGCCGCAACCGCCGTCGGCGTTTCCTTCGACGGGTTGACCGCGTGGATCTACGTCCCGCTGGTCATGATTGCAGGCGCTCTTGCAGGTGCGGCATGGGCGGCGATCGCCGGACTTCTGAAGGTCTATTTCCGGGCCAGCGAGATCGTGACGACGATCATGCTGAATTACATCGCCATTATCATGACGAGCTATCTCGTGACCGGCCCGCTGCGGGATGCGGCTGCGGCCTATCCGCAGTCGGCCCGGCTGGTCCAGGAGGCATGGATGCCGCGCATCCTGCCGCCGACCCGCCTCCATATCGGCATCCTCGTCGCCCTGGCGCTGGCCGTCGTGATGTACATCTTTCTGTTCCGCAGCACCCGGGGCTATGCGCTGAGGGTGGTCGGCATCAGCCCGGACGCCGCGCGCTATGCCGGGATCAGCGTTCCCAGGAACATCATGCTGTCGATCTGCCTGAGCGGCAGCATGGCCGGGCTCGCAGGGGCCTTCGAGATCGCCGGCGTCACCCGGCGGCTCTTTCAGTCGATCTCTCCGGGCTATGGCTTCGAAGGCATCGCGGTCGCTCTTCTCGCAAACAACAATCCGATCGGAGCGGTCTTCTCCGGCCTCTTGTTTGCAATTCTGCGAAGCGGCTCCGAGCTCATGCAGATCACGGCACAGGTGCCTCAGGTTCTCGTGCTCGTGATTCAGGGCATCGTCATTCTCTCGGTCGTGGGATTTGCCGTGTTGCGGATCCCGTCGATGCGCCCTTCCGAATAGGTGGACCCATGGAAGATGTAGCTAGCCTGAGCTTTCTCGCCGCGACCATTGCAGCCTCATGGCGGCTGGCAGCGCCGCTGATGTTCGCATCGATCGGCGAAGTGTTTTCCGAGCGCGCCGGTGTCCTCAATATCGGCCTCGAAGGCGTGATGCTTGCGGGTGCCTTTGCGGGTTTCGCCGCCGCCTTCACCAGCGGAAGCATCCTGGTCGGTGTCGCCGCGGCGGTCGCGGCAGGTGTTCTCGTCGGCCTGTTGTTTGCGTTCTTCACCATCACGATCAAGGCGGACCAGATCGTGGTGGGCGCCGCCATCAACCTGCTCGGCCTCGGCCTGACGGCCTTTCTGTTCCGCGCCTATTTTTCCTCGGCCGGCAAGGGCATCGAAATCGCCAAGCCTGTCGATCTGCCGTGGCTGAGCGATCTGCCGTTCTTCGGCGAAGCGTTCTTCCGGCAGAACGCCTTTGTCTACAGCACGCTACCGGTGGCCGCGCTTGCCGTCTTCGTGCTCTACAGGACGTCGTTCGGACTGACGCTTCGCGCCGTCGGCGAGCATCCCAAGGCTGTCGACGTTTCGGGCCGCAGCGTGGCGCTCTACCGCTACGGCGCGGTGCTTATCTGCTCGGCGCTCGCGGCGCTCGGCGGCGCCTTCCTGACGCTCGCCCACTCCAACCAGTTCGTCGAAGGCATTTCCTCGGGCCGCGGCTTCATCGCCCTTGCCGTGGTCGTCTTTGCGAGATGGTCGCCCATCGGCGCCTTCATCGTCTCGCTGCTCTTCGGGGTGTTCTATGCGCTGCAGCTGCAATTGCAGGCGCAGCCGGTGCTCTTCCTCCCTTATCAGCTCTTCCAGGCTCTGCCCTACGTCATGACGATCGCGGCGCTGATACTTGTCCGAAACCGGGTCGACACACCGAGCATGCTCGGCGTCGCCTACAAGAAAAGCTGAGGGGGAGAAATGGCGGGCAAACAACTGCTTTTGATGGATGGAATCCATAAACGATTCGGACCGCTCATCGTCAGCGCAGGCGTGACCCTCGACGTCGAGGAGAACGAGATTCACGCGCTGCTTGGCGAAAACGGCGCCGGCAAGACCGTTCTGATGAGCATTCTTTGCGGTGTTCTCTCGCCCAATGAAGGGCAGATCGTCTTCAAGGGACGGCCACTCAAGCTAGGCTCCCCCCGCGAAGCCATCAAACATCGGATCGGCATGGTCCACCAGCACTTCATGCTGGTCCCCAACCTCACGGTCGCGGAAAACTACGTGCTAGGACAGGGCTCGCCCTTCAGCATGATCCGCGACATGAGGGCGGTACATGCGCGCATTCTGGAGCTCAGCGACCGCTACGGTCTCGACGTCGCGCCCGACGCGCTCGTCTCCAGCCTGTCGGTTGGCGAACGGCAGCGGGTCGAGATCTTGAAGGTGCTCTACCACGGCATCGAACTGCTGATCCTGGACGAGCCGACCGCGGTCCTGACGCCTCAGGAAACCGACCGTCTCCTGCATCTGCTTCGCCAACTCGTCGCAGACGGAAAGACGGTCATCTTCATTTCGCACAAACTGGACGAGGTGATGCGCGTCAGTGATCGCGTCAGCGTCATGCGCGATGCCAAGGTCGTCCGTACGGTGAAAACGTCCGAGACGACCGCGCGCGAGCTGGCGCGCATGATGGTCGGCAGAGACGTTCTGATGGATTTGCCGCGGGCACCTCTCGAGCCCGGCCGTGTCGTGCTGTCGGTCGAGCATCTCAGCTGCGACGGCGAAGCCGGGCTTCCGGCGCTGCGAGACGTATCTTTCGAGGTCAGGGCCAATGAAATAGTCGGGATCGCAGGCGTCTCCGGCAATGGCCAGAGCGAGCTGGCGCTGGCCCTGACGGGGCTTCTTCCGGTTGCCTCCGGCAGCGTCACGCTCGACGGGACCCAGCTGGCGGGCCTGTCGTCCTACGAGATCAATCAATTGCCTATGGCGCATATCCCCGAGGACCGCCACAGGATGGGCATCGTGCTGCCGCTGCCACTGACGGAGAATGTGATCCTTCAGCGGTTCGATAAGCCTCCCTTCTCGTCTCGTGGATTGCTCGACCTGAACGAGATCACGAGGCAGACCCGTGATCTCATGCGCCGCTTCAAGGTCAAGGCGTCGGGACCGGGCGACCGCATCCGGAATTTGTCGGGCGGCAATCAGCAGAAGCTCGTCGTCGGGCGCGAGTTGGACCGCCGGTTCGATTTCCTGCTGATCAATCAGCTTACGCGCGGTATCGACATCGGAGCGACCGAGCTGGTGATGCACAAGATTCTCGAGCAGCGCAGCGCCGGCAAGGCCATTCTGCTGATATCCACGGAGCTCGAGGAATTGTTCACGCTCTCCGACCGCATCCTCGTCATGTATGAAGGCCGCCTCGTCGGCGAGATTCCGCCCGACCGCAGCCGTCTGGAAGAGATCGGGCTGCTGATGGCCGGCAAATCTCCGCTATCGGCAGCTTGAGGAACCGGTCTAAGGCGATCGCGGGTACATCCATTGTTTTTGCGCCCGAAAAAGGGGAACTTGGCTCAAGCGGAACGGGAACAGGCAGCGCTGCTGCCTGGCGCGAGACAGAGAAGTACCGATGAATGTGACACTTCGCCAGTTGCAGGCCTTCATTGCCGTGGCCGAACTCGGGCGTTTCCATCTGGCAGCCGATCACCTCGGACTTACGCAGTCGGCGATCAGCATCCTGATCAAGGATCTGGAGGTTGCCCTCAAGCATCGGCTGTTCGACCGGCACACACGCATGGTCAGCCTGACGACGGCCGGAGCGGAATTTTTGCCGCAGGCCCGCAAGGTCATGTCGGACCTCGAGATAGCGGTTGCGAATGTGCACGAACTGGCGAGCCTGCAGCGCGGCCGGGTCACGATCGCGGCGGCAATCGTGCTTGCTGCGACCTTGCTGCCGCCGGTCATCGCGCGCTTCGTCAAGCGCTATCCCGACATATCGGTGCAGGTGCGGGACATGCCGGAGGAGGAGATCCGCTCCGCATTGAAGCGGAACGAGGCGGACCTCGGCATCGGCACCGTTTCTGCCGACGATCCGGAGATCCAGGCCAGCGTGCTGATGCGGGACCAGCTCACTTTGATTTGCCGCTCCGACCACAGATTCGCAAAGGCGCGGCAGGTGAGCTGGGCAAGCCTTGCAGGCGAGGGCCTGATCGGACTGGCAAAGGACAATCCCCTGCGCGGGCTCGTCGACCGCGCGCTGATCGCCTCCGGTGTAGAGGTCAAGACGAGATACGAGGTGCGTTTCTCGACGACGGCGATCAGCATGGTGGCGGAGGGCCTGGGTATCGCGATCCTTCCGGAAAACTCCCGCCAGCTCACGACCAATGTGGACGTCCGGATCGTCGAGCTGGTCGATCCGGTCATCAGCCGCAACATCTCCATTCTGCAATACCGCCAACCGATGCTCTCGCCGGCGGCCGCGAAAATGAAGGAGTTTCTCATGGGAGCGAGCCGCAAGCTCTCGTGATTTAGGGCACTTCCCCGTCTTCGAGACAGTCCGGCGGCAGGATGTCGGATTGAGGGTGATGACTCCGCCCACGGCATCATTCTGTCCGCCGATGAACGTGGTCGCGATCTCGACGACGACGTCGACCCCGAAATCACGCGGGCGGCAGACCGCCGGCGACGCTAAGGTATTCGCAGATCACCACGATGCTGCGCGCATGCGCCAACTCCGGCGATCGCCTCGACATAGAGCACCTTCGTTTCTTCCGTAAGCGCATTCTCGACACCGCCATCAAGACGGCCGAACAGCCGGCGGCCGCGCCAGCAGCTCCGGCCGCTTCCGACACGCCGGTAGAGCCGAAGCGGCCTGCTGCCAGCCCGCTGCCGGCCGGCACCTACATTCCGTTATACGGGCTGGCGAGACAGCCAAAACCCACCAATTGCCGCCCGCCTATTGGGAAACGCTGGAAGAAGTCAGCTTTCGAACGCGCGACGACAAGGGTTAGCGGATTCCGCAGGAGCGGCTTGTGGCCAAGGCGCTGAACCTGCTTTTCGCAAATACAATTTCCCGGTCGTTCGTGAGGGCGGGGAATAGTTGCCAAGCCATCATGCTTGCGTGCAATCATGTAGGCAGGATCGCTCCGACCGTTTGCTGCGTTTCCCGATCGGTCTATATGTGGTAGTGTTCAATCCTACTTAGCACGATCCGAAACGGGAGATTCCCATGCGCAGCACGCAACAATTCAGCGTCACGTTGCCGAATGAAATGGCACAGATGGTCAAGACGAAGGTTTCGTCGGGCGAGTATGCCAGCGAGAGCGAGGTTATCCGCGACGGGCTGCGCGCCTTGCAGGCGCGCGACAAGGCCCTTGAAAGCTGGCTGCGCACGGAAGGCGTTGCCGCCTACGACAAGCTAAAGGCCAACCCGAGCCGGGCGCTCAGCGTTGACCAGGTACGCCAGCATCTTGCCAGCAAGCGTAAGCGATCTGACCCGGCGTGACGCACACCGTTCATTTCACCCCGGAGGCTCGCGACCAGCTCGCCATATTTCCGGGGCAGCGTCGCCCGCCGTGGCGGCGCGCTATGTCGATTCCATCGTGGACTATTGCGGGAAGCTGCAAACCTTTCCGCACCGAGGCACGCGCCGCGACGATCTTCGGCCAGGCTTGCGAACGCTTGGGTTTCGCCGGCGTGTGACGATTCTGTTTGAGGTAGCGGACGGCACCGTGAATATCATCGGCGTCTATTACGGCGGCCAAGACTACGAAGCACCTTTGCGGGACGGGGATTTGACGGAGATCGAGCATGACGACGACGAATCCTAGCCGTGCCGCGTGTCGCCAGCGTCGTCATGGGGGAAACACCCTGGCGAGCTGGTATGAGCCTCATGGCGTTCGACAGCCTCGAAGCGTGGCAGCGCGTAGCCACATGGTGTCGACCGCGTTCGCCGGGATCGCGGATTTCGAGCGGTCCTTGATCGTAGAGCGCACCAGCGCCGGCCGGATCCCGGCGAAGGCGCGAGGCGTGCGGTTCGGTCCCTCCCCTGCCCTGTCCGCCGCGCAGATCGAAAACGCCCGGAAGCTCATCAAAGACGAGGAAAAGCCGGTGGCCGAGGTCGCTCGGCTCTTGGGTGTGCATCGTGCGACCCTTTGTCGGGCGTTAGCCGATGCGCCCGCCGAGGCTTGATGCTTGCCGACTCAGACGAAAGGACACTCCGAATGCAGATGATTCCACGGAACCCGCGCAACGGCATCTATCCAGCTACCGACGACTATGTGCATGCGATGGAGGTGAGCGGCGCGGCACGGTTTCTGTTTGTCAGTGGCACTGGGGCTTGATCCCGAAGGGAAGGCTCCAGACAGCCTGGAAGAACAGCTATTGCTGATCTGGTCCAATATCCGGCGCATCCTCGCCGAAGCAAACATGACGACCGACAATATTGTGCGGTTGACGAGCTACTTGCGCGATGCCTCTTATGCCGAGGCGAACCAGAATGTCCGCATTGCGGCTTTGGGCAATCGTCGTATCCCGACAACTGCGATCGTGGCCGAAACCCTTGTCCCGGAATGGTTGGTCGAGATCGAGGTGGTAGCTGCCGCATGAGATCGCTGGCCGGCCCGCTCTTCACATAGGACCGTAGCTATTTGGCTGCCCGCAACGCATCCTCTCAGGCGGGAAGGCGAAATAACCGAGGTCGAAGCCTTCCGGCGCGTCCGCCGATGCGCCGATCTGCCAGGTGCCGTTCAGCGGCCTGACCGTTGAGGAAGAGCATATTCAAGCCGGAAAACGTTCAGGCGGCCATCGAAGCCGTCCGCCCCTGGGCGGACGATTCCCTCACCCACACGAACCAGCCGCTTCCCGGAGGCGGCTTTCGCAAGGATATCGACAAGATCGCGGCTTTCGTGGAGGCGGCAAGAGCGGCCTGAGCCCCCACCTCCATAAAGAACAGATCCGTGATCATCCGGTCGCGTCGGTTCGCCGTTGCTCTTGAAGAGCACGGCGCATCGACTAGATCATAGATGTCGTCCGGCCCCCGGAGGTTCACAATGGAGGCCCACAACGCTTCTGACATCCCGATCCAAAGGAGCGTCGTTCATGAAGATAGCCCAGATCGCACCGCTGTTCGAACGTGTCCCGCCGAAGCTCTACGGCGGAACCGAGCGCGTCGTTCACCACCTGACGGAAGAGCTCGTCCGACAGGGCCATGAGGTCACGCTCTTCGCGAGCGGCGACTCGATGACCTCGGCAAAGCTCATCCCCTGCTCGGATATGGCGCTGAGATTGAACCCTGCGGTTCAGGATCCTATCCCCTATCACATGCTGATGCTGGAGGAAGTGCGCCGGCAGGCCAACGGCTTCGACGTCCTGCACTTCCACATCGATCTCCTGCATTTTCCCCTCGTTCGCAGCCTCGCAGGAAAGACGGTGACGACGCTGCACGGCCGCCTCGATCTGCCCGACCTCCAGCCCTTCTACGCCGCATTCCCGGATGTTCCCCTGATTTCGATCTCCGACGACCAGCGAAAACCGATGCCGCCGGTCAATTGGGTCGCGACGGTCCATCATGGTCTGGCTCCTGACGTCCTTCCCTTCACCGGCCAGCCGAGGGGCGATTATCTCGCCTTCCTAGGCCGCATCTCGCCCGAAAAGCGGCCCGACCGCGCGATCGAAATCGCTGCCCGGGTCGGCATGCCGCTGAAAATCGCCGCCAAGGTCGACAAAGCGGACGAGGCCTACTGGCTGAACGAGATCGAGCCGCTTGTCCGACGCTATCCGAATGTCGAATTCATCGGCGAAATCGACGAATGTCAGAAGGGCGAATTCCTCGGAAATGCACGCGCCCTCCTCTTCCCGATCGATTGGCCCGAACCATTCGGGCTGGTGATGATCGAGGCGATGGCCTGCGGCACGCCGGTGGTCGCCTTCCGCTGCGGCGCGGTGCCGGAGGTGATCGACCACGCCGTGTCGGGCTTTATCGTCGACAGCATGGAGGAGGCCGTGAAGGCGGTCCACGATCTCGACCGGCTCGATCGCCACACGGTCCGGGCGACCTTCGACAGACGCTTCACCGCCCGACGCATGGCAGATGACTATCTGGATCTCTATCGCGCCCTGGCAGGCGGCGCCCAAAGGGTCATGCCGATCCATGCGGCGAACGAAAGCGGTGCCGGCCCCGGCTCTGCCAGGGTCGCCTGATACCGGATCACGGATGAGTTCTGATCGACCTGAACGCATCGTGATCTACTCGAGGAGCGAGAGCGGGATGCGGGCGGAACACGGCACGCACCACCCTCACCCTGCTCCGATGCAACGGAGACCGATCCGATGGGAACCAATCTCTCCGGGGGGCCGGCCGAAGCCGCCCCCGACGTGACATCTGCGGACGACCTGGGACCCGCAGCGGTCTCGCGTTACGAGCGAAGCTCCAGATCGCTGAAACACGGCGATACCTTCGCAGTGTTCGACCACAACGGCGATGCGTTTTCCTCTCCTTCCAATCCGGAGGGGATCTTCCACCGCGACACCCGCCATCTGTCGGAGTTCGTGCTGACATTGAACGGCGCCCGGTCGCTGTTGCTGAGTTCCACGCTCAGGGACGACAATGCCACGCTCGACTGCGATCTCACCAACCCGGCTCTCGTGCTCGATCCCGGTGGCGAGGTCTTGAAGCATGACCTCATTCACGTGCGGCGTACCCGGTTCCTCTGGCAGGAGGCCTGCTACGAACGCCTGGTCCTGCGAAACTTCGATGAAGTGCCGAGAAGGCTGCAGGTCGAATTGTCCTTCGCCGCCGACTTCGCCGACCTTTTCGAGGTGCGTGGCACCCCCAGGCGACGCCGCGGCACCCATCACAGCGCGCTGGTCGGCAACGCCCGGGTCGTCCTGGCCTATGACGGCCTCGACGGCCAGACCCGCAGCACGACGCTCCGCTTCGATCCGGAGCCGCAGAGGCTCACCGGACGGGAGGCGAGCTTTGTCGTCGAACTCGCACCGCATCAGGCGCAATCGATCTTCATCGAAATCGCCTGCAACAGTCTCGAAGACAATCCGCACCCTCCGGCCTTCACCTTCTTTCTGGCGTTGCGCGATGCCAGGAGGGCGTTGCGCTATTCCGCCTCGCGCGCCGCCGCGGTCGTGACCTCCAACGCCGTGTTCAACGAGGCGGTGAGGCGCAGCGTCACCGACCTCTACATGCTGCTTACGGAGACACCCGAAGGTCCCTACCCTTACGCCGGCATCCCCTGGTTCAGCACCGTCTTCGGCCGCGACGCGCTCATCACCGCACTCGAAACACTGTGGCTGGACCCGGAAATCGCGAAAGGCGTGCTCAGGCATCTTGCCGCCAATCAGGCGACCGATTTCGACCCCGCCGCCGATGCGGAGCCGGGCAAGATCCTGCATGAGATGCGCTACGGCGAAATGGCGGAACTCGGCGAGGTGCCCTTCCGGCGCTATTACGGCAGCATCGACTCGACCCCTCTCTTCATCATGCTTGCCGGCGCCTATCTCGATCGCACCGGCGATCTCGATACCGTGCGGAACCTCTGGCCGAACGTGGTGGCGGCGCTTGACTGGATCGACCGTTTCGGCGACCGCGACGGCGACGGCTTCGTCGAATATGGAAGCCGCACCGCAAAGGGCCTGGTGAACCAGTGCTGGAAGGACAGCCACGATTCGATCTTCCATGCCGGGGGCAATCTGGCCTCGGGGCCGATCGCGACCGCCGAGGTACAGGCCTATGTCTTCGGCGCCTGGCAGGCGGCCGCGCGGCTGTCGCGCAAGCTCGGCCATGTCGAGGATGCGCTGAGGCTCGAACGACGGGCCGAAGAGCTGCGCATCCGGTTCGACACGGCCTTTTTCGACGATGAGCTTGGAACCTATTCGCTGGCCCTCGACGGGGAAAAGAACCCCTGCCGCGTCCGCTCCTCCAATGCAGGCCATGCGCTCTTCACCGGCATCGCCCTGCCGGAGCGCGCCGGCAGGGTAGTGTCGACGCTGATGGCGCAATCCTCCTTCTGCGGCTGGGGCGTGCGCACGATCGCCGCCTCGGAGGCGCGTTACAATCCGATGAGCTACCATAACGGCTCCGTCTGGCCGCACGACAATGCGCTGATCGCGGCAGGCTTCGTGCGCTACGGCTTTCAAGCCGAGGCGGCGAGCATCTTCGAAGGGCTGTTCGCGGCCTCCACCTACACCGACCTCAGACGTCTGCCGGAGCTATTTTGCGGCTTCGCGCGCCAGCGCGCCCGCGGTCCGACCTTCTATCCGGTTTCCTGCGTCCCGCAGGCCTGGGCGGCGGCTGCCCCCCTCTATCTGCTCCAGTCGATGATCGGACTCGGCTTCGATGCCGGCAGGATGCATGTCACCCTGAACGAGCCGACGCTCCCGCCCTTCCTGGACGAGGTCGTGCTGAAACGGCTGCGGGTCGGTTCGGGCATGGTCGACATCGCCCTGAGACGGTCGAGATCCCAGGTCGTGGTCGACGTCCTGGAGCGGAGGGGCGGAGTGAAGGTGCTGACGACGCATTGAGTTAGAACGTGGCCGGAGCACTGGAGGCTGCTCCCGGCCCGCCAGATCTACACTAATGCATTAGTGTATTGCGCCCCGTTTCCCGCCATGCTACACCCGCGTGGAAGATCCACCTGTCGGGAATATCCAAGCCAATGACATCCACACTTCGTAGCGCACGGTGGTTTGCCCCCGATGACCTGCGCTCTTCCGGTCACCGCTCCCGCCTGATGCAGATGGGCTACGACGCCAAGGACTGGGGCGAGAAGCCGATCATCGCCATCCTGAACACATGGTCGGATCTCAATCCGTGCCACGCTCATTTCAAGCACCGGATCGACGACGTGAAACGCGGCGTGCTGCAGGCCGGCGGGTTTCCCGTCGAACTGCCGGTGCAGTCGCTCTCGGAAAGCTCGCTCAAGCCGACGACGATGCTCTATCGAAACTTCCTGGCCATGGAGGCGGAGGAATTGCTGCGCGGCCACCCGATCGACGGGGCCGTACTGATGGGCGGGTGCGACAAGACCACGCCTGCCCTCGTCATGGGTGCGATCAGCGCCGGCCTCCCGATGATCTTCCTGCCGGCCGGCCCGATGCTGCGCGGGCACTACAAGGGCGAGCATCTCGGCTCCGGCTCGGATGCATGGAAGTATTGGGACGAGCGCCGCGCGGGAACGATAACGGATGAGCAATGGATCGGCGTGGAGGAGGGGATCGCCCGCTCCTACGGCCATTGCATGACCTTCGGAACGGCAAGCACGATGACGGCGATCGCCGAGTCGCTCGGTTTGACGCTTCCCGGCGCCAGCTCGATCCCCGCAGCCGACGCCAACCACATCCGTATGAGCACGCGATGCGGCAGGCGGATCGTCGAGATGGTTCACGAGAAGCTGGGACCTGAGAAGATCATCACCGAGAAGTCGGTCGCAAATGCGAGTGCCGTAGCAATGGCGACCGGCTGTTCGACCAATGCCGTGGTGCATCTCATCGCCATGGCGCGACGGGCCGGGGTGCCGCTGACGCTCGAAGATCTCGACGGGATCAGCCGCACGACGCCCGTCATCGCCAATATCAGGCCTTCCGGCAAGCAGTACCTCATGGAGGATTTCTATTATGCCGGCGGCCTGCGCGCGCTGATGGCGGAGATGAAGGAGCTGTTGCATCTCGACGCGATGACGGTGAGCGGATTTCCGTTGGGGGCGACGCTCGAAGGGGCGGAGGTGCACAATTCCGACGTCATCCGGCCGCTTTCCAACCCGATCTATCATGAAGGCTCGCTGGCCGTCCTCAAGGGCAATCTGGCGCCGGATGGCTGCGTCGTGAAGCCGTCCGCCTGCGAGGAGCGGCTGCGGGTCCATGAGGGGCCGGCGCTCGTCTTCGACAGCTATCCGGAGATGAAGGCCGCCATCGACGACGAGGATCTCGACGTCACGCCCGACCACGTGCTCATCCTCAGAAATGCGGGGCCCAAGGGCGGGCCCGGCATGCCGGAATGGGGTATGCTGCCGATCCCGAAAAAGATCCTGAAGCAGGGCTATCGCGATATGCTGCGCATCTCCGACGCCCGCATGAGCGGGACGAGCTACGGCGCCTGCATTCTGCACGTGGCGCCGGAGTCCCATGTCGGCGGGCCCCTTTCGCTCGTCAGGACCGGAGACATCATCCGCGTCGACGTGCCGAACCGGACGATCGACATGCTGGTCGACGAGGAGATATTGGCGATGCGGCGGGCCGCATGGACGCGCCCCGCCGACAAATACGAACGAGGCTATGGCTGGATGTTCTCGAAGCACATCAAGCAGGCCAATGAAGGCTGCGACTTCGACTTTCTCGAAACCGCCTTCGGAACAGCCGTGGGCGAGCCCGACATTTTCTGATTTCACGAACTTCCCAGGGAGGAAACATGACCACCTATGTTCTGTCCGACGAGACACGCAGGAAATTCGAAGGCGTAAGCTGCGCCACCTTGTGCACCGCCCTCTTCAAGCGCGGCCTTCGCAACCAGTTCATCCAGGACGTTCGTCCGGTCGCGCCGAAAGCGAAGAACATGGTCGGCCAGGCCTTTACCCTTCGATACATCCCGGCGCGAGAAGACCTGAACCAGCTTTCCGCCTTTCAAAATCCCGAACACCCGCAGCGCGCGGCCGTGGAGAAGTGCCCACCCGGTTTCGTCATGGTGATGGATAGCCGGAAGGATCCGCGGGCGGCTTCCGCGGGTTCGATCCTGGTTTCGCGGCTGATGGTGCGCGGCGTCGCCGGCGTCGTCACCGACGGCGGTTTCCGGGACAGCCCGGAAATCGGGGAGCTCGACATCCCCGCCTATCACAGCCGTCCTTCCGCGCCGACGAACCTGACGCTGCACCAGGCGCTCGACATCAACGTTCCGATCGGCTGCGGCGACGTCGCCGTCTGGCCGGGAGACGTCGTCGTCGGGGATCGCGAAGGCGTGGTCGTCGTGCCCGCGCATCTTGCCGACGAGATCGCCGCCGAAGCCGTCGAGATGACGGCCTTCGAAGACTTCGTCACCGAGGAAGTCCTGAAGGGACGCTCCATCATCGGCCTCTATCCCGCCACCAAGGATGAGACGAAGACGGAATTCGCAGCCTGGCGCCGGACCAAGGGACGCTAGGCATGACGATGCTCCGGGACATAACCATCCTTCAGGCCGCCGAACTGCCGGAAAAGACCGATCTGGAACTGAAGGAAACCTTCAATACCGTCCGGCTGCCGAAGGATGCCTCGGCGATCGGGCCGTTTCTTTCCGAGTACGGAGCGCGTATTCGTGGCATCGCCGTCAGGCACGCCCATATCGATGCGGCCATGCTCGACCGCCTGCCGGCGCTGGAGATCATCTCCAGCTACAGCGCCGGTCTCGACGGCATCGATGTCGAGACCGCGCATGCCCGTGACGTCGTCGTCCGCAACACGTCGAAGATCCTTGCCGAGGATGTCGCCGATCTTGCGCTTGCACTGAGCATTTCGGCCACGCGCGGCCTCATGCGCGGCCACGATTTCGTGCGCGAGGGCAAGTGGGGCGGGAGCGCCTTCCCGCTCGGCCGCTCGCTGAGATCGATGAAGACGGGGATCGTCGGGCTTGGACATATCGGCTCGGCGGTCGCCGTCCGGCTGAGCGTGATGGGAGCGCCGACCGCCTATTACGGCCCGAGACGCAAGCCTGTCGACCTTCCGTATTTCGACGGCATCGAGGCGCTCGCGGCCTGGGCCGATCTCCTGATCGTCACCTGTCCTGCGAGTCCCGAGACGATCGGCCTCGTCAATGCCGCCGTGCTCGCGAGCCTTGGCCCGGAAGGCTATCTGGTGAACGTCTCGCGCGGCACGATCGTCGACGAACAGGCGCTCATCACGGCGCTGGCCGGAAACGGGATCGCCGGCGCGGCCCTCGACGTCTTCGAGAAGGAGCCTTTCGTCCCGGAAGCGCTCCGCACCGATCCGCGCGTCGTCCTGTCGCCGCACATGGGCAGCGGTACGCGCGAGACGCGGCAACAGATGGGCGACAGCATGGTTGCCGCATTGGTGGAACATTTCGAGAGCCGAAGCGCGTGATCGTTCGCAAAAACCCCTCCCCAACCCCTCCCCACAGGTGGGAGGGGCTCTGGCGCCCGTTGCACCCGATTGCCATTCCCCAGAACCTTGAGACTGTCGCGACGGTCAGAGAGGCGACGAGGCCACGGCCGGTTAGCCCCTCCCACCTGTGGGGGCCTGTGGGGAGGGGTTGGGGAGGGGCATTCGTTCCTTGCGTTGCGCGCTCGCGGACCCGCCCCTATCCTCGCCTCCTCCCCTCGCGGTGAAAGAGCAACGCGATCGCCCCGAGGATGATCGCTCCGCCGATCACGACCTCCAGCCGGATCGGCTCGCCGAAGAGCACGAGGCCAAGGATGAGGGCGATCGGCAGCCGGATGAAATCCACGATAACCAGCAGCGAAGCGTCGGCGAGCTTCATTGCCCTCGCGAAGGATAGCTGGGCGAAAAGGCCGCCGATGCCCTGCAGCGTCATCAGCGCGAGGCTGAACAGCGAAGGCGTCTGCCAGAAAGGCAGAGCCATGACGAAAGCCACGGGGACCGTCACGAGCAGGTTAAGCCAGGCGATGCTGAGCGGGTCCTCACGTTCGGCCGAAACCTTCATCAACAGCGCGACGATGGCGAGGCCGACCGCTGACGCCAGCGCCCAGGCCGCGCCTGACTGGAAGGTTGCGCCGCCCGGCCTGACGACGATCAGAATACCGGCGAAGCCGGCAACGAGGCCGAAGACCCGGGCGGCCGAGAACCGCTCACCGAGGAAAAGTACCGACCCGAGCGCGACGAAGAGAGGCATGGTGAAGGCGATCGCGGTCGCGGAGGCCAAAGGTATCTCGGTGACGGCAATGAAGGCCGCGACGAGCGCAAGAAGCTTGATGACGGCCCTGATCGCATGGACGGAGAAATGCATCGCCCGACCGCTGGATTGCGCGAAGCCGAGCGGAAAGCCGCGGCGGCACAGCAGCAGATAGAGCGCGATCAGGCTGGCAAGGTTACGGAAGAAGACGATGCCGATCGGGTGGACCTCCCCGGCCACGAAGCGCACGATGACGCCGTCCATCGCCGCGACCAGGGAATTTGCCCCCATCAACAGGGCTCCTGCGACCACCGCAGGCAGGGCGATCTTCTTCATGCCGCGTCGGCGGCTGTCTGCCACTTCGGCTTCGGAGTCGCATTGATGAGCTGGCGCGTATAGGCATGTTGCGGATTGCGGAAGATCTCTTCCGTCGTCGCATGCTCGACGATCTCGCCGCTCTTCATGACGATGATGCGATCGGCAAAGTGACGAACGATCGGCAGATCATGGGTTATGAAGATGTAGGCGAGGCCCAGCCGGTCACGCAATTCCGCCAGAAGGTCGATGACCTGCACCTGCACCGAGACGTCGAGCGCCGAGACGGCCTCGTCGCAGACGACGAGCTCCGGATCGCAGGCAAGCGCCCGGGCAATGGCGATGCGCTGCCGCTGGCCCCCTGAGAACTGGTGCGGATAGCGTTTGGCGTGCTCGGGGTTCAGGCCGACGAGCCCCAGCAATTCGGTGACACGGTCGCGCCAGCGCGTCTTCTCCAGAATGTCCTTGTGGATGCGCCACGGCTCCGAGACGATGTCGAACACCGTCATGCGCGGGTTCATCGAACTATAGGGGTCCTGAAACACCATCTGCACCTTCCGGCGGAAGGCCAGCAGTTGCTTGCGGTCCATCTTCAGGACGTCGCGTCCGTGAAACAGCGCCTCGCCGCCGGAAGCCTCGTTCAGGCCCAGAAGCACGCGTGCGACGGTCGACTTGCCGGAGCCGCTCTCGCCAACGATCCCGATCGTCTCGCCGGCTGCGACGTCGAAGCTCAGGTTCTTGACCGCATGCAATCGCGCCGGCTTCGCAAAAAACCCGGACGAGAGCGTATAGAACTTGTCGATGTTCTTCACTTCCAGGATCGGTTTCCCGGCCGGCCTCGCCGGCCTCGGCGGCGCTCTATCATCGGCATGCGGGAGGGCGTTGATCAACGTCCGCGTATAGCTGTGGGCGGGATTTTCGAAGACGGCGCGGGCTTCGCCCTCCTCCACGATGCGGCCGGACTTCATGACGATCACCCGGTCGGCCATGTTCGCGGCCACCTCGAGGTCATGGGTGATCATGATGATGGCAAGGCCGTCTTCGGCCTGCAGCTTCTTCAAAAGCTCGAGGATCTGCGCTTGCACGCTCACGTCGAGCGCCGTCGTCGGCTCGTCGGCAATCAGGATTTCCGGCCTGAGCGCGATCGCCATGCCGATCATGATGCGCTGGCGCTGGCCGCCGGAAAACTGGTGCGGATACTGATCGATGCGCTTCTCCGGCTCCGGGATGCCCACGCGCCCCAATATCTCGATCGCCCTCTGCCGAGCCTCGGCACCGCTCGCCACTCCGTGGACAGTGAAGACCTCCTCCAGCTGCCAGCCGATCGTATAGACGGGGTTCAGATGCGACAGCGGGTCCTGGAAGATCATCGCGATCCTGCGGCCGTTGAGGTCCCGCCGCTCCCCCTCGGAAAGCGAGGAGAGATCGCGTCCGCGATAGGCGACCGACCCGGCGCAGATATCGCCCGGAGGCGTGTCGATGAGCCCCATGATCGCACTGGCGCTGACCGACTTGCCGGAGCCGGACTCGCCCAGGATCACGAGCGTCTCGCCGGCGTCGACATGAAAGCTGAGCCCGCTCGTCGCACGGAAGGCACCGCCGAGCGACAGGAAATCCACGGTCAGATCCTTGACCTCGAGGAGGTGTGGGCCGGTCATTTGCGTTTCTCCGGAATGCCCTTCTTGGAGCGGGCGAGTTCGATCCGCCAGCGCTGCTGCGGATCGGCATAGGTGCGCCACCAGCTCGACAGGATATTGAGCGAAAGCGTGGTCAAGAGGATCGCGAGTCCGGGCCAGAAGGCGATCCACCAGGCGGTCGAGAGATAGCCGCGGCCGGTGGCGACCATGGCGCCCCAGGTGAACTCAGGCGCCTGTATGCCGAGGCCGAGGAAGCTCAGCGACGACTCGGCAAGAACAACGGTTGCGAAGTCGATGGCGCCGATCGTGACCAGCGTCGGCAGCACGATCGGCGCGATGTGACGGAAAAGGATGCGCGTGTGGTTGGCGCCGAGCGCGACGGCGGCGCTGACGAACATCCGCTCTCTCACCTCGAGCACTTCCGCACGCGTTGTGCGCAGATAGATCGGCACGCGGGTGATCGCGAGCACCAGTATGAGATTGGTGACGGAAGGGCCAAGGCTGAAGAGGACGATCAGCGCCAAAAGCAGCGAAGGAAAGCTCATCACGATGTCAGCACCGCGCATGATCATCGTGCCGGCGGCGCCTCGCGAATAGCCGGCAATCAAGCCGAGCATGCCGCCGATCACGACCGAGCAGAACACCGCAAAGAACGCGATGCCGATCGTGTTCTGCGCACCCACCACGAGCCGCGCGAGCAGGCTGCGGCCGAGCGTGTCGGCGCCGAGCACGTAAGTCCAACCCTGGGACAGGCTGAACGGCGCCATGTTTCGGGCGCGGAAATTGGGTTTGTCGATGAGGTCGCCCATCAGCCACGGACCGAAGACGGCGCATGCGACCACGAGCAGCAGGAAGATCACCGCGGCGAGCGCCAGCCAGTCCCGGCTGATGAGGCGCAGTATCTGAAAACGCGAGACTTTCGTCTCGGGGGTATCGGCGGAAGTCGTCATGGCCGTCGCGCTCATCTCGTTTCAAACCTTATGCGTGGATCGAGCCGCGCATAGACGAGGTCTATCGCGATGTTCAGAACGAAAATGGCAATCGCCGTCACCAGCACCGTCGCCTGGATGAGCGCGAAGTCGCGCCGCACGATCGCGTCGATCATGAGCTTGCCGATCCCCGGCCAGCCGAAGATGGTTTCCACGACGACGGCGCCGTTGACGAGGCTGGCGGCAAGGTCGCCGGCGACGGTGATGACCGGGAGCAGCGAGTTGCGCAGGGCGTGGCGGAAGACGATCCGGGACCGGTTCACGCCCTTGGCCCGCGCCGTCTTCACATAGGGCGAGGCAAGCGCACCCATCATCGTGCCGCGAACGACCTGGACCAGCAGGCCGAAGGGTCTGAGGGTCAGAACGAAGATCGGCATGATCCAATGCAGCGCCGTTCCCGTCCCGGAGGTCGGAAGCAGGCCCAGTCCGACGGAGAAGACAAGGATCGCCACGATCGCAACCCAGAAATCCGGGGCGCTGGCGCCCGCAAGCGACGCGGTGCTCGCGATCTTGTCGAACAGGCTGTTCGGGCGTGCCGCGGCAAGCGACCCGACGACGACGGCGAAACAGAGAGAAAGAACGATCGCGATCACGGCGAGCTTCAGCGTTTGCGGAAAGGCCTCGAGCGCGACTTCCATGGCCGGCCGGTTGCGGCTCAGCGCGTCCCCGAAATCGAATCGGGCGAGATCGACAAGGTAACGGCCGAATTGCACGACAAGAGGATCGTTGAAGCCGTGCGTCTCCGAGAAGGCCTGACGCTGCGCTTCGGAAGAATCGAGCGGCAGATAGAGATAGGCCGGATCGCCGGTAAGCCTCGAGAGGAAGAAGACGAGCACCAGAAGTCCGATCACCGCGATCAGGCTCTGGCCGGCGCGTCTGAGAATGAAAGCGAACACGGCGTTTCCTTTCCACCGTAATCAAGGAGGGCGCCGCGACGTGAGACACGCCGCGGCGGCAGGTCGGGTTCGTCAGTCCTTGAAATGGATCTCGGAGAGCGCGATCTCGCTGTTCGTCTTGAGATCCGGCTTCCAGTCGAGGCGCGAGCCGACGCGGACATAGCCGATCATGTGGTACATCGGCACGTCTGCGACGATTTCGTCGTGCACCTTCGCGAAGACCTCCTGAAACAGCTTTTCACGCTCGTCGCCGGTCGCGGCCATGGCTTTCTTCAACACGACGTCGAGGTCGGGATCGGCGATCGTCGAATATTGTCCCTCGCTCAGATACATGACCGGAGCGGTAAACCCGGCGTCGCCCGTATTGTTGTCGTGCTGCTGCTGGAAAAGCGTCGGCCCGCGTCCCTCCGGGAAGGGCTTGTCGAGATAGCGCACCCAGTCGGCCGCTTCGAGCTGGCGTATCGAGACGTTGAGCCCGATCTCCTGCCACATGGATCGCATCGCTTCGAGGCTTTCGGCCGAGTTCGGGAAGAAGCCGTTGCGCCCGATCAGCACGATCTCCTTGTCGACCGGAGCGCCTGCGGCCTTGGCTTTCTCGACCAGCTTCATCGCCTCTTCGGGATTGTAGGTCCATGGCTTGATATCGGGATTGTGGCCGCGCACGCCCGGAACGACCATTTGCGAGGCCCGCAGGACGTCCTTGCCGAACAGCGCTTCGCCCATGCCGTCCCAGTCGATAGCCATGTTGAGCGCCTTGCGGATGCGGACATCATCGAGCGGCGGGATCTGCGCATCGATGCGCATGCGGGTCGTCTCGGAGTTCAGATAGGCAAAGTCAGACTCGGCATTGGTGGCGTCCTGCACGGCGATGGATGGGGTCATGTCCGCTTCGCCGGATTCGACCATGGCCGCCCGGATGGCCGACTCGCTGCGCCAGACATAGGTTGCGCGCGTGACGTCCGGCTTGGCGCCCCAGTAAGCATCGTGACGCTTCAGGACGATCTGCTCGTTGGACTTGCTTTCGACCACATAGGGTCCCGTGCCGACGGGATCGTTGCTTTCCTTGTCGAACGGCATGTTGGGGGAGACGATCTGCACGGTGCCGAGCAGCGTCGGCATGATCGGCACCGGGCTGTCGGAGGAGATCTCCACCGTCTGCGCATCGACCGCTTTCGGCGTCAGCTTGACGTCGCCGAATTTCGAGCGGCTGTCGCAGGTGAGGCCGGGGTTCATCAGGCGGTTGATGGACTTGACCACCGCTTCGGCATCGAACGCCGCGCCGTCCTGAAACTTGACGCCGCTCTTGAGATGCACACGCCAGGTCAGATCGTCCACCTGCTCCCATTTTTCAGCAAGCCAGGGGCCGACGGTGCCCTTCTCCGTGTCGATGACGGTCAGGGTCTCGGTAATGTTGGAATTGATGATGCGGCCGATATCCGACCTGATGGAGCGACAGGGATCGAGGTTGGCCGGCTGCTCCGGCAATACGATCTTCACCTCGCCTTCGGCGGCCATCGCGACGCCGGAAAAGAGCGTCGCGGTCAAGAGCGCCACGGCGCGGGTACAATAGCGGATGGTCATTTCTTTCTCCTCCTCGGTAAAGACCAGGACGTTGCGGCGGGCCGTTTTCGGCCTCGTAGTCCTCCGGCACCGCATCCGCACTAGCGCACTAATGTATTAGTGTGTCCACACAAAAGTGTCAACTCAGGCTGAAGCCGCCGCCGCTGCCTTTCCGGAGCGCCTCAGGCAGGCGGCTTCCGCCGCCTTCAAGGCCTCCACCGCGGCGCCGACGGGGTCAAGCTTCGCAGCACTCAGATTGGAGATCATGGGCATCAGCGGGCCCGTGTCGGCGATCCCCGCCAGCCGCATGCCGTCATGAAGCACCTGCAAGCCGCCAAGGTCCGTGCGAACTCTCTCGAACTCCAGAAACGGCTGGCTGAGCTCCAATGCCTCGGCGCCGCGCCCGGCCTTGTAGAGCGTAAGGAGCTCCATCGCGGCCGAAGGGGCAATGCAGACCGCGCCCGAAGTATAGGTCGTCAGTGCGCGGCGGCCGAGATGATCGTGGATCGGCGTTTCGCCCATGCCGCTCGCCATCCGGTCTTTTCCGATCGCCCCTATGACGGCATCGAGATAGGCGTCCTGCGCCGGATCGGCCCGCTCCACCGCATATTTGACGAAATCGACGGCGCCTTCGGAGACGAGGCGGGCAAGCTCGTCCGGATCGACATAATTCTCCCGCTTCAGATAGAGCACGAGGCCATGGCCGAGAATCGCCGCGAGGCGGCGCACGCCATTGGCGACACCGGCGGGATCTGCCGGGAATTGTGTCGGGAGCAGCATCACGTTCTTGAAACCCAGGTCGCGGGCGATCGGCGCCTGCGCCATGGCCTTGCCGAAATCCGGACCGATCGACGTTATGAGACCGGTCTGCGGCGCAGCAGCCGCGATCACCGCCTCCATGCCCGCGCGATAGTCGTCCAGGCCGAAATGATAGAGGTTGGCATTTCCGCCATAGAGGAGAATGCGCACCCCGCCTGCCTCGATATGACGAATGATCGCCCGGTTGGCGTCGGCGTTCACCGTCAGATCCGCATTCAGCGCGATGGGCGGAACTGCCACCACCGAAGCTGCGTAATCACGGGCACCAAGTCGAGTTTGCATGAGAACCTCCTCCATAAGTCGGTTTTCATTACAACATGGCCAACGATTTGTAAAATATATTTACCTATCAGGAGTCGATTGTACCGTCCGTCATCCGTCGGCGCGCGTTGATGATGTGCGTTTCCATCGCCACCCGCGCCCATACGGCATCTTTCGTGCGGATCGCGTCGACGATCTCGGCATGTTCGGCAATGACCCGGCGGGCACGTGCCTGCGATCCGGACCGGGTGAGGGCAAGCGAAACGTTCATGAAGCTGGTCAGCGAAACCTCCGGGCCCTCCAGCGCCTTGGCGAAAAACTCGTTTCCCGTCCCCTCGCAGATCGCAAGATGGAAACGCCTGTCGCTTTCCGGCAGGAAGGCCCCACGGCCGACCTCATGGGCGAAGGCCTCATGGGCCTCGAGAATGGCGGCAAGCTGCTTTTCCGTGCGCCGCTCCGCTGCCAGTGCTGCCGCCTGGCCTTCCACGTAGAAGCGAAGCTCCTGATAGCGCAGGAAGCGCGAAATATCCTCCAGGTCGGCCAGGTTCGGCAGATCTTGCGAGGGCCTGCTCAAGACATAGGTGCCGCTGCCGCGCCGCGCTTCCACGAGGCCGTCGACCCCCAGGCGCGCAAGCGCCTCGCGGACGACCGGCCGCGAGACGCCGAAGCGTTCGGCGAGTTCGTTCTCTGTCGGCAGACGTGCGCCCGGTTGAAAGATGCCGTTCAATATGTCGTGCAGGATGCGCCCGTAGACCTGATCGGCATAGCTCGACGGGCGGGCTTCGGCTAGGCTTTCGAGGATGGGCGACTTCTCGGGCACGGCGATCCTTCCTGTCCTGCCGGGGAGGCCGGCCGGCGAGATCCACTTCACACTAACACATTAATGCATTATTACAGGATCGGGAACCGTCCTGGAGGATTGGATTTTTGACATCGGAAGCTCCGGCTGCCAAACATCGCAGCGGCCTTGACCGCACCCGGCAGATCGCGCCGCAAATCGTGGAATATCTTCGCGAGAGGATCCTCGCGCTCGACCTCGCCCCCGGTACGGCGCTCTCGCGTGTCGAACTGCAGAAACAGTTCGGTCTCAGCCAGACGCCGGTGCGTGACGCGCTGATGCGCCTGGAGGAGGAAGGCCTCGTCACCGTCTACCCCCAATATGCGACGCTGGTCTCCAAAATCGATATCAATCTGGCCCGCCAGACCCACCTCATGCGCCGCGCGGTCGAGCAGGAAGCCGTCTTCAATCTGGCGGAAAAGGCCAACAGGGGACAGATCGCAGACCGGCTGCGAGTGGCGAACACCAAGCTGAAAGCCCTCGCTTCGAAGGAACATGCGGAGTTTCTGGCGGCCGACCGTGCGTTTCACTTCATCATCTTCGAGGAAGCGGGGCTGGAGCACATCTGGCCGATCATCCGCCGCCACAGCGGCCATATCGATCGTCTGCGGCGCCTCAATCTCGTCAATGTCGGCACCAAACGTGTGGTGGACACCCACGACATGATCATCGAAGGGATCGAAAAGGGTGCGCCGGTCGAGGCAGCGCAAGCGATGAAGACCCACCTCTCCGGCACGTTGTCGATGATCGACGACATCGCGGCGCGTTATCCGGATTACATAGAACTCGGGTAGGATGCCCGGGAGCCGCGCGCGGACACCTAATCGGTAGGTTCGCGGACGACGTTTCCGCGGATCTCCTTGTCTGATCCGGCTCGCCTGAGGGCAAGTTCGACATGATGGATTATCTTCTCCTCGCCGCCTCGGGTTTCATCGCCTGGATCGTTTCTACGATCGGCGGCGGAGGTGGAGCCATGCTTCTCGTGCCGCTCATCGGCTTCATCGCCGGTGCCCAGGCCGTCGCTCCCGTGGTGGCTGTCGCCACCCTCATTGCGGGAGGCGGGCGCATCCTGATTTTTTTTGGGGATATCGAATGGCGCGTCGCCGCCTGGGGTCTCCCCGGCGCGGCGCTCGGCGGCGTCCTCGGCGCCGCCGCCTTCTCCAACACCTCGGCGGAATGGCTTCAGATCGTCGTCGGCCTGTTCCTGATCTCGACAATATTCCAATACGGCTTCGGCCGGCGGGAAAGGACCTTTGCGGTAGCTACCTGGTGGTTCTTCCCGGCACAATTCGTCGTCGGCTTTCTTTCCGGCCTGATCGGAGCCATCGGGCCGATCCTGAACACGCTCTATCTCAATGCCGGCATTACCAAGGAAAAGATGGTAGGGACCAAGACCGCGATCTCCTTACCCATGCATCTCGCCAAGCTCGGCACATATACGGCACTCGGAGCGTTGACAGGCAAGCTGCTGTTGTTCGGCATCGCCGCCGGGCTGGGAGCGCTTCTCTCCAACTGGCTCGCCAAGCGGGTGCTGACGAACATGAGCGAGCTGAATTTCCGCGCGATCGTGGTCGGCTTCATGGCGCTGAGCGGAGCGGTCATGATCTGGGAGCAAAGAGAGACGCTCCTGCGGATTTTTCCGGGGAGCACTTAATCCCGCCCGGGATCTGGCCCGCCAACCAGGCCACGCCCGATGCCAGCCGGACTTCTCCGGCTGGCATCTTGCCGATCAGGAAAGGTGGTGGCGTTCCTGGAGGCCATAGACGGGCGTCGATATGCCTTCGCAGCGCGCTTTCAACTGCAGCGAAAGATACTGCGAATAGTGCCGCGACTGATGCAGGTTGCCGCCGTGGAACCAGAGCGCCTCCTGCTGCGTCGGCTTCCACATGTTGCGCTGCTCGCCCTCCCATGGACCCGGATCTTTCGGCGTATCGGAGCCGAGACCCCAGACCTTGCCGACTTTGTCGGCGACGTCCTTCGAGATGAGGTCGGCCGCCCAGCCGTTCATCGAACCGTAGCCTGTGGCGTAGACGACGAGATCGGCCGGAAGCACCGTACCGTCCTTCAGCACCACGGCATCCTCGGTCAGGTGGCTGACGTCGGAACCGGATTTCAGCTTGATGCTGCCATCGATGACGAGGTCGCAGGCGCCCACGTCGATATAGTAGCCGGAGCCGCGGCGCAGATATTTCATGAACAGGCCGGAGCCGTCGGCGCCCCAGTCGAGCATGAAGCCCGCCTTTTGGAGATCGGCGTAGAATTTGGCGTCCCGCTCGCGCATCTTCTCGTACAGCGGGATCTGGAACTCGTGCATGATCCGGTAGGGGAGCGAGGCGAAGATCAGGTCGGCCTTGCGCGTCGTCACGCCGGCGGCAAGCGCCCGCTCGGAATAGAGATCGCCGAGCCCGATCTCCATCAGCGTGTCCGATCGGACGATGTGCGTCGACGATCGCTGCACCATGGTCACATCCGCGCCGCCTTCCCAAAGTGCGGCGCAGATATCATGCGCGGAATTGTTGGAGCCGATGACGACCACCTTCTTGCCGCGATAGGCGTCGGGCCCGGGATGCTGCGAAGAATGCTGCTGCTCGCCCTTGAAGATGTCCTGGCCTTCGAGCTTCGGCACGTTCGGCTTGCCCGACATGCCGGTTGCGAGAACGAGCTGTTTCGGCCTGAGGACGACCTCCTCGCCGTTCCGTTCGACGATCACCGTCCATTCCTCGGTCGCCTCGTCGTATCGCGCCGACTTGCAGAGTGTGGAGCTCCAATAATTGAGTTCCATCACCCTGGTATACATCTCCAGCCAGTCACCGATCTTGTCCTTCGGCGCAAAGACGGGCCAGTTTTCCGGGAAGGGGATATAGGGCAGGTGATCGTACCAGACCGGGTCGTGCAGGCAGAGCGATTTGTAGCGCTTGCGCCAGCTGTCGCCGGGGCGTTCGTTCTTCTCGATGATGATCGTCGGCACGCCCAGCTGCCGCAAGCGCGCGCCGAGCGCGATCCCGCCTTGGCCGCCGCCGATGATGACGGCATAGGGCTGCGTCGTGTAGCCGAGTTCGGCTGCTTCCGCTTCGCGCTTTTCCTTCCAGGTCTTACGGTCCGGGTCATGACCGTGTTCGGCGCCGAGCGGCCGCCTGAGCCCCTTCGGCTCCTCATGCCCCTTGAGCTCCGTCATCGTCGTCAGAAGCGTCCAGATCAGCCCGTTCCTGAGACGGATATGGCCGTGGCCGCGCGCCACCTCGGTCTCGAACTCGAACCACCCTTCGGTGACGCCGTCGCCGGCGCTCGCCGGTTCCTTCTCGTCCTGGCGCAGCCGCGCCGGCTTGATCGCAGCGAGCTGCGTCGTCAGCATGTCGCGGATCTGATCCTGCCCCTCCATCGTCTTGAGATTCCAGGTGAAGGCGACGAGGTCGCGCCAATAGCAGTCGGCCTGGAACAGGTTGACGGCCGCATCGATGTCGCCCTGTTCAAGGGCTTTTCCGAGTTTGGCGAGCACGGTATCGACGCGGGTGCCGGGACTTTCTTCAAGCATGGGTATCCTCCTCTTCGCTTGGATGGCACACGGGCGGCTCCTCAACCGCCCGCAGACGCTGGTCGTCGAACCATCTTCTGCAATGACCGTGCCAGGGCAGAAAAACGAGTGTTTTCAAGAAGCGAGAACGTGGAGGTGTCGCATGATGCGACGCGGCTGCAACATGTGTGGCGCCGCGCCTGTTGCACGGCCGCCTGCCGCGACGGATTGCGCCTCAATGGCGGTGCGGTTTGAGGCGGTAGCGCTTGATCTGCCGGTGCACCGTCGAGCGATCGAGCCCCAGCCGGCGGGCAGCCTCGGAAATGTTCCAGTTGCAAGCGGTCAGCGTCAGGCTCAAGGTCGCGCTCGCCTCGTTTCCGCCGACAGTGTCCGCATTCGCCAGGAGTTGGTCCGGCAGGTCGCCGAGCTCCACGACGCCGTTCTCGGCAAGTGCCGCGGCGACCCCGATGACGTTGTCGAGCTCGCGGATGTTTCCCGGCCAATCGTGGGCCTTGAGCGCAGAAAGCGCGGCCGGGGACAATATCAATTCGCCATCGCCGTGCCGCTTCAGGAGTTGCTCCAGAACCCAGTCGAAGTCCGGCCTGTCCCGGAGCGCCGGAAGGGTGAGCGTCGCGGCATTGAGCCGGTAATAGAGGTCCTCGCGGAATGCTCCTTGCGAGACGAGCGTCTGCAGGGGCCGGTGCGATGCCGACACGATCCGGATCCGAACCTTCCGCGGTGCCGTCCCGCCGACCGGCAGCACCTCGCCCTCGGCAAGCACGCGCAACAGCCGGCTTTGCAGGGCAAGCGGCATGTCGCCGATTTCGTCGAGGAAGAGCGTTCCGCCGTCCGCCTGCTCGATCAGGCCCTTGCGACCCTTTGCCGAAGCGCCGGTGAAAGCTCCCGGCAAGTAGCCGAAAAGCTCGCTTTCGATCAGCTGCTCCGGGATTGCCGCACAATTGATGGCGACGAACGGGCCCTCGAGACCGCTGCCCTCGTGGATGGCCCGCGCGAGATGTTCCTTGCCCGTTCCGGTCTCGCCCTGAATGAGGATCGGCAATCGCGTCCGCGCAAGCTTTGCCGCCTTTGCCTGCAGCGCCGCGATCACGGGCGCGTCGCCGCCGAGCCGCCGCAAGGCCGGTGGAATTTGCTCGCGCGAAACGAGCGGTGCGCGGACCTTCGAGTGCGGCTCGATCGCATGGGCGAAGAGCGCGTTTCCATCCCGCGCGAAGACGAGCCGCTCCCGGGTCGGGCGCCGGCGGGTAAGGTCGGAAAGATTGTCGACCTCGATGTCGAAGAAGCGCGACACCGGCTCGCCGATCAGTTGCTGCGGATCGCGCCAGTCGAGGCCTGTCGAACGCGCAAGGATTTTCGCTCCCGCATGCGTCATGCCGGCGATGCGGCCGAGACCGTCGATCGAGATCGCCGCCTCCGGATCGACGTCGAGGAATTCGGGTGAGCGCGAGAATCGCAGGACCCATTGATTACGCGCTTGCGCCATGAGATTGGCAAGCTCGATGCGCCTTACGGTCGCGCTCACCAGGTGCAGTGCCAGGTTCTGGCTCGCCTTGAGGATCGGCGAACTCAGAAGCGAGATGTCGAGCACGGCGGAGAGTTCGCCCTGGATGTCGTAGATCGGCGCGGCCGTGCAGGAGAGCGGCGTGTGGGTGTTGTCGAAGTGGTCGGTCTGGTGGATCGTCAGCGCCTCTCCCGTTTCCAGGCACGCGCCCACCGCACAGGTCCCGGCGCGCCACTCGGACCACTCCGAACCCAAATAGAGCCCCGCCTTGCGCAGGCTGTTGCCGAAGAGGGGATCGCCGAGGAACTCGACCGTCACGCCTTCGCGGTCGGAAAGCAGCAGCACGTAGTTCTGCCCCGCCACCTGGCGGAACAGGTTTTCGAGCCCCGAACGGGCGATGGCGATCAGATCCTCCGATTGTTGGCGGTGTTCCCTAAGTCGCGTTTCCGGAACGATATAGGCTTCACAACTCTGCGCCGGATCGAGCCGGTGATGCTCCAGGCAGCGCAGCCACGATTTCACGACCGTCTCGTCGCGGCGCACGGGAAGACCACGGCTGACGCGTTCGATTTCGCGGATGTGCTCGGAATGTGAAACCATCACCGCCTCCCAACGGACCGCGCTTGCTCCTCCGGCAGAGTGTGCGCATGGCAGGGGCGAAAGTAAAGGAAGCGGCGGCTCGATGCACTACCGATGAAGTTGCGCATGAGTCCCATGAAGCGATTGTGATCGTTCCGTCGCGGGAGGAGCCCCGTCGAGCAGGCGATCGACGATCATGCGGCCGATCGGAATTGCCGAGGTCGCAGCCGGCGACGGCGCGTTGCAGACGTGGAGCATCCTTTCGGTCTGTTTGAAGAGAAAGTCGTGGACGAGGCTGCCGTCGGCCATGACCGCCTGCGCCCGGATGCCGGCCTGCGGGACTGCGAGGTCGTCTATCGTGAGCGACGGGCAGTATTTCCGGCACTCCCGCAGATAGCGGAACCGCGATGCCGAATTGGCGAATTCCGTGATCGCCGAACGCCAGTTCTTCGCCGCCATTTTCCAGAAGCCGGGAAACGCCGCCATGTTCGCCACATCGGCCGCTTTGAAGCTGCCCTTCGGGTAGCCCTCGCGGGCAAAGCCCAGCACCGCATTGGGGCCGACGGTCATGCCTCCGTCGATCGTCCGGGTCAGGTGAATTCCGAGGAAAGGCAGGTCCGGGTCGGGAATGGGGTAGATGAGGCGCCTGGTCATACCGGCCTTCGATGCCGGCAACACGTAATATTCGCCCCGGAACGGAACGATGCGGTGGTCGATGCTGAGGCCGGCCATGAGCGCGATGCGGTCGGACTGCAGGCCGGCGCAGGCGATCAGCCTGCGCGCTTCGATGCGGCCGGTTGCACTTGCGATCCGCACGCCGCCATCCTCTTCGGCAATGGCAGTGGCCTCGACCCCGCACCGGATTTCGCCGCCCCGGACTTCGATGCGCTCGGCCATCGCCCGGCAAACGGCCGAATAATCGACGATCCCCGTCGCATGGACGAGAAGCGCACCGAGGCCGGCGATGTTAGGCTCGTCCGATCGCAGTTGCGACTTCGACAGGCGAGTGTATTCGATCCCATTCTGCTGCGCTCTTTCTTCCAGGCTCTCCATGCGCTCGATCTCGGCATCGTTCGTCGCGACCAGCAATTTGCCGCAGGTTTCGAACGATATGCCGTTCCCGGTGCAGAATTCTTTCGTGGCCTCCGCTCCCTCGCGGCACAGCTTCGCTTTCAGGGATCCCGGTGCATAGTAAATCCCGGCATGGATCACACCGCTGTTGTGGCCCGTCTGATGCCGCGCAAGCTCCCGCTCCTTTTCCAGAAGCACGATCCTGGCGCCGCCCATCCTTTCCTGCAGCGCCATAGCGGTCGCAAGACCGACGATGCCGCCTCCGATGATGCAATAGTCGTACAAGCCGCACCCCTCCCGCCCGATCCTGCCGGCATTGGGGGAACATAATGCATCAGACGTCAAGGTGGAAAACCGGCTAGACTGCTGTCGTCAACTTACTCGGTTGCCGGTCGGGAAGCGCGCACGCGCGGCAGCACCGTGCGCCCGAAGACGCCGATGAATTCGAGCTGATTGCGCCCGACATTGTGGAGGTAGATCTCGTCGAAGCCTGCCGCGATATCCTCTTCGATCCAGGCGAGGTGCCGCCCCGGATCGGAAGAAATGCGGACATAGGCGTCGAGGTCCTCCGGGCGGACACCGCTCGTCGCGGTTTCTATGTCGCCCGGCGTCCTCAGGGTTTCCGACTGAAAGGCGCTGAGCGCATTGCTCCGCCACTGGTCGAAGGCGTTCCGCCGCGCCTCCTCGTCGCTTCGGGCATAGGACACATGGACCTGAAGACAGAGCGGCTTGCCGTCGCCGCCGCCGCGCTTGAAGGCCTGGGCGATCGCCGCGAGCTTTTCCGGCGACTGATTGACGGTGATGAGGCCGTCGGCCCATTCGCCGGCACCTTCCGCCGTTTCGGGCGTCAAAGCCGCTGCGATCAGCGCAGGCGGAGTTTCGGGAAGCGTATAAAGCCGGGCCTCGGAGACGGCAATGGGCGCGTCCCTCGTCACCGTCCGGCCGGCAAAAAGCTCGCGGATGACGTCGACCGCCTCGCGCAGCCTGGCGTTTCGTTCCGCCTTTCCGGGCCAGGCACCGCCGACGACGTGTTCGTTCAGTGCCTCGCCCGTGCCGAGCGCAAGCCAGGCAAGGCGCCGCGGAAACATCTGGGCAAGGGTTGCGGCGGCCTGGGCCGTTATCACCGGGTGATAGCGCCAGCCGCAGGGAACCGTGACGAGGCCGAACTTCCGCTCAGTTGCCTGGAGGGCGGCACCCAGCCAGGCCCAGGCAAAGCCGCTTTGCCCCTGGCGTTCGCTCCAGGGCGCCAGATGGTCGGAGGACATGGTGCAATCGAACCCGGCCTCTTCCGCCGCCCGCGCCCAGTTCAACAGGTCGAGCGGGGTGAACTGCTCGTGCGATGCGTGATAGCCGATGCTCGCCATCTCAATCCTTCTTTCCCGAATGAAGCCAGACGTAGCCGAACGGACCGAGCCCTATCGCCAGACGCTGCCCGGAAAGCTCGACCTCACCCTCGCCGAGAATGTCATTGAGCCTGGCGTCGATTGCGCCGGGCAGTTCGAGCTCCGCCCGCCGCTTGCCGTCCGAAAGATTGTGCAGCACCACGAATAGTTCGGTGCCGTCGGAATAGGCCAGCGCGAACAGCGCCGGGTCTCCGGTGTGCAGCATGACCGGGCGTCCCCTGTTGAAGAGCTCGTGCCGGCGCCGCGCCAGGATCATCGCCCGCACGCGGTTCAGAAGCGACCCCGGGTCCTCACGCTGAGCTTCGACATTGACCCGCTTGAAGGAGAATGGGCCGTCTGTCACCGGCGGCTGGACGAGTTTGGCGCGCTGGGCGGTGGAGAAGCCGGCATTGGAACCCGTATTCCACTGCATGGGCACGCGGACCGGCTCCCGGCCCGGTCGGGAAAGGTCCTCGCCAAGGCCGATCTCGTCGCCGTAGAGAATGAGCGGCACGCCCGGGGAAGACAGAAGCAGACTGAAGGCGAGTTCTATTCTCGCCCGGTTTCCGTCCAGCATCGGCGCAAGGCGGCGCCTGATGCCGCGTCCGTAGATCCGCATCTCCTCATCCGGGGCGAAGGCCGCAAAGGTTTCCTCTCGAATGTCTTCCGGCAGGCGATCGAGGTTCAGTTCGTCGAGATTGCGAAGGAAGTTCGCCCAGCCGCGATGGGGAGGCGGCTCTGGCATGATCGAAAGCGCCTGGCCGATGGGGTCGGCCTTCTGCCCCGCGAGGCTCGCGGCGAAAGCCGCACACAACACGAAGTTGAACAGAAGGTCGAGCTTTCCGTCGCCGAAATAGGACCGCAGCTTTTCCGGCGCCAGGTCCGCTTCGCCGAGCAGAAGGCCGTCCTGGCGCCTCCCGTCGACCAGCTTGCGCATTTCCCTGAGAAAGCCCTGGGGGTCCCTGGGGTCCGCGTGCTCTATGCCGGTTTCGCCGATTACGAATGGCGCGGCATCCACCCGGAATCCGTCGACGCCCAATGTCAGCCAATAGTCGACTACACGAAGCAATTCGTCTCGCACCGCCGGGTTGGCGATGTTCAGGTCCGGCTGGAAATGGCGGAACTTGTGGAAGTAATAGGCCTGGGCGAGATCGTCATAGGTCCAGACACTGCTTTCCTCGCCGGGAAACGCCGTCTTGTTGTCCGGAGCGACCGGCGGCGGGCTTTCCGACCAGACGTAATAGTCGCGGAAGCGGCACCTCGCGTCGCGCCGCGCCGCCTGGAACCACGGATGCTCGCTGGATGTGTGGTTGGCGACGAGATCGACGACGACGCGAATGCCCTGTTCGCCGGCGGCGTGCAGGAAATCCAGGAAGTCGTCCAGCGTTCCGAGAACCGGATCGATGGAATAATAGTCGCTGACGTCGTAGCCGTTATCGGCAAAGGGGGACCTGAAGAAGGGCGAGAGCCAGACACAGTCGATGCCCAGATAGTGCAGATAAGACACGCGCTCCTTGAGACCTATGAAGTCGCCGATCCCGTCGCCATTTCCGTCCGAAAATCTGCGCACGTCGATTCCATAGATGACCGAGCTCGAGAACCACGGCGCCTCTTTCATCGTCCGCTCCCTTGAAGGTTCCGCTCCGCATAGGCCGCGGTCGCCACCGCGCTGCGCGATGCTGTGCCGCTGTCGAGGCGGGTAAATTGCACGACCACGGGAATATCCGCGTCGATGACTGCGCCGAAATCCTCGTCCAGCGGCAGCGCCTCGGGAAAGATCAGGTCGTTGAAGCGGATGCGGCGGACCCGCCTCGCGGCGACCTCCACCTCATAAGGTCCGACAGCCGGACGATCCGCATAATGGATATGAATGCGCAGCCTGGCCGGGCTGTCGCAACAGTTGAGCACCGCGATCTCGTCCCGGCTCGTGAATTCGGGTTCCGTGCCGTTGCTTTCAAGGGGAATGCGCCCCCCGGCTATCGTCCATCGCCTCTTGCCGATCGCCTGCATGCGCCCTCCTAGACCACGATGTTTTTAGTCGGGTCGACCTAAAAACATGAACGTGATCGATTCCAAAAAATTAGAGCGGGATGCGGGCGGAAAACCGCGCACACTTTTCCTCATCCCGCTCTAGCACCCGAAAAGCCCGCGCAGATACGGCGTGAGAAACCGTCCGCCCGGATCCATTTCCTGTCGGACCGCGAGAAAACGATCCCACATCGGGTAAAGGGGTCTGAGCTCGGCTGCGCGAAGGCTGTGCTTCTTCGCCCAATGCGGCCGCCCGCCGTGATCGCGCATGATCGGTTCGAGGTCGAGAAAGAAGTCCCAATAGGGGAGCGTCGCATTTTGATGAAGCGATATGCTCACGGAATTCCGCCCATACGCCTCGCTGAGCCAGCTGTCGTCGGCCTTGATGTAGCGAAAAAGCAGACGCCAGCCGACGGAGCGGCGCCATCTTTCCTTGATCCGCGCGCGCAGCTTTCCGAGGCATTCCGGCCCCGCTTCGGCGGGCATGGAATATTCCATCTCCTCGAAACGATGCGGAAGGTCGCTGTGCTGGGGAATGACCTCGTGCGGCGGGCCGGTTTCGTCCTTTGCCAGCCGTGCGAAGGCGCCGTAATCCTTCTCCTCGCCGGGCGGGTTGAGGCAACGGATCTTCACCTCGTCGGAGCGGGGATACCAGTAGAAATCGAAGTTCCGGTTTTCGCGGGAGAGCTTATCGAGCACCTCCATGCATGGCTCGAAGGCAAGGCACCATTCCTGGCGGTGCAGATCGTGCAGCGGCTCGAGCTTCAGAGTGGTCCAGGTGAGAATGCCGAGCGTCCCGAAGGAGACGCGCAGGGCCCGCACGAAATCCGGCTCCTCTTCCACGTCGAACGTCCTTATCTCACCCCCGGCGGTGACCAGGCGGCCGCCCACGAGCATCATCGACAGGTTGGGGAAATCCCGTCCGGACCCATGCGTTCCGGTTCCGATCGCACCGCCGACGGTCTGGGTGGCCACGTCGCCGAAGTTTGAGAGCGTCATGCCGGCTGCCTGCAGCTCCTTGCTGAGCTCGGTCAGCTGCGAGCCGGCGCCGACCGTGGCGCGGTGGTGTTGCGCATCATGCTCGCGTAAGCCGCAGATGCCGGCCATGGAGACCAGGATGTCGTCGGTCACGTAAATCTCGCTCGACGAATGGGCCGAGCCGACCGGCCGTATGCTGCGGCCCTGCCGCGCGGCTGCGCGCACGAGCGCCGCCACGGTTTCCTCGTCTTCCGGCACATCCAGACGCGACGGACGAAAGCGCAGGCCGCCCGACCAGTTGTGAAAATCCTGGCCGAGGTTCTGAGAGGTAGCACTCCACGGTGTGTTCGGCATGCTACTCCTGGCAATAGGCGATTGTGCTCAAGAGAGCGTGGGGCGGTTGCCGGGAATCGAGCCGCGTCTGCTGCACGACGATCGGCGTGTCGGATTCGATCAGCGAGGCATAGGGCGTGTCCCGCGGCACGCGCTCCGGATCGTCGAGATCGTTGAAACGCAGGTGGACCGTCCGGCGGGCCGCGACGGTTACACGGTACGGACCTGCGGGCTCCCGGTCGGAAAAGAACAGCATGATCTCGACCTTGGCCGGCGTGTCACCGGTATTCAGGATGCAGGCGCTTTCATGGGAGACGAGCGCTGGGGAGACGAGCGCGGGATCGTCGCTCGCGCTCGAAGAAGGGATGTAGCCGTCGGCGATTGCCCATCGCCTGCTGCCTATAGCATGCGTCATTCTCGGGTCCTCGAAGCCCATACTTCCGGTTCGAACCGAAGAAGGCATGCTTTGTTCCCGTCGGCGGGAATGCGCTCTACGGAATTCCCGGCAATTCGCCGGTGTTCTCGTCCGGCGCCGCCTCATGCGGCGGCTGCGGCTCCTCGTCGGTTACCTTCCTGCCGACGGAGGAATTCCTGAGGATTTCCTCGATCTTCTCGTGCCCCGGCGTTTCCGGAAGCGCGGCACGGAAGTTCCGGGCGTAGTCCGCCGGCATTTTCGGCGGCATCAGCGGCTCGTAGCGGTCGACCAGCGCCTGGATGACCACCGGCCCATCCACGGCGAAGGCCTGATCCATGATCCCGTCCAGTTCGCCGAAGGACCGGACGGTGAAGCCCCGGCCGCCCATGGCCTCCGCCGCGGCGGCGAAATCGATCGGCGGCAATTCGCAGGCGAATTGCGGATTGCCGAGAAACATCATCTGCTCCCAGGCGATCTGGTTCAGCATGTCGTTTCGGATCACCAGGAGCTTCAAAGGAAGCCGGTATCCGACGGCTGTCGCAAATTCGCCGAGCTGCATCGCGAAGCCGCCGTCGCCGACGACCGCATAGACCGGGCGGTCCGGCATCGCGATGCCCGCCGCGATAGCATAGGGCAGGCCCGAGGCCATCGAGGCGAGGGCGCCGGAGACCGCGAACATGTGGTCCGCACCGAGATCGAGATGACGGGCCGCAAGCTCGGTGTTCTGTCCGGAGTCGGTGACGACGATACCCTTCTTCGCGATGCGCCGGCCGAAAGCCGCGACCGCCGCCTGCGGTTTCAGGGGAGAACTCCTGTCGCCTTCCATCGCCCGCAGCTCCCGGCGCCAGTTTCGCGTCTGCTCTTGCGCCCGCTCGAGGAACGACCTGTCCTGCTTGCGTTTGAGCCGCTTGTTGAGCATGCGGAGGGTCTCGCCTGCCTCGCCGACCAGCCCGACCTCGACGGGGTAGCGCAGACCGATGCGCTGCGGGTCATGGTCGATCTGGATTCCGGCTGCCGTGTTCGGCCTGGGATAATATTCGATATAGGGGAAGGTCGAGCCGATGATGAGCAGCGTGTCGCATTGCTGCATGATCTCCTGCGACGGCGCGGTGCCGAGTATGCCGATGCCGCCGGTGGTCAGCGGGTCGTCGTCGGGCAGCACCGCCTTGCCGAGAAGAGCCTTCGCCACCGGCGCGCCCAGCAGTTCCGCCGTCTCGCGCAGAGCCTCCTTCGCCTCGAGTGCGCCGCGCCCCGCAAGAATTGCCACCTTCCTGCCCGCATTCAGGAGATCCGCCGCTCTCGAAAGATCGCTTTCGAGGGGCACGAGCTTGCCGGCGAAATACCGGCTTGGCATGTGCCCCGGCCGGTTGCGGCGGGACCGCCCGCCATCTGCCATCCGCTCCTGCACGTCGTTGGCGATCGAAAGATGCGCCACGCCGCGCTTGGAGAGCGCCGACCGGCAGGCAAGGTTTGCGAGGTTTTCCATGTGGGCTGCGTCGTTCACCTGCGCGTTGTAGACGGCGACGTTTTCGAAGACGCGGGTGAGATCGACGTCCTGCTGTGAGAACGTCTCGATCAGGTCGTGATACTGCATGCCGGTGATCGCGAGCACCGGCATCTGGTCCAGCTTCGCATCGTAGAGGCCGGTCAGCAGATTTGTGCCGCCCGGGCCCGATGTGGCGAGGCAGACGCCAAGTCTGCCGGTGAATTTGGCATAGGCGCATGCCATGAAGGCGGCCGATTGCTCGTGGCGCACGGAAACGAACCGGATGCGATCCTGCCGCCTCCTGAGCGCCTCCATGATGCCGTTGATGCCGTCTCCGGGCAGGCCGAAGACGACATCGACCTTCCATTCGATAAGCGTGTCGATGAGGATGTCGGAAGTGTTCGGCATATTTGCCCCTCCTCCGGTCAGCGTATGGGTGATTGGCGGGTTCGATTGAAGGCTCGGAACCTTCTAATCTCGTCCTGCCGGGAAATGTTCCGCCATGGCAAAGCTCCGCCGACCTGGTCGCCGCGAAGGCTTTGTTCGGCAACAATGCTGCTCCTGGAACAAATCACGGTTGAAAGGGATTCATTTCCAGTCGCCACGTACGGGATAGGAAGCTTGGACTGGAAAAGCGCGTTCACCGGAAATCCGGCCGGCCGATGGCGTCGGACAAGCCGGCCGATAATCAAGGAGGCGGAGAATGTCTGGCGCAGCGCGCCCGCACGGCATCTGTCCTTCCTGGTGGACGCAGCCGCCTATTATGCTTGTCTCGATAGTACGTTCGATCAGGCGGAAGAGCAGATCTGGATCACCGGATGGGACTTCGATCCGCGCATCAAGCTCAGACCGGACTGCCCCCAGGCGGAATCGCTCGGCAGCAGGCTCGAGCGCCTCGCTGCGCAAAAGCCGAAACTGAAGATCCGCATTCTCGTCTGGGCGATGGGACCGATCTACTCGGGAAAGTCGCTCAGGCTCTTTCGCAGGCAGCAATGGGCGGCCCATCCGCAGATCGAACTTCGCTTCGCGAGCCACCGGGCGCTGCGCGGATCGCATCACCAGAAGCTCGTCTGCATCGACGACAGCATCGCCTTTGCCGGGGGCATCGATCTGACGGCGCGCCGCTGGGACACGCCGGAGCACGCGGCCGAGAACGAGTTGCGGCGCGATCCGGACGGAAAACCCTATGATCCGGTGCATGACATCCAGGTGGCGCTCGAAGGCGAGGCGAGCCGCGCCATCGGCGATCTCTGCAGATCCCGCTGGAAAGCCTCTACGGGCGAGGAAATCGAGGCGCCGCCCGCGAGGGCGCTTGCATGGCCGAACGGCACGGTGCCGGTGCTCGAGGATTGCCCGGTCGCAATCGCCCGCACGGAGCCGGGCTCCGGCAAAAGGCGCGGCCGGCAGGAGGCACTGCGGCTGACTCTCGATGCCTTGCGCAGTGCGCAAAGTCACATCTACATCGAAAACCAGTATTTCGCATCGGGAAGAATTGGGCAGTTGCTCTGCGACCGGCTGCAGGAGCCGGACGGCCCGGAAGTGGTGGTCATCACTACCCGCAGCTCGCATGGGCTGTTGGAACGCATCGTCATGGGAGGAAACCGCGACCGTCTCGTTCGGCGGCTCAAGCGGGCCGACCGATACGGCAGGCTCAGGGTCGCCTACCCGGTCGTTCCCGCCGCCGACGGATCCGAGCAGGAGGTGATTATCCATTCCAAGGTGGTCGCGATCGACGATCGTTTTTTCCGCGTCGGCTCGTCGAACTTCAACCACCGCTCGGCAAGCCTCGACACCGAATGCGACGTCGCCGTAGAAGCCGCCAACGAAGGACAGCGCGCCGCCATTGCCAGAGTCCGCAACGGCCTGATCGCAGAACATCTCGACATCGAAGCGGACGCCGTTGAAAAGGCACTGAGGGAAACGAACTCGCTCGTCGCCGCCTTGGACAGGTTGAACACGCGCCGGCGCGGCATACGCGCCTTCGACGGAATCGATGACGACGGCGCGACCAGTCTCGTCTGGGGCACGGAGATCGTCGATCCGCAAAGGCCGATCCGACCCTTTTATCGCACGCACAAGCTCGTGAGGCGCTGGATCGGTCAGCTCTTCGCCTTGCTCACCAGGTTTTTTTCCTCATCCCGACGGGCGACGAACTCAGCGACCGAAAGCGAGATCAAGCCGAGCGGCAGCGGCAGGAAGAAATAGATCGCCCGAAAGGCGATCAGAGCGCCCAGGCTCGCCGAACTGCCAAGCAGAAATGCGATTGTCGCCTCGAGTACGCCGATTCCGCCGGGGACATGGCTGACGATCGCGGTCACGCCGGCCCCGACATAGGCCATGGCCGTGTCGATGAAACTCACCTCCTCGAAGGCGCTGAGCAGCTGATGCAACGCTGCGCTGACGCAGAGGAAGTTGGCGACTCCGACGACGACCTGCAAGGCGGCAATCCCCACCGAGGGCATTTCGAAAGTCCAGCGAAAGATGCGAACCGAGCCCCGCAGAAAATAAGCGAGCAGGACGTAACCGGCCGCGGCCGCTATGCAGGCAGTGCCGAGCAGGAAAGCGCCGGTCGTGGAAAATCCGGTAAGCCGCGCGGCGCCCGAAGGCACGATCAGAAAACAAAGCCCGGCCAATGCGACAAGGCCGAGGCCGACGGTGACGCCGCAGAACAGAATGACCTTCGCCACCTCTTCGGCGCTCAACCCCCAGCGCGAGTAGAACCGGTAGCGGACGGCACCGCTGCTCAAGGCCGCGCCGCCGACATTGTGGCCGATCGAAAGGCTGGTGAAGGAGGCGATGGCGATTTGCGGATAGGCGAGCTTCCGCCCGACATAGCGGATAGCGAGGGTGTCGAAGAGGGTCAGGCAGAAATAGGAAAGAAAGACGAAACCGATGCCCACAAAGAGATTCCGGGCCGGAATCCGCATGATCGAACCAGCGATTTCATGAAAGCTATGTTGGCTGAGGGTGCGATAGATCAACCAGCCCGCCACGCAGATACCGGCAGCGATGAACAGTCTCGCTAGAATTTTTCTGGACATCGGCCCTCCCTTGCGCACCCACCGGAACGAAAAGCAGGTGCTGCGTGTTCCGAAGGCGATGCGACAGCGGATACGGTTCCTCACCTACAACGTTCACAGCTGCTTCGGCACCGACCGCAGGCTCGATCCCGCGCGTATCGCCGCGGTCATCGCCGAATGCCAGCCCGACGTCATCGCATTGCAGGAAGTCGACGTTGGCCGCGCCCGCACCGGCGGAATAGACCAGGCCCATATGATCGCCACGCATCTCAACATGGAAGCCGAGTTCCATCCGGCTCTCCACCTGGAGGACGAGAAATACGGAGACGCCGTTCTGACGGCCTTGCCTATGCGGCTGATCAAGGCAGCACCCCTCCCCTCGTCCGGCGAGCCGCGGGGCGCGCTCTGGGTGGAGATCGACGTCGCCGGAGTCAAGCTTCAGGTGATCGTGACGCATCTCGGATTGCGCGGCGCCGAGCGCCTGCGCCAGGCGACCGCCCTTCTAGGCCCCGGCTGGCTCGGAGGAATGGCCCAGGGAGACGCTCACGTGGTCCTGGCAGGCGATCTCAACGCCACGGGGCGTTCGACCGCCTACAGGCTCCTGGCCCGACAGCTCAGCGACGCGCAACTGCTGACCGGCGCCAAGCCTCGGCCGACCTTTCCATCGCGATTGCCGCTGCTGCGCATCGATCACGTGCTGATCGGCAAAGGCATAGAAGTGGCTTCCTGCAGGGTGCACGGCAGCACCCTGGCGCGAAGCGCTTCGGATCATCTTCCGCTGCTTGCCGAACTGGACGTCGTGATGCGGGACAAGCAGGAACCGTCCTGAGAACCACAGCGCCGCGCATCTTGTCGGAGGCGCGGCGCTTTCGGCAGGTCCCGCAGGTCCGGCTGAAGCCGCTTCAGTGCTTGGCCGTCACGTCCCGCTGGTCTCGCTCCAGGAATTTTCGCGTGATCTCACCGGCGTTCTGAGCCAGCCACTCCGCCATCGCGATTTCCTGCTGCAGGATGCTCTCGCAGACCCGCTTTGTCTCCTGATCGCCCGCCTGTTCGGCTGCGGCGATGAGAATCCTGTAGCTGGCGATTTCCATATGCTCGAATGTATAGCTGGCCAGCGTGCCCTTGACGACTTCGTCACTGACGAAGAGGCCGCTCAGGCCTTGCCCGAAGGCAACGATCTTGCCGCTGATATCCTTGATGCTCGAGGTTCCGCCGTCGAGCCGTTCGAGGCAGCGCTCAAGCATGGCCGCCTGGTCCTTCGTCTCCTGCAGGTGGCGGTCGATCCTGGTCTTGAGTTCGGGATAGTTTTCCAGCCGGCTCGACTGGCTGGTGAGCATCGTGATCGCCTGCTCTTCCATCGCATGTGCATCCCTGAGCCAAGCCACAAGGTGTTCGTTCGCAGTAGCCATCGGATATTCCTTTCTTTTCGCGCGTCCTCCAACCGGCGGCTTCCCGAAATGTTCCTGCAGAACGGCGCGTGGTCGCGTCACCTGCGTGCTTCGGAACAATTCGACGCCTGGGTGATTGGAGACCGGAAAACCGCAGGTTTCGCGGTTCGGTCTCGACAATCGTCGGAAGGTTCACATGTCCAAGGTCCTGGCTGCAGCAGTGATCGTCGTCCTGGTGGTGATTGCGGCGCTCTGGATGATGTTTCCTCTCGACCAGTCGGCCGAATCGGGGCAACCGCCGCCGCATGCGATCGACCAGTCGGAGTAGCACATGCAGGAAGAGCTCAAGATATACCGTCTGTCGCCGCTCGCCGAGCCTGACGATCCGAACTGGCAGAATGCCAGCTACCAGGGCGAGGTCGTGGTGGCGGCAAGATCGAGCGGCGATGCCCGCATCGTCGCGAGCGAGGCGGAACTCGATTTCCTCGAGATCGACGCCAAGCCGGCGGAAGGGGTGACGACCGACATGGCCAGTGCATTTCGCAGCGAGAAGCTCTACACCGTGGTCGAGGAGGGGCCGGCCCCGGACGGCACGGAACGCGGCGTGCTCCGCGGCGAGGTGAGCGTCGACAACATCATCTCGACGCAGCTTTAACTCAAGGATTCACGAGCCTCAGAGGCCGAACGGGAACGTGTCCGGCACGCCCGCCTTTATGTGTTGCGCGCCGAGCGGTTCGACCGGCGTCGTCTGATCGAACCAGACGAAGGCGTCGAACTGCCGGGGCAGCGAAGCGTGGGCATAATGGCTGAAGCGTTCCGTGTCCGGCCGGTAGATCACCCCGATGAAGCGCTCGAGCAACGGCTTGAGGAGACCGTCGCGCAGACGCGCGTGGCGCGCGAAGTCGATGAGGAAGCACCCTACCCCTGAGTCGTGCATCACGCGCTCGTAGCTTCCTTCGAGCGACGGCCGGATCGGCTTCACCTCCATATCGCCGTCCCAATCGCTTGCGGCAGCCACATGGCCGCCATGCGTGCCGAAGCCGATCAGCGCTGCCTGATCGCCAAACCGCTCGCGGCAGAGCTGACCGATGTTCAACTCCTCGCGGGCCGTGCCCATATCGGTATGGCGGGCATCGCCGATATGGGAATTGTGCGCCCACACGACCGCCTTCGAGCGAGCGCCGCGTGCATTCAACAGATGCTCGAGCGTTTCGAACATATGGGTGTCGCGCATGTTCCAGGAGTCGGCCCCGGCATAATACATGATGCGGTAGTACCGCTCGGCCGAGGCGACGAGGCGCGCGTTCTGCACCGCGTCGAGAAGCTCGTCGCCGCTGTCGCGCCCGGCTTCGAGCTGCTTCTCCAGGAGTTCGCGGCATTGCCTGACGACGGCCTCTTCGCATTTGCGGAAGCCCGCGGTCATGGCCGCACGGCCATAGGTCGACGGCTCGTTCTGCCAGGGGGTCAGGCAACCGTAGCGCTCGCGGGCGACCGCGGCGGCCTCGGGGTCGGTCTCATCGAGATACCGGAGAACCGAGGAAATGGAGCCGCGCATATTATAGATGTCGAGACCGTAGAAGCCGGCCCGGTCAGGCAAGCTCCTGCGGCCGTTATGTTCGCGCATCCACTCGACGAAATCCATCACTTCGCGGTTGCGCCACATCCAGGTCGGGAACCGCTGGAACGGCGCGTCGAGGCGAATGCCTTGCCTTCGATGTCGGACATAGCGGTCAACTGCCGCCGCATCCGGCCAATCCGCCTCGACCGCCACGATCGTGAACCCGTGTTCCTCGATCAGGCGGCGCGTGATGGCTGCGCGGGCGCGGTAGAATTCCGACGTGCCGTGGCTCGCCTCTCCGAGCAGCACGATCCGCCGCCCGGCAAAGCGATCGAAAAGCAGCCCGAATGCAGGATCGCCGAGATCGGGCAGCGGCTCGGCCGCCTCTGCAACCAACTCGGGCAGCGTGGGCGCAGGTCTGAGCCTTGCCCGGGACTGAGCCCGCTCCTCATGCCAGCCGTATTCGCCGACGAGCGGCACGAACCTGACCCCGCCGAGGTCCTGCTCCTCGAATGTCGTGGCGTTGACCCGCGTGACCTTCATCAGGCGCTGCTCCTCAGGGGGGCCGACGGGTATGACGAGATGGCCGCCGAGGTCGAGCTGCTCCTTCAGCGCATGCGGTATCTCGGGACCTCCGGCGGCGACCAGTATGGCGTCGAAGGGTCCTGCCTCGGGCCAGCCGGCCGTGCCGTCGCCGACACGCACATCGATATTCCCGTAACGGAGCTCGGCAAATCGTCTCTCGGCAACCTCGGCGAGGCCGGCATGGCGCTCGATCGTATAGACATATGCCGCGATCCGGCTGAGCACCGCCGCCGCGTAACCGGATCCGGTCCCGATCTCGAGCACCGTATCGCCCGGCTGGACTTCGGCGCGTTCGATCATCAGCGCCACAATATAGGGCTGCGAGATGGTCTGGCCATGGCTGATCGAAAGGGCCGAATCTTCATAGGCGAATTCCTCGAAGCCGGGATCGACGAATGCCTCCCGCGGGACGACCCCCATCGCCTCCACGACATGTCTGTCCCTTATCCCCCGTCGCGAGAGATGCGACGTGATCATCCGTTCGCGGGCACGGGAAAAATCAATCATGGCGGAAGCCTTCCTTGCGTCTCGTCGCAACCGCCGCGCCAGATCGTTTCATTGTCTCGCCAAGGGGCGCAGTGATCTGGCTCCTTCGGCGGCCGGGTTGCTTTTGCGGACCCGAACGGCAGTGTTCAGCCGTGCCGCGGCAGCGGCACCTGCGCTACAGCGCCGGGCGGCTGAGGCGTTCGCGTTCGCGTTCGATCTCGTCGAGGCTATAGGGACTGGAGGCGGTGTCGAACCGGGTCCAGCCATCCTCCGTATAGGCGCGGCGCCGGACCGATATGTCGACGGCGTCGCGATTTCTCAAAATCCCGTCCGCCTGTGCGACCAGGTGCTCCTCGGTCCTGACCACCACCAGCGTGCCGCCTCGGCGCACGCCCTCGGCGTAAAGATGCGCATCCTCCTCCTCGATCCCGGAATCGGTGAGTGATCCGATGATGCCGGCGGCCGCACCTCCGGCGAGAGCGCCGGCCGCCGCGCCTGCGGCGGTCGACGCCAGCCACCCAGCCGCGACCACGGGTCCGACCCCAGGTATGGCCATTAGGCCCAGGCCGGTCAAAAGCCCCAGCGTGCCGCCGCCCACGGCGCCCAGACCGGCACCTGCTCCGGCACCGCTTGCTGCAGCGGAGCCGTCGCCCGAATAGCGGCCGCCCGCATTGTTGGCGACGATGCTTATATTTTCGGAAGGAAAGCCTGCCGCTTCGAGATCGCTTACGGCGCCTCGGGCTTCGCCGTAATCGTCAAACAGCCCTGCCACGGTTCTCATTGTCTTCTTCCTTTGTTTGACGTTAAAGCGCGACTACGTTGCCCTGAAAATCGAGAGTGACGGAAACGGATTTGCCGTCCTTCATCGCGGTTGCCCGCCAGATACCCTTGTCGTCGAGCTTCAGCTCCTTGACGTCCGTGTAGCCCGCCTCCTGCATCCGTTCCCGTGCCTGGTCTTCGGTGAAGCTGTTCTTGCCGGGGACAGGCGCCGTCGGGTTCTGCCTGTCGGGAGTGGCGATGGCCGGGGTGTTGCCGGCCGTCTGCGCGAAGGCCGGCGCTGCCGCAGCGCTCAACAGCACCGCAACGCCGAAGACGATGTTCTTCATGGCCTTTCCTCTCTCGGGAGCCTCATTCGGCCAACCAAACCGTCCGGGCCAGATTTGGTTCCCCCGGCAGTCGCTGGAACAATGGAAGGAAAGCGGACCGGCGCCGCCGGCTCCAAGCCCGGACGGAACTTTATCGCCCTTCCCCGGTTGCATCCGCTCTGCTGCCGGTTTCGGTACAGCGCTGGAGGATGCGAGATGGCTACGAACGTAAAGGACGGCAAGACCGCCAAGAGCTCGAAAGGGACGCATGGCGGGAATCGTGCAGGCGATCAGGCGAAGAAGGACGACGTCAAGAAAAGCAGCCAGGCGGCCGGGAAGGATCCGAACCGGGGCAGCCGCTGAACGGCTGCGCCACGACGACCGCAACGCAGGAACTGAACGGAAGGAGTGACTATGCTGAAGTGGGCACTAATTTTCTTCGTTATTTCACTGATAGCCGGGTTCCTCGGGTTCTCCGGCGTCTCGGCCGCGACGGCGGGGATCGCGAAAATACTCTTCTACATTGCGGTTATTATCTTCCTCGTTTTCCTCGTATTGGCACTGGCCGTCGGAGGTGCCGTGACCTAAAGCACTTCCAGGAAAGGTGTTCGACGGTTTTCCGTCCGGGAGTGCGTAGTCTCAAAATATAAAAGCGTTTCACTGCTTCAATGAAACAGCGAAACGCCTTTGGGTGAACGCGACACTGCTCCGGTCAGTGCAAGCTCTTGGAGTGACTGCGCAGGAGTGATCTCGCCTCCATCGCCGAACTCGGCCGCATGGCTGCAACATATTGCTCGGTCAACTCCAACATGGCGAGCGCGATTTCCTGCCATGACCAGCCCGCTTCCTCGGCCAGGGCCGTAAGGACCAGGAACTCGTCCTCCATTGCGCGCTGACATTCAAGCTCCCGGCTGTTTTGCTGGGTGTGGATCGTGGGGCTGATGACAGGCATATGCTCCTCCCTCAGCGGCGCATCAATAGACGCGCGCAGTCGCTGTAGCGCTTTGATTTTCCTAATGATTCTGCCCTTCGCTTCCGCTCCGGGCGCTCATGCGATAGCTGCCAGACAAACGCCATGACGTGGCCAGCGGTTCCATCACGTTCGCGCCTTGGTGCATCCCAGCTAAGTAGCGGACGCAAAGTGCGGGGACTTGAGGGGATGCAATCCCCCACCTCGGGGCAAGCGGAACTTCCGAAAGACTGGCGTGTTGTCAGGGAAGTCTCGTTCATTTGGATGACCAGCATGACGTCAATCCCCCCGCGCTCCCCTTCGGAACACCCGTCCGAGCCGCTCGCGCTGCCGCGTCTCGTCGACGAGGAGGCCGAAGCATTCGTTGCCGAGGCGATTGCCGAACTGGGCCGGTCGCAAATTCCGTTCCTGATCGCGGGCACCTTCGCCGTCAGCGCCCATACCGGCATTTCGAGGCCGACGAAAGATCTCGACGTCTTCTGCAAGCCGGGCGATTACACCCGCATCCTCAATCATTTCAAGGCGCTCGGATACGCAGTCGAAATCGAGGACGATCGATGGCTGGGCAAGGTCTTCAAGGGGAAATCCTTCTTCGACGTCATCTTCTCCTCGCCGAACGGAACCATGATGGTCACCGACGCCTGGTTCGCCAATGCTCTGTTGACAGAGATCGGTGCCTCCACCTGTGCAATCGTCGCGCCGACGGAACTCGTCTGGTCCAAGGCCTTCATCCAGCTTCGCCACCGCTACGACGGCGCCGACGTCGCGCACCTGATCCTGAAGGCACATGACCGAATCGATTGGGCAAGATTGCTCGGATACATGGAAGCGCACTGGGAGGTCCTGCTCATCCACCTGCTGAACTTCCGATGGATCTATCCCTCCGAGCGCGACAAGGTCCCCCTCTGGCTGATGGACGAGCTCTTGAGCAGGCTCGCGGCGCAGAGAGATCTTCCACTGCCCCTGACGAAGATCTGTCGCGGCCGGATGTACTCGCGTCCCGACTACGAAATCGATGTGAAGGAATGGGGTTTCGCCGATGTCGGCGGCGACTCCGACATCAGCGCAGAAACTGAGGATACGGAGTCATGAGCAAGTTGAAGGTGGCCGCCGTGGCGGACCTGCATGTAAAGGAGGACCGATCGGTCTCCTATACCGACCTCTTCGCGGAAATCTCGCGCGCCGCGGACGTGCTCGTGATCGCCGGCGACCTGACGGATCTCGGCAAGCCTGCGGAGGCGGAGCTTCTCGCCGCCGATCTGAAGTCCTGCACGATACCGGTCGTCGCCGTGCTCGGAAACCATGATCATCAATGCGATGCCGTGGAGGAGGTTTCGTCGATCCTCGTCAGGGCGGGTGTGCATCTTCTCGACGGTCAGAGCGTCGAAATTTCGGGCGTCGGCTTCTGCGGAACCAAGGGTTTCATCGGCGGCTTCGGCCGGCATATGCTGGGCGCCTTCGGCGAAGCGGCGATAAAGACCATGGTCAAGACAAGCGTCGACGAAGCCATGCGGCTGGAAAACGCCTTGAGGGCTACCAGGGCGGAGCGCGCGCTCGTCGTTCTGCATTACGCGCCGATTCCTGAAACCGTTGCCGGAGAACCGAAGGAAATCTATCCGTTTCTCGGGTCGTCGCGGCTCGCGGAGACGATCGACCGCTTCAAGGTGAGCGCCGTCGTTCACGGCCATGCACACCAGGGCGCCTATCAGGGGCGGACGCCCGGCGGCGCCCCCGTCTTCAACGTCGCCGCCCATGTGGAGAAACCGACGGGCAGGCCCTACGCCATACTCGAGCTCTGAACTTGGCTTCTTTCGGTAGTCAGGGCCTCAGGACGACCTTGATGCAGCCGTCCTTTCTTTCCGCGAAAGTCTTGTAGAGTTCGGGGCCGTCGTCGAGCCCGCCGCGGTGGGTCACCACGAAGGACGGATCGATCTCGCCCTTCCGGATGCGGTCCAGGAGCGAAGGCAAATAGCGCTGAACGGGGGTCTGGGCCATCCGGAGCGTCAGGCCGCGGTTGATCGCCGAACCGAGCGGTACCTTGTCGAGATAGCCGCCATAGACACCGACGACGGAAACCGTGCCGAAATTCCTGCAGCAATGGATTGCCTGCCGCAACACATGCGGCCGGTCCGTTCCCATGAAGGTAGCCACCTTCACGCGGTCGACGAGCGAATCCAGGCTCGCCCGGCTGTCGGCCTCCGTGCCCACGGCGTCGATGCAGGCGTCTGCGCCCCGGCCGTGGGTGATCTCCATGACGCGGTCGTAGACATCCTCAGCCATGTAGTCGAGTGTCATGGCGCCGGCGGACTCGGCAAGCCTCAGGCGCTCCGCGATCGTATCGATGGCGATGACCCGTTCGGCGCCGAGCAGGAATGCCGAGCGGATCGCCATCTGTCCGACTGGGCCGCAGCCCCAGACCGCAATCGTCTGCCCGGGTTCGATGTTGCAGAACTCCGCCGCCATGTAGCCCGTGGGGAAAATATCGGAGAGGAAGAGCGCCTGCTCATCCGTGAGTTCGTCGGGAATTTTGATCGGCCCAACATCGGCGTGCGGCACGCGCAAATACTCCGCCTGTCCGCCGCTATAGCCGCCGAGGAGATGGGAGTAGCCAAAGAGGCCCGCCGGCGAATTGCCCCAGAGCTTCGCCGCCTTTTCCCGGTCGGGATTGGTTCGCTCGCAGGCGGAATAGAAGCCTTTCCGGCAGAAGAAGCACTCGCCGCAGGCGATGGTAAACGGAACGACCACCCGGTCGCCGACCTCCAGTCCCCTGGCGCCCTTGCCGACCTCCACGACCTCGCCCATGGTCTCATGGCCGAGAATGTCGCCATTCTCCATGGATGGAATGAGGCCGTGAAAAATATGAACGTCCGATCCGCAAATCGCACAGGCGGTGACCTTGATGACGGCGTCGCGGTCATCTTCGATCTTCGGATCGGGCACGCTCTCGCACCGGATATCGCCTTTGCCGTGCCATGTCAGGGCTTTCACGTCGGAGCTCCTTGTTGATCGCTGCAAGAAAAAGAAAAGGACGGGGCGCGCTGCTCGTCCTTTCACGTTCCTCCAAACACGGAGCCTGGGCAGGTGTTCCCTGTAGCCGGGCGATCACACGACGAGCACGAAATCTCCCGCGGTCAGGCTCGGATGCGTCGAAAACACCGCGAACTGCACGGCCGTGTGACCGGAAAGGCTACCGTCGGCGTCGTAGTAGAGCGCACCGCTCGTCGTGTCGTAGATGATCTTCTGGTTCGCGTTCTGCGCCGCCGTGGCATCGGCCGCCGCGTAGAACTGCGTCACCGCCAGCGTCCCTCCACTCAGCGTGGTGAAGACGCTCTTCGAGAGGAAGAGCCTGTCTCCGGCGGTAAAATCCAGAACCGTGTCGACATTCGTGGAACCGAGAGCGAAGTCGAACTGGAAAATGTCCGCACCCGCACCACCGAAGAGGATGTCGCTTCCGCCGCCGCCCGAAAGGAGGTTCGCGTTCGCGTCGCCGCTCAGGCTGTCGTTGCCGGTCCCGCCCCAGATGTTCTCGACGTTGCGGATCGTGTCCTCGGCCGCGCCCCCGACCGTGACGGTCGTATAGGTGGCGCCGTCGAGTGTAACGGAGACCGATGCGGTCTTGTCTCGGTAGCTCGCCGTATCGGAGGCCGCCCCGCCGTCGAGAATGTCCGCTCCGCCGCCGCCCGTGAGGAGGTCCTTGCCGTCATTGCCGTTGAGGGTGTTGGCGAGGCCGTCGCCCGTGAGCGTATCGTTGCCCTTGCCGCCGAACACATTCTCGATATTGCGGATGGTGTCTTCGACGACGCCGCCGACGAAGACGAAGCTGTCGCTGGCTCCCGAGAGCGCCACCTCGACGGACCCCGTCTTCTCCCGGTAATCGGCAGTGTCCACGCCTGCGCCGCCGTCTATGAAATCGGCGCCGAGAGCTCCCCGGAACATATTGCTCGCGGTGTCACCGACAAGCGTGTCGGCACCGGACCCCGAGAGTATGTTTTCCACACCGCGGATGGTGTCTTCGGCTGTGCCGCCGACGAGAACGGCCGCGCTCGCCGTGCCGTTCAGCGTGACCGAAATCGCATCGGTTTTCTCCAGGTAGTCCGCGGTGTCGACGCCATTGCCGCCGTCCAGCACGTCTTTGCCGAGACCCCCTCTCAGCGTGTCGGCGCCGTCGTTGCCGACCAGGACGTTGGCCAGACCGTCTCCGGTGAGCATGTCGCCGGCGGAACCGCCGGAGATGTTCTCAAAATTGCGGATCGTATCCTCGATTACGCCGCCCACCTTGACGGTCACGGGGGTGGCCCCATCGAGAGTAACGGCAACGGACTTGGTTTTGTCGCGATAATCGACCGTGTCCACACCGGCGCCACCATCCAGACTGTCGGCGCCCGCACCGCCGCGGATCGTATTGCTGTTGCCGTCGCCGGTCAGCACGTCAGCGCCGATGCCGCCGAAGATGCTTTCGATGTTGCGCACCGTATCCTCGGCCAGCCCACCGACCGTCGCGATCGCGTTCGCCGCACCCGCCAGCGCCAGAACGACGGCTGCCGTCTTTTCGCTGAAGTCGGCGGTATCGGTCCCGGCACCGCCGTCGATGACGTCCTGCCCGCCGTCTCCCTTGAGAATGTCGCTACCGCTGCCGCCCAGGAGAATGTTCGCCTGTGCGTCGCCGGTGATCACATCCGCGAAGGCGCTGCCGGTGACATTTTCGATGTTGCGCAGCGTATCTTCCGCAGCACTGCCAACGATCACCTTCGCATCGTTGGCACCGTTGAGCATCACCGCGATGCCCTTGGCGGAGGCAGAATAGTCGGCCATGTCGGTGCCGGCACCGCCGTCCAGCACGTTCTGGAACCCATCGCCGGCAAGCACGTCGTTGCCCGAGCCGCCGATGATGTTCTCGATGTTGCGCAGAGAATCCTCGGCCATACCGTCGACGAAGGCGGTGGTCGGGTTTGCGCCGGCCAGGGTCACTACCACCGAAACCGTCTTGTCGCCGTAGTCCGCCGTGTCGCTGCCGTCACCTCCGTCCAGCACGTCGGCGCCGAGGCCGCCGCGGAAGGTATTCGCCGCGGCGTCACCGGTAAACTGGTCGTTGCCGGATCCGCCGGTGATGTTCTCGATGTTGCGAACCGTATCCTCGGCCGTTCCGCCGACGGCCGCAATGGCGTCGACTGCACCGTTCAGGGCAAGCACGACGGATTGGACCTTGTCGCTGAAGTCTGCGGTGTCACTGCCGCCGCCGCCGTCCAGCACGTCGGCACCCAGGCCGCCTCGAAACGCATTTGCAGCCGCATCGCCGATGATCGTGTCGCCGCCCGAGCCGCCCACGATGTTCTCGATCTTCGCGATCAGATCCTCGGCAATGCCGCCGACCGTTACGGTAACGGGATTGCCGCCGTTCAGCGCCACGGCGATCGCCGCCGCCTTGTCGCTGTAGTCGGCGGTGTCGCTGTCTTCGCCGCCGTCAAGGGTGTCTGCGCCGCCTCCTCCCTTGAGCCAGTCGTTACCGCGCGCACCCGAGAGCTTGTTTGCCGCCGCATCGCCGCTGAGCGTGTCGTCCGCCGTCCCGCCGACGATGTTCTCGACATTGCGGATCGTGTCCTCGGCGACGCCGCCGACGAAGACCGTAGCCGCATTCGCGCCGCTGAGCTGTACGACGACTGAAGATGTCTTTTCGCGGAGATCGAAGGTATCGATCCCGGTGCCGCCGTCGGCCGTGTCGTTGCCGGCGCCGCCGGACAGCAAGTCGTCATCGGCGCCGCCATTGAGAATGTCGTTTCCTGCTTCGCCGCGCAGGATATTGCTTCGGTCGTCGCCGGTCAGGATGTCATTGCCCGACCCGCCATAGACGTTTTCGAAGTTGCTGATTGTGTCCTCGGCGATACCGTTCACGAAGACGGTGGCGGGTGTCGCCCCCATCAGGGTGACCACGACGGAAGTCGTCTTGTCGGCATAGTCGGCGGTATCGTTCCCGGCGCCGCCGTCGAGGACGTCGTTTCCGCCGCCGCCTCGGAATAGGTTGTTCTGCGCGTCGCCCGTAATAGTGTCGTTTCCGGAGCCCCCGTAAACGTTCTCGACGTTGCTGAGAGTGTCGTCGGCCACGCCATTGACGAAGACCGTCGCGGCGGTCGCACCCGTTAACGTGACTACGACGGAAGTCGTCTTTTCGCTATAGTCGACCGTGTCGACGCCCGCGCCGCCGTTGATCACGTCGGCGCCTCCAAGTCCCTGAATGAAATCGTCACCGCCGAACCCGCTAATCACGTCGTCTAGATCAGTGCCTATGAGGACATTGTTTCCGGCTGTGCCGTTGATGACTGCCATGGGAATTCCTCCCTAAAATCTCCCCGGCGGAGCGACCAGGATGTTGCTCCAACGCTTAGAGGATTGCTGACGTAAAAGAGCCGAGCATTGGTGATGTTGCGCGCTCCCCTGAGTGCGCGAGGCTCGCGCGGTCATTCATTTGGTACCGGCGCGGGATGAGAGATATGTGCGGCTTGTCGCGCGGTTCCCGCTCAATTCAATATAGATTTCGTGCTGAGCTTGGGGTGTCGACTCGAAACATCGTGATTTCGACAATTCCTTTTCTACGCAAGACAATCTCGCGGATACTGGCACCGCAGGCGCGTGTTGGAAATATAGCAAATGATATAGTGCAGGTGGGACGCGGCGCCGATCGGGCGCTCTGCGGCAGCGAGCAGTCGTCAGGCGCGTCGATGTTTCGGACGCCGGCAGCGAACTGTCGCCACCACCGCTCTTGCCCTGGAGACGAGCATATAGGGTTCACTATATTTCGGCCTACATGCTTTGGTGCGACGATGCGTTCGTGAAGGGTTGCAACTTCACGGACGACAAAGCCGAACAACGACGCGTCCTCAGTAAACCGTCGCCTTTTATAGGAAAGGGGCCACCTATGCTTACACATAGGAGAATTGTTTCCGTATGCGCACTGGGAGTATCCTTCCTGCTGGTGCTTCCGCTTGTATCGATTACTGTATTCGACGGATCTTCCGACAAGGCCTTCGCGGACAGCCGCGATGTCGGCCACAAGAAGGGCGACAAAGGAAAACAGGATAGCGGCGGTTGACCGGCACCGACTTATCGCAAGCTCCATGCCAGCTCGGAGGCTCAAATGCCTCCGTTTTTTTTCGAGCGGCTCAAGATCTCAAGGGATTGGCGTACTGAACATGAAGCGCAGCAAGCGTGGCGCGATTGCTGATGTCCAATTTGCGGAAGATATTGTGCAGGTGGATTCCGACCGTACCTTCGGAGGTTCCGAGCCTCGACGCGATCATGCGGTTGGAGAGACCGCCGCAAATCAGCGCTGATATCTCGCGTTCTCGCGGTGTAAGCAGACTGAACCTCTCCAGCGGCGCGTCGTTACTGACCTGAGACGCATTTGCCATCAGATCGGCCGGCAGCCACTTCCCGCCCATGGCGACCCGCCGCATGCAGTCGAGCAGCGCTTCCGGCGCATATTCCTTCAGGAGAAGCCCAGAGAGCCCCATCTTCAGCGCTTCCGCGATCTGCGGACCGCTGATCGTCGCGGTCAGGAAGATCACCCTCGTCAGCCGCCGCGTGCCGCGGATCGCCCTCAGGATTTCCAATCCGCCCATGCCCGGCATGGCCACGTCGAGGACGGCAATGTCCGGCTGGAGGCGGGATATGAGCGAAATCGCTTCGACGCCACTTGCCGTTGCTCCGACGACGTCGAAGTCCGGCGCTGCGGCGATGATGTCCTGCAATCCTCGCAGGAGCAACGGGTGGTCGTCGACGAGCAACACCGAATGCATCACCTGACCTCCAGCTTCAGCGGTAGCGCGATCTTGAGCCCGAGGCCAGGAGAATTCCGGCAGACTGCCAGCTTTCCGCCAAGCTCCGCCACCCGCTGCGACAGCGAAAGGGGATTCATCTCGAGTTCACCCGGTATTCCCGTGCCGTTATCGGTGATCTCCAGGTTCAGGAGCTCCGCGGTCCTGGCAAAAGCTATCCGCAACAGCGTCGCTCGTCCGTGGCGCACCGCATTGCTCGCGGCTTCGGAGATCAATTGCATTATCTCGTAAAGCATCCATCTGGGCACCACGAGCGGCGCGGGTCCGTGCGACACGTCGATTGCGCAATTCCACTGCGTTCTCAACAGGTCGAGAAATTCCGGAAGTTCCTGCTCGAGCTTGGCGAGATTGCCTTCCTCTCCCGGTCGGTTCTCATCCACGAATTTGCGGACACATTGCTGCTGTTCGAGGATGAGCGACCCAACCTCGGTCAGCTGCGTCTTCGCGCCATCCGGGATTCCTTCTTCGATCAGTTTCAGTTTGAGACGCGCCGCAGTGAGGTTCTGAAGCACGCTGTCATGCAGATCGCGGGCAAGGCGCATGCGCCCCTCCGAACGGGCGGCCTGGATAAGAGCGACACGCTCGAGCTCCGTCCCGACGCGGGTGGCGATGATCTGAGACAGATCTTTCGTGTCGTCGGCGGCGTTGGCGAAGCTGACCACGAAAACGCAGCCGCGATATCGGACACTGGAGAAGGCGGCGGAAAATACCTTGAGATCCGATTGCTCGGTGTTTGCGTGGATTTGGGGCAAATCGGCGAAGAGGCCATTCAGCGCCTCTCCGCTCCTGCGACCGCGTCCCTCGTGGTGATCGGGATCGTGACGACGCCAGAAGTCGGTGTGCCTGAGGTCGGCCAGTTGGAGCGTACCGTTGGCCCAGTATGCTACGCACCCCGATTCGAATTCCTGCTCGCGCCAGATGACGAGCAGATGCGCATCGCCAAGAACGCCGGAAGCATGTTCCAACAGGATGCTCAGCCACGACACCCGGTCCTCGCCGATTGCGCCCGGCGGCCACTGCGCGAGTTGCGCAAGGCGCTGCCGGCTTCGTTCGCGATAGGCTCCGAAATAGCCGAGCGTCGCGGCGACGAGCACGAAATAGATGGACCGCATGATGAAGACGTTGAGTTCCGCGTCGCCGTCGAGAAGGTCGGGAAGGCCGACCACGAGTTGGACGAGAAGGGCGATCAGTGCTCCGAGCGCGGCACCCTTCAAACCCCAGCGCATCGTCATCGCCAGGATGACGAACGGAAGTATAGAAAAGAACGGGCTCGCCAGTTCGTTCGTCAGAAACGTCAGCCAGCCGACGACCGCCGCGTCGATACCATGGATCAGAAGGTGCACCGGGCTGATGAACGAGTACCGCAGCGGGAAGATCACCAGCGCAATTGCGAGGAGAAGGTAGAGGCCGAGAACGACGCGAGACTCGTAAAGAAGCGAGTTCGGCCGAGTGGGATCGAGATAGATCGCCAGGATAGCGAACGCTGCCGTGATCACGCGACCGAGGCAGATTAGGCGTTCCGGATCGGTGCGCAACAGCCACTCGCGCGCCAGCCCGGCAAATTCCCTGGCGGGGCGGTGAGCGCGCGCAGGCGCGTCATTCCGGGTCGGCTGCGTGATCGTCATGCGCAACTCTGCCTTCGCGCGATCGCGGAAGTGAAAATTTATATTAGTATGTCGCGATCTTCACTGCGAATGCGGCGAAAGTCAACGATCCGATGCCGCCTAAGCGCGCCTGAAGAGACGCGCGACGCTGGAGCGGCCTCGGCCGACGGGCGCGCGCGACTTGCCGAGGACCAGCGCGGCGACGGCAATGCCTAGCACGCAGACAGCGGCTGTCGTTGCGACCGGGACCCGGCGGGACGAGCGTAGCCCGCCGTCTATGCCCCCGGGCTCTGCCGGTGCCCTGAACAGATTGCCATGGCTCCTCGCTACGCGCGGCGCGCGGCTCAGATAGCGCGATGTCAGCTTCGCCATGAGCCGCGGGGTCATGTTCGGCGCGACGAAATGCGCAAACCGCGTCAGGTCGGCGACGAGGCCGACGGTCAGCGAATTGCGCGGGCGTTCCGCCAGGCGCACGATCGCCCGGGCAGCGCGGCGCGCATTGTAGACGGGCGGGGGAACGCTCAGCCTGCGACCGGTGTAATTGGCGCCGTGCCCGACCCCGGGTGTGTCCATGAAGGTCGGGTAGACGTCGCAGATGTGAATGTCGCGTTCGTCCGCGAGCTCCGCCCGTAGAGCTTCGGAAAAGCCCCTCAGGCCGAATTTGCTGGCGCTGTAGGCCGCGGCAAAGGGTGCAGAGGCGAAGCCGCCGAGCGAGATCATGTTGATGAAAATGCCGTGTCCCTGCTTGCGGAAGATCGGAACCGCCGCATGCGCGTCGTTGAGATGGCCGATCAGGTTGGTGCGGATGACCTGTTCATGCGCTTCGATCGGCGTTTCCTCGAAGCGGCCGACGGCGCCGACGCCGACATTGCTGAACCAGACGTCTATCTTGCCGAAGCTCATCGCCTTCCTGGCCAGGTCCTTGACCGCATCGGCATCCGTCACGTCGGTCGGGGCGACGAGAACCTCCGCCCCGAGTTCCCGGCAGGTTCTGGCCACCTCGTGAAGCGCGGCCGCATCGCGGGCCGCCAGCACGAGCTTCGACCTGCGCCCGGCAAAGGCCTCGGCGGTCGCCTGTCCAACCCCCGACGAGGCCCCGGTGATGACGACCACTGCATCTTCGAGAGAATTCAACATACTGCTCCTCCATCTGCAGTCGGCAACCGCATCGCAAGCATCGCCCCCGCCGCGTGTGGAACCGCGAGCTACAGAAGATGTTCCGGCGCCGGCCGGCTAACGCTTCGTCTTGCCGGCGTCAGAAACCTTGCCGCGATGCGGATCCTTTAGGTTCTCGCCGACGGCGTCCCGGTCGCGTTCCGGATCATCCTTGGCGGGAAGGTATCCTCTCGGGCGCGTCTCCTTCGGTCCTTCCCACCGCGGCGACTGCTCGGTGGTGCCGGGCGCGCCTTCCTTTGGCGTTTTCATCGTCATTCTCCATTAAGCTGCGAGGCGAACCGATCACTGGGCATCTGGATCGCACTCATTCCTGGTCTTTCATGTCGGGTAGGGGATTGCGCTGGTCGGCATCCTCCAGGTCGGACTTGACGATGTATTCATCCCTCTTCAGGCGCGCCGCCTCCCGCGCGGCCTTGGCGTTCGGGATATCGTCCGGTTCGATCGGGGGTTTGTCGGCCCCGGGGCGCAGATCGCTGTCATTCTCGACAGGCCGTTCCACAGTCTTCACATCAAGGGGGGCGGCCGATGGGCGCTTGGCTCTCTCCATCTTACTCTCCTGCTTTTTTGGGTCAGGAGGGCAACGTAGAGCCGTAGGCGAAGTTCCATCGGCGGTCTTCTCAAGGCTCCCATGGCCCGGAACAAAGCCGGTCTGCTCGAGTTAGGGCCGTACTCGCCGGGGCAGCCCAGCGATGCCGATCGCCATTCTAGAAGGAGTCTTGCGAAGGAGTTCGTGACCATGGAAAAATTTCCGCACCCTCCCTTTCCCCGCCAAACCCAGGAAATGCCCGGCACTACCGATCGGATGCAGCCGCTGCCGGATCACGGGGAAAACTCCTACCAGGGTTCCGGACGCCTGAAGGACAAGAGAGCCATCATCACCGGCGGGGACAGCGGCATCGGCAGGGCCGTGGCGATCGCCTATGCGCGCGAGGGAGCGGACGTCCTTATCAGCTATCTGAGCGAGCATGACGACGCGATGGCCACCAAGGCTCTGGTGGAGGAAGCAGGTCGCAAGGCCGTGCTCGCCGCCGGCGACATCCAGTCGTCCGACCATTGCCGCAGGATCGTCGAAACGGCCGTTCGGGAACTCGGCGGCATCGACATTCTCGTCAACAATGCAGCCCATCAGGCGACCTTCAAGAACATCGAAGACATCAGCGACGAGGAGTGGGAGCTGACATTCCGCGTCAACATGCACGCCATGTTCTACCTGACCAAGGCAGCGGTGCCGCACATGAAGAAGGGCAGCGCCATCATCAACACCGCTTCCATCAATGCCGACGTTCCCAATCCGATCCTACTCGCCTATGCGACCACCAAGGGCGCGATCCACAATTTCAGCGCCGGTCTCGCGCAGATGTTGGCCGAACGCGGGATAAGGGTGAATGTCGTGGCCCCGGGCCCGATCTGGACGCCGCTGATCCCCTCCACCATGCCCGAGGATACCGTCGCCAATTTCGGCAAACAGGTGCCGATGAAGCGACCGGGCCAGCCCGTGGAACTCGCCTCGGCCTATGTCATGCTGGCGGATCCGATGTCGAGCTACGTGTCGGGCGCAACGATTGCCGTGACCGGCGGCAAGCCTTTCCTTTGACCGGACGCCGGCCTTTCATTCACCGCCATGAAGTGGTGCCGTCGCGCCGATAGCCTCCACCGAAATCAAGAATGAAACGTACATTTCATTCTTGATTTTCTTCAGAACCTGTATTCCATTTACACATGGATTCTGAAGTCCAGCTGAGGGAGGTTTACCCATGAAACATCTATTGTCCGCCGCAGTCCTGGCTCTCTTTGCCGGCAGCGCGCATGCCGAGAACGTCGGCATCACCATCGCCCGTTCCGACAGCGCATTCCTCACCATTCTGCGAAACGGAATGCAGGACCAGGCGGCCAAGCTCGATGGCGTCACCGTCCAGGTCGAAGATGCGCAGAACGACACGAGCCGCCAGCTCGACCAGGTGCAGAACTTCGTCTCTTCCGGCGTCGATGCGATCATCGTCGTCGCGGTCGACGGCGACAGCACGCCGGCGTTGACGAAGATGGCGACCGACGCGGGCATTCCGATCGTCTATGCGAACCATCCGCCGGCCGATGTCGACAAACTGCCCGAGACGGCTGCCTTCGTCGGCTCCAACGAGATCGATTCCGGAACGCTCGAGACGAAGGAAGTCTGCCGGCTGCTCGGCGGCAAAGGTGCTGCCTATGTCCTCATGGGACCGCTCAACAATCACTCTTCGCTTACGCGCACGAAGGACATTCACGACGTCATCGCCACCGACGAATGCAAGGGCATGAGCGTCATCGAGGAGCAGAGCGCCAATTGGGACCGGCTCGAAGCCGCCAACATCATGACGAACTGGCTTTCGACAGGACGGGAATTCAATGCCATCATCGCCAATAACGACGAGATGGCGATCGGCGCGATCCAGGCAATGAAGGCGGCGGGGGTCGACATGTCGAAGGTCGTGGTAGGCGGCATCGACGCGACGCCGGACGGCCTGGCCGCCATGGCCGCGGGCGACCTGGACGTAACCGTCTTCCAGAACGCGATCGCTCAAGGGGCGGCCGCAATGGACGCCGCGGTCGCGCTTTCGCGCGACCAGAAGACCGCACGGCAGATCTGGGTCCCCTTCGAACTGGTGACGCCGGAGAACATGAAGGACTACGCTACCGCAAATCAGTAAGGCGGTCGTTGGGAGGCACGATAGGGATGCCATGTTTGATGCCCCTCATCCGCCTGACGGCACCATCTCCCCGTCTTGACGCGTCAAAACGGGGAGAAGGGACGAGTGGCACGCCCTGAACATGTCTCGAATGCGAACGGACATCGCGGCCACACCCGGCGGTGAAGGCGTGCAGAACGCGACCGCGAGTCCCTTTCGCCCCGCTTGCGGGGAGAAGGTGGCCGGCAGGCCGGATGAGGGGCGGGTTACAGAGGCAACGTTCGAACGAGGTCGGCCATTCCCCGCCGCGCTGACGCCCATCCTCTAGGCAACGCAGCCCACCATTCGTGAATTTCATTCATAGGCATTGCGACTGGCGAGGTGCTTATCGCAGCCGCCCGGCTGCAGCATATTGCACTGCGAAACATCAACCATCGCCAACGTCTTCTAGCCCGTGTCGCTTTCGCGAATGGCGGGCGGAAAGGATTTGCCATGCCTTTGGCCATATTCGCATTGACGATCGCTGCCTATGCGATCGGAACCACCGAATTCGTGATCGTCGGTCTCCTGCCGACGGTCGCCACCGACCTCGCAATCACGCTGCCGCTTGCCGGCCTCATCGTCAGCGTCTACGCGCTCGGCGTCACCTTCGGCGCGCCGGTCCTGACGGCGCTGACCGGGCGGATCGAACGCAAGCCGCTGCTTCTCGGCCTGATGGCGCTCTTCATCGGCGGCAACACGGCGGCGGCACTGTCGCCGAACTACGAGGTGCTGCTCGTCGCACGGGTGCTTTCGGCCTTTGCCCACGGCGTCTTCTTCTCGGTCGGCTCGACGATCGCCGCCGATCTGGTACCGGAGAACCGCCGCGCTTCCGCGATCGCGATGATGTTCATGGGACTCACGGTCGCGATCGTCACCGGCGTGCCGATCGGCACCTATATCGGCCAGGTCTTTGGCTGGCGGGCGACCTTCTGGGGCGTCTCCGGCCTCGGCGTCGTCGCCTTTGCCGGTATCGCCACCCTGCTCCCGGGCACGCTCGCCAAGGCCGCTCCGGCGAGCCTTCTCGACCAGGTGCGGGTGCTCGGCTCCGGCCGTCTGCTGATCGTTTTCGCCATGACCGCGCTCGGCTATGGCGGCACCTTCGTCGCCTTCACCTTCCTGGCGCCGATCCTGCAGGAGGTCACCGGTTTCTCCGAACGGAGCGTCAGTCTGATCCTCGTGCTCTATGGCGTCGCCATCGCCATCGGCAACATCGCCGGCGGGCGGATCGCCAACACCAATCCCGTCAAGGCGCTGATCGGCCTCTTCCTTCTGCAGGCGCTCGTGCTGGTGATCTTCTCGTTCACCGCCGTTTCGCCGGTCCTGACGCTCGTGACGCTCGCCGCTCTCGGTTTTCTGTCCTTCGCCAACGTGCCGGGCCTGCAGCTCTATGTGGTGCAGCTTGCGATGGAGCACCGCCCCGGCGCCGTCGACGTCGCCTCGGCGCTCAACATTGCCGCCTTCAATCTCGGGATCGCGCTCGGCGCCTGGCTCGGCGGCATGGTGGTCGACTCTCCCTTCGGACTTTCCGCCACCCCATGGGTGGGCGCAATCCTCGTCTCCGGTGCGCTTCTGCTGACGCTTTGGAGCGGCGTTCTCGACCGGCGCGGCGCGGTATCAGGCGAGCCTGCCACTGTCACAGGCTGAGATTTGCAGCAGACGGGCGCTGCCGCCGGCCTTGCGGCGGCGCCCAATTCGTCATTGCATCGGCAACAGCCGATCCGTATAAAGCCGGAACTCACCCTGGACCCGGTGTAACTCCGGGTGGCTCTTCTGGCCGCCGATCCGCCAGACAACGCAACAGCATCAACCCTTGACGAGCCGGTTCCCGCCGGCCTGGTGTGCTACTCTTGCGAAGAAAATCATGAAAACGACGATTACCAGCTATAAACGCGAATGGTTCTCCAACATCCGCGGCGACGTCCTTTCGGGCATCGTCGTCGCGCTTGCGCTGATACCCGAGGCGATCGGCTTCTCGGTCATCGCCGGCGTCGATCCGAAGGTCGGCCTGTTCGCCTCCTTCGCCATCGCCTGCGTTTCCGCCTTCGCCGGCGGCCGCCCGGGCATGATCTCGGCGGCGACCGCCGCCACCGCCGTCCTGATGGTCACGCTCGTCAAGGAACACGGCCTCGAATATCTCTTTGCCGCCACCCTGCTGATGGGGCTCTTCCAGATCGCCGCAGGCTTCCTGAAGCTCGGCCGGGTGATGCGCTTCGTCTCCCGTTCGGTCATCACCGGCTTCGTCAACGCGCTTGCGATCCTGATCTTCATGGCGCAGCTTCCGGAGCTCATCGGTGTGCCGCACCTGACCTATGCGATGATCGCGGCAGGGCTCGGGATCATCTACCTCTTTCCCTATGTCACGAAGGCGGTTCCCTCGCCCCTCGTCGCCATCGCCGTGCTGACCGCGGTCGACTTCTGGACCGGAATGGACGTCCGCACCGTCGGCGACCTCGGCGCATTGCCGTCCAGCCTGCCGATCTTCGCGCTGCCGCAGGTGCCGCTCACCTTCGAGACGCTTCAGATCATCTTCCCCTACTCGGTGGCGCTTGCCGCCGTAGGGCTGCTCGAATCCCTTCTGACCGCTCAGATCGTCGACGACATGACGGACACGACGAGCAACAAGAGCCAGGAATGCATCGGTCAAGGCGCCAGCAACATCGCCTCCGGCCTCATCGGCGGGATGGGCGGCTGCGCCATGATCGGCCAGTCGGTGATCAACGTGACCTCCGGAGGGCGCGGGCGGCTCTCGACCTTCGTCGCCGGCGCCTTCCTTCTCTTCCTCATCCTCGTCCTCGACGACCTCGTCCGCATCATTCCGATGGCCGCTCTCGTTGCTGTCATGATCATGGTCTCTGTCGGCACCTTCTCCTGGCGCTCCATCCTCGATCTGCGCCGCAATCCCCTGCCCTCCTCCGTCGTGATGCTGGCAACCGTCGTCACCACGGTCGGCACCCACGATCTCGCGAAGGGCGTCCTGGTCGGGGTGCTTCTGTCGGGGGTGTTCTTCGCCGGAAAGGTCGCCCGCCTCTTCCACGTCCGCTCGATGCTCGACGAGAGCGGAAAGGTGCGCACCTATCATGTCGACGGCCAGATCTTCTTCGCCTCGACCGAGGGTTTCATCGGCGCGTTCGACTTCGCCGAGCCGTTGGAAAAGGTCGTCATCGACGTCGGCGAGGCGCATCTGTGGGACATCACCGCAGTCGGCGCACTGGACAAGGTGGTGCTTAAATATCGCCGCCATGGCGTCACCGTCGAGGTGATCGGCCTCAACGCGGCAAGCGCTCATATGCTCGACCGCTTCGCCGTGCACGACAAGAGCGAAGGCGCGTCGCTCACCGTGACACATTGAATCATGAGACCCCGGGTCGAATCGGATCAACCCGGAATCTCGTCCACAGGGATACGGGTGCCGTGCCGGCGAGAACGGCTCGACTTTGCGCTGCCCGATCTCCGGGCGATTCCCGCCAAACTCAGTCCTTCCGGCCCCGCCACTCCAGGACGATCAGTTCACTGAAACGCTCCAGATCACGATGAATTTAGGTCGGTCGACCTAAATTCATGAAGGTGAGCGGTTCCAACAAGTTGGAGCGGGCGGCGGGCGGAAAGCCGTTACACACTTTTCCTGGACGCGCTCTGGCCCTGGCTGTGCGAGGCCACTCCCGCGCCGGCGCGTTCTTCGGCAAAGTAGTCACGCGTCAGTTGGGCGATGACCGGGGACAGGAGCAGCAACGAGATCAGGTTGGGGATGGCCATCAGGGCGTTCAAGGTGTCGGCCACCAGCCAGGCAAAGTCGAGGCTGAGGGTCGCGCCGAAGAACACTGCAACGGTCCACACGATGCGGAACGGTATCGCGCTCACGGTTCCGATCAGGTATTCCCAGCACTTCTCGGCATAATAGGCCCAGCCGAGGATCGTCGTGAACGCGAACAACGCCAGTGAGATGGTTACGAGATAATTCCCATAGCCGGGCAGCGCCGCCTCGAACGCCGCAGAACTCAGCACCGCTCCGGTTTCGCCCGATGCCCAGACACCCGACACCATGATCGCCAGACCCGTCAGGGTGCAGACGATGATCGTGTCGATGAACGTGCCCATCATGCCGATGACGCCGGAGAAAACGGGATTGGCGGTCGAGCCGGCAGCCTGTGCGATACCGGCGGTACCGAGACCCGCCTCGTTCGAGAAGATGCCGCGCGCCACACCCATGCGGATCGCCATCAGCACAGTGGAGCCGAGGAAGCCGCCGGTGGCCGCCGTCGGGCTGAATGCCTGGGTGAAGATGGTGGCGATGGCCTGCGGAATGTTACCGGCAAAGACGACGAGGACGGCAGCCACGCAGACGAGATAGAAGATCGCCATGAAGGGCACGACCTTCTCGGCCACCGCGCCGATTCGCTTGATACCGCCCAGGATCACCGCACCCGTCAAGACGGTCATCACGATGCCGCTGATCCACGTCTCGATGCCGAAGGCGTTCTCGACCGCACTGGCGATACCGTTGGCCTGGACCATGTTGCCGATCCCGAAACCCGCCAGTCCGCCGAAGATGGCAAAGGCTGTGCCCAGCCACTGCCAGTGCTTTCCGAGTCCATTCTTGATGGCGAACATCGGTCCGCCGGCGTGTTCGCCTTTGTCGTCGACCTCGCGGTATTTCACCGCTACGACGACCTCGGCGTATTTCGTCGCCATTCCGACGAAGGCGGTAACCCACATCCAGAACAGCGCACCGGGTCCGCCCACCGCGATAGCGGTAGCGACGCCGGCGATGTTGCCCGTGCCGATGGTGGCCGACAGCGCCGTCATCAGCGCGGCGTAGGGCGTAATCTCGCCTTCGGCGGCCCTCCCCGGCCTGCGGCTTTTCAAGATCATGCGGAAGCCATAGACCACTTTGCGGATCGGCATGAAGCCCAGGCGAAGCTGAAGATACAGACCGGTGCCAATGATCAGCACGATCATAGGCACGCCCCAAACGATGCCGTTGAGCCAGTTAAAGAATTGGTTGAGTGCTTCCACGAGACTGCTTTCCTCCCTGGTGCCATGTCTTTCCGCGAGCCTGAGCACGCCTGCGGCCTGACTAACTTCACCGGCGAATATTGCAAGCCGTCTTGTTCATGGGCCACAGGCACCTCGACTCATTTCGCTCGAGGATGGCCCGGGTGTCCCCCGTCTGCGAACACGCAGGCGGTACCCGTGGAGCCGGTTCGTCAGGCGCGATGGATACATGCCGGCCCCCTTGGGACCGCGATCATACATAGAAGTCGACGTTGGTGAATTTCATAGTTCGAATGCTTCTATTTATGAAATTGATGATGGCCGGCAGATCGGCATGGGAAAGCGGCGCGGCCGGCACGAAACTGTCAGTACTCGGCGCGCGAACATACATAGCCATTCAGCCGTCAGTCGGCCCTTAGGAAAGGGCCGACACCCGGCATCGCCGGCTTCCGCATGGGTGCCGGCGTCTCTTCTCGTGGCAATCGCAGGCAGGTGGAACCCGCGGAACAAGTCGGGGCGGAATGTCGCATCCCGTTCTCGGCGCCGTGCGCACCTCAATCGTCGATGCGGAAGCCCACCTTCATCACCACCTGGTAATGCGCGACCTTGCCATTCACGATCTGGCCGCGAATCTGGTCCACTTCGAACCAGTCGAGATTGCGGGTGGTTTTCGAAGCACGCGAAATCGCCCCTTCGATGGCCTCGTCTATCGAGTTCGGCGAACTGCCGATCAGCTCGATCTTCTTGTAGACGTGCTCGCTCACGGTTTCCTCCTGAAGGATTCTGGTTTGATTCCAGGCTCGCCGGATCTCCTTGTTGGCGCGGCAAGGGACGGCGGCAGATCGCCGCCAGGTACAATCATGCCCCCGTTCGGCGCGAACCGCCAGCGTTCGAGGAAAATCGGCGTGCCGCGCTGGGCGGCTGGCCGCCATCGGGATCAAAATGCTCTATGACGCTCGCGGAGATGCCCGACACTTGATGAACGGTTGGGGCTTCGCTCAATCTGGAACAGATCGTCATGGTAAAAGTTCGGGCGGAGACGAGGGCAAATTGATGAAACAGAAACTTTTGGCGCAAGACGCGAGCGAACGTACCTTCATTCTCGTACTCGAGGAGGGCGACGAAGCATTCTCGGCTATTTCGGCCTTCGCAGCCCAGGCGGACATCGCGGGCGCCTCGGTGACGGCGATCGGCGCCTTCAGCAGTGCCACGGTGGGCTTCTTCCGTATCGAAAGCAGAGATTACCGGAAGATCCCCGTAGCGGAGCAATCGGAAGTTCTGAGCGCGATCGGCGATATTGCCCGGGACGAAGCCGGCCGCCCGAGCCTGCATTTGCATGCGGTTCTGGGATTGGAAGACGGGTCGACACGTGGCGGGCACCTTCTCGAGGGTTACGTCCGTCCGACCCTGGAGGTCATCATCCGCGAAAGCCCGACTGGATTGTGCCGGCGCAAGCGACCGGAACTCGGGATAGCGCTCATCGAGCTCGACGCTGAATGAGGCTCAGCTTTTCGCACTCGAATTCGGGTTGCGCTTGTCTTCCCGGCTGACCTCGCCTTTTGAGGCTTTGGAACCGCCGCCCCATTCTTTCGCCTTGCGGGCCTCGTCGCCGCCTACGTGACCCGGTTGGTTCTTCTTGGCGGTGCCGCTTTCGCCCTTGGTCTTGGGACGGTCCGGTTTGTGTTCCATCTCGGTGCTCCAATGCTTGTTTCTGGCCGGCACGCGCCGGCAACCTTCGACACGGCGACCGAACAAGCGAGAAACCGATCGGTTCCTCGCAAAGCATGCCGCGATCTCCCGACTGCGGACTCTCTACCTGGACGCACATCGTATCCGGCAGGACGGGCCGCAATTTTCACCAGGGCCGCCAGCCGCTTGACCAGTAACGGCCCTTCAGATCGCTCAGCCGGTCCTCGATATCGGCGATCAGGTCCTCGATGCGCGAGGAGCTCCGCGAATGCCAATAGGGCCGGCTGGTCCCTGCAATGAGCAGCCCCAGAAGACCGACCACGGCGAGTGCCGTCCAGGCGGGATGTTCCCTTGCCATCTCGCCGGCCCTGCGGCCGGTGTCCGCGATGGCCCTGCCGGAATAGATGCCGAGATCGGAGAGCTTTTCGGTCAGCGCATTGACCTGCTCGCGCAACGATCTGACTTCCTCTTCCATGCTTGCCTGGTCCGGAACGCCCACCGATCCGTTCTTCGTATCGACCACGCCGCGCGGTATGGTGGATCCGAGTCGCTTTTCCTGTGCCATATGCTCATCCTCCGTGTCTGGGTCCCAACTTGTCAGAGACAGCAACCCGGAAACGGCGGCCGGGGGCCCGGAGTTCCTTTTGAGGTCGAATTTGGATCTGATGACGCCTGAGCAGGCGGATTAGGCAACAACGGATTTAGAGCGGGATGAGGAAAAGTGTGTGCGGTTTTCCGCCCACATCCCGCGTCACGTTCATGTTTTTAGGTCGACCCGACCTAGCTAAAAACATCGTGATCCAATGCCTGTTGAGATTCATCTTGAGTTTATAACGGCTGCTGCGAGATGATGATGGCGTTGGTGCTCTGGTGGGTTTGTCGGCACGTAGGGCGGTGCGGACAAGATTGCCGAGCGCGTCGGTCAGCGCGGGGAGGACTGCAATCTCACCTCCTCATCTCTGTGCTTGTCACAAAAGATCCAGCAGCGCCGCGTCTGCGGCGCGGGGAAGAGTTCTTCCAGCCCAAGGACTTGGGCTGGCTGGATCCCTGTGACAAGTTTCTAGCCCGGGGACATAACTGACGGGTGTTCGGGGAGATGGCTGACACGTCATACTGGCATGGATTTGGCTTCGGAGGGCTATTCCATGCCGTGGCGAGAGGTATCGACGATGGGAGAGCGGCGGGGGTTTGTGCGACTTCCGCTTGAGGAGGGTGTGAACCGGCGGGAATTGTGCCGGCGGTTCGGGATCAGCCCGGATATCCGCTATAAATGGCTGGCGCGGTGGGAAGCCGGCGACGGGGAGTTGGCGGATCGCTCACGGCGCCCGCATATAAGCCCGATGCGTTGCAATGAGGCGGTAGAGGCCGAGGTGCTTGCGATGCGCGATGCGCATCGGGCTTGGGGGACGTGGGCGGATGATTACATGCTGACAGGTAAACATGATACCCTGCCCTACTTCGACGCTTCGCGCGGCCGGCCGCTTCTCTACAAATGCCGTTGGGCGTCCACACGGCCATGCAGGATGCGGATGATGTCGATCCGGTCGCCGCGATCCCGAAAATAGACGATGTGCGCTCCTGCCGGGTATTTGAGATAACCCGGCCGCACATCGACATTGCGGCCTTTCTTCGTCCCTACGGCCAGTCCCTCAAATGCAGTATAAAGCTGGTCTTGGTAGGTCTCCGCCTGTTCCAGAGACCAGCGGCGAGCCGTGTAGCGCCATATCTTCCGAAGGTCGGCCTTGGCGGTAGGAGCGAGCCGGAAAGGCCGTTCAGTCGCCATATTCGGCGCGCATTTCGGCTTTGAACGCTTCGTTGTCGAATGGCTCTGGCTCGCCGGATTCTTCGCCCTCGATCAAGGCCGCTTCCAGCGCCCTTACCTTCGCCTCGTGTTCTTCCAAAAGCCGAAGTCCAGCCCGCACAACGTCGCTGGCGGAGCCGTAGCGGCCGGTTTGCACCTGGCTGTCGATGAAACCGGCGAAGTGATCGCCAAGGGAAATAGATGTGCTTCTAGCAGCCATGGACATATCTCCTTGTTGAAGCGCAATATACCAGCAGTTGCTATTTTTTGGCAAGGATCGGTCTAACGACGCTTACATGCAGCTAATGTAAGCATCATGTGTGCCCGCTACTCGCCACCCTCTCGAACGACCGGGAAATTGTATTTCGCGAAAAGCAGGTTCAGCGCCTCGGCCACAAGCCGCTCCTGCGGTATCCGCTTGCCCTTGTCCTCGGGGGTTCGGAAGCTGACTTCTTCCAGCGTCTCCCAATAGGCCGGCGGCAAATGGTGGGTTTTGGCCGTCTTGCCCGCGACGGCGGAATGTAGGTTCCCGCCGGCTGCGGGCTGCTGGCGCGGCCGCCGGCTGCTCGGCCGCCTTGATGGTGGTCGCTAGGAGGGAAGGCTCGCGACTCATGCTTTCATCCTTTCGTGCTTACTTGTAATCATGCTTGCCTGTTCCGAAAGGAAGCTGAACAGGCCGGCGACTTCCTGGGCGGCACTTCCCTGCGGCTCCAACTCCTGTGGCGTCTGCCCCAAAGGCTGGTGCGTCCTCGTAGGCTTTCGGGCGGGACACATGGATGGGCGCGACTGGTACGTTGAACCGATCCGTGTTCGCTGCGGCGTCGTCCGCCGCACTGCCCCCGGCGACCGCGACGGCCACTATGGTGTTTTCTTCGCTGCCCATCACATCGCGACAATCAACTTGACCAACAATCAATCGGTCAGTGATGTATCCGAACAGACGTCCGTTATGTCTCCGGGCTAAACAACAAGCACAGGGATGAGGTAATCAAACAAGCGCCGCGGGTATCCCAAATCTCAACGTGCCTTAGTGCGTGGGGAAGTGATCTACCTGCGCCCGGCATCTCCCGAAGGCCGCGAGCAGACGAGGAAAAACCTGCGGTAGAAGAACGTCCTCAGCCTGTTTCTGAGATCGGCATTCCTGCGCTGGGCCGCCGCGATCGGGCGGCGGGATGGCAACTCTATGTTCTCGAATCCCGCCTCTTCGATCAAAGGGAGAAGTCTTTCGACGGTGAGGCCGTCGCCGAAGGGCAGACGCTCCATGATCGTCGCATGGCGTTCGCTCATGGCCCCGTCGTAATGCGGGTCGTGGCCGATGATCTGCTCGAGGGCAGCCACCGCGATTGACGCCAGACGGCCGAGCGGTGTCGGTTTCGACCAGTCTCCGTCGAAGACGAGCAGCCTGCCGCCCGGCTTCAGCAGGCGGAACCATTCGGCGAAAGCCTGCTCCGGCTCTGTCAGCGTCCAGACGAGATGCCGGCAGACCACCGCATCATAGGTCTCGTCCGGCTCCATCGTGCGCTCGGCATCGGCCAGTATGAAACGGACCCTGTCGTTCCCAGCGTGCTTGCGCCGCGCGACGGCGAGCATGGCCTCGGAGAAATCGAGCGCCGTCACTTCGTGGCCGAGCGAAAGGAGCACGTTGGTCACCTCCCCCGTCCCGCAGGCGAGTTCGAGAACCTTCAGCGGCCTCGCCCCCAGTGCGTCGCGCATCGCTGCCGCCCAGGCGTCGAGCTCCGGCCCCGGCGGGATGCGATGGCCGAAGGCGAGGTCGAACGTTTGCGACCGCTTCGACCAGTATTCGCGGATATCTTCCTTCAGGTCGTGGTTGCGCATGTCCATGGGTCAGGCTCCGACGGCGGCGATTGCGGCAAGCGGACGCGGGCGTCTTACGCGATAGCGGATGGAGCAGCTTCCGTCGAACTCGTGCTCGACCTCGACCTCGATCCCGAAGACTGCGCGGATGCGCTCGACCGTCAGTACCTCCCGCGGGCGCCCGAGCGCCACCAGCCGGCCGGCCTGCATCACCGCGATCCTGTCGCAGAACATAGCGGCGTGGTTGAGGTCATGGAGCGCTGCGACCACCGTCAGGTCCTGGCGGCGAACGAGGTCGAGCAGGCTGATCTGATGGCCGATGTCGAGATGGTTGGTCGGCTCGTCGAGGAGCAGGATCTTCGATTGCTGCGCCAGCGCCCGAGCAATGTGCAGCCTTTGCCGCTCGCCGCCGGAGAGCGTGTGCCAGAGGCGATCGGCAAGATGCGCCATGTCCACATTTGCGAGCGCCGCCCCGACGATCGCATCGTCCTCCGGCGACCAGGGCGAAAGCGGCCCGAGATAGGGCGTGCGGCCGAGCTCGACCGCTTGGCGCGCGGTGATCCGCTCGCCGGTCTCGGCCTGCTGCTCGACCAGAGCGAGCCTTTGCGCGACCGTGCGGCGGCCGAGCGTCCCGATCGGACAACCGTCCAGAAGCACCTCCCCCCTCTTCGGCTTGCGGATGCCCGATATGAGCGACATCAGGCTCGTCTTGCCGGAACCGTTCGGGCCGATGATGCCGAGGAACTCTCCCGTCTCGACGGTGAGGGAGACATCCTTCAGGATCTCCACCCCACCGGCCGACCATGAAACCCCGCTCGCCGAAAGCGTCATGCGCGGTCCCTCCTTTGTCCGAGTATCAACGCGAAGGCCGGGGCGCCGACGAGCGCCGTGATCACGCCGATCGGCAAGACCTGGCCGGGAATGAGAACGCGCGACAGGATGTCCGCGAGGATCATGAATACGGCGCCGATGAGCGCCGCTGCCGGCAGCAGGACACCGTGGCGGACGCCGACGAGCATGCGGGCCGCATGGGGGATGACGAGGCCGACGAAACCTATCGAGCCGACGATGGATACCATCACCGCCGTCATCATCGCCGAGACGCCGACGAGCGCGAAATAGGTTCGCCTGACCGAGATGCCGAGCGAGGCAGCCGATTCCGACCCGAAGGTAAACGCGTCGAGGGGACGGGCATGCCAGAGACATACGACGAGACCGAGAAGCGTCGCCGGCACGGCGAGCCAGGCATCCGGCCAGCGCACGCCCGAAAGGTTGCCGAGCAGCCAGAACATGATGCCGCGCGCCTGCTCGGCCGTCGCCGCCTTGGTGACGATGAAGGAGGTCAGCGCGTTGAAGAGCTGTGACCCCGCCACGCCTGCCAGGATGATCGCCGCGGTGCCGCGGCCGGCCTTCACCGCCAGCAGGCTCACCAGGACGAAAGCGACCAGCGCGCCGATGAAGGCGCCGAGCGGCAGCGTCAGCATCCCGGCACCCACACCGAGAATGGCGACGCTGACCGCGCCCGTCGAGGCGCCGGCGGAGATGCCGAGAATGTAGGGGTCGGCGAGCGGATTGCGCAGCAGCGATTGCAGCACGGCGCCGGAGAGCGCGAGCGACGCCCCGCAGGAAGCGGCCACGACCGCCCGGCTCAGCCGGTAGCTCCAGATGATGCCCTCGTCGATCGGTGCCAGCGGATAGCCGGCGTTCCACAGCCGGTTCGCGACCGTCTGCGCAACGGTCTTGAACGGGATCGCCGTTTCGCCGATCGCAGCGCCCATCCAGAGTGCTGCGAAGAGGATGACGAGCGCGGCGAGAGCCGCGCCGACGCGTCCCGTCCCCGTTCGCCCGGCCAGCGTCAGCACGCGGCTCACTTGCCCAACCCACCCTTGGAGGCCAGCCCCGCCTTGGAGGCCAGCCCCGCCTTGGAGGCAAGTCCGGCCTCGGCGATGGCATCCGCCAGCGCTTCGACGCCCTCGATCGTGCGGATCGTCGGGTTCATCGCCTGCGCATCCATGGCGAACACATAGCGTTTGGCGACTGCCGGCATGAGGCTCGCCACGGGATCGGTCTTCAGGAATTCGAGTTTCGCGTCGAGGCTGTCGAGCGGGTAACGTCGACGTTCCATGGAGCCGGCAACGATCATGGTCGGCTCGGCTTTGGCGATGGTTTCCCAGCCGACCGTCGGCCATTCGTCTTCTGTGTCGATGATGTTTTCGATCCCGAGCGCCGCCATTATGTAGCCGGGCGCGCCATTCCTGCCGGCGACATAGGGGTCGGCATCGGCAGCGCTGGAGAACCAGAAGACTGCCGAGAGCTTGTCCCCGGCCGAGGCGACCTTGGCGCGCGCCGCCTCTTCTCGGCTTTTCAGCTCGGCGACGACCTTCTCGCCCTTGTCCTGAACATTGTAGATCTGCGCCAGCTCGCGAATTTCCCGGTAGACGAGATCCATGGTGAAGACCTGCCGGCGCACGCCGTCGCTCGCCGCCGAATTCTCCTTGCCGGTGCAATCCGATGGTGATGTGTAGACCGGGATGCCGAGCTCCTCGAACTGCTCCGGCCTCGCGACCACGCCTTCCGGGCCGACCTGCCACTGAAACTGCACCGCCACCATGTCCGGCTTCTTGGCAAGTACACTTTCGAAGCTCGGATCGTTGTCTGCCAGGCGCTCGACCCTGGCGTTGACCTCCTCGTAACCTTCAAGGACGGGGCCGACCCAGAGGGCGGTGCCGGCGACCTTATCCGCAAGGCCGAGCAGATAGAGGATCTCTGTGCTGCTCTGGCCGATCGAGACGGTGCGCGTCGGCGTCTTGTCGAAGGTGATCTGCCGTCCGCAATTCTCGAGTGTCAGCGGATAGGTCGTCTCGGCAGCGAAGACGGGATGGCCCAGAGCCGCTGCGCCGATGGAAAAAGTAATGAGACCCGCAATGAGCGGTCGTTTCAGAAAGCTGTTCATGAATAGTCCCCGAGTGTGAGGCCGCTAGGCGGCCGTGATGGTCAGCCTGCCGATCGGGTTCGATCGGACGAGTGACGGCTGGACCTCGGGGAAACTGATGAAAGCGTGCGCCGCGAGGCGCGAAAGACGGTCATGGCTTGCTCCTGTTCCGGGCATCCCCGCCCGTGACGTTGGATCGATTTGACGGCAGGTCTCCTGGCTCACGGACAGAGTCGCTCATCTGCCTTCCCGCGCAACGCGCGCAGTGGCTGGCGCGTTGGCGCCACAAGGACGAACGACGATCCGCTTACAGTTGCGGGGGCAGCCACGGTTTTGGTCCCTCTTGGGTCGTCCGCACCGTGTTCCCTATTAATCCCCTCCACCTCACGGGTAGGGGAACCGTCGGTCCCAGTTAATGTGGAACGCAGCCGCCGGTCAAGGTGGAAGGCAACGGTTATCTCCCACACGCAATCCGGCTAATGCCGATCCGGCTAATGCTACGGCGATATTTCACTACGGCGAGTTTATTATGTTATACCATTACGTTCGTCAACAGCAGATGCTCTGCGCAGTACGGCAACAGGCTTGCAAGGCGTGGGGTTCGCCGCACTGTTTTCCTGAACACCTTCTCGTCAGCATACGACGGGGCGTCCTGAGGCTTGTGGCGGCCTTCGCCCTGTTGCCTTCATGCTTCAGAGCTTGGCGATCAGTTCGCTTGCTCAGGTTCGAATTCAGCGGCGGCAGCTATCGGCCGCGCGTTCCCTTGCAGCAGCGGCGATATTCGACCGAGCCGCTCCTCTCGTCAGGCCGCGTTTGCGTTGGAATGTCAGGCTCCAACCGTTTCCGCTGGCCTGCCAGCCGTCGGCCACCGGTTCCGAGCGGCCAGCCGTGGCGCCCTGCCTCCCGGAGCGCGCCTTCAATCTAGATGCAATTCCTGCAGGGTCGATCAGGATAACCAGCATGAAACCGATCGGCGCGAGCATGTATGGGGGAATGCCTGTCGGTACGCTCGCGAAAGCGGCGATCGACACGGCCACGATAATGCAGATCAGGTTCGTCAACGGGTGGGTGATCGTCCTGAAACACGCTTCAGAAACAGTGGTGTTCCGTCCGTAGTCCGACAATGCCATGGGAGAGATCCATCCGGTTGAGTTGTTCCCCTGCCGAGATCACGATGACTTTAGGCCCCGTCGACCCAAAATCATGGAACGTGATCGTGCAAGGAGCCAGAGCGGAATGCCGGCGGCAGACCGCACACACTGTCCGCTCCAGACTCCAGCGGCGCGAATGCTGCAATATGTACCCTGAGGCACAGCTGGCAACGGGCCTAAGACCTTTGCCCTTACGGGGTCGGACCAAGGTCCTATAGATGGGCGCGGATGGCACTCTAGCTTCCTGGCTTCCCACCTATACAAGGACCTAAACCTTTTTAGCGACACTTGAGGCGGGGCCTCGCCGCTTGGCGGGGTCCCGCTTGCGTCGTCAACCGAGGGCCGGCGGGGAATCGCTTCGCAGACATGCGAGTGCCCGCGCAGGGGATGACGCGGGCACTGCAACAGGTTGGGGTCCTGAATGTCGCTGGGGGACAGAAGCGACACCTGTTAATTCTTCAGACCAAAATTTGTTCCGCAGCCGCGGGCGCGAAAAAAGCGACGCCGGCACGCTGCCGTCCACCGCGCAAGCTACCCGGCAGCCGCTACGGCGAAACGGTGCCGATAGTCGCCCGGAGACAGCCCGACGATGCGGTGGAACAGCTTGCGGAAGGCAGCCGCGTCCTCGTAACCGACGGACCAGGCGATCTGTTCGACCGAGCGTTTGGTGAACTCCAGGAGCTCACGCGCCTTGCCGACGCGCAGATGCTGCGCATATTCGATCGGCTTCATTCCTGTCGCCGCCTTGAAACGGCGCAGGAACGTGCGATCCTCCATCGCCACCACTTTTGCCATCTCCGCGACGCTGACGGCGCGGGCCTCGCGCGTCTGCAGCCAATGCTGCACTTTGAGAATCGCCTCGTCGCCATGATTGAGACGCGGCGAAAAGCTGGAATAGTGCCGCTGCTCGCGTCCGGCCGGATCGATGAGCAGGAAGCGCCCGGTCTCGACCGTTACCGTCGGACCGAACAGGCGGTCCACGAGGCGCATGCCGAGGTCGGTCCACGCCATGAGGCCGCCGGCGGTGATGATGTCGCCGTCCTCGATGACGATCTTGTCCGGATCGAGCCGGACGTCGGGGAAACGGTCGCGGAAGGCGTTGGCGAACAGCCAGTGCGTCGTCGCCGGGCGACCCTTGAGCAGGCCGGTCGCCGCAAGCACGAAGGTGCCGCCGCAAGTCGATGCCAACGTCGCGCCCTTGGCATGCCGGTCAAGCAGCCAGCGCGCATAGGGCGCCGCTTCCTCTGCCTCCATCGGTCCCGTCAGCCGGCCGGGGACAAGCAGGATCTCCGGCGCTTCCCGTGACCCGAGTTCGGGATGGGTGTCGAAACATCGCGCAAGACAGCCGTCGTCCTGAAGCCGCCAGTGAGTGATCCGCGCCACCGGTCCGCCGCGCTCGGCGGAGAACTGACCCGCTATGCCGATGAGATCCGTCATGCCGTGGACCATCGCCATCTGGCAACCCGGATAAAGCATGAGTCCGATCTCGGCCTTCGATGGCAGTGCTCGTCCCTTCGCCATGTCGCACCTCTTTGTCGGTTTCGGCCCGCCTAATGTCCGATCCGCCAATCCCGATCATTTCGCAATCGGCCTAATTCTTCAAGCACGGGGGGCGGCAAGTACAGCACGCCAACCGGCAATCTTCCAACCCGCTAAGGATGAAGAAAATGGCTACGATCACCACCAGGGACGGCACCCGCATCTTCTACAAGGACTGGGGCTCGCGCAATGCTCAACCCATCCTCTTCTCCCATGGCTGGCCGCTCACGGCCGACGTATGGGATGCGCAGATGGTCTTCTTTGCAAACAAGGGCTACCGCGTCATCGCTCACGACCGCCGCAGCCACGGCCGCTCGGACCAGGTGTGGGACAGCAACACCATGGATCGGTACGCCGACGACCTTGCCGAATTGATCGAGGCGCTGGATTTGCGGAGCGTGATCCTTGTGGGGCATTCGACAGGCGGCGGCGAGGTTACCCGTTATGTCGGCCGGCACGGCACCGGGCGCGTGGCGAAGGTGGCGCTGATCGGCGCGGTGCCGCCGCTCATGCTCAAAACCGAGGCCAACCCCGGCGGCCTGCCGATCGACGTCTTCGACGGCATTCGCAAAGGCACCTACGACAACCGCTCGCAATTCTTCAGGGATTTGACGATCCCCTTCTACGGCTACAACCGCGAGGGTGCTGCCATCTCCGAGGGGATCCGCGAGAGCTTCTGGCTGCAGGGCATGATGGGCGGCCTCAAGGGCCAGCTCGACAGCATCCGCGCCTTCTCCGAAAGCGACTTCAATGCCGACCTGGCGAAGTTCGACAAGCCGACCCTGGTGCTCCACGGCGACGACGACCAGATCGTGCCGATCGGCGCCTCGGCGCTCTCGACCGTCAAGATCGTCAAGCACGCCGTACTGAAGGTCTACGAGGGGGCCGATCATGGTCTGACGCAGACCTATCAGGACCGCTTCAACGCCGATCTGCTCGAGTTTATCGAAGCCTGATCACCGACAGCGCCTCGCACTATCAGTAACCTCCGTCGAGGGTAGCGGCTGTGCCGTCGCCCTCCCCGCTCCTTCCCGGCCCACAGGAGATCACCATGATCCCCGGATCTTCCATCGAGACCCTCCTCGCCCTGCACGTCGTCGTCAGTCTGATCGGCATCGCAAGCGGCCTCGTCGCCCTCCCGGCGCTCGGCGCCGGCCGTTGGCTCGGCCATTGGCACGCAGTCTTTCTCGTCACCACCGCGGCGACTAGCATTACCGGCTTCCTCTTCCCTTTCAGCGGGATCACGCCCGCACTGGTAGTCGGAGCGATTTCCGTCCTCACCCTCGCCATCGCTCTTGCCGCACTCCATGTCTTTGGGCTCCGCGGCCGGGCGGGGCCCGCCTATGCCGTGAGCGCGACTTTCGCGCTCTATCTCAACCTTTTCGTTCTTGTCGTGCAGAGCTTCTTGAAGGTTCCGGCACTGCAATCGATAGCACCGACGCAAACCGAGGCCCCCTTCGTCGTCGCGCAGGCCCTGTTGCTGGCGGCAAGCATGGCGCTCGGCGCAGCCGCGATCATCGGCTCGCGACAGGTTGCCCTGCCGCTGCCGGTGCGGGGCTAGAGCACTTCCAGGAAAAGTGTGTAACGGTTCTCCGTCCTAAAGTGCATCGTTGCAAAGGGTTAGAGCGGGATGAGGAAAGTGTGTGCTCCGCCAGGAACGATCAGAAGCGCGCCGTATCGATACGGCGCGCTACGTGCTGTCGGTCAATGCTCGTTGGCCGGCGCTCCGTGTGCGGTGACGATCGCCTGGGCTTCCTTGCCGTAGAGTTCCTCGAAATGATCGAAGTTCTTGGAAAAATAGCCGATTCCCTGGGTGGCGGATCTGAGCGAGCGCGCCAGATCGTCGAGCGCGCTGCCGGGTAGAAGGGCGCGGAAGATGTCCCAGCCTTTCGCGGCTTCGTCCCGATCGAAGCCGAGCACCTGGCCCTTCAACGAGGCAACGATCGGCACGAGACTGCCCGAATAGACCGAGGGGACATGGATTTCGACGCGAAAGACCGGCTGCATCAGGACGGAGGCGGCCTGCGACAGCGCCTGCCGGACGCCAAGCTTGCCGGCCGTGCGGAACGCATATTCCGAGCTGTCGACCGAATGGTGCTGGCCATCGGTGAGCAGCACGCCGACGTCGATGACCTTGAAGCCGAGGGGGCCCTTCTCCATCGCCTCGCGTGCGCCCGCCTCGACCGCAGGAATGTAATTGCGCGGCACCGCACCGCCCTTGACCGTCTCGGCAAAGGAAAATCCGTCGCCTCGCCCGTTCGGATGGACGCTGAGCTTCACATCCGCGAATTGCCCTGCCCCGCCGGTCTGCTTGCGATGGCGGTAATGAACGTCCGAGGATTTCGAAACGGTCTCCCGGTAGATCGGGCTCGGGGGCCGGTCGCTCACCTCGACATGGAAGACGTCCGACAACGTCCTGCAGACTTCGCGCAGATGCACCGGGCCTTGAGCGCAAACGAGCTGCGCCCCTGTCCCCTCCTCCTGCATCACCTTCAGGCCGCGATCGGTCTCGGCGAGTTTCGCAAGGGTCTCGGAGAGCTTGGTCTCGTCGCGTTCGCTCGCCGGCACCAGTATCCGTTCGAGCATGGGGGTCGGCGGGGTCGTCCAGTCGGGCGGAGCGACGGCCGCACCGGCCGTCAACAGCGACGGGACCGGCAGGTGGTCGGATTTCACCGCTCCGAAGAGCTGGCCCGCCTCGGTTACGCCCGAGCCGATGGGCCGGCCGCTTGCGGGATCCTGCAAAGCGCCGAGACTTGCGCCGCCGAGCGTCGCCCCCTGCTTCACTCCGTTCTGGAGAGCGCGGGCAAGAACCGTCTTGCCGACGCTCTGGCGATAATGGGCATGGAAACTGACCGCGAGGAGCGTCGTCTCGTCGACGCCGGCACCCGCGGCTAGGCGCTTTCTCAGCGCTTCGGCGCGCGGCGCCTCGTGCCGGAGCGCCTTCATCAGCCGCATCAGGCCGTTGCCGTGGCTGGCCGAGCCGAGGAGCACCGGAATGATCTTGTTTTCGTTCAGAACCCGTGTCGAGATCGAATAGATCGCGTCGCTCGCCGGCTCGCGGTCCTCGATGAGTTCTTCCAGCAGCCAATCGTCGAATTCCGAAAGATGCTCGAGAAGCTCCGCGCGTGCCTCGTGTTCGCGCTCGAGCGCGCTTTCGGGGATCTCGAAGAGGGAGGAAGGCTGTCCCTCGCGATAGCGCCAGGCTCGCTCCGAAATCAGATCGCAGCTGCCGATGATCCTGTCGCCGTCGCGGATGGGAATCTGCCGCAGGATGAGCGGGCGGCTGCAGAAATCCTGCAGGGCGGCGACGATGTCCCTTATGCGCCCTCGCGGCTCGTCCATGCGGTTGATGAAGAGGATGCAGGGTGTGCCGGACGCCTCGATCATGCGCAAGTAAGGGGCGGCGAGAACCGCCTCGTCCAATATCGGCGAAACACAGAGAACACATGCGTCGCTCGCGAGCAACGCATGCTGCGCATGCGCCAGGGCCTCGTTGTTGCCGGGGACGTCGAGCGCGCACCAGGCCTCGCCGCCGAATTCGAATTCGGTGAGACCCAATCCATATGGCGTAACTGATTTTTTCGGCTCGCCTCCCAGCGAGCCCACCCTCTCCACGAGCGTGGATTTTCCGATCTGCGAAGGACCGAGTACAGTAAAGCAGCGCATCGGCGTTCCTCCCTCTGCCAGGATGACACTGCCGACAGGATGCCCCTCGACGAGCCAAAGCGCCAGAGATTGGTGCTTTTTCTTGCAAAAATTGCGCGTTAGCAGGAGTTGACGCGGCCTATGCGGGCGCGCTCGGCGCGAACTCCGCGACGAGTTCGTGGCGATCTCCGGGATAGGTGAGCAGCACGCTGGTGACCGGTACGCCGCCGCTCCAGGTCCGGCGCTCGATGACGAGACAGGCCGCACCGACCGCAATTTCGAGCGCCTGTGCCGTCGGGCGACTTGCCGCGACGGCCCTTATGCGATGCTCCGCGGTGCTCCACGGCACCTTGCCGAGCAGCCACGAGCCCGGGGCGGCGGTCTCGAACGTCTCGGTTTCGGCTTCCGGCACCGCCGAAAGATTGATCACCCGCTCCTCGAGGCAGAAAACGCGGCCGCCGGCAAAATGGCGGCAGGTAACATCGAGAAGCCGCGACGATACAGGCAGATCGATGCGCCCCTCATCGCCGGCACGCATCTTGCGCACCGCTCGCTCGCCGAGACGGTAGGCGTAGTCGAGCCCAAGGGACTGTACCTCCCGCTTGACGTCGTGAATCTCCATCACCGCGGATTGGACCTGCGGAAAGCTGACATAGCTTCCGGACTTGCGCCGCCGCTCGATCAGTCCCCGCTTCACGAGTTCGCTCAGGGCCTTGTTCACGGTCATTCGCGAACAGCCGTATTGCTCCGTGAGTTCGTGCTCGAAAGGAATGCGGTACCCCGGCGGCCAGTCGCCGGAAAGAATGTGGCCCTCGACCTCGCTCAGAATTCTCTGATGCAGCGACAGGGGCTGTTCCTGGCGTTTTTCTTCGGTGTAGGCACGATTGCTGGAAATGGCGGGGCCCTCGCTCGTAAACGACCCCGTACCTTACCCATTTCGCGCCAAGACGACAGCCCTCCCGCATGTTTCCTGACGCGTCGCCGCTTCAAGAGAAGGACATGCAGCAGAGGCGCTTCAATAGAAGAGGTGCCACGGCGCCAGGAAGGCACGCGCCCACTCCTGATCCCGTTCGCCGTCGCCCGGGGCGTTCTCCCGGTCGGGACGATCGTTCGCCGGCTCCTTGCTCACCGCAGGTTTGCGGGCCACGCCGGTGCGCGGGGGTGGGACGAGGTAGCCGAGGGTCATTCCGCCGAGATAGAACATGCCTTATCCTTCTCTTATCCGACCTGCGGGGCTCGATCCTGTCACAATCCGGTCCGCTGTCAATAGTCTACTAAAATTATGATCTACTAAGGGTACCGCGTCTGTTGCAACGTCTGGGGGAGATTTGCGCGGCCGCTCGGATGCGGCGCTTCGCCAACGCAAGTGTCGGCCGGATCGGCCCGGCTGGACTGCCGGCGAGTTGTCCGCGGACAACCAATGAACAGCGGGACGACAAAACTGCAGCGCCCCTGCAGCACAACCGAGCTTTTTGTTAAGCGTTTGTAAAATGGCAACGAATCGGCGCATAGTATAACTGCGCAGATCAGCTCCCATTGGTGAATTTTGCGCAGTTTTTGGAGAGTAGGAATGTTGCAGCAGAGAATCCAGAGTCTTGAGGAGCAGGAGCATTTGCCGTCGCTCTTGTCTGCCGACGCTCAGGAACTCGCACACCAGTTGCAGGAGCATCAAAAGAAGATCTTTTCTCCGTCGGCGCAAAAGACGATGCGGCTCTTCAGCCCGGCAGAGGCAGCGGCCTTCATCGGAATCGGCGAAGGCTATCTGCGCCAGATCGCCTCAGAAGGCCATGGTCCGCAGCCGCTGTCAAACGGCCGCCGCATGTATGCGATGGAGGACATCGACCGTATCCGCCGGGTTCTCGACGAAGGCAGCAAGACCGGCAAATATATTCCGCATCGTCGACCGGGCGAAAAGCTGCAAGTCGTCTCCGTCATGAATTTCAAAGGTGGTTCGGGCAAGACGACGACATCCGCTCACCTCGCGCAGTATCTCGCCTTGCGCGGCTATCGGGTGCTGGCGATCGATCTCGATCCGCAGGCCTCGCTCTCCGCCCTCTTCGGTCATCAGCCGGAACTGGACGTCGGCGAAGGGGAAACACTCTATGGCGCGATACGCTACGAGGCCCCCCGGCCGATCGCGGAGGTGGTGCGATCGACCTATACCGCCAATCTTCACCTCATTCCGGGCAATCTCGAGCTCATGGAATTCGAGCACGAGACTCCGAAGGCGATGATCGCGGGCTCCACCGAGACCATGTTCTTCGCGCGGATCGGCGAGGTGCTTTCCGAAATCGAGAGCTTCTACGACATCGTCGTCATCGACTGCCCGCCGCAGCTCGGCTTTCTGACCATGTCGGCGCTTTGCGCCGCGACCTCCGTGCTCATCACCGTGCACCCGCAGATGCTCGACGTCATGTCGATGTCCCAGTTCCTGTCGATGACGAGCGAGCTCATGGCCGTTGTCGAGAATGCCGGCGGGCGCACCAGCTATGACTGGATGCGCTATCTGGTCACGCGCTTCGAGCCCAACGACGGACCGCAGAGCCAGATGACCGGTTTCATGCGCGCGATCTTCGGCAACCGCATGCTGCAGAACGCGATGGTGAAATCGACCGCAATTTCCGACGCCGGCGTCACCAAGCAGACGCTCTATGAAGTGGAGCGCTCGCAATTCATACGCGGTACCTACGACCGGGCGATGGATTCGCTCTCGCTCGTCAATGCGGAGATCGAAGAGATGATCCGCAGGGTCTGGGGGAGGAAGTAACCGATGGCGCGCAAGAACCTGATCGGCATTTCCGAGAGCCCCCTCGCCCCCGAAGACGGGGAGCGCCCGGCCGTCGGTCGTCCGATCGCAGGCCTTGCGCCCGCCCAGCGCTCCACTGGCCTCGTCGGCGGCATCACCAGATCCCTCTCGAACATCACCCAGAAGGTCGAGCGAGCGGAGGAATTGGAGCGCCAGCTTGCCGAGGGGCGCGCAATCGTCGAACTGGACCCGGAGCTGATCGATTCCTCTTTCATCATCGATAGGCTGGGTGTCGCCCCCGACGTTCAGGCCATGCTGGTTCAGCAGATCCGGGACCACGGACAACAGGTTCCGATCCTCGTGCGGCCGCATCCGGCGGAGAGCGGCCGATATCAGGTCGCCTACGGCCACAGGCGGCTTGCGGCATTGCGCGAGATCGGCATCAAGGTCAAGGCAGTCATCCGGAACTTGAACGACGAGCAACTCGTCATTTCCCAGGGGCAGGAAAACAACGCCCGCACCGACCTCTCCTTCATAGAGCGAGCGTTGTTCGCAACGCGTCTTGAAGATCGCGGCTTCTCGCGGGACACGATCATGTCGGCCCTCGGAGTCGACAAGGCGGCCCTCTCCAAGATGATCGCCGTCGTCCGCCGATTGCCGTTGGACATCATCGAAGCCATCGGTGCCGCGCCGGGTTTCGGCAGGAGACGATGGATGGAATTTGCCGATCTCATCGACCGCGATGACCGGCGTCCGAAGGCATTGGATTTCATCGAGACGGCCGCGTTCAAGGCGCTGGAGAGCGATCAGCGTTTCGAAAAGCTATTTGCCTTGCTGAGCCTAGCCAGGAAGCCCTCAAAGGCGGAAACCTGGATTGCTCCGGACAGGATCCGCGCCGTGCGTATTCGCGAAACGGATGCGGAAACGACGCTGGCCTTCAGCAAGAAGGCGGCACCGGGCTTTGCAGAATTCGTGAGGCAGAGGCTCGAAGCGCTCTACCTCGAATATCAACGGGAAACAGGAGACTAAACAGAGCAAAAGAAAAAGGCTTCCGAACGACTAGCGCTGCGGAAACCCTTCTCTCGTGTAGCAACTAGAGAATCCCACTTCCGCGAATCAGTGTCAAGCATTTTTGACGTCGTTTCGGCGAACGGATTTCTTTTGCCTTGGAAAAGGTGAAGAAAATGGAACGTGGAAGTGTGACGACGCCCTTTGGGCGGCGGGCGATGACGCTTGGCATGCTCGCAAGTCAGATCGCCGCCGGTAACGTCCCGCCGGACCGGTCGGTGGACAAGTGGAAATTGTTCCGTTCTCTCTGTGAAGCGAAGACGGTGATCGGCGTGTCCGATCGTTCGCTTGCGGTGTTGAACGCCCTTTTGAGCTTTTATCCAGGAGCCGAGCTCTCGGGCGAAAATGGCCTCGTCGTTTTCCCCTCCAATGCGCAGCTCTCGCTCCGTACCCACGGAATGGCGGGCACGACGCTCCGCCGGCATCTTGCATGCCTCGTGGAATCGGGCCTGATCCTGCGGCGCGACAGCCCGAACGGTAAGCGTTACGCCCGAAGGAGCCGTAATGGAGCGGTGGGCGAAGCCTTCGGATTCGACCTCTCCCCGCTCGTCGCCCGGGCCGATGAGTTCAAAGCCGCCGCTGCCAAACTTGCCGCAGCCAAACAGTATCATCGTCTGATGCGCGAAAGACTGAGCCTCTGCCGGCGCGACATCGCCAAGCTGCTCGAGCTCCTTCGTGACTCTGACCTGCCCACCGACTGCGAGCAGCAGCAACGGAGATATGAGGAATTGTCTGCGCCTCTCTCGCGCAAGGCATCGGTCAGCGACGTCGAGACCCTTCATGACGCTATGGCGGAACTTCGTACGGATCTATCCAATCAATTGGAAAAACTGCTTAATTCCAAAAAAATGGGCGCCAATGATCGCCATAATGGGCAGCACATACAGAGTTCACATCCAGACTCTCAATTTGAATCTGAACCTGGCTTGGGAAAAGGGTCGGGGAAATTTTCGGCCGGCGCCCAAAGCTGCAACGCGGACCCTGTGACACCGAAGGCGAAGCTCTCGGAGGTTTCGACCCGTATCGATTCGCAGCCGCCGGTCAGCTCGGTGTCCCCATCTCTGCCGATCTCCCGCCTCGCCCGGGAAATTCCTCTGCCCGTCCTCCTATCCGCTTGCCCGCAGATCGCCGATTACGGACCACAGGGCCGTATAACGAACTGGAAGGATCTGCTGACCGCTGCAGTCGTCGTCAGAACCATGCTGAACGTGAGCACCGATGCCTATGACGATGCATGCACCGTTCTCGGCCAGGAAAATGCTGCGACCGTCATCGCTTGCATCCTGGAGAGAGCCGATTGCATAAGTTCGCCAGGCGGCTATCTTCGGGTTCTTACCGCGAGAGCACGGCGCCAGGCTTTCTCGGTTGCTCCGATGGTCGCTGCACTGAGGCGCGCGCGAGGGGCAAGCATGCCGCTTGCGAGTTGATGTCTCCGCTGAACAGTCTTTGTAAGACAGGAATCTCGGGCGCACTGCAGGAGTTGTCGGTCGCAAGGCACGTCAGGCTTGCGACGCTGACCGCTCGCGGTTGCCTTGACGCTCCAGATAGGGGAAACTCGCTTCGGCTGCGGATTCGCACTTGCTTTGAATTGCCGCCTTGGTGTCTGTTTCTTAACAATTTTGCTTCTATCGTAACGTATTGGCAACAAAGGCGGCAAGCCGGCAATGCGGAAGTTAAATCGCCATTAAGTTCCGTCACGCGGACGGCCCCAGTTCGAGGCTTGGTGACCGCAACAACAGTTATCAACCGCCTCCCCTATTCTGCAATTGAGTGGAAATCTCGTGCGGTGGGCCACGCAATCCGGGGCAAAGCCGCCGACGATATGCAGATGCCGGTCCCTGCAGTCGTTTCCGCAGTTGACAGCTGTCAACAATACGATCTTGCCCCTCATTCGCGCCAGTGTTCCGCGACCCAAGGGCTCGGGAGAATATAGTGCCGGAGGTAGCGGAATGGGCTTTTTTCTCTTCTGTCCGGAGAGAAGAGCCCGCGAATATGATCGCTCGGCGTCGCCACCCGCCCCTTGTAGCCGAACTGCCCGTCTATCGCATGCTGCGGCAGCAGGCCGCGCGGAAAAATAACCACGCGTGCATCCGCCGGCAGCCGTGGCGGCAGGAAGTAGTTCAAGGGGAATGGCCGCCGACAGTCCTGGCGGAAATGCAGAACGAAACGCCGCGGGAAGAATTTCGCTCCTCCTGGCGCGTTGCGCGTGACGAAGCGTTGCTCGAATTCATATTCGTCGGCCACCTTTTGTGGGTCGGCGCGGAACTTCTCCTGCAATGGGACCAACTTGCCGACAGGGAAGCGGAATAGCGACGTCTGCCCGAGACGCTCAAGCGGCGTAGTCTGATTGCGGGTCATCACGATATCGTCGGGACCGCCGATCTCGAAAAACGCGTCGAGCGATCCGACGATCACCAGATCGAGATCGAGAAAGAGCACCGGTCCCTTGAGGCTGCCGAGTGCCGGGCCCCACAGGCGCGCCTTGGGCCAAATCCCCTTGGTATTTACCGGCATCGTCTCGACATCGAGCGGCGGGAGGTCCTCGCACAGTATTTCCGACCGAAGGCCTTCCCTATTGTCGGTAAAACAGGTGAAGGTGAAAGGCGGCGTGATGTTGCGAGCAACCATCGCGAAGAGGCGGTTCACGAAAGGTGCGCCGTATTTCGTACCCCAATTTATACAGATTACCTGCTTGACGCCGCCGGAAGCGGCGAGAATATCGGACACCATGGCGCTTGCCTTTTCCTTGTGTTTGACGGCGCATCCGCACGGCTGAGCTTTGCCGAGGGCGATTGCTCCGGCCCGGAACGCTCTCGCTGTGCTGGCAGCCCTTACCTCCTGGACATCCTGGGAGGCCTGGGAGACCCGAGATCAATGGAGCCCCGTGGTGCCCACCCGGAGTTGACAGCTGTCAACTCCGCGAAGTCGTTCGGTCTTAGGCCGGTCTTAAGATCAACGCCACCAGCGCGCAAGCGTCGTTGTGGACGGCGTGTGGGGAACAGATGTGAGCGAAGCACAATAGGGGTGGAAAACCTTCGAACAACTGTGCTCGAACGAAAGCGCGTGCTACCTTCCGTTTCGCCGCCAACGCGTTGCTTTCAAAATGAGATATGAGATTCCTGATCCGCTTGACCCGGCGCTGCTGACGGTCCTGATTGCCGCCGAAGACGGGCTCGCCCGGCTCGATGAGCGTGCCGGGCGTCATGCCGTCGCCGAGGGCTTTCGGGAGCGCGGCCAGTTTTTCGATGCGGCGGCGGCCCTTTGGGTCGCCGGTGAACTCGTGCATGTCGAGGATCTGGTTCTACACGACTCGCATATGGACGCGCGCGCTCCGTCGCACGAGCTGACCATCGCGCACGCGGTTCTGCGGGCGCGGCGACGATTGGATCTGGCCGATGCCGACTGGGCCTTGTCGCCGCCTGGGTTGAGCGCGTTGCGCGGCGAAGCGGGGGCGGCCGTCAGGCATGACTCTCTCAACACTTCGGCTCTCCGGGACGATCCGGACGAAACGGATGCGCCCGACGCGGCGGACGGCCCGATCGACAGCTCCCTTTCCGACGCTTTCGCCGAGATCGATGCGGCGATCGCCCGGTCCGCGCGGCTGCTGGACATTCATGCTGGAAGCGCGGTCATGGCAGAACAGCCGGTCATCGAAACGCAGTCGTCGAGAGTGGAGCCGACGGGCCAACTCGGCCTGCTCTTCGATGACGACTGGGATGAGACCGCCCGGCTCGATGCGTGGCGTGCCGTGCTGCCGGTTGCCGACCAGCTGCCCGCCGCGCTTGGGGCTGCCCTTCTTTTCGATGCGTGGGAACGTATTGAGCCGTTGCGCCGGCAGCACTGGCTCGGCTCGCTTCTTGTCGGCGCCTATCTCCGGTTTCGCGGCAAGGTCGGTTCGCACGTGCTCGCCTATAATACGGGCTTGAAGACGATCCGCCACGAGCGTCGACGCTCAAAGGACCGGCTGACGCGTCTCACCGGTTTCCTTGAGGCGATGTCCGCGGCGGCCGAGCTCGGCATGAAGGAACTCGACCGTCTGTCGCTCGCGAGGACACAGATGGAGATGCGGATCAGAGACCGCCGATCGAACAGCAATCTCCCGGGCCTGATCGATCTCGTCCTGTCGCGGCCGATCGTCTCCGCGCCTTTGATCGCGCGCCATCTCGGGGTCACGCCGCGCGGCGCCCTCAATCTCGTGCGCGAACTCGGGGTGCGTGAAATGACGGGCAGGGGGCGCTACCGCGGCTGGGGCGTGCTCTGAAAGAGCGAGGGGAACGACCGCTTCAGCTCCGCCGCAGATTGAGCTCGCTCGTCACCACGCGCTTTCCTGTCGCCGGATCCACGTCGACAGTACTGAGGCGCATTCCGTTCTCGCCGCGTTTCTGCACGATGAGCGTCGCCTTGCGATCGCCATTAACTTCCCTTGCCCAGGTGACGGTGAGATTGATGGCGTTGCCGCGGCGGCTCCCGGATAAGGCGGACCGCCCGCCTCTCGGGCCGACATAGATGCCGGTATAGCGCGCGCCGTCGGATCTCAGATCCGCGCTGATCGAGCGCGACACCACGAGCAGGCCGCGGCAGGTCCCTCTCATAGCGAGCGCGGTTCCGGTCGCATCCGAGCTGAAATTGCACGAAACATTGATCGGTCCTCGGTCGATGCGAAGCAGCACCGTGCCGCCGCCGGTCCATCGGCCCTCGAGCGAATTGAGAAAGGCCGCCTCGTCGGCAGGGGCAGCGCTCGTCTCTAGGGGAAGTATCCCCCCGACGAGCACGAGCCCCGCAAGCACGAACCGGGATATCTTCCGCCGCATCATTGTCATAGGCCTCCCGTTCTGGAGCGGAATGAGGAAAAGGCACGCGGTCTTCCGCAGACGCTCGTGGCGCGACCGGTCCGAATGAAACGGCGGATCGCTGCGAAGGTTCCAGCTTGCCGTTGGCCCGACAAAATCACCGATCGGTCGCTGCGGGCAGACGCCGGCTGACTTCCGGAACGGTCGCCGGAGGTCAGGCAAATTTTTTCGCGCCGGCGACGCAGGCGACGATGGCGACCGTCGCGGCGAGCATGCTCCAGCTCACATTTTCCCCGAGCAGTGTCGAAGCCAGCGCCAGACCGAAGAAGGGTTGCAGCAATTGCAATTGGCCGACCGCCACTATCCCACCCAGCGCCAAGCCGCGATACCAGAAGATGAAGCCGATAAGCATGCTGAAGACGGAGACGTATCCGAAGCCGAGCCAGGAAGCCGCACTCGGGCCCGCAAGGCTGGAAGGCATGGTGGCCAGCATCAGGGCTGTCATAACCGGAAGGGAGAGGACGAGGGCCCAGCAAATGACCTGCCAGCCGCCAAGCCTTCTCGACAGCTTCGCACCCTCCGCGTAACCCAGCCCGCACGCGACGATGGCCGCGAGCATCAGGAGATCCCCGATCGGCGAGGCGGAAAAGCCCTGCCGTGCCGCGAAGCCGACGACGATCGCGCTGCCGAGGCCCGAGAACACCCAGAAGGTCGGGCGTGGGCGCTCGCCGCCGCGAAGCACGCCGAAAATCGCGGTCGCAAGCGGCAGGAGGCCGATGAAGACGATGGAATGGGCGGAGGTCACGTGACGCAGCGCAAGCGCCGTCATAAGCGGGAAACCGACCACGACCCCGAGCGAGATCACGGCCAGCGATGCGAGATCTCCCCGGGCAGGCCGTCTTTCGCGGAAGGCGAAGAGCAGACACAAGGCGAGAATTCCCGCAATCGATGCCCGTGCTACGGTCAGGAAGATAGGGTCGAAGTCCATCACCGCGACCCGGGTCGCGGGCAACGAGCCGCTAAAGATCACGACGCCGATCAAACCGCTCATCCAGCCGCTCGCTGCCTTGTTCATACCGATGCTCCTTTTTCTCCGGTATCGGGCCGGATCGCTGGCTGTTCCAGAGACAGTAAGGTACAGTTGAGAGGAACTGTCATGGAGAAAGAGCCAGTACGGATGCAGCTGAAAGGGACGAGTGCCGCGGGCGAAAGCCTGATCGCCAGGGTGATGGGCACGGTGAAGCACCGGATAGCCGCGCGGAGTTTGACGCCCGGCGCGAGGCTGCCGTCCATCCGTTCCTTCGCTTTGGCCATGAAAGTGTCCAAATCTACGGTGGTAGAGGCCTATGAGCGCCTTCAGGCCGAAGGTGTGATCCGCTCGCGGCCGGGTTCGGGCTTCTTCATAGCGGCGCCGCTTGCGCCGCTCACGCTTGCCGAGATCGGCCCGCGCGTGGACCGGGCTGTCGATCCCCTGTGGATCTCGCGCCAGGCCCTGGAGCCGGGGGAGGGGGTACTGAGGCCGGGCTGCGGCTGGCTGCCGCCGCACTGGATGCCGGAGGAAGGATTGCGGCGGGCATTGCGGGGCATCGCACGCGGCGCCGCCGCCACGCTTGTCGACTATGGTGCGCCGCTCGGATTGCTGCCGCTGCGTCAGCTTCTGGCACGGCGCGTGGCGCAGCACGGCATCGAGGCGTCGCCCGATCAGATATTGCTCACCGAATCCGGCACCCAGGCGATTGATCTGCTTTGCCGTTTCCTGCTGAAGCCGGGGGATGCGGTGCTCGTCGACGATCCGTGCTATTTCAATTTCCACGCACTCCTCAGGGCGCATCAGGCAAGAATCTTCGGTGTTCCCTATACACCCAGCGGGCCGGACATCGGCCGCTTCGCCGAAGCGCTCGCAGAGCACAAGCCCCGGCTCTACATCACCAATTCTGCCCTTCACAATCCGACCGGCGCAATGCTGTCGCCGCTTGTCGGCCATCGTCTGCTCAAGCTTGCGGAGCAGGCCGGGCTGACGATCATCGAGGACGATATCTTCGCCGATTTCGAAGAGACGCCGGCGCCGCGCCTTGCGGCTTTCGATGGGCTCGAACGCGTGGTGCACATAGGCAGTTTCTCGAAAACGCTTTCGGCGGCGGTGCGCTGCGGCTTCATCGTGGCTCCTCGCGACTGGGTGGAGGCGTTGACCGACCTCAAGATCGCCACGTGCTTCGGCGCCGCCGGCTTCTCGTCCGAACTGGTGCTGACGCTCCTGAAAAACGGCAGCTATCGCAAGCACATGGAGACGGTGCGCCAGCGCCTGGCAGGGGCCATGGCCGAGACTGCCCAAAGACTCGCGCGGATCGGGATCACGCCCTGGATCGAGCCGCAGGCGGGGATGTTCCTCTGGTGCCGGCTGCCGGATGGCATCGATGCCGCGAGGCTCGCGAGGCAAGCGCTCGCCAGAGGCATCGTGCTCGCGCCGGGAAACGTCTTCAGTCATGCCCAGACGGCCAGCGGCTTCTTGCGCTTCAATGTCGCCCAGTCGGAAGACGAGCGGCTTTTCCGGGAGCTTGCAGCGCTCACGGCCGCTGCCTAGATCACGATCATTTTAGCCCGCAAACCCCGCCACCGTCGCCGAAAGCCGCACAGGCATCACAGTGGTGCCGAGGGGGCAGAAACGCGTGGTCAGGTTCGTGAGCCAGGCCGGGGATTCCTCGACCAGCGCGGCCTACAGCTGCTTGTCCACGCCTGTCAGATCAGCGTGGACCGGCGCTGCGGCCCGAGCGCCTGCACGACGTCCTTCTGCTTGTCGAAGGCTACCTTGAATACGGTTACGGACGAGAATTCCGGCGACGACGTCAGCTTTTCGATAATTGGTTCCTGCGCGGCGCAGGTCGGGCACCAGCTCGCCCAAACGTCGACGACGATCGCCGTGCCCGCCTGCTGGGCCGCTTCGAAGGCTTTGGTTTCGAATGACTTCAGATCGCCGGCGAACGCCAACCGCCGGTTGCCCCGCGCCTCCTTGAATGACACGCTATACAAACCGGTCGTCAAATGAAACCTGCGTGGCCGGGCGCCGTTAGCCGGTCATCGCCCTGAAGTGGCCGAGCATCCGCGCCGCGTCGGGTTCAAGCCCGGTGAACAGCCGAAACGCGCCGACCGCCTGGAACACCGCCATGCCGCCGCCGTCGAGCGTTTTGCAGCCACGCCGCCGGGCCTCCCTGAGAAGCGCCGTTTCCAGCGGAAAATAGACGATCTCGGCGACCCAATGGCTTCGCGAAAGAAGCTCGGCGTCGAGCGGCAATCCGGGATATTTCGCCATGCCGGTCGGCGTCGCGTGGATGAGGCCGGCGGCATTTCTCATTTCCGAGGGAAGGTCGTTGCCGGCCGCCACCTCGGCTCTCGGAAAGAGAGGGGAGAGCATCCGGGCGAGCGCCTGCGCCCGGCCGGCCTCGCGGTCGAACACGACGAGCCGCTGCAAGCCAAGCGAGAGCGCGGCATAGGCCGTGGCGACCCCGGCTCCGCCGGCGCCGAGCTGCACGGCGGAGAAGAGATCGGCATCCGGCAGGCCGCGCCGGAAGCCTTCGGCAAAGCCCCACCAGTCCGTATTGTGGCCGTAGCGCCGTCCGCTTCTGAGGACGACCGTGTTGACGGCGCCGAGCTGCCGCGCCTCGGAGGCGAGCTCGTCGAGATAGGGAATGACCGCCTGCTTGCAGGGATGGGTGATATTGAGTCCGGCGAACCCCCGCCGCTCGGCGTCGGCGAGCAAGCGCGGCAGGTCCTTCTCGCTCGCCCCTAGCAGGTTGAGATCGATCAGCTCGTAGTCGTAGCGAATGCCCTGCGCCGCGCCTTCCGCCATATGCATGGCCGGCGTCAGCGAAGCCTGGATGCCGGTGCCGATCAGGCCCGCCTTCAAGGATCTCACAAGCGTTTCGGTCATATGTCGGGTTCCGGGTGTTACGGTTTCGGGCAGCTGCGCGCCGGCCCGTCCGTTGCTGGCGGACCGGCATGAGGTCGGGTCATTGGCCGCGGGCGGTGCCGATTTCTTTGAAGAGCGCCTCAACCGTCTCCTGGCCGATATCGGCACTGAACTTCTCGATCATGGGCTTGACGGCATCGCGCAGCTTCTGCGTTTCCTCGGGGCTCAATTCGCTGACTTCCATTCCCGTCTTGCGGATCTCCTCGAGTGCTGCGGCATCCTGCTCGCGCGAGACCTTGCGCTGGAAGTCGCGCGCTTCCACAGCCGCCTGCTGCAGAACGGTCTTTTCCTCGTCATTGAGGCCGTCCCAGAACTTCTTGCTGACGAGGACGATCTGCGGATTGTACTGATGACGGGTGAGCGTCATGTACTTCTGCACCTCGTAGAATTTCGCGTTGATGATGTTGGCGGAGGGATTCTCCTGGCCGTCGACCGTTCCCGTCTCGAGCGCAGTATAGAGCTCGGTATAGGGGAGTGGCACCGCATTAGCGCCGAGCGCATTGAAAAGCTCGACGGGGATCGGCGACTGAATGGTGCGGATCTTCAGGCCCTTTATGTCCTCGAGCTTGGTCACCGGATGCCGGTTGTTGGTCAGGTTGCGGAAACCGAGCTCCCAATAGGCGACGCCGACGAGCCCCGTGGCGGGCAGGCGTTCCATCAGGCTGGTGCCGAAGGGACCATCCATCACCTTGTCCGCCTCCTCGCCGCTGTCGAACAGGAAGGGGAGGTCGACCGCGCCGAACTCCTTGACGTTGCTCGCCAGAATGCCGGCGTTCAGCACCGTCATCTCGATGACGCCGCCCTGCAGCGCCGAGACGGTCTGAACGTCGCCGCCGAGCGTCCCGCCTGGGAAGAGCTTGACCTCGATCTTGCCGCCGCTCTTCTCCTTCACGAGCTCGGCGAATTTCTCCATGCCGGTCACCTGCGGATGACCCTTGTTGTTCGCCGATGCGAATTTGACCGTCTGATCGCGGATCTCCGCGAGTGCCGGCCCCGCCGTCATGAGTGCCAGTGGCACGGCCAGGCCCAATGTCAGTTTGGTCAGTCTGTCGAACATGTTTTCCTCCCAGGTTGGGCCGGTGTCGTGCCGGCCTTGTTGACAGTCGAAAATCGCGCGTCAGCGTCCGAACCAGGAGACCGGAACGGTCACCAGTTCAGGGAACAGGACGAGCAGGAAAAGAACGATCAGTTCCGCGAAGAGGAAGGGCATCACGCCCTTCATCAGATCCTCCATCGAAAGCTTCGACACGCCGCAGATGACGTTCAGAACGGTGCCGACCGGCGGGGTGATCAGGCCGATCGAGTTGTTGATGATGAAGAGCACGCCGAAATAGACCGGATCGATCCCCGCCTGCTTGATGACCGGCATCAGGACCGGCGTCATGATCAGGATCGTCGGCGTCATGTCCATCGCGGTGCCGACGATCACGATCAAAACCATGATCGCGATAAGCAGAGCCGTCTGGTTGCCCATCAGGGGCTCGAGGAGTGCGGCGAGCGCGCCGGGAACGTCGGCAACGGTGATCAGCCAGGCCGAAACCGCCGCGCAGGCGACGAGGAACATCACGACGGCGCTGATCTTCGCGGCCGAGACGAAGACGTGGAAGAGTTGCGCCGGCGCCAGCTCACGATAGACGACCATCGAAACGAAGAGCGAATAGACGGCGGCGATGACACCCGCCTCCGTCGGTGTGAAGACGCCGAACTTCAGTCCGGCGATGATGATGACGGGCAGGAAAAGCGCCCAGAGGCTGTCGACGAAGGCCCTGAGCCGCAGCCTGCCGCTCTGCCGCGGCGGCAGTTCGAACTGCTCCTTGCGGGCGACGATCAGCCAGGTGATCGAAAGGGCCGCGGCGATCATCAGTCCCGGGAATATGCCGGCGAGGAAAAGCTTGGTGATGGAGACGCCGCCGACCACGCCGAAGAGGATGAAGCCGATCGAGGGCGGTATGATCGGGCCGATGATCGAGGCGGAGGCGATGAGCCCGCTGGCGCGCGCCGGGTCGTGGCCGCTTTTCAGCATCATCGGCAGAAGCAGTGCGCCGAGTGCGGCTGCATCGGCGACCGCCGAGCCGGAAAGACTGGAGAGAATGCAGGCCGCGAAGATCGCGACGAAGCCGAGCCCGCCGCGGATGTGGCCGACCATGGCCATGGCAAGCGCGACGATGCGGCGGGAGAGGCCGCCCGTATTCATGACCTCGCCGGCAAGCAGGAAGAAGGGAACGGCCATCAGCGGGAAGCTGTCGGCTCCGTTCAGCACGTTCTGCGCCACGATCTGGGCATCGAACAGGCCGAGATAGAGCATCAGCGCCACGCCGCTCAGAATGAGGGCGAAGGCGATCGGCACGCCGAGCGCCATGGGTCCGAGAAGGGCGCCGAGGAAGATCGATATGGTCATCGTCGCCTCCTCAATGCTTCGCCGAAAGCGGACCGAGCGCGGGGGCAGGGAGGTTGTCGAGCGCTGCTTCGTCCTCGCTCTCGCGCACGAGATCGGTCGTGGTCACGTCGATGCGGCCGGTCGCGATCGCGAACGCATCGGCGAGCAGGATCAGGAAGGCCGGAATGCCGAAGGCGAGGCCCGCTCCGTAGAAGAAGGCCATGGAGATGCCGGTCGCCGGCGCGCCGACATGGAGGTTGATCAGCGTCTGGGTCCAGCTGCCGCTGATCACCAGCCAGGTCGCATAGAGCATAAGCGCGTGGCCGCAGAGCACGGCCGCCTTCGCGGCGCGCGCCGGCAGGCGCTTAATGAGCGAATCGACGCCGAGATGGCCATGCTCGCGCATGGCGACCACGGCGCCGAGAAAGGTGAGCCAGACGAAGAACATCCGCGACAGCTCCTCCGACACCGTTATTCCCTGGTTGAAGGCATAGCGCAGCACGACATTGCCGAAGACGAGAACGACCATGCCGGCAAGCAGCAGCGCGATCGTCACCTTCAAGGCGAAGAAATAGAAATCGATGATGCGGCTCATTCGCTCCTCCCAAGCGACAAGCGAGCGACAGCGCAAGGCGCAGACCTGTCGCAGGCTTCTCCTCCCCAGCCAGGCGGTCGCCCGGAGCCTTCCGCCACGCTCCTCCGTGCCGTTCGGCATGTCTCGTTGCAAAATGTACTAACTAGTTCGGAAAATCAATCCCGCGAGGTTGAAAGGGCGAGGCAAGATGATATGTCTTGATCCATCGTTCGGGAGGTCCGTGGTTCGACTGCCGCCTCGCTTCGGCAAGTGGATCGGTAAACGGCTTGAGGGAGAGCGGGGGCAGCGCGGTGAACATGGCGGAGCGGCAGGCAAATGGCAGGAAGAACGATCCGCAGCGGACGCAGGACGACATCCTCGAAGTCGCGACGGAGGAGTTCTCCACCCATGGCCTCGCAGGCGCGCGCGTCGATCAGATCGCCGAGCGCACCCGCACGTCGAAGCGGATGATCTATTATTACTTCGGCAGCAAGGAAGCGCTGTATCTCGCCGTCCTCGAGCGGTCCTATCGCAAGATCCGCACGCTGGAAGCCGATCTGGAGCTTGCGAACCTGCCCCCAGAAGAGGCACTTCGCACACTGGTCGCGACCACCTTCGACCATGACGAGGCCAATCCGGACTTTGTCCGCCTGGTCAGCATCGAAAACATCCATCGCGCCGCGCACATGCTGCGCTCCGATGCGATCCGTGACCTCAACGTCTCGGTGATCCAGATGATCGAGGCAATCATCGAGCGCGGCCTTGGTGACGGGACCTTCCGCCGCAAGGCCGACCCGATCGACGTGCACATGCTGATCAGCGCCTTCTGCTTCTTCCGCGTCTCGAACCGCTACACCTTCGGCACGATCTTCCGCCGCGACCTGTCGGAGCCCAAGACGATCGCACGGCATCGCACGATGATCGCCGATGCCGTGGTGAGCTATCTGAAGAGCGACGAGCCCAGGGCGGCGCGTCGGTAGATCCTCTCCGATTTCGTTTCCGCGACAAGCAGGGGAACGAGGGCGAAAAGCATCCGCTCGTAGCGTTCTCGGGATTGACACGCATCGCCTTCGTAATGTTATTACGTCCGTCGAGTAATGTAATAACGTAGCCATACCGGGAAGATCCATTACCAACGACTTTTCGTAGGCCCAGCCGTGCCGACGGACTGCCCGGACGAGAACTTTTTCAAAACAAAGAAAGGACCCCCCGATGATATTGTCCCCAACCCGGGCCCGCCTGATGGCAGCAGTGGCGTCCGCTTTCGTCTTGGCCGCACCCGGCGCACGCGCGGATGATCACGAGACGAAGGAAGCCTGGCGCCTGTTCGTCGCCGATCACACGCAGCCGGTCGTGCACGCCATCGACTTTGCGGACGGCAAGGAATTGGGCCGCTATGACATCAAGGGATATGCGGCTCTGACGGTCAGCGCATCCGGGCAGACGGTCTTCGCCGCGCAATCGGAACAGGACATCGTACACATCATCAAGACCGGCATCGGGTTCTCGGATCACGGGGAGCATCGCGACGTGGAAGTCTCCGATGCCGCGCTTCTTCCGGTGGCGATCGAGGGCAAGCGTCCCGCCCATGTGGTGCCGCATGACGATCACGCGATCATTTTCTACGATCGCGGCGGCAAGGCGGACATCATCGACGAAGCCGCGCTGCTCGAAGGCAATGCGCAGGTCAGGGCCATCGATACGACCAAGCCGCACCACGGTGTCGCCGTGAGCATGGGGCGCCATGTGCTCGTTTCGGTGCCGGACACGGAAATCGAGCCGAAGCCGGACGAACTGCCGCCGCGAGTTGGCTTGCGTGTGATCGACGAAAAGGGCGGGCAGATCGGCGAGATCAGCAAATGCACCGACCTGCATGGCGAGGCCACATCAGCCCGTCTCGTCGCCTTCGGCTGCAAGGAAGGGGTGCTAGTCGCCCGTCCCGGCGGTATCGACGGGCCAAAGCTCACAATGCTCCCCTACCCCTCCGATTTCCCGAAGGGTTACACGGGCACCCTGCTCGGAGGCAAGGCGATGCAGTTCTTCCTCGGCAATTACGGCGAGGACAAAGTCGTGCTCATCGATCCCGACAGCAGCGAACCGTATCGGCTGATCACGCTGCCGACCCGGCGCGTCGACTTTCTCCTGGATCCTGCAACCCCGGCCAATGCCTACATCCTGACGGAAGACGGCGACCTCCATGTGGTGGACGTGATCAAGGGGGAAATCCTCCGCAAGGGCAGGGTCACCGAGCCATACAGCAAGGACGGCCATTGGCGCGATCCGCGCCCGCGCCTGGCGGCAGCCGACGGCCAGATCGTCATCACCGACCCGCGACACTCGCTCATCCGGGTGATCGATGCAGAGACTCTCAAGGAGACCCGTACGATCCCCATCGATGGTCAACCCTTTGCGATCGTCGCCGTCGGCGGATCCGGCGCCTCGCACTAAGTTCGAGCGCGCTTTCAAGGTAGGCTCAGTGCAGGTGCCTCAGCTTGTCGGGGTTCCGCACGACATAGATCGCAGCGACCTTGCCGCCCTCGATCTCGAGGGCGGTGGTCTGGATTTCGCCGTCGGCCTCCATCGTGATGAAGCCGGGCAGTCCGTTGACGAAGCCGACGCGCAGCAGTTTCGAGCCGTTCGCCCGGAAAAGCGCCGCCAGCTTCTCATGGACCTTCATCACGGCGTCAAAGCCGATGATCGGCATGATCGCTGCCGAGCGCTTGCCGCCGCCGTCAGCATGGATGCTGACATCGGCGGCGAGCATTGCGCCGAACGCGTTCATGTCGCCGCTGCGCGAGGCCTTGAAGAAGGCCTCCGCAAGCTCGAGGCCGCGCTCGTTCTCGACGTGAAAGCGAGGCCTTGCCTCCCGGACATGCGTGCGTGCGCGGGCGGCAAGCTGCCGGCAGGCCGCGGCGTCGCGCTGGATGGTCGCTGCAACCTCCTCGAAACCGAGCCCGAACACGTCGTGCAACAGGAACGCTGCCCGCTCGAGAGGGGACAACCGCTCCAGCGCCAGCATCAGCGGCAAGGTGACGTCTTCCACTTCCTCCTCCTCCACGACGGGATCGGGAAGCCAAGGCCCCACATAGGTCTCGCGCTGGCGCCGTGCCGATTTCAGCTGATCGAGGCAGAGCCGAGTTACGGTGCGACGCAGGAAGGCCTCCGGTTCGCGCACTTCGGCGCGGTCGGCCCCCATCCAGCGGATGAAGGCCTCCTGCACCATATCCTCGGCATCGGCAACCGAGCCGAGCATTCGATAGGCGACGCGCATCAGCTTCGGACGCAGCGGGTCGAAACTGGCTGCCGCATCCGCTTGGGTAGCCTGTGTCATCAGGCGACCGCCTTCTCGGCGATTGCCTTCGCGGCCGCCGGTTCGACCCACAGGCCGAAGCCCACGGCGAGGCGGTTCCATCCGTTGATGACATTGATCATGAGCGTGAGCTTCACCTGCTCCTCCTCCGTGAACTCGGCCTTCAGCGCCTCATAGGCGGCGGCGTGAGCATGGCCCTCCGACAGCCGCGTCAGTGCTTCGGTCCAGGCGAGCGCCGCCCGCTCGCGGTCGGTATAGCACGGCGCCTCGCGCCATGCCGAGAGCAGGTAGATCCGCTGCTCGCTCTCGCCCTTTGCCCGGGCTTCCGCCGTGTGCATGTTGATGCAGTTGGCGCAACCGTTGATCTGCGAGGCCCGGATTTTCACGAGCTCGATAAGGCTCGACTCGAGGCTCGAAGCGGCGGCAGTCGAGATGCTGAACCAGCTCTTCATCAGCGAAGGGGCGGCGGCAAAGGGATCAAGTCTGGCAGTCATGGTCGGTCTCCTTTTGTTGGTTCCGACACCATGACGAGACAGCGGCCGCCGGTGTGACATGGATGCGAATTTTTTGTCGACGCGTGGAGCGGAAATTCACCAGGCCGGTTGGCGAGAGCATCGATATGACGTTCGTGTCGAGGAGATAGCCACTCACAGACCGACATCCCGGGAAGGCGAGCCGTTACGTTCGAACTCGCTGCCTGGGAACCTGCAGATGCGAAGCGAGGCTGGGCCGGTCCTGTTCAGGGCCTTGCGCGCGATCTCCGCTGCCGCAAGCGGAACGAGAACTGCGACAGGCTTTCCGTGGCGGGTAATCGTCGCGAACTCGCCTCTGATCGCCTCGTCTACATAGGCCGACAGGCCGGCCTTTGCATCTTTAAGGCTTAGGGTCGACATAAGTCCCTCCCATGCAAGTAGTCACATGTGACTATATATGCGCCGGCGAGCCGAGAAATTCGAGGTTTCGGGTCCGACCCCGTTTCTTTGTGCGGGGCCGCTGCCGGTGGTGATCGGCCGCGCCCTGGCCGCGGTTCGTGATGGTGAAGGGACACGTGCGGGCATCACGGTTGCGTTGCCAAGCCACTCATTCGGTCCTTATACTCCTCTCGCTATGGAGAAGACCTTCGTCGCGGCGCGAGAGGAACGGCCTGGGAAAGCTTGGCTTTCGCGGTTTGCTGCCGGTCGAACCGAGGCGGAGAGCTGGTATTTCGGGCGGGCCGAACGAGCATCGGGTCCGAGCGCCAGAGAATGTCGCGAAGCCCTATGGCAGTACATGCCTGAACTCGTTCCTCACTACGAGCACGCCTGCGCTCTCGTTGGAGATGATGAGGTTGCTCATCGGATGCTCAGCCACTTTCGACCCGCGCCGGATGCCTATGGCTGCAGTCAATCTGTCTGGCTCGGGGAAGGGGGCCCGGCACTGATACGCAATTTCGACTATCCGCCGAGTATTGTCTCCGATCGTTTCGAAATGACCGAGTGGTCCGGGTTAAAGGTGATCGCGAAGGCGCAACGCCCTTGGGGAGGCTGCGTGGATGGGATGAATGAGGAAGGGCTGGCCGCAAGCATTACTCTTGGGGGCGGGCGTTCTCAGGGCAGAGGGTTCTCGATCATTCTCGTGATCCGCTATGTGCTGGAAACCTGTCACCAGGTCGAGCAGGCTGTCAAAGCCCTATGCCGAATACCTGTGGCGCTCGCGCAGAACGTCACCGTACTGGATAGTGCCGGCAATTATGCCACTCTATTCCTCGGACCGGGCCAGCGCCCGATCATTACGCGCCTGAGGGCATGCGCAAATCATCAGCGGGCGGCACGACCGTCATCATTCTCGGTGGCTCGGCAGCAATTTATTCTGCGGGCACTGGAGGATCCTTCCATGTCGCTGGAGAAGCTGACGGACGGCTTCCTTCGGTCGCCGCTTTATTCGGTGAGCGCGACCCATCCCACCCTCTACACAGCCGTCTATCGACCTGCAAAAGGCAGAGTAGATTATATCTGGCCAGGGAAACGCTGGTCTCAGCGTTTCGAGGATTTCCAGATAGGCGAATACACGCACAACTTCACCCACTGATATCCTGGTCAGTAAGCCGGCGCGTGGGGGGCCGTGCGCCCGGTGCAACCTGGCTGATCCGGTTCAGTCCTCCTCGACGAAGACCTGCTCGCGCTTTTTCTTGACGCTCGGCAGGAAGACGACGACAAGCACGGCGAGGGCGATGAGGAGCAGGGTCGCGCTGATCGGCCGGGTGACGAAGGTCGTCGGGTCGCCGCGCGAGAGGATCATGGCGCGCCTGAGGTTTTCCTCGAGCAGGGGGCCGAGCACGAAGCCGAGGAGCAGCGGCGCCGGTTCGCAGCGCAGCTTCAGGAGCAGGTAGCCGACAAGGCCGAAGAAGGCGACGGCGTAGAGGTCGTAGACGTTGGAGTTGACGCTGTAGACCCCGATCGAGCAGAAGGCCATGATGATCGGGAAGAGCACGAAGTAGGGGATCTTCAGGAGCTTCACCCAGAGGCCGATCAAAGGCAGGTTCAGGACCACCAGCATCAGGTTGCCGATCCACATCGAGGCGATGATGCCCCAGAAGAGCGCCGGCTGCTCCACCGCCACGTTCGGACCGGGCACGATGCCCTGGATGATCATCGCACCGATCATCAGCGCCATTACCGGGTTTGCCGGAATGCCGAGGGTGAGCAATGGGATGAACGAGGTTTGCGCGCCGGCATTGTTGGCACTTTCAGGTCCGGCGACACCCGCAACGGCCCCGCGGCCGAATTCCTCCGGCCGGTCGGAGAGGCGTTTCTCCACCGTGTAGGAGGCGAAGGCGGCGAGGATCGCGCCGCCGCCGGGCAGTACGCCGAGCGCCGAGCCGATGGCCGTGCCGCGCAGGACCGGCGCGACCATCTGCCTGAAGTCCTCGCGCGTCGGCATCAGATCGGTAACCTTCGCCATCAGCACTTCGCGCGTCTTCTCGCTTTCGAGATTGCGGAGGATTTCGGCGATACCGAAGACGCCGACCGCCAGCGCCACGAAATTGAGACCGTCGGAATATTCCCGGATGCCGAGGGTGAAGCGCGGCGTGCCGGTATAGATATCGGTGCCCACGAGGCCGAGAAGCAGGCCGAGCGCCACCATGGCAAGCGCCTTGATGACCGATCCGTGCGCAAGCGCGACCGAGGAGACGAGGCCGACGATCATCAGCGAGAAATATTCCGCCGCGCCGAATTCGAGCGCGATCTCCGTCAAAGGCGGCGCGAAGAGTGCGACCAGGAATGTCGAGACCGTGCCGGCGAAGAACGAGCCGAGGGCTGCGATCGCGAGCGCCGTGCCGGCGCGGCCCTTGCGCGCCATCTGATAGCCGTCGATGGCGGTCACGGCAGAAGAGGATTCGCCGGGCATATTGATCAGGATCGCGGTGGTCGATCCGCCATATTGAGCGCCGTAATAGATGCCGGCGAGCATGATCAGCGAGGAGACCGGCTCAAGCTGGAAGGTGATCGGCAGCAGCATGGCGATGGTCGCCGTGGCGCCGATGCCGGGCAGCACGCCGATCAGGGTTCCGAGGAGTACGCCGATCAGACAGAAGAGCAGGTTCGCCGGCGAGGCGGCCGTGGCGAAGCCGAGGGCAAGATTGCTGAAGAGTTCCATCGTCGCCGCCTCCTAGAACCGGGTCCACGGGCCGAACCGCTCGAATGGCAGGTTGAGACCGTAGCTGAAGACGCCGACCGAAAAGATGGTCAAGGCAAGCGAGAGGGCGATCGCCCAGAGCGGCTTCATCCGGCTGGAAGCAAAACAGGCGATCAGCGCCGTGAAGAAGAGGGAGGGGACGAAGCCGAGGCCGCGCACCGTCAGCCCGAAGAAGATCGGCGCCGGCAGGATGAAGAAGATGCCGCGGATGGCGATCGGCCCCATCGGCTCGCTGTGAACGCGCGCCGATTGAATGAGGATGATCAGGCCGAGCAGGATCAGCACGGCGGAGAGCACCAGCGGGAAATAGCCGGGGCCCATGCGGAAGGCGGTGCCGAGCTCGAGCCCGAGCGACTGCCAGGCGAAGAATAGCCCGACGGCCGTCAGAATGCCGCCGCACAGCGCATTGGTCGTGTCGAAGGAGATGGATTTCATTGTTTCCCCATTATTTCCGCGAGTGCCGATCCCTTTTCCGAGAAAACGTGCCGCGCCGGTTTTTGGCGAATATCTTCGCATGTTCTGCTGGCTGATGCATGTCGCCCGAAAGTGGGGAGCCAAGGCATCGCCTGTTGACAGCTGTCAACGCCAGTGCGGGCGCATCCTCGACACGCGCCCGCACGGATTGAATGCCTGACGCGCGATCAGTCGGCGTACTGGCCGGCCGCCTCGATCACCGGCTTCCACCGGCCGATCTCGCTTTCGAGCTTTGCCTTCAGCGCGGCCGGCGTGGCGTCGGCTTCGCTCGACGGCTCGGTGCCGAGCTCGCCGAAGCGGGCGACCACGTTCTCGTCCTTGAGTGCCTTCTGCAGCGACTTCGAGAGACGGTCGGTGACTTCGGCTGGCGTGCCTTTCGGCGCATAGATTCCGTGCCAGATGCCGACCTGAAAGCCGGAAAGGCCCGCTTCCTCGGCGGTCGGCAGATCGGGGAAGATCTTGAGGCGCTGCGGCGAGGTCACCGCATAGGCCTTGATCGTGCCGCCCTGGATCTGCTTCGTCGTGTTCGTCGTCTGGTCGCACATGATGTCGACCTGGCCGCCGAGCAGGTCGGTCATCGCCGGGCCGGTGCCTTTGTACGGCACGGTCGTCAGCGGCGTTTCGATCGCGCTCATGAACATCATGCCGCAAAGATGCGACGCCGCGCCGATGCCGGCATTGGCGACCGTCACCGTGTCCTTGTTCGCCTTGACGTGTTCGATCAGGCCCTTGAGGTCGGTCGGCTCGAAATCCTTGCGGGCAACGATGGTCATCGGAACCTCGGTGACGAGGCCGACATATTCGAAGGCATTCAGCGTGTCATAGGCGAGCTTGCGATAGAGCGTCGCGCTGGTGGCCATGCCGATGTGATGCAGAAGCAGCGTGTAGCCGTCCGGATCGGCCTGGGCGACGCGGCCGGCGCCGAGCGTCCCGCCGGCGCCGCCGACATTCTCGACGATAATCTGTTGGCCGAGATCCTTCGACATGGACTCGGCGACAAGGCGGGCCACCGTATCGGTCGGGCCGCCGGCCGAGAACGGCACCACCATGGTGATCGTGCGCTCCGGATAGGTTTGGGCGCTCGCCGAAGCGGCAAAAAGGGAAACGGCGGTGGCTGCGCCCAGAAGCGCGTTCAGAATTTTCATCTTTTCCTCCCGGATGAAGTCATCGACCAGCCGGCATGGTTCCTCCCGCCGGGTCTGGGTTCACCCATTAGCAAACGGGATTTTAGCACAGACAACCGTTGGCGGACGCCGTTTCATGCATTTACAGCGCACAGGCGCGGCAAATGGGTGGATTCGGAAACAAAAGCGCTCGTCGATGGGTGGATTTCCGGACATCGAGCAAAGAGGGGAGGCTTTTGCTGCGAGCCGTCGACGTTCGGCTGCGAATCGTCAAAGCCCTGTGCGGCGCCTGAGATAAAGGGCCTCCGCCTCCGTGAGCGGCCGGCTCGCCCCCTTCGGCAGATCGCCCAGCCTGATCTCGCCGATCGAAACGCGCAGGAGACGCAGGCACTCGAAGCCGAGCACGTCGAGCATGCGGCGGATCTGGCGGTTGCGCCCTTCGTCAAGCTCCACCTCGATCCAGCTGTTCCTGTCTCCGCTTCTCAGGCGTTCGACCCGCAGCGCGCGCAGCAGTTCGCCACCCTCCGTAACCCCTTCCACCATCCGTGCGGCCATGGCCTCGCCGAAAATGCCGCGCACCTGAACATGGTATACCTTGCCGAGATGGGTCTCCGGGTCGAGCAGACGCTGCGCCAGCACCGTGTCGTTGGTGAAGAGCAAAAGCCCCTCGCTTGCCTTGTCGAGCCTGCCGACCGGCGAGAGGGACGGAACGTCGACATTATCGAGACAGCTGAAGACCGTCGGCCGACCCTCCGGATCGTCGCGGGTGGTCACGAGGCCGCGCGGCTTGTTCAGCATGAGATAGACCCTGGCTTGGGCGGCAATGACGGTTCCGTCGACGGCGATCCTGTCCGCTTCGATATCGACCCAGTGGGAGAGATCGGTGATCTTCCGGCCGGCGACGCTGACACGCCCTTCGGCGATCAGCTTTTCGGCCTGCGTCCTCGAGCAGTAGCCGAGCTTGGAGAGCGCCCGGGCGAGCGTCACGCGCTTGCCGGGCAGTTCGCCGGCTTTCTCGTCTCCGACCCGCCTTTTCGCCGTAGGGCGGCGCTGTTTCACCGTTTCCGTCTCCGCGCTGTTGGACCGTGCTTCCTCTGACATAAATGGCGGTGCGAGGCCAGAGATCCGGCACAGGCATCGGCTTCCTTTTCGCTGGTGGCGCGCCTCTTCTTCCCTTGCCTGCCGGTCGTCTCCGGCCCATAAAAAGCGCCCATGAAAAGCGGCGGGCAGCATTGCGGAGGAGCTGGAGATGAGCGTGACGGGAGCTTGGGATTTCTGGGTGGATCGCGGCGGTACCTTCACCGACGTGGTCGGCCGCGATCCGGCGGGCGCCTTGCACGCGCTGAAGGTCCTTTCGGAAAACCCCGGCGCCTATCGCGACGCGGCTGTCCACGGCATCCGGCAGCATCTCGGCCTTGGCACCGGCGAGCCGGTTCCGGCGGGCTTGGTCGGCGAAGTCAGGATGGGCACCACGGTCGCCACCAATGCGTTGCTGGAGCGCAAGGGCGAGCGGCTGGCGCTCGTCACGACGCGCGGATTCCGCGATGCGCTCCGGATCGGCTATCAGGAACGCAAGAAGATCTTCGCCACCGAGATCATCAAGCCCGAGGCACTCTATTCGAATATCGTCGAGCTCGACGAGCGGGTGCTCGCCGACGGCACGATCGAGCGGCCGCTCGACGAGGCGGCAGCGCGCCGGGCGCTAGAAGGGCTGAAAGCCGCTGGCTACGGGGCGGTCGCCATCGTCCTGATGCACGCTTACAAATATCCCGCCCACGAGGCGAGCGTCTCCAAGATCGCGCGCTCCATCGGGTTCGAGCAGGTATCCGTCAGCCACGAGGTCTCGCCGCTCGTCAAATATGTCGGCCGTGGCGACACGACCGTGATCGACGCCTATCTCTCGCCCGTGCTCGGCCGCTATGTGGCGCAGGTTTCGGAAGAGCTGGACGTCGCCCGATCCGGCGCCCGGCTCATGTTCATGATGTCGTCCGGCGGGCTCACGGCGGCGGAGATGTTCCAGGGCAAGGATGCGATCCTCTCCGGACCCGCGGGCGGCGTCGTCGGTCTGGCGCGGACGGGTGAGGCGGCCGGATTCGGCCGCGTCATCGGCTTCGACATGGGCGGAACCTCGACCGACGTCGCCCATTTCGACGGCGAGTACGAGCGCGCCTTCGAGACGGAGGTTGCCGGAGTGCGGGTGCGCGCGCCGATGATGCTGATCCACACGGTTGCCGCCGGCGGCGGCTCGGTCCTCCATTTCGACGGCGAGCGATTCCGTGTCGGTCCGGATTCGGCCGGCGCCAATCCCGGTCCCGCCTGTTACCGCAACGGCGGACCGCTTGCCGTCACCGATGCCAATGTCATGCTAGGCAAGCTGTTGCCGGAACATTTTCCGGCGATCTTCGGGCCGGAGCAGAACCTGCCGCTCGACGTGGAGACCGTGCGCGAGCGTTTCGTCGCGCTAGCGGGCGAGATCGGCGACGGGCGGAGCCCCGAGGACGTCGCCGACGGCTTCATCCGCATCGCGGTCGCCAACATGGTCGAGGCGATCAAGAAGATTTCCGTAAGCCGCGGCTATGACGTGACGCGCTATGCGCTCAACTGCTTCGGCGGCGCCGGCGGGCAACACGCCTGCCTGGTCGCCGACGCACTCGGCATGAAGAGTATTCTCCTGCATCCGATGTCCGGGCTGCTCTCGGCCTACGGTATGGGCCTTGCCGACATTCGCGCCACGCGGCAGAAGGCGTTCGGGGTGGGTCTCGACGATGCCGCACCCGAGGCGCTTGCCGCGCTTGGCCGGGAACTGCAATCGGAATGCCTGGCGGAACTGGAGGCGCAGGGGATCGCCCGTGAGCGGATACGCACGCATCTGCGCGCGCATATCCGCTATGCCGGAACCGACACGGTCCTGCCGGTGGAAGCGAGCTTCCCGGACGAGGACGACCAGGCGCGGCTGCGCCGCGAGTTCGAGCATCTGCACAGGCGCCGCTTCGGATTCGTCGCCGAAAACAAGGCGTTGGTGATCGATGCGGTCGAGGTCGAAACGGTCGGCGGCGGGGCTGCGGAAATGGAAGCGGAAGGCCTTGCCGTGACGGCCGGACATGTCGTTGCGAACCGGTGGACCCGCTTCTATTCGCAAGGCACGTTTCACGACGCTCCGGTGGCGCTGCGTTCCGAAATCGGGCCAGGCCAGAAGCTCACCGGTCCGGCAATCATTATCGAGGCAAACCAGACGATCGTCGTCGAGGACGGCTGGCAGGCGGAGCTGACGGCGAAAGACCATATCGTCCTGAGACGGATCAAGGCGCTGCCCGAGCGCACCGCGATCGGCACGAAGGCCGATCCGGTCATGCTGGAGATCTTCAACAATCTCTTCATGTCGATTGCCGAGCAGATGGGCGTGACGCTGCAGAACACCGCCTATTCGGTCAATATCAAGGAGCGGCTCGATTTCTCCTGCGCGGTCTTCGACAATAAGGGAAATCTGGTCGCCAATGCGCCGCACATGCCGGTGCATCTGGGCTCCATGGACGCTTCGGTCGCGACCGCGATCCGTGAGAACCCGGTCATCCATCCGAGCGATGTGTTCCTGATCAATGCGCCCTATAACGGCGGCACGCATCTGCCGGATCTGACGGTCTGCACGCCGGTCTTCGACGATGAGGGCCGCGAGATCCGCTTCTGGGTCGCAAGCCGCGGTCACCATGCGGATATCGGCGGTATCTCGCCGGGCTCGATGTCGCCGCTGGCGACCAATATCGAAGAGGAAGGCGTCTATATCGACAACTTCAAGCTCATCGACCGCGGCCGCTTCCGCGAGGAGGAACTGGAGAGGCTCTTGAACGGAGCGCGCTATCCGGTGCGCAACATCCTCCAGAACGTCAACGATCTCAAGGCACAAGTCGCGGCCAACGAGAAGGGTGTGGCGGAACTCAGGAAGATGATCGCGCAATTTGGAGAGGATGTGGTCGAGGCCTATATGGGGCACGTCCAGGACAATGCGGCCGAAAGCGTGCGCCGCGTGCTCGACCGATTGCCGGACGGTGAATTCTCCTACGAGATGGACCAGGGCTGCCGGATCGCGGTGAAGATCTCCATCGACCGCGAGAGCCGGGAAGCAACGGTCGATTTCACTGGAACGTCGCAACAGCGCCCGGATAATTTCAACGCGCCGGAGCCGGTGACGCGTGCCGCCGTGCTCTATGTCTTCCGGGTGCTGGTCGAGGCCGACATCCCGATGAATGCCGGTTGCCTGAGGCCTATCCGCATCGTCATACCCCAAGGCACCATGCTTTCGCCGCGCTACCCGGCGGCGGTCGTCGCCGGCAATGTAGAGGTGAGTCAGGCGGTCACCAACTCCCTCTTCGGAGCGGTGGAGGCGCAGGCCGCGGCGCAGGGAACGATGAACAACCTGACTTTCGGCAATGCCGACTACCAGTATTACGAGACGATCTGCTCCGGCGCGCCGGCCGGCCCCGGCTATGACGGCGCCGATGCGGTTCACACGCACATGACCAATTCGCGCCTCACCGACCCGGAAATCCTGGAGACGCGCTTCCCGGTGGTGCTCGAAGACTTCCACATCCGCAAGGGCTCGGGCGGACGCGGCAAGTGGTCGGCGGGCGACGGTACACAGAGGACGATCCGGGCGCGCGAGCGGCTGGACTTCGCGATCCTTTCCGGCCACCGCCGCGTCCGGCCGTTCGGCCTGAAGGGCGGTGGGCCGGGCGAACCCGGCCGCAACTTTGTCCGCCGCCATGACGGCCGTATCGAAGAACTGCCTGGCTCGGCCCATACCGTGCTCGAGGCGGGCGAGGCTTTCACGGTCGTGACGCCGACGGGCGGCGGTTATGGGAAAGCCTCGTAACGCCAAAGCTTCGCGGATTGCCCCTTCTCCCCCCCCTGCGCGCGGCAGCGACATAAGGGCAGACATCGAGCGTCCGCTCAAAGTGCCGCAAGGCAACGTTCGACGCGGCTCCAGGTGAGCCGGGCGGCTTCGGAATCGTAATCGACAAGGGTGGCGTCGGTATAAATATGCCCGGCACCGGGATAGATGAAGACTTCCAGGGCGACCGGCGTCCGTTCGGCATCAGCACGCCAGGCGGCAACTTCGTCTGCCGGTTCGAAGATATCCGGATCGGCGAGATGGACCTGCACCGGCAGCCCGCGTCGCGCATTTGCCGGAATTTCGGCGATGCTGTGCAGAAAGAGAATTCCGGCCGTCTCCGGCCGCTTCGGCCACAGGCTGGCGGCGACAGCAGCGCCCATGGAAAAACCGCCGAGAACGGCATCGGCAGGCAGATCCGCGACCGCCCGCTCGGCGCGCTCGCAAAGGGTGCTCCAGCCGATCTCTTCCTTCAGGGCAAAGCCCTCCTCGATCGAGGAAGCAACCCGGCCTTCGTAGAGGTCGGGCGTGAACACCTCGTGGCCTGCCACGGTCAGGCGCTCGGCGACGCCCCGCTCGAACGGGCGCAGGCCGTAGACGGAATGGAAGAGGATCACTGTCGTCATGCAGGGCTCCCTGGGGTGTTGGTCGCAGGATGCACTTGAGCACGCGGAGCCGTCGACGGCAACGGGTGCGTCCATGACCTGCAATCCGTTTCGCAGAACGATGGCGGCGCCCCCGAGGGAGGAAAAAGGGCGCCGCCTGTCGGTCGACTCTTCGGTGAGGGGAGGGAATGACGAGTCGACCCTCTTACGCTTCCAGTCGCTTCGGGCAAAAGCGACCGCGTCTAACGTCTCGCCCGGCGGATGGTTCCGAGAAAATCGCGATGCGTGAGGGGGACGTTCGGCGCCGTAGATGGGAGAAGAGCGGGAATGCTCAAGGCGAGGGTCGCAGAGCGATGCAGATGGGGCTGGGGCGGCGTCGCTCTGCGACCCTCGCGCGCCCGGGCGGCAGTTGGGGCTTTCCGTTATCCCGTGAACGCGCAACCACCGGCATAGGTTAAGGGAACTCGGCACGCAACGGTCCTAGGACCTATGGCCGGAAGCATCGGACTAAGGTCTTAGATCACGATGTTTTCAGGTCGGGTCGACCTAAAAACATAAACGTGATCGATTCCAAGAAGTTGAGACGCCGGATGCGGGCGGAAAACCGCACACACTTTTCCTCATCCCGCTCTAGGGCAATTCCGGGAAAAGAGCGCAGCTTCAAAGGTCTAGACGGGAACGGCGGTGGAGTATTTGACGCTCTTCAAGGCGAAGTGAGACGACGAGTTCGCCACTGCCTCGTGGGTGAGGATGCCGCGCATCAGCAGGCGCTCGTAGTCGGCCACATCGGCAACGAGGACCCGTAGCAGGTAATCCCAGTCGCCCGACATGGAATAGCATTCGAGAACTTCTTCGTGGCTTTCCACGAAGCGTTCGAAATTCCGGCGCGCAACCGGATCATGGGACTTCATGCGAACCTGGCAGAAGACGTTCAATCCGCGTCCGACCAGGTCGGGATTGACGAGGCTCACGGTCTTAACCAGCACCCCCGCCGTCTCCAGTGCCTTGATGCGCCGCCAGCAGGACGCCGGCGAGGCACCGACCGCCTCCGCCAGGGCTGCATGGCTGATGTCGCCCCGGTCCTGGAGGATCCCTAGAATTTTTCGGTCGATCGCATCGAGATTGAATGAACTCATCATAAATCCCTCGAAACCGAAACAGCTTCATCAAACCCTAGCCAAAAAAGGATCAGATTGAAACCGTTTTGCGCGTCTAGCGGCGTAGTCTTGATCTCGGAGAACTGGAGGAGACCCTGATGGCTCAGGCCGCACTCAAAAAGGACCGGCGCAACGCACCGGACGAGAGCATCGACTGGAAAAAGGTCGTGCAACTTCTGCTCCTGTCGCGCGCGCTCGACGAGATGGAGGAGCAGCGCCTCGTCCCTGAGAAGAAGGTTCTCTACCAGTTCTCGGCACGCGGCCATGACATGGCGCAGATTCTCCTCGGGCTTCACCTCACTGGCAGGCACGACGCGGCATGCGGCTATTATCGCTCGCGCCCGCTGCTGCTGGCGCTCGGCGTCGATCCGGCGGACGCGCTCGGCTCGGCGATGGGGCGCGCGGGCGGATATTCCGACGGCCGGGACATCGGTGTCGTCTTCAACTATCCCAACCCGCACGGCGCCTCGGCTTTGCCGATGTGCGGAGGGGTCGGCACCCAGTATACCCCGACGGCCGGCTGGGCGCAGGCGATCACCTATTTCAGCGAAGTTCTCGGAAAAGAGGAATATCAAAAGGATATTGCCGTCGTGCTGGGCGGTGATGGTTCGGTCGCCTCCAACGGCTTCTGGTCCGCTCTGACGATCGCGACGACGCAGGGCCTGCCGCTGCTCTTCTATATCGAAGACAACGGCTTCGGCATCTCCGTTCCCTCGAGCTTCCAGACGCCCGAAGGCAATATTGCCGGCAACCTCGCCGGCTGGAAAAACTTGACCGTGCTCGACGGCGACGGCTCGGATCCGGAAGAGGCCGCCCGGCTGACGAAAGGCGCCGTGGAACTGGTGCGCGAAGGGCGGATGCCGGTGCTGCTCAGGCTCGAGGTGCCCCGCCTCGAAGGACACAGCTTCCAGGATACCCAGACCTACAAGAGCGAGGAGCTCGTCAGGAGCGAATGGGCACACGATCCGTTGCCGCGGCTGAGGGACTATATCGTCCCAGCCATGTTGAGCGCCGAGGAATGGAACGAAGCTGCGAGAGACGCGAAGGCTGCCGCCGAACGGGCGCGCGTCGAGGCCGAATCCCGGCCGGTCGCCGATCCCGAAACCGTCACCAGCCATGTCTTCTTCGAAGGCCGAATGCAGGTCATGGGCGGGCAGCACCCTGCCGGCTATCGTCCGCCGAAAACGACGGAGACGGCGACGGGCGACGGCCAGAGGATCAACATGGTGACGGCGATCCGCCGCACGCTCGATCACGAGATGACGGTGAACCAGCGGGTCGTCCTCTTCGGGGAAGATATCGGACCGAAGGGCGGCGTTCATGCCGTGACCCTCGGGCTGCAGGAGAAATTCGGTACCGCCCGCGTCTTCGACACGTCGCTCTCGGAGGAGGGCATCATCGGCCGGGCGGTCGGCATGGCGCTCGCGGGCCTCGTACCGGTGCCGGAAATCCAGTTCCGCAAATATGCCGAGCCCGCGATCGAGCAGCTCAACGATTGCGGCACGATCCGCTGGCGGACCAGCAACCGCTTCGCCGCGCCGATCGTCGTGCGGATGGCGGGGGGATTCTTCAAATGCGGCGATCCGTGGCACAGCCAGACGAACGAGGTCGCCTTCGTCCACCAGCCCGGCTGGAAGATCGCCGTTCCCTCCAATGCCGAGGACGCCGTCGGGCTCCTACGCACCGCCTTGCGCGGCAACGATCCGGTGATCTTCTTCGAGCACCGGGCGATGCTCGACCATCCCTGGGCGCGGCGGCCCTATCCCGGCGATGCATTCGCCCTGCCCTTCGGCAAGGCGAAATTCACGCGCGAAGGCCGCGACATCACCATCGTCACCTGGGGCGCAATGGTGCCGCGTTGCGAAGAGGCGGCAGAGGGGATCTCAGCCGACGTGATCGATCTGAGAACCCTGATGCCATGGGACAGGAAAGCGGTCATCGCATCCGTACGCCGCACCCGCCGGTGCCTCATCGTCCACGAGGACCTCGCAACAGCGGGTTTCGGCGCGGAGATTGCCGCAGCCGTCGCCGACGAAGCCTTCATCGATCTCGACGCGCCGATCTCGCGCCTCACCATGCCGGATATTCCCAGCCCCCATAATCCCGCCCTGCTCGACTGGGCGGTTCCTTCGACGGAACGCATACGCCGGAAGATCATCGACCTTCTGGAGTTCTGAGGATGGGCGGCCTCATCGACATCCAGGCTCCGCTGGAGCAGGAGGGGACCAAAGCGGTCGTCCGCAATTGGCTCAGGAAGATCGGCGATCCGGTCAAATCGGGCGATCCCCTGGTCGAGCTCGAGACCGACAAGGTGACCCAGGAGGTGTCGGCGCCCGCCGACGGGGTGCTCGCGCAAATCCTGATGCGGAATGGCGACGATGCCACGCCCGGCGCCGTTCTCGGCCGGATCGGCAGCGAGGCTGCCGGGGCGGGACACGCGCCGCACTACTCGCCGGCCGTACGGCATGCCGCGGAAGAATATGGCCTCGATCCGGCCACCGTCACCGGCACCGGCCGCGGTGGCCGCGTCACGCGCGCCGACATGGACAGGGCGTTTACCGCCCGGCAGGAAGGCCCTGCTTCGGTCGCGGCCGAGGCTGGCGACAGAGGAGCCGCACCCAAGTCGCGCAGGATACCGCATAGCGGCATGCGCGCCGCGATCGCCGAACATATGCTCAACTCCGTCACGACGGCGCCGCATGTGACGGCCGTGTTCGAGGCCGATTTCTCGGCCGTGATGCGCCATCGGGACGAGCATGGGAAGAGGCTTGCGGCGGACGGCACCAAGCTCTCCTATACGGCCTATGTGGTTTCGGCCTGCGTGGCGGCGATGCGCGCGGTCCCCGAGGTCAACAGCCGCTGGCACGAGGATGCGCTCGAAACATTCGACGACATCAATATCGGCGTAGGTATTTCCCTCGGGGACAAGGGCCTGGTCGTGCCGGTGATCCATCGGGCGCAGGATTTGTCGCTTGCCGAGATTGCGGCCCGGCTGCAGGACCTGACGACGCGTGCGCGCTCGAACGCGCTCTCCCGCGCGGACGTGACGGGCGGCACCTTCACCATTTCCAATCATGGAGCCTCCGGATCGCTGCTCGCGGCGCCGATCATCATCAACCAGCCGCAATCGGCGATCCTCGGCGTTGGCAAGCTCGACAAGCGGGTGATCGTCCGCGAGGTGGACGGCGCCGACACGATCCAGATCCGTCCGATGGCCTATGTGTCGCTGACGATGGACCATCGTGCGCTGGACGGCCACCAGACGAATGCGTGGCTGACGCATTTCGTCCGCGTGATCGAGACCTGGCCGAAGTAATCCACTCCACCCCTGCGGCCATCACCGAAACGGCGATTGAAATCGATTACATTTTCTGGCTTCATGTGCCGGCAAGATTTGGGAGGATCTTATGAAGAAATTTTTCGCATTTGCGCTGGGCACGGTCGCGTCCATCGTCCTGTCGGCATCCGCTCACGCCGAGACCTTTAAAATCGGTCTCTCCAACGGTTGGGTCGGCAGCGAGTGGCGTACCCAGATGATCGACGAGGCAAAGGCCGCGGCTGCGGAATGGAAGGAAAAAGGCGTCGACGTCGAGGTCTCCGTCCAGAGCGCCAATGTCGACGTGCCGGGTCAGATCGCGCATATCCGCAACTTCATCGCGGAAGGGGTGAACGCCATCATCGTCAACCCCAACAGCCCGACCGCCTTCGATCCGATCTTCGCCCAGGCGAAGGAAGCCGGCATCCTGGTGATCGCCACCGATGCGGAAGTCTCTTCGCCGGATGCCATCTATGTCGGCATCGACCAGACCGCCTGGGGTGCCGCGGGCGCCAAATGGCTCGCCGAAACGCTCGGCGGCAAGGGCAAGGTAGTTGCGATCAACGGCGTCGCCGGCCATCCCGCGAACGAGATGCGCGTCGCCGGCTACAAGAGCGTCTTCAAGGATCATGCGGACATCCAGGTCGTCAACGAGGTCAATGCCAACTGGGATCAGGCCCAGGGCCAGCAGGCGATGCAGAACATCCTTGCCACCTATCCGGACATCAACGGCGTGCTGGTGCAGGACGGCATGGCGGCCGGCGCCTGGAAATCGATCATGGACGCCGGCAAGGCCGGCCAGATCGCGGCGACCGGCGAAATCCGCAAGGACTTCATCGACCTCTGGATCAAGGAAAAGCTGAATTCGGGCGCGACCGTAAACCCGCCCGGCGTCATGGCGAGCGCTCTCAACGTCGCCGTCCTGATGCTGCAGGGCAAGGAACTGAAGGAGCCGGCAAAGGCCGGACAATACGGCAACGCGCTCTACCTGCCGATCCCCTTCATCGACTCGAAGAACGTGGCGGAAGCCGCAAAGCAGCTCGAGGGCAAGCCCGGCTATTATTCCTATACGAGCTCGCTTTCGATCGAAGAGGCGGAAGCGCTGTTCAAGTGAGCCTTTCGGCAGAGCCCACGGTGCCGCGAGTCCTGGTGGGCGAGCGGTACCCGGCAGCGGCGTCATGGGTTTGACGCATTCATTCTTCCTCATCCCTGTGCCTGTCACAGGGATCCAGCAGCGCCGCGTCGGCGGCGCGGGAGAATCCTTTCGGCCCAAGGATCTGGGCTGGCTGGATTCCTGTGACGAGCACAGGAATGAGGAACGGGAGGAGGGCCTCCCCAAAACCGAAGCGAACGGACGAGTTTCCATGTCGAAGTTGAAACTGAGCGGCGTGAGCAAGGCTTACGGCGCGACCCTGGCGCTCCGCCGCGGCGACCTTGAGCTCATGGCCGGCGAAGTCCATGTCCTGATGGGTTCCAACGGCTCGGGAAAAAGCACCCTCTGCAAGATCATTGCGGGCAGCGTGCGGCCCGATGGCGGCAAGATCTTCGTCGACGACCAGCCGGTGACGATCAGTGGACCGCGCTCGGCGCGATCCCACGGCATCGGCATCTTCTATCAGGAACTCAGCCTCGCCGCGCGCCGCTCGGTCGAGGAGAACATCTCGCTTGGCAAGCTGCCGGTCAAATCGCGGGTCTTCATCGATCGCTCGGAGCTCCGGCAGCGCGCGGCGCGCTATATCGGCCTTTTCGACGGCGTCTGCGGCGAAGGGTTTTCCGCCGACACACTCGTCGGCAACCTGCGCCCCGACCAGCGTCAGCTCGTCGAGATCATGAAGGCGCTGGCGAGCGAGGCGCCGCTCCTCATCTTCGACGAGCCGACCTCGGCGCTCGACCGAGCCCAGGTGGAGCGCTTCTTCGAAATCCTGCGCGATCTCAAACGTCGCGGACGCGGCATCATCTTCATTTCGCACCGCATGGACGAGATCAAGGCGATCGGCGACCGCGTCACCATCATTCGCGACGGCGAGACCATCACCACGCTCAATCTGGGCGAAACCGATCCGGCGACCGTCATCCGGTTGATGGTCGGCGGTGCCGGCGACATGCCGGCATCGCAATCGTCGGTGCCGGCGGTGGTGGAGGGAGAGGGAGGCACAGCGCTGACGGTGCGCGATCTTTCCGGCCGCGGTTTCCGTAATGTGAGTTTCGAGGTTGGCCGCGGCGAGATTCTCGGCTTCGGCGGGCTGCACGGCCAGGGCCAATCGGCGGTGCTCAGAGCGATCTTCGGCGCCGGTTCGATCGCCTCGGGCGAAATCCTGATCGGCGACAGCCGTTTCGACGCTTCGAACCCGCGTGACGCGATCCGGCGCGGCTGCGCCTATGTCTCCGGCGACCGCAGCCGCGACGGCGTCATCAGCGGAAGGCCGATCATCGAGAACGTCACGCCGATCCATTATCTGCGCGACCGGCTGATGATCGCTCGGCCGGGCAAGTTGCGCGCCAAGGTAGCGCCGGCGCTCGACAGCATGCACACCAAATTCGCGAGCCTCTTCCACCCGATCGGTTCGCTTTCGGGCGGCAACCAGCAGAAGGTGATCATCGCCCGCTGGCTGATCGACCGCCCCGACGTGCTGCTGCTCGACGACCCGACCAAGGGCATCGACCTGTCGGCCAAGGCGGACCTCTTCGCGCTGATCCGGCAACTGGCCGCGGAGGGGCTCGGCATCGTCCTCTATTCGTCGGAGGATGCCGAACTGCTCGGCAACGCCAACCGCATTCTCGTCTTCAACGGCGGATCGGTCAGCCGGGAGCTCACTGGGGCGGACCGCACCCGCTACAATCTGTACCAAGCCGCTTACGAGGCCGCGTGATGGCAGAGACCGCAACCGTCCCGACATACCGGCGCGCCGGCGGCATCGGCAGGCTGCTGGAGCGCTATCCTTTCCTGCCCGCGCTCGTGATCGTCGCAGCGCTCCTTCTCCTCAACGGCTTCTTTTCGCCGAACAGCTTGACATTCCGGGCTCTGACCGGGCTGCTCAGCACCTATATGGCGCTGATCCTGCTCGCGATCGCGCAGACCTACGTCGTCTATGCCGGCGACATCGACCTCTCGGCCGGCGCTATCCTCTCGCTGGTCAACGTCGCGATCGTGGTCCTGATGGAGCGCTGGGGAGGGGGCGCCGGTGCGGTGTTCCTGGCACTGGCCATCGGTCTCCTCCTCGGGCTCGCCTGCGGGCTCGTGAACGGCCTCGTGGTCGCGGCTCTGCGGCTGCAGGCGATCGTCGCGACCTTCGCGACCAGCATCTTCTTCACGGGCCTTGCGCTCTACATCCTGCCGGTTGCCGGCACGCCCGCGCCGGCGCTCTTCTGGCGCACCTATGGCGGGAGGCTTTTCGGCGTTCCCTTCGTCTTCTACATCCTGGCGGCCCTCGTCATCCTCCTCGCGGTGATGAGCCGCACCAGGCTGGTCACGCAACTGCTTGCCGTCGGCGACGACCAGCAGGCGGCCTACCAGACCGGGCTGCCTGTCATAGCGACCCGGATCAAGGGCTATGTGCTCTGCGGCCTCTTCTCCGCGCTCGCCGCCTTCTGCATCACCGGCGACACCGCAAGCGGCGATCCGCTGGTCGGCGGCAAGATGACGCTTTACAGCGTCGCGGCGGTCGTGCTCGGGGGCAGCGCGCTCTCCGGCGGCTGGGGCACCGTCGTCGGCTCGCTGCTCGGGGCGCTGACGATCGGGCTCATCAACTCGGTCGTCTTCTTCATGGGCACGCCGTCCGAGTGGCAGAACTTCGTGCAGGGCCTTGCGATCCTCCTCGTCCTGATGGCGGGCGTGCTTGCCGGCAGGAGGGCGCGCTCATGAGCCGGGTGGTGTCCTTCGTCCGTCAGCCGATCGTCGTCGCGCTCGTGCTCATCGTGCTTCTCCTTTATCTCGGCGAGGCGCTGTCGCCGGGCTTTGCGACCGGCGGTCAGATCCTGCGGCTCCTGATAGTCGCCTCGCTGCTCGGCATCGTCGCGGCCGGCCAGAACGTCGTCATACTCGGCGGACGCGAAGGAATCGATCTCTCGGTCGGCGGCGTCGTCTCGCTCTCGGCAATCCTCGCGGGCAACGTCATGAACGGCGCCGATGGCGGCATCCTGCCGGCCGTCGCCGCCTGTCTCGCGGCCGGCGCCTTCTTCGGCCTCTTGAACGGGCTCGGCGTCACGCTCCTCAGAATCCCGCCGCTGGTGATGACGCTCGGAATGCTGGGGGTGCTGCAGGGGCTTCTCGTCGTCATCCGGATGGGAATTCCCTCCGGCCAGGCCGCGCCCGCGCTCTCGCGCTTCGTCACGCAACCGCTCGCCTATGGCATTCCCGGCATCATCTGGCTGTGGATCGTGATCGGCATCCTCCTGGCGCTCATGCTCAACCGCACCGTCTTCGGCCACCGCATCTATGCAATCGGCTCGAACGAGCACGCGGCCTACATGGCGGGCGTGCCGGTCAAGCTCGTCCGCATCGCGCTCTTCATGATCTCCGGCATGTTCGCCGCGACCGCCGGACTCTGCCTGCTCGGCTATTCCGGCACGTCCTTCGCTAATGTCGGCGAGCAGTACATGCTCCCCTCGATCATCGCGGTCGTCTTCGGCGGCACATCGCTTGCCGGGGGCAAGGGCGGCTACACCGGCACCATGGCGGGCGCGGTCCTGCTGGTCATCCTGCAGAGCATTCTGACAACGATCAACATCGAGGAGTCCGGACGCCAGATGGTGTTCGGCGCGACGCTGCTCCTGCTCATGATGTTCTATGGACGCGGCCGGGCGATGCGCGCATGAGGGACCGCCGAAGATGAGGGACCGGCCGAAGATCAAGGACATCGCCGAGAAGGCGGGCGTGTCGGTGGCCACCGTCTCGCGCGCCCTTGCCGCTTCGACGCTGGTGACCGCCGAGACGCGCCAGCGCGTGCTCGACCTGGCGCGCGAGCTCGATTACCGTCCGAATGTCAGCGCCCGAAATCTGCGCACCCGCAGGTCCATGACGGTGCTGATGGTCGTGCGCGATGTCGGCAATCCCTTCTACCTCGACATCCTCAAGGGCGTCGAGGCGACGGCGCGCGAAGCCGGCTATGCCGTGCTGATGGGCAATACGGAGAACGACCCGGCCCGCGAGACCGAGTATTTCAACATGCTGCGCGACGGACATGCCGACGGCATGATCCTGATGACCGGAAAGCTGCCGTCCGCCGGCGACTGGAACCATCTGCCCGTGGTGGTGGCGCTGGAAATGATCGAGGGCTCGGGCCTGCCGCATGTGCAGGTCGACAACGTCGCCGCGGCCCGCGGTGCCGTCCAGCACCTGATTTCACTCGGCCATCGGAGGATCGCTCATATATCCGGGCCGGTTCCCGAGCCGATGAGCGTCTATCGGCGGGAGGGGTTTCGCCTGGCGATGCGCGATGCCGGGCTGACGATTCCAGCCGGCTACGAGGTGCGGGGCGACTTCCTGATCGAAAGCGGCGAGGAATGCTGCCGCTCGCTCTTCTCTCTTTCAGATCCGCCGACGGCGCTTTTCGTCGCCAATGACGAAATGGCCTATGGCGCCGTCCACGAATTGAGACGAATCGGACGCGACGTGCCGGGCGACGTGTCGGTCGTCGGCTTCGACGATCTCTATCTGAGCAAGGCCTTCTATCCGCCGCTGACGACGGTCGGCCAGCCGCGCTCCGAGATCGGCCGCACCGCCATGGCGGTGCTCCTTGGAATTCTGGCGGGCGGCTCGGAGGTGGCCGAACCGATCGTGCTGCCCACGGTTCTGAAAGTCCGAGGCAGCACGGCGCCGCCACTTATCTGAAAGCGCATGCGGGCGGCAGGAGACAGTCGCCGCTCATTATCGGGGAGGAAAGAATGACCACATTACCGAAACAGACCTTGCGCGTCGGCTTCGTCGGCACCGGCTTTATCGCGCATTTCCACCTCAAATCGCTCATCGGGGTACGCAATGTCGAGGTGACCGGCGTCTACAGCCGCAATCCCGAAAACCGCGCGCGCTTCGTGAGCGAAGTCGAGGCGCTCGATCTCGGCGAGTGCCGCGCGCATGAGAGTCTCGAATCGCTCCTGTCCGCCGGCGACGTCGATGCGGTCTGGATTCTGTCGCCGAACTACACCCGGCTCGACGTCATGCGGACGCTCCACCGGGAGATCAAGGCGGGACGCGGCAAGATCTTTGCGGTCGCCTGCGAGAAGCCGCTTGCGCGCACTGTGGCGGAGGCACGCGAGATGCTGCACCTGGCCGAGGATGCCGGTCTCAACCATGGCTATCTCGAAAACCAGGTCTTCTGCACACCGGTGCTGCGGGGCAAGGAGATCATCTGGCGGCGCGCCGCCTCGACCACCGGCCGGCCCTATCTCGCACGCGCCGCGGAAGAACATGCCGGTCCGCACGAGCCCTGGTTCTGGCAGGGCGACAAGCAGGGCGGTGGGGTGCTTTCCGATATGATGTGCCACAGCGTCGAGGTGGCGCGCCATCTGCTCACGGCGCCCGGTGCCCCCCGCAATTCGCTGAAGGTCAAGTCGGTGAACGGCACGGTGGCGAACCTCAAATGGACGCGGGCGGGCTATGCCGATGAGCTGCGCCGCCGCTTCGGTGAGGATGTCGACTACCGCCGGCGCCCATCGGAGGATTTCGCCCGCGCCACCGTGGCGCTGGAGGACGAGGAGGGCAACGAACTGATGATCGAGGCAACGACCTCCTGGGCCTATGTCGGCGCCGGCCTGCGCATCCAGCTCGAGCTTCTCGGGCCCGAATATGCGCTGGAGTACAATTCGCTCGGCACCGGCTTGAAGATATTCCTGTCGCGGGCCGTGCAGGGCACCGAGGGCGAGGACCTCGTCGAAAAACAGAATGCCGAGCAGGGCCTGATGCCGGTGCTTGAGGACGAGGCCGGCGTCTACGGCTATACGGACGAAAACCGCCACATGGTCGAATGCTTCCGCAAGGGGATAAAGCCGCTCGAAACCTTCGAGGACGGCCTGGCGGTCGTCGAAATCCTGATGGGCCTCTACCGCTCCGCCGAGATCGGCGCGACGCTGCATTTCCCCGCGCCGGAGCTGGAAGACTATGTGCCCGTCGTGGCGCGGACGGGGGCGTAGTTCTTTCGCTCAACCAGGTCGGGAACCTTCCTGCCGGAGCGCGGTTTGCTTCGGCATGCCGAAAGATGCAAATCAGCCGACCGTTCTCATTACCGGCTCGAGCGGTTTCCTGGGCCAGGCGATCGCGCATCGCCTGAGGGACCGGTATCGCGTCATCGGGCTCGACCTGTCCCCTCCGAAGGGCGAGTCCGAGACCGAAGAGACGATCAAACTCGACATCACCTCCGACGAAAGCGTGAGAGAGGCGATCGAGACGGCGGGTAAGCGTAGCGGCGGGCGCCTTGCTTCCGTCATTCATCTTGCCGCCTATTACGACACCACCGGCAAGGACAACCCCAAATACGGTGCCGTCAATGTCGAGGGCACGCGCCGGCTGCTGGAGGCGCTGCAGGGCCTTCCCACCGAACAGTTCATCTATGCAAGCACGCTGCTGGTGCAGGCACCCAGTCCGGCCAAGGGTGCGCGGATCAACGAGGATGATCCGCTGGACCCCGCCTGGGCCTACCCCAAGTCGAAGGCCGAGACCGAGGCGGTAATCGCCAAACATCGCGGCGCGATCAGGACCGCGACTCTTCGCCTCGCCGGCGTCTATGACGAGGACTGCCGAGCCGCTTTCATCGCCCAGCAGATCGCCCGCATCTTCGAGCGGCTCCCGACGGCCTATCTGTTCAGCGGCGATCTGGACGCGGGCCAGCCCTATCTGCACAAGGACGATCTGGTCGAGGCTTTCGCGCGCGCCGTCGGCCACCGCAACGAATTGCCCGACGATTGCGTGTTCCTGATCGGCGAGGAGGAAACGCTCTCCTATGGCGACTTGCAGAAGCGTATCGGCCGGCTGATCCACGGCGAGGACTGGCGCACGCTCGCCCTGCCCAAGAGCCTTGCCAAGCCGGGGGCATGGATGCAGACCGAGGTGCTCGACGAGGAGTCGGAGATTAAGCCGTGGATGATCGAGAACTCGGACGATCATTACGAGATCGACATCTCCCGTGCCCGCAAAAAGCTCGGCTGGGAGCCGAGACACAGCCTAGCTGCGACGTTGCCGGAAATGATCCGGCGGCTCAAGCAAGACCCGACCACCTGGTACGCGAAGAACAAGCTGGAGCCCTCCGTGGTCGCCGCCTCGGATCCGGAAATCGAGCAGGCGGAGAAACGCCTGGCGGAGCCGCTGGAGCGCAGCGACGCTGAAGTCGAAGTTGCCGTGGAAGAACACCGGCTGCGCACGCTCTGGGCGCCGCTGGCAAATGTCGCTCTCGGCCTGTGGCTCGTCTCCTCGCCGGCGACGCTCGGCCTTTTCGACCCCGTCGGCGTGCCACTGCCGCCGGCGCTCGGCCACGAGATCGCGGAGCCCGCCATACGCAATGCCCGACTCGGGATCAGCGAGATCCTGTCCGGATTGCTCGTTGCGGCATTCGCGCTTTTCGGCATGTACCGGCGCTGGTCCCATGCGCAATGGATCACGGCAGCGCTCGGCGTCTGGATCATGCTCGCCCCGCTTGTCTTCTGGACGACGAGTGCTGCGGCCTACGCCGTCGATACGCTTGCCGGCATGCTGATCGTGGCTTTTGCGGTTATGATTCCGCCGACACCCGGCATAAGGCTGCGGGCGCTCGCGGCCGACGACGACCGGCCGCTCGGCTGGAGCTATTCGCCGTCCTCCTTCACCCAGCGCATGCCGATCGTCGCGCTCGCCTTCGTCGGCCTCTTCGTCTCGCGCTATCTCGCCGCCTATCAGATGGGCCATGTCGACGGGCTCTGGGACCCGTTCTTCGGCCCGGGCGAGGCCCCCGTCCGCAACGGCAGCGAGGCGGTCGTGACGTCCTGGGTTTCCAAGGGCTTTCCTATCGCCGATGCCGGCCTGGGCGCCTTCGCCTATGCGCTTGACCTTCTGGCCGGCGCGATCGGAGACAGTCGCCGCTGGCGCACCATGCCCTGGATGGTGCTCCTCTTCGGCCTACTGATCGTGCCCCTCGGCGCCGTCAGCGTCTCCTTCATCATCATCCAGCCGCCGCTTATCGGCGCACTCTGCACGCTCTGCATCATCCAGGCGGCCGTCACCGTCGTGCTCATCCCCTATTCGATCGACGAGGTGCTCGCGACCATCCAGTATCTCTGGCGCGTAAGAAAGGCGGGCGAGCCCTTCTGGCGGACGTTCTGGATGGGCGGCCCGGCCATTTCGGAGGACCAGACGCCGGCCCCCGACCTCAACCGGCCCGCCTCCGAGCTGCTGAAGGAATTCATCGTCGGCGGCGTCAACTTCCCCTGGACGCTGGTCGCGAGCGCTCTGCTCGGCGCGGTCCTGATGACGACGCCCATGGTTTTCGGCAGCGTCCCGCCGCTCTATCACAGCGACCACATTCTCGGCTGCGTCGTGATCCTGGTTGCCGTCACCGCCATGGCGGAGGTCGTCCGTCCGGTGCGTTTCCTGAATGTGCTGCTCGGCGCCTGGGTGGCGGCTTCGCCCTTCCTGCTTGCCGGCGGCAGCACGGTCGCCACCTTCGCCAATCTCGCGATCGGCCTGGCATTGATCGCGCTCAGCCTTCCGCGCGGCACGCGCAGCGAAGAACATTATGGGGGCTGGGACCGGGCGATCGTCTGAACGGACGGGCACTCCTCAAGACGCGATTGCGTCAGCTCATCTGCGCAAGCACCATGACGAGCAGGAAGCCGGCGGCATTGGCGATCGCGGAGGATTGCTGGAACTGGTGCGACTCCGCTTCCGGCACGAGGTCGGTAATCGTCAGGTAGAACATCCCGCCCGCTCCCGTCGCGAAAAGAAAACCGGTGACCGGCTGGGCCAGGCCTTTCAGGAGGAACCACCCTGCCACGGCGGAAACGAAAAGGGAGAGTCCGATGAGGGAGGTCCATCCGAGTGTCCTGCGCTTCGCGTTCTTCCGCTCCTCGTCGAGCGTCAATTCGCCGATGCTCATTCCTTCGCTGAAATTGTCGATGCAGATCGCGAGACCCACGATCAGCGCCACCTTAGGCTCGAAGGTCGCGCCGACACCGATCGTCATGCCTTCGATCAGCTCTTCCGCACTCGTGCCGCCGGCGAGCACCGCGACATTGCTCCCGCGCGGCCTGCGCCGCCGATGCAGGCGATCGACCTCGGCCTTCTGATCCGCTTCCGGTCCGGCCATTTTCCAGCGGTTGACGTAGAGGTCGAGAATATAGACGAGTCCCAGGCCGAGCAGAAATCCGGCAACGGCAAGCGGAAGACCTGCAAGTTCCATGGAGGTGGGCATCATCTCGAAAGCGAAGGTGCCCATGAGGACGCCGGCCGCGAAGCCGACGGCGATCGAGAGCACGAGGCTGGACGGCCTGAGCGAGATCGCCACCAGGCCGCCTAGGGGCGATGCTACGGCCGCCGCCGCGGCAATTCCCAGGATGATCAGGAGATCATTATTCATCGCTGCCCAGGGTGGTCATCAGCGGGGGGAGGTGCGCGAGTACCCCCTTGTGATCGCATGCCGAAGGCGGCGCCGAGAACGAGGGGACACACCCGCAGTCCCGAAAGGCGGATGTGGTCCGCGCATCGACCGCGCTCCTTGCCAGAGCTCCAACCTGCCCCCTGGCCAAAAGTTCCGGGCGGCCGTGCGCAAGTGCGTAGCTGTCTCAATCAAACAGTGAAACGCTCTATCGTGCCGCCAGATCCAGGAACTGAGTGACCGCCGACAGGAAGGCCGAACGGCCCGCTTCGCTGCGGTCGAGATGCACGAAGTGGGTAGCGTGTGGAAGCTCGACGAGGCTTGCTTGCGGCGCCTCCCGCGCAATCGCCGCTGCATCCTCCGGACGGCTCCAGAAATCGTATTGCGAGCGGATGACGAGCACCGGCATCGTCAATGCCTCCGCACTCCACTGCTTGCGGCCGAACGCCAGTTCAAAACTGTCGGCCATCGCGCCGCTAGGGGAGCGGAAACTCGGCGGCGTTCTCTCCGCGGAGGTGGGATCGGAGGACAGCGCCATGTCGGCATAGGCGCGGGCGACAGCGGGGTCGCGCCACTCGGATTTATCGGAAACGGGGATGCTCTTGTCCCAGGCCGCAAACAGACTTTCCGCTGTGTTGAGCCGATAGGCGCCAAGCGCAGCCATGTTTAAACTGCCCGGACGATCGGGAGCCTCGAGCGGCGAGCCTCGCCCGAGCGTCGGATGCCGGTCGGAGGCACCGTAAAGGCTGTTGTAGAGGATGAGTCGTTCCACGCGAGCCGAATGGCGGGCGGCAAAGGCGGCGGCCCATTGTCCTCCCGTCGCCCAGCCGAGAATGCTGACCTTGCCGTCGCCGCTCCATTCCGCAGCCGCCTCGACGGCGGCGGCGACGTCGGAGACCGCTTCATCGGTTCGCATAAGAGGCGTGCCTCCACCGGGCGGTGCATCCATTTCGTGCGGCCGGCTTGAGGCACCATAGCCGCGGAGATCGACGAGGTAGACCGAATGGCCCTCCGCAGCCAGCTCGGCCGCGATCGAGCCGCCCGGCACCGCGAGATCGAACGAGGCGACCGATGGCACGCGCGCGCCATGGATCAGCAGAACGGCCGACACCGCTTGCTGCCGTTCGGCAGGTCGCACTTCGCGCACGAAAAGCCTTTCGCCTCCGGCAAGCGTCACGAAGCGGTCGGTGCGCACCAGTCGATCGTCACCTGCAAAAACCGGCGCGGCGAACACAGTTGAGATGAGGGCGAGGAAAATCGCGTTGAGTCTTGTCATGTCAATACTCCCGACAATCTGAACGCCGCCAAATATTGCCCGCCTCCGCATTCAAATCGATGATGAATATGGGAAACTTTGATATCATCTGCATATGGAACTTCGTCACCTACGTCATTTCGTCGCCGTGGCCGAAACCCTGCATATGGGGCGCGCCGCGCAGCGGCTCGGCATGGCGCAGCCGCCGTTGAGCCAGTCCATCGCCCGGCTGGAAAGGGAGCTCGGCGTAAAACTTTTCGAGCGCGCACACCGCCGGCTTGCACTGACCCGGGCGGGCGCGTCGCTGCTTCCCGAGGCGCGGCGGACGCTTCAAGATGCGGAGGCGGCACGGGCGGTTGCCCGCGGCGCGGGTACCGGGACCGCCGGCGACGTCCGGATCGGTTTCGTCTCCGCTGCGTTGTACGAGCTGCTGCCGTCGCTGGTGGTCTCGCTGCGGCAGGAGTTTCCGATGATCCGGCCCGTGCTCACTGAAATGGCGACGAATGAGCAGGTGGCCGCGCTTGCGGAGGGAACGATCGATTTCGGCATATGCCATCCGCCGCTCGGCAGCTCGGAACGACTGGATATCATCCCAGTCGCCGACGAGACGCTCATTGCCGCCATACCGGAGGACGGGCGTACTGGTCCGGTCACCATCGCCGAGCTTGCCCGAATGGGATTGGTGCTCTTCCCCGCCGCCCAGGGCCCTTCCTTGCACGCCTGCATTCTCAACGCCTTCGCGGAAGCCGGGCACGACGTTTCGATTCAGCAGCCGGCGACGCGTGCGCTGACCATGCTTTCTCTCGTTGCCGCAGGGGTCGGTGCCGCTCTTCTACCACGCTCTACAGAGCGCATATCGTTCAAGGGCGTTCGCTTCGCTCCCATCCAAGGTCTGCAACTGCCCGCCTTGCCTGTTGCCGCGATAGCGCGGCGCCGCCCGCGTCCCTTGATCGTCGACACGGTGCTCGGCGTGTTCAACCACAGCTTGGAAGCAGGTACCGGCGAAGAGAACCGGATTGGCGCAAACAAGCTCACGACGGCATGATCTGCTGATAGGTACATTGGCGCGGGTCCTTGTCCGGCCGCCAGCGCATGAGTTTCGTACCGTGACGGAAGCGCCGGTTGCTAACATGGTCGAACCGGACTTCGACGACCAGTTCCGGGCGAACCGGCTCCCATTCGCCGCTGCGCTCGCTGCTCCAGCGGCTGGGCCCGCCCGGCGCTTTGCCGGTGAAGCCCGGCGGCTCCCGCAATGCTTCGAGCTGGTTGGTCAAGGCGGGCCGCTCCTTGTCCGAGATCGTCGCGGTAAAGCCCACATGGTTCAGCAGTCCCTCGGTGTCGTAAAGGCCGAGCAGAAGCGAGCCGACCAAAGAGCTGTCGCTCTCGTAGCGGAAGCCGCCGACGACGCAATCGGCCGTCTTCAGCCGTTTGACCTTCACCATCGCCCTTTCGCCGCATTCGTATGCGCCGTCGCGCCGCTTTGCGACGACCCCGTCGGTTGCACCCGCCTCCCATGAGGTGAGCCACCGCTCGGCCTCCTCGATGTCGAGCGTGAAGGGCGAAGACTCCAGCATCTCAGCAACGGCGTTCTTCTTGGCGAAGGTTTCGAGGCAGGCGCGGCGGGTCTGGAGGGGTTCACCGGTGAGGATCGTTCCGTCCGTGCCGGCCAGCATGTCGAACAGGATGAGCTTGGCCGGCGTCTCCTGCGAGAGCTTCTGCACGCGACTTGCCGCCGGATGCAGGCGCATCTGCAGGGCGTCGAAGGAGAGGCGCCCGTCGACCTCGATCACCAGTTCGCCGTCGAGGACGAACATGTCCGGCTCCAGCCGGCGCAAGAGGGCGACGATCTCCGGGAAGAAGCGCCCGAGCGGCTTGCCGGATTTCGCCCTTATATCGACTTCGTCGCCGGACTTGAACGCAAGGCAGCGAAAGCCGTCCCACTTCGGCTCATACTGCCATGCGTCGCCGCCCGGAAGCTCGGTCGCGGATCGGGCCTCCATCGGCGCCGTGCTGACGGGCAGGGGAAAGCCGCCCGCCTTCTTTGCCGCGCTTGACGGAGCGGCCTTCTTCGTCGGCTTTCCATGTGCGGACGACGCCATCGTCGACTCCGTCTAAGCCATCGGCTTATTTCAGCTTGACCGAGGGCTCTCTTCCCCAGACGCGCAGTTTACCGATCTCCGTGAGAAAGGCGGCCGCACTCGCAGCGTCGGTGAGTTCGATCGTTCCCTCATCGAGCAGTTCCGCAATGCCGGCCCTTTCGAGAAGGGGAACGGCGGCGCCGGCATAGCCGATATATTTGCAATGCGCGAAGGCGTCGGCCACGAAATCGCGCGCGGTGGCGACGTCGATCAGATCCGCGACGGCCTCTGCGGAAGGAAGCAGGACCACCGCGTCGTAAAGTACCGACGGGCCGCCGTCGAGCATCTGGTGGGCGGCGATGCGTTTTCCGTCGGAGGCGGTGAAGCCGCCGACTTTCGGCGCGATCAGCTCGAAGGCCGCCTTCTCGTTCTCGACCGCCCCTATCAAGGCGTCGAGAAGCGCGGCGTCCGCGCCGTCCGTCGCCAGTATCCCGAGCTTGCGGCCCTCGAAACGCTTCGGCCCACGCTGGATGATGCTGAGGGCCGGCGACGGGTCGAGGTCCTGGCGGGTGGCAACGGCCGCATCCGCCGGTTTCGGCATCGTCTCCAGGCCGAGGGCGTGGCCGACCTTTTTCCCCAAGGTTTCATCGATGTTGAGAAGATGCGCGACCATCCGCTCACGGATGACCGGCGTCTCCACCTTGCTCAATTCGAAGGTCAGGGCGTCGGCGATGTGGCGTTGCTCGGGCGGCGTCTGGCTGATGAAGAACTGCCGGGCCTGGCTGTAATGGTCGGCAAAGCTCTCGGCGCGGATGCGCAGCTTCGGGCCCTGCTCCCCGGAAGGAAAATGGCGGAAGCCTTTCATGGGCGACTCGCGCGGGCCCTCGCCCCAGGAATTGGGCTGGTAGTTCACGCGCCCGACGGGGTTGCGCATGGCCATGTGGCCGTCCTGCTGAAAGTGCTGGAAGGGACATTTCGGCGCGTTGATCGGCAGATGGGTGAAGTTCGGGCTGCCGAGCCGCTTCAGCTGCGTGTCCAGATAGGAGAAGTTGCGCCCCTGCAGCAATGGATCGTCGCTGAAGTCGATGCCCGGCGGCACGTTCTGCGTCATGAAGGCGACCTGCTCGGTTTCGGCGAAGAAATTCTCCGGCATGCGATCGAGCACCAGCCGGCCGACAGGCTTCGTCGGCAGCACTTCCTCCGGGATGATCTTGGTCGGATCGAGGATGTCGAAATCGAACTTGTCGGCGAAGTCCTGATCGAAAAGCTGCACATGCAGGTCCCATTCCGGGAAGTTGCCGGACTGGATGGCTTGCCACATGTCGCGCCGGTGGAAGTCAGGATCGGCGCCGTTGATCTTCACGGCCTCGTTCCAAACGACCGACTGCAGCCCGAGCTTCGGCTTCCAATGGAATTTGACGAAAGTGGACTCGTCCTTGGCATTGACGAAACGAAACGTATGGACGCCGAAGCCTTCCATGAACCGGAAGGAGCGCGGGATCGCCCGGTCCGACATGACCCACATGATCATGTGCATGCTTTCCGGCGTCAGGCTGATGAAGTCCCAGAAATTGTCGTGGGCGGACTGCGCCTGGGGAAACTCCCGGTCCGGTTCGGGCTTTACCGAGTGTATGACGTCGGGAAACTTGATTGCGTCCTGGATGAAGAAGACCGGGATGTTGTTGCCGACGAGGTCCCAATTGCCCTCCTTGGTGTAGATCTTGACCGCGAAACCGCGAACGTCGCGGGCGAGGTCGAAGGAGCCCTTGCTTCCGGCGACCGTCGAGAACCGCACGAAGGCGGGGGTTCGCTCGCCCGGGCGCTGGAACAGATCCGCCCGGGTGTAGGCTGCAAGCGATTCGTAGGTCTCGAAGAAGCCATGCACCCCGTAGCCGCGGGCGTGCACGACACGCTCGGGAATGCGCTCGTGATCGAAGTGGAAGATCTTCTCGCGGAAGTGGAAATCCTCGATGAGCGTCGGGCCGCGTTCGCCGGCGCGCAGGCTGTTCTGGTCGTCGGCGACGGGGCCGCCCTGGGCGGTCGTCAGGACGGGCGTGTCGCCTTCGGCGATCTGGTGAAGTTCTCCACCGTTGCCGCGTGTCGCTTTCTGGTCATGAATGGTGGCCGGCTTCGTATTGTTCGGCGCAGAGGGTTTCTTGGCCATGGCAGCACTCCTTGGTCGAGGGCGGATGGGCACGAAACCTTGGCGAGGGAGGTTGGTTCCTTACTACGCGAAATTTACACGGCTCAACCTGACCGCCGCCGGGGCGAAGGGCGATCACCAGATCACGATGATTTTAGGTCGTAGCGGATTGGTAGCGCGTCGGCGCGCCAGACGATGCGGCGCGGACGGAATCGCCAGTAGCGCTCGGCGCCGTCGGGAGGCACGCCGTCCGGAGCTTCGGTCAGGAGCTCGGCCTCGCCGGTCATCTGAAGGAGGCCGCCCGTGGAGAAGTCCGGGAAAGTGAGCCCGGCGCGCGGATTGACCGCGATGTTGCCGAGCGTGTTGAAGAAGCGGTTGCCGACGAAATCCGGTATCGTCAGCCAGCCGTCTTCGCCGGCATGTACGAACCCCGCACGACCGCCGCGATGGGAGACGTCGAGCTGCCGGCCTCCGGCGAGATCGGCATAGGTTGCGACGAAGAACGTGTCCGCCTGCGTCACCAGAGCACGCGCGGCGGCGTCGAGCCCGAAGCTCGAAATGGGCGGCACGGCAGGCGGTTCGGACGGGTCGCGCAGGAAATGGACCTGCCGGAGCTGGATGTATTTCGGACAGTTGCCGAAGCTCTGGTCGACGCCGAGATCGAAGCCGCCGGCATGCCGCTTGAGCGTGCCGTTCAGCCGGTTGCGCCGGCGGGTGCCGAGATCGATTCCGAGGAGCGCGAGGGGAGCGCCGTCCTCCATGCCCGCCTCGGCGGGGTCCGTCGGCTCCCGCGGGAGCTCGACGGTCAGTCTTTTTTCGTCCGGCGCGTGGAGGAAGCCGGGTTCGCCCGCCCTGAGCGTCGCCCAGGCGTCACCGTCGCGGTCAACCGAGCCCAGCACGACCATCGGCAGAAGCGGATAGAATTCCCGGTGCTGGTCGATCAGGTGGTCGCGCATGACGCGGCGCCCGACCTCGTCCATGCGCGTTTCCACACCCAGCTTCTTCTGGAGGGCGATTTCGCCCTCGTGCCAGGTCGAATGTGCGAGGATGGGAGCCTCCATGACGATTGTTCCCTTGGTTGCGTGAATGTTGGGGATCTGTGAGCTCGTTCGCATACCCGCAAGCGGACGTCGGCGGGAACACCCGCCCCCTGCCCAAGCTCCCTCATTCCTGTGCTTGTCACAGGAATCCAGCCAGGCCAAGTCTTTGACCTGAAGGACTCCTCGCACCGCAGACGCGGCGCTGCTGGATCCCTGTGACAAGCACAGGGATGAGGGTGGAGGGCGGTTGCAGTCCTTCGATACTCTTCAAGCACGTGCCGTGCGAGATGGCTTCCCGCAAGCGGACGTCGTCATAACGCCTCGCTAAGCCGCCAGCCCCACCGGCGTCTTTTCAAACTCGACGAATCCCGGCAATGCCTCGGTGCGGGCGAGCCAGGCGCGGATCTCCGGATAGGGCTGGAGATCGACGTCGCCTTCGGGGGCGCGCGCTACGTAGCTGTAGAGCGCGACATCGGCGATCGTCGGCCGGTCTGCGGCAATCCAGCCTCTGCCTTCCAGCTCCTGCTCGATCAGCGCCAGGATCGCATGCGAACGGGGGATCACCTCTTCCGGTCGGTAGGGTGCCTTGAACACGTTGATGAGCCGCGCCTGGGCCGGACCATGGGCGATCTGGCCGGCAGCCACCGAAAGCCAGCGCTGAACGGCAGCCGCCCCGGCGGCGTCTTCCGGCAGCCAGTCCGTGCGGCCGGTCTTCTTTGCCAGATAGACGAGAATGGCGTTGGAATCCGAGATGATCGTGCCGGCGTCGTCGAGCACCGGAACCTGACCGAAGGAATTGAGCTTCAGGAAATCCGCTTGCTTGTGCTCTCTCCTGGCGAAATCGACGACCACCAGCTCATGCTCGATACCGAGCAGCGAGAGGAACAGGCGGGCGCGGTGCGCGTGGCCGGAGAGGGGATGGTGATAGAGCTTCATGTCGGCCTCGTTGAATCGATGGAACGACCTCAAGATGATTGTTATCCGCGGAGTTGATAAGCTCTGATGAAAACACTAGACCATTTCAGTTGGTGCAATAATCGAGGTGTAATCGATGGATCGCTGGCAGGCGATGCGGGTCTTCGTGCAGGTGGTCGAAAGCGGCGGGTTCGCGCCGGCCGCCAAGGTGCTGCATATGAGTCCGCCATCGGTCACCCGAGCGGTGGCGAAGCTGGAGGACCTGATCGGGACACGGCTTCTGGTCCGCACCACGCGCTCGTTGAAACTGACTGCGGCGGGCGAAGGTTATGTGGCCGATTGCCGGCGTATCCTCGGGGAAATCGCCGAGGCGGAAGCCAATGCGGCTGGCAGTTTCACCGCTCCGGCGGGGTTGCTCACGGTAACGGCGCCCGCGCTCTTCGGGCGCATCCACGTGCTCCCCGTCATCCTCGATTTCCTCGATCACTATCCGGCTATGCAGGTAAAGACCATCTTCGTCGACCGCGTGACCAACCTGGTCGACGAAGGGCTGGATGTGGCGATCCGCATTGCCTCGCTCCCGGCCTCCGGGCTCGTTGCGCGCCGGATCGGCTCGGTCCGGCAGGTGCTTTGCGGCTCGCCGGATTATTTCGCCCGCTTCGGCGATCCCGGCAGCCCGCAGGAGCTTGCCCGTCATCGGATCATCGGGCGCGAGGGCCTCTTCGGCCACTCCGAATGGCTCTTCGGACGCGACAACAATATCCGCGTTCCGATCAGCCCTCGTCTCATCTGCAACACCAATGACGCGGTCCTTGCCGCGGCTGTGGCGGGCTGGGGATTGTCCCGGTTTCAGTCCTACCAGGTGGCACCCGATGTGAGTGCCGGCAGGCTCAAGGTCGTTCTTGCCGACTACGAGCGCGAGCCGGTGCCGATCCACATCGTGCATGCGGAAGGCCGCATGGTCTCGGCAAGGGTGCGCGCCTTCGTGGACTTCGCCGCCGGGCGTTTTCGGCGCCATGCGGGTCTCGGCACCGAGCTTTGAAGACCTTTACCGGTCGTCGCCGCGCACCCGCAGCAGCACGCGTTCGAGCGCATCCGTCAGCGCCCGGTGGCCGCCACCGCGGTCGAAATCCGTCAGAACCTGCTCGTTCAATCCGCCCTTGGTCGAAAATTCGCGGGCGAGTTCTTCGAGCGGCGTCCCCTCGTCCCTGACCGCCCTCTGCGCGAGGCTGGCAAAGAGCGGCGCGATATAGGCGCGTGCCTTGTCGCGGTGGAGACCCTTCTCGGCGAACCAGGCGGTCGTCCGGTCGAGAATGCCGAGATAGGTCGCCATCAGAGCGCTTCCGACGGCAAGCAGATCGTATTCCTCCCTGGTTTCGCATTCGACCGCTGTTCCGAGTGCCGCGAAGATCGCGGCAACGGCGCGGTTCGGCGGATAGATCGCCGTCACGCCCTCGCGCTCGGCGACGAAGGGCAGGGGGATTGCCTGCGTGAGCTCCACCTCCTCGCCGATCCAGCCGAGGAGCGTCGGACGGTCGGTGGCGGCAATGACGCTGACGACCTTCTGGCCCTTGCGGAACTTGAGCTTGGGGATCACGTCCTCGGCGATTTGAGGACGCACGGCGAGGAACAGCACGTCGGCCGCGTCCACCGCTTGCTGATTGTCCTTGACGATCCGAACGAGCGGGAAGCGGCCGGCAAGCCGGGCAGCAATCTCCCGGTTGCGCGGGGAGACGAGAATCCCGGCGACGTCGAGCCCGGAGCCGACGATGCCCGTCACCATCGCTTCGGTGATGGCGCCGGTGCCGATGAAGCCAATACGCATCGCTGTTCACTCCCTTGATTCGTGAGTGGCGACATTAGATCAATTCCCGGAAACTGCGTCACTAACGCAGCCGTTTTCCCTCTCCGTCGAACACCAGAACCGAAACCGGATCGAAGCGGGCTGTCAGGCGGTCACCGGCCCTAAGGCCGCGGCCGTTCTTCGTTTCGACGACGATCAGCTCGCCATTGCCGTGGCGGGCATAGGCGAACGTCTCGCCGCCGAGATGTTCCAGCATGTCGATGGTGAGGTCCAGCGCTGCAGGACCGGCTTCATCGAAATGCTCGGGCCGGATGCCGATCGTCACCGCAGTTCCCGCCGCCGCCTGCAGGGTGACGGGGATCTTCGTGTTTCCATAGTCCGGCAGGCGCGCATAGGCCTGGTCCTTGTCGATTTCAATCACGCCCTTCAGGAAATTCATCTTCGGCGACCCGATGAAGCCGGCGACGAAGAGGTTGGCCGGGTCGTCATAGAGGTCGAGGGGCGAGCCCACCTGTTCGACCACGCCGGCGCGCATGACGACGATCTTGTCGGCGAGCGTCATCGCCTCGACCTGATCATGCGTCACGTAGACGATGGTGGTGGCGAGCTGCTTGTGCAGCCGCGCGATCTCGATGCGCATATGCACGCGCAGCTCCGCATCGAGATTGGAAAGCGGCTCGTCGAAGAGAAAGATCTTCGGATGGCGGACGATCGCCCGGCCGATCGCCACGCGCTGGCGCTGGCCGCCCGAAAGCTGCTTCGGCTTGCGGTCGAGCAGCGCCCCGAGTTCCAAGATATGGGCGGCCTCGTTCACCCGCTTCTCGATCTCGGCCCTGGGGACGCCCGCGAAACGGAGCGCGAAACCCATATTCTCGCGGACCGTCATATGCGGATAGAGCGCATAGGACTGGAACACCATGGCGATCCCGCGCTTGGACGGGTCGACATCGTTCATCCGGACGTCGTCGATCGTCAGGTCGCCGGAGGTGATCTCCTCGAGCCCGGCGATCATCCGGAGCAGCGTGGACTTGCCGCAGCCGGACGGTCCGACGAAGACGACGAACTCGCCGGACTTTATGTCGAGATCGACGCCCTTGATGACCTCGAGACCGCCATAGGATTTACGGACATCGCTGAGTTGGAGTTCGCTCATGCGCTCGCCGCTCCGTCCGCCAGGGCGACGAGGTCGAGCTTCGCCGCGCCGAGCCGCGACGACGCGACCGAGACGACGATGGCGCCGGCGGCGCCCGTGGACTCCAGCCAGAAACCGGCGGAACCGCCCTGGAGGACGATGCGGGCCGGTCCGACGAGGCGCGCCGGACCATGAATCTCGATGTCGACCGCATCGTTCAGGAAAGGCAGGACGTTGCCGGCCTGGTCGAGCGCGCGCAGGATGACGCGAACGCTGTCGCGGCCTTCGGCACGGAGCGTCTTGCTGTCCGCCTCGACCTGAAGCGTCGTAGGCACGGGGTCGGCGGCCATGCGGAGATCGGCGACCGGCTTGCCGGCGATGAAGCCGGTAAATTCCGCGCTCTCCCACTTCATGCCCCAGACTCCGAGCTCGTCCTTGGTGAAGTGGCGGTGGTCGATGACGACCGGTGGATGCGGCAGGTGCGGGAAATTCTCGCGATCCGGGCCGACGCGCTTGGTAAGCGAGCCGTATTTCAATTCGATCTCGTCGCAATTCGTCAGCACGATCAAGGGCAGCACGCCGCCGATGTTGCGCTCACCGCGCGCCCAGAAGGTCACCGGCTTCATCACGATTTCCTCGGAGGGATCGCACTGGCTGGCATAGACATAGGCCGCGAATTTCGGCTCGCGGAACATGTCCATGACGCCGTGATAGCAGATCCGGTCGCCGGAGCCGAAATCCTTGTGGGTGTTGTAGTCGAACATGCACCAGCCGATCGCACCGGAGATGCCGGGATCGCCATAGGCCGCATTCAGCACCTCCAGGTGCCGGCGAACATGCTCGGCCTGGCGCTGCTCCTGATCATAGATCTTCGTCGGATACATGTGGCCGCCGAATTCGGTGATGAGATAGGGCACCTTGCGGGGAAGCCCGGTACATTCCTGCTGCGGGCGAAGAGCCGTGCGCGGCCGGTTCGAGCCCGGCAGTTCCTCGTTGCCGAGGATGAAGTCGTTCATCGTGTAGACGTCTTCCAAAAATTCGCTGTCGGTGATGTAGCGCACGCCGCCCGTCTGCCGTGTCGGGTCGAGCTCGCGGGCGAGGCGATTGGTCTCGGCATAGAAGTCGTGCGAATCCTGCGACTCGTTGATGCGCACGCCCCAGATGACGATCGACGGGTGGTTCCAGTCGCGCTCGATCATGCGGCGGACGTTCCGGATTGCCTCCTGTTTCCATTCCTCCCCACCGATATGCTGCCAGCCGGGGATTTCTTCGAAGACGAGGAGCCCGATGCGGTCGCAATGGTCGAGGAACCATTTCGACTGCGGGTAATGCGAGGTGCGCACGAGATTGCAGTGAAGCCTGTGCTTCATGATGTCAGCGTCGCGCTCCTGGGCGGTGCGCCCCATGGCGTAGCCGACATAGGGGAAGGATTGGTGACGGTTCAGCCCGCGGATCTTCAGCGGGCGGCCATTGAGCCGGAAGCCTTCGGTCGTGAACTCCGCCGTGCGGAAGCCGAAATGCGCGGCGAAGCGGTCGGAGCCGTGACCGGTCCTGAGCTCGACTTCGATCACGTAGAGCACCGGATCATCGATATCCCAAAGGGAAAGGCCCCTGAGGCCGTCCATTTCAAAGGCGAGGCTCTGGCCGGTCGTCTCGCCGGCGACCTCGGCCAGCACTTCGCCGGCCGCATTCTTGAGGAGCGCCGAGATCGTGCCGGAGAAGGATAGCCCTTGCGGATTGGAAAGGTCACACCGGAGGGAGACGGCCTTGGTGTCGGAGAGCACGTCGCGGGTTTCGATCTTGATATTGGCGATCGAAACCGGATCGGTGACCTTCAGCCAGACGTCGCGATAGATACCGGCATAGGTCAGATAGTCGATCCGGCCGCCGAAAGGCGGGATCTCCGGATTTTCGCTGCCGTCGATCTTCACCGTGATGAGATTGTCGCCTTCCAGGAGCCTGTCCGTCAGGCGCGCCTCGAAAGGCGTGTAGCCGTCCCTATGCGCCACGATCTCTTCGCCGTTGAGATACACGACCGTATCGGCCATTGCCGCGTCGAAGACGAGCGAGACCTCGCGCCCGGAGAAGTCCGGGTGCCAGGCAAGAACCCTCTGGTAGGTGAAGGCGCGCTGGTAGCATCTCTCGTCGAAATAGTTGAACGGCAGTTCGACGGCATTGTGCGGCAGGCTGATCGGCTGACCCGCCCGGAGCGTTCCGGCGTCGGCGGCGTCGAAGCCTTCGGAGAAGACCCATGAATCATTGAAGGAAGTAACAGAGCGCATCATCGTTCCTATTTGACTGAGCCCAGCATGCCCTGGACGAACTGGCGTTGCATGAAGAAGAAAACGGCAAGCGTCGGCAGTGTCGCGAGAATCGTCCCGACCATGACCACGCCGTAATCGGGGTAGTAGGCGGAGGCGAGCGACGAGATGACCAGCGTGATCGTCTTGGTCTCATTGGTCTGGAGCACGATCAGCGGCCAGAGATAGTTGTTCCATGCGGTCATGAAGACGATGACGAAGGCGGCCGCATAGGTCGAACGCACGACCGGCACGTAGATGAATAGGAATATCTGCCATTCCTTGAGCCCGTCGACCTTGGCCGCGTCGCGCAGCTCGGACGGGAAGGCCTTGGTGCTCTGCCGGAAATAGAAGATCACGAAGGCGGAGCCGATCGAGGGCAGGACGACGGCGAGATGCGTGTTGATGAGACCTGCCTTCCCCATCATGACGAAGAGCGGGATCATCAGCGCGGCGAAGGGGATCATCAGGGTCAGCAGCATCGCCCGGTAGACGCGCTCGCGTCTTCGCGAGCGGAACATCTCGAAACCGTAACCGGCGAGCGAGGAGACGGCGAGCGTGAGCACGGTCGCAACGATCGCGATCTTGGCCGAGTTCCAGAAGACGAGCGGCACGTTCACCAGCGTGAAGAAGTTGGCGACATTGGTTGCAAAGGCTGCGCCCGGCAGGAGCTTGCCCTTGATGATGTCGATCGACGAATTGGTTGCGCCGAGCACCATCCAGATGAACGGAAAGACGGAGAGGAAGGCCATCAGGCCGAGGAAGCCATAGGTGGCTGCCATCGCCGCGAAACGTCCAAATCCGTTCATCGGTCACGCTCCCTTGCTGCGAAGAACTGCACGAAGGCGAGGAGCGCGACGAGGACGACGATGACATAGGAGACCGTCGCCGCATAACCCAGGTTCGGCATGAAGCGGAAGGTCAGGTTGTAGATGTAGAGCGACAGGGTGAGCGTGGCATTGGACGGGCCGCCCTTGCCCTCGGTCAGGTTATAGACCTCGTCGAAAAGCTGCAGCGTGCCGATCGTCGAAATGACTGTCGTGAAGAGGATGACCGGCTTCAGCAGAGGGATGGTGAGGTGGGTGAAGCGCGCCCAGGCCGGAACGCCGTCGATGCGCGCCACCTCGTAGATTGACTTGTCGATGTTCTGAAGTGCCGCAAGATAGAAGATCATGTTGTAGCCGGTCCAGCGCCAGGTGATGGCAAGAATGACGAGAACCTTCGCCCAGAAGGGATGCGTCAGCCACGGAATGGGCGAGGCGGCGAGACCGATCGCCTGGAGCGTCGAATTGACGATCCCGTCGGTTGCGAACATGCCCTTGAAGAGCACCGAATAGGCGACCAGCGAACTGACGCAGGGCAGGAAGATCGCCGTGCGGAAAACCCCTCGGCCGACGAGCCGGGGATTGTTGAGGAGCGACGCCAGGATCAGCGCGAGCAGGATCATGATCGGCACCTGCACGACGAAATAGGTCATCGTGTTGGTGAGCGCCTTGATGAAGACCGGATCATTCCAGAGCCGAACGATGTTTGCGAAGCCCGCGAACTTCAGCGTCATGCCGCGGCCGGACTGGAACGACATCCAGAGCGACCACGCGATGGGATAGACCATGAAAAGGGTGATCAGCCCCAGCGCCGGGGCGACGAACAGCCAGCCATTGACGTCGTAATATCGGCCGATACCGCGGCGCGCTCGAACCATGTTCCCCTCCTGGAAGGCCGGACAGCCGGAAATTGGCCGCGGCAAGAGCCGCGGCCGGAAACGGCGGGCGCATGCCCGCCGCCATCCACCGCATCACTGGATCTGTGCGCTGACCTCGGCCTCGATCGCCTGCAGCACCTCGTCGACCGGCGTTCCCTGCGTCACGGCCGGGAGTTGCGCAGTGACGGCGAGATCCGCCTCGTTGGTGAAGATGCCGTAATTGACCGAGGGGACTTTCGCCAGCCAGTCGGAGAAGTTCTGCCAGACCTTCTCGCCGCCGAAGAAGGGGTCGGCCGCCTCATAGGCTGCGCCGCCGCGGGCGGCGAGCAGCGAGCCGACTGCACCCCGGTCCTGCAGGATCTTCTGATAGAAATCGATGTCCTTGGCGTAGATCTCGTTCAGGAAGTCGATGGCTTCCGCCTTTTCTTCGGAGCTTTCGAGCACGTACCAGCTCGAGCCGCCGAGATTGGAGGCATGGGTTGCGCCTTCGATCGAGAGCGCCGGGATGGGTGCTACTCCCCAGTTGCCGGACTGGTCCGGCTGCGCCTTGACGGTGCCGGTGATCCAGACGCCCGTGACGACGGTCGCGACGTCGCCGGAGGTAAAGGTGCCCACCCAGTCGGACCAGCCGTTGGCGGGCTTGTAGATATTCGCCTGCATGATCTTGCCGATGGTTTCGAGCGCCGCCTTCAACGCCGCATTGCCGGCTATGTTCGGCTTGCCTTCCTTGTCGAAATACCATTGCCCGGCCGATTGCATGATGATGCGCACGAGACCGGCGTCATTCGGGTCGAGGCCCATCATCTTCTTGCCGGTCTTCTCTTCGACCTGCTTTCCGATCTCGATGAAGCGGTCCCAGGTGAGATCCTGCATGTCTTCCGGCTTGAAGCCTGCGGCTTCCAGATAATCCTTGCGGTAATAAAGACCCGTGACGCCGGAATCGAAAGGCATTCCGTAGACCTGCCCGTCGAGGGTCATGAGTTCGACCTTGTAGGGGGCGAAACCCGAATAATCGACGGTGCCGGACAGAGGCGCGAAGGCGCCCGGGAAGGATTGAAGATATTTCTGAGCGCCGTAATCCTCGATGAGCACGATGTCGGGGAGCGCGTCGGCGGTGCCTGACGAAAGCCCGGTCTGCAGCTTCTGCTCGACGTCGAGCTTGGCGAAATCGACGATGTTGAAGGTGACGTCCGGATGCGTTTTCGTATAGCGGGCGCCCGCCTCCTTCATGATCGCGACGTTGAAATTCGGGTCCCAGCACCAGATGGTGATTTCCTTGGCCTGCGCCGCGGTCACCCCCAGGAAGCTTGCGCCCGCGAGAGCCAGCCCGGCGATACGCGGCAGATAGGCACGCGTCTGAATGTCCATTGTTCCCTCCCGAAATCGTGTTCCCCGAGACAGTCCTCTCTGTCCCGGCGGGAGTATTTCTCAAAACTCGGGTAGACGCAATTATTTTCAGTAAATTTTTACCTCGTTTTTATGAGCGGCGACGGCGCTTTCGGCCGTCTAGCCTGCACAAGCCATCTTGCTAGCATCGCATGCGTCTCCTATATTGGGGGAAAGGAGTATTGAGGCATGGGTGCCCCACAGCTTTCGGTCCGAAGTGCAAAAGCGCGTGATCTGGCGCGCCGACTTGCACGGCGAGAGAACCGCTCCATCGCTGACATCGTCGAGCGTGCTCTTGAGTTATATGAAACCAGAGAAGCTGGCCGAGAGCCTGCGAGTGCTTTCTATGCGCGCTTGTTCGAGAGTTGCGGCACGGACATCGACCTCGAGGGTGTGATCAGAGAGAGCCGCAAGGCTCATCCGGGTCCTGACCTTTGATTTTCGTAGACACCAACGTCATTTCGGAAACGCTGCGCAAGACACCTTCCGAAGCCGTCATCGCTTGGCTCGTGCGCTATGATGCAGAGCTTGCACTCCCGACGGTTACGATCGCCGAAATCGCCTATGGCATCCAGAAAATTGTGCCGGATCAGCGCGCCGGCCGTCTGCAGCTTGGCCTCGATGGTTGGCGGCAGCGCTTCGCCGACCGGATATACGGTCTGACGGAAGAAGCGGCGATGGAATACGGTGAAATCATGGGTACGGCATCGAGGCACGGCCACGTCATGTCGGCGCCGGATGGGATGATTGCCGCTATAGCCAGAGTGAACGGCGGGCGATTGGCCACGCGCAACCTGGCGGATTTCGCCACGGCAGGGCTCGAATTGATTTCACCCTGGGATTTTTAGAACCGGCTCGGCCGATACGATATCATCTGCCTTGTTCGCGGTCTCGGCCGGCGCCGGCGTGCTGCCGCGCCAGACGATTTCCGTCCCGAAAACCACCTTCTTGGCGACCTCGCGGCCCGAAAGCCGCTCGAGCAGCAGGTCGACGGCGGTTTCGCCGATCAGTTCCGCCGGGATCTTCACCGTGGAAAGCGGCGGCCCGAGAAACTGCGCGACCGGGATGTCGTTGAAGCTGGCGACCGCGATATCTTCGGGAATCCTGAGCCCCGTCTCGTGGATGGCCCTGTAGGCGCCGAGCGCCATATTGTCGTTGCAGGTGATGAGGATCTTCGGCGGATTGGGCTTCGACAGCATCGCCTTGGCAAGCTTGTAGCCGCTGTCCGGCGTCATCGGCTCGACCATGCACAATTCCGGATCATAAAGCCCGGCCCTGGTCATCCAGTCGATATAGGTGCGGCAACGGCGCTCCGAATGGATGTTGTCGGGCCCGTAGAAAGCGTCGATCCAGCCGATGAAGCCGATGCGCCGGTAGCCCATGGCATGCACCGCCTCCAGGAGCCGGGTCATCGCCAGCGAGACGTCGCTGAGCACGGTGTCTTCCATGTCTCCGGCGGGTGCGTAATCGGCAAAGACGAGGTGGCGGCTGTGGCGGCGCAGCCATTCGAGCTCATCGCCGTAATAGTGGCCGACGGCCACCACGCCCGAGGCGCCCTCCAGGATCGTCGCTTCCGGAGGGTTGCCGGTGAGAAAGACCTTGACGACTTCGCTCTTCAGCGCCTGGCAGCGGCTCTCGATGCCAAGCCGGACGCCGACATAATAGGGATCGGCGAGTTCCTGGGCGGGATCGAGGAAGTGCACGAGCGCGATCTTCAGCCCGACGCCGACCGCTTGTGCGGCGGCACGACTGCGATTGCGTGGCGTCGCATAGTTGAGCGCTTCCGCCGTTTCGATAATCGCCTGGCGTTTCCTGGTGGAGATAGACAGTGTCGGATCGTAGTTGAGGACGCGCGAGACGGTTGCCGACGATACGCCGACGGCCGACGCGATTTCCTTGATTGTGACCATTCGGTTCCATCCGTCCTTCTGCCGTGCCGCGCTGGAGTACTCCGTTTAGTAAATTTTTATCGCGGCTTTTTCAATCGCAAGCCGCAGCCAACGTGGTCACGGATTCGTTGGTCCTCGCATTGCGGCCCGTGGCAGGTACGCTCGCATACATGCCGGTGGTGCGGAACTCGGTCGGGCTCGCGCCGAAGACGCGGCGGAATACCTTGGCGAAATAGTTGGGGTCCTCGAAGCCGGACAGGATGGCGACTTCCTTGACCGGCAGATCCGCGGTCTTGGTCAGCAGCTTTACGGCCCTCTGCAGGCGCTTCTGCAGCACGAATTCCGCCGGCGGCATGCCTTCGCTGGCGGCGAAGGCCCGGGAGAAATGGGCGCGGCTCAGGCCCGAAATGCGCGCGAGCTCCTCGACCGGAAGTGGCTTGCCGAGATTGCCCAGGATGTGATCGATCACGTGCTGCATCTTCCGGTATTCTTCACTAAGGACCGGATGCGATCCGAAGACATCGTCATAGAGCGCCATCGCCGCCTCATAGGCGATCGCCGAGGCGCTGCCCGGTGTCTCGCCGCCGGCGATGAGGCGCAGGCTGCAGTCGGCAAGATGTTCCACGGTATCCGGCTGCAACCTTATGATGGGACCGGTGACGGCGAGAATGGCGCGGTGGATCCTCAGCGCTTCCTCGCCGTTCATGGAGATCCAGAAGAATTCCCAGCGCCCGCCTTCCTCCAGCCAATAGCGGTGATTGTGGGGGACGAGCAGGAGCAGCGTCTCGCCCGGACGCACGCGGTGGGTGCGGTTTTCATATCGCAGGTTGCCGGCGCCGCCGATCGTGTGCTGCAGGACGGTGAAGGGCGTCTGACCGCGCTTGCGGCCGTCCCAATCGTAGCTTGCATCGGTCCTGATCTCGTAGCCGGTACTTGTCGGCATCGTGTGCAGGCTCTGGCGTCCCCGCGGCAGTGAGACCGTCCGCATCGCCGGTCCCCGATCGATCAGTTGCCGCAGCACAGAATTACCCATGAAAGCACAATACCTCTCTAGTCGCGCACCCGATTATACACATAATGCCCCCAGATCGCGCAAGACATACGGTTATCGCGGCGTTTGACGAGGGGTTGGCGAGGAGGATGCCGCATTGCCGATCCCGGTCAGGCCAATGAACTGATTTTACCCTTTTAGCGCGTAGGTCGCAGTCTGAGGAGGAATAGCACGGCCATGGCCAGCTTCAAGATCGCCATCATCGGCGCCGGCAGCATCGGCTTCACCAAGAAGCTCTTCACCGACATTCTTTCCGTGCCGGAGCTCCGGGACGTCGAGTTCGCGTTGACGGATCTGAGCGAGCACAACCTCGCCATGATCAAGTCTATCCTCGACCGGATCGTCGAGGCGAACGAACTGCCCACGCGGGTGACGGCGACGACCGACCGCCGCAAGGCGCTGGAAGGTGCGCGCTACATCATCAGCTGCGTGCGCGTCGGCGGCCTCGAGGCCTATGCCGACGATATTCGCATTCCATTGAAGTACGGCGTCGACCAATGCGTCGGCGACACGATCTGCGCCGGCGGCATCCTCTACGGCCAGCGCAACATTCCGGTGATCCTGGATTTCTGCAAGGACATCCGCGAGGTGGCTGAGCCCGGCGCCAAGTTCCTCAACTATGCCAACCCGATGGCGATGAACACCTGGGCGGCGATCGAATACGGCAAGGTCGACACGGTCGGTCTCTGCCACGGCGTCCAGCACGGGGCCGAGCAGATCGCCGAGATTCTCGGCGCCAGGGACGGGGAGCTCGACTACATCTGCTCCGGCATCAACCACCAGACATGGTTCGTCGATGTCCGTCTCAACGGCCGCAAGGTCGGCAAGGACGAACTCGTCGCCGCCTTCGAGGCACATCCCGTCTTTTCCAAGCAGGAGAAGCTCCGGATCGACGTATTGAAGCGCTTCGGCGTCTATTCGACCGAAAGCAACGGACATCTGTCCGAATACCTGCCCTGGTACCGCAAGCGTCCGGACGAGATCTCCAGGTGGATCGACATGTCGGACTGGATCCACGGGGAGACCGGCGGGTATCTCCGCTATTCGACCGAGACCCGCAACTGGTTCGAGACCGAATATCCGCGCTTCCTCGAAGAGGCGGGCCGGCCGCTGGAAACGATCAGGCGCTCGAACGAACATGCGAGCCGCATCCTCGAAGCGCTCGAGACGGGTCGGGTCTATCGCGGCCACTTCAACGTTAAGAACAACGGCGTGATCACCAACCTGCCGGCAGATGCGATCATCGAATCCCCCGGCTTCGTCGATCGGTTCGGCATCAACATGGTGGCAGGCATCACGTTGCCGGAGGCCTGTGCGGCCACCTGCATCTCGTCGGTCAACGTCCAGCGCATGTCCGTTCATGCGGCGATCACCGGCGACATCGATCTCCTGAAGCTCGCCGTGCTGCACGACCCGCTGGTCGGCGCCATCTGCACGCCGGAGGAAGTCTGGCAGATGGTCGACGAAATGGTGGTCGCGCAGGCCAAATGGCTGCCGCAATATGCCCATGCAATCGACGCGGCCAAGGAAAGGCTCGCCCGCGCCACGGTCGCCACCCGGGAGTGGAAGGGCGCCGCGCGTCGCGAGGTGCGCTCGATCGAGGAGATCCGCGCGGAGAAGGAAGCGGCGAAGCTGCGCGCTGCGGGGTAGAAGAGTGGCTACCTCTGCCCGGAATTGCCCCTCACCCTAACCCTCTCCCCGCAGGCGGGGAGAGGGGGACTTAGGCGGGCGCTGCGAGTCTCCTTCTCCCCGCTGGCGGGGAGAAGGTGGCCGGCAGGCCGGATGAGGGGCAATCCCCGGTCGGGGCGGATAGCAGGGCAAATCGCCCGCAAATTGAGATGACGCGCGAGGTCACCTGCGTGAGGAGACGCGGGTGCCACGAAGGAAGAGGAGCGCCGGCCGCCCCGGCTTGGCGAAGACAGGAGGGAGAACCTGGGACAATGAAAACGCATCGACTGAATATGACCGCGAGCCTGCTGATCGGCATATCCGCCTTTGCCGTGCAGGCCTTCGCATCCGAGCCGACCGTGGTGCCCGAGCAGCCGCCCTTTCCGGCACAGGGCAAGATCACCTATGTGTCGCGCGATTCCATTCTCGAGTTCAAGGCGCTGCCCGAATACAGGGAGCCCGAATGGGTCACGGAGAAATTCGTCAAGGCCGGCAAGCTGCCGCCGATGGCCGAGCGGCTTCCGAAGGAGCCGATGGTTTTCAAGGCCGGCAACATGCCGGACGGCATGGGCGTCTATGGCGATGTCATGCGCCACGTCATTGGCGGCCGGCCGGAAGGCTGGAACTACAGCGCCGGCCAGACTCAAGGATGGGGCGGCATCGACATCGGCATGTTCGAGTGCCTGACGCGCACCGCGCCGCTCTTCCAGGTCGAGGCGGACGATATGGAGCCGCTGCCGAATCTGGCGAAAAGCTGGGACTGGTCGGAGGACGGCCGCAAGCTGACCATGCATCTGATCGAGGGCGCGAAATGGTCGGACGGCGATCCCTTCGACGCCGATGACGTCATGTTCTACTGGGAGGACAATGTCCTCGACTCGAGCGTTTCGCCGTTGAACGGCGCGACGCCCGAAACCTTCGGCGAGGGCACGACGCTCAAGAAGATCGACCAGTATACGGTCGAATGGACCTTCAAGGAGGCCTTCCCGCGCCAGCATCTTTTCGCAATGGCCTACGGTACCTTCTGCCCCGGCCCGTCGCATATCCTCAAGACCAAGCATCCGAAATATGCCGGCACGACCTATAACGAATACAAGAACGGCTTCCCCGCCGAATATATGAACCTTCCGGTGATGGGTGCATGGGTGCCGGTCGCCTATCGTCCTGACGACATTATCGTGCTGCGCCGCAATCCTTATTACTGGAAGGTCGACGAGGCCGGCAATCAGTTGCCCTACCTCAACGAGCTCCACTACAAGCTCTCGACCTGGGCCGACCGCGACGTGCAGGCGATCGCGGGTTCGGGCGATATCTCGAACCTCGAACAGCCGGAAAACTTCGTGGAGTCGCTGAAGCGCGCCGCCAATGAGAGCGCCCCGGCGCGACTTGCCTTCGGCCCGCGCGTCATCGGCTACAACATGCACATGAACTTCTCCGGCAATGGCTGGGGAGACCCGGACGAACGCGCGAAGGCGGTGCGGGAGCTCAACCGCAATCTGGACTTCCGCAAGGCCGTCACGATGGCGGTCGACCGCAAGAAGCTTGGCGAAGCCCTGGTGAAGGGTCCCTTCACGGCGATCTATCCGGGCGGGCTTTCTTCCGGCACGAGCTTCTACGACCGGAACTCCACCATCTACTACCCCCACGATCTCGAAGGCGCCAAGGTGCTTCTCGAAAAGGTGGGGCTCAAGGACACGGACGGCAACGGCTTCGTCAATTTCCCGGCCGGCAAGCTTGGCGGCCGCGACGTCGAAATCGTGCTGCTCGTCAATTCCGACTACAGCACCGACCGCAATCTTGCCGAAGGCATGGTCGGGCAGATGGAGAAGCTCGGGCTCCGGGTCGTCCTCAATGCGCTCGACGGCAAGCAGCGGGACGCCGCCAATTATGCCGGCCGCTTCGACTGGATGATTCATCGCAACACGGCGGAATTTGCATCCGTGGTGCAGAACACGCCTCAGCTCGCCCCGACCGGCCCCCGCACCAGCTGGCATCACCGCGCTCCGGAAGGCGGCGAAGTCGATGTCATGCCCCACGAACAGGAGCTCGTCGACATCGTCAACAAGTTTATCGCCAGCAACGACAATGACGAGCGAACGGAGCTGATGAAGCAGTACCAGAAGGTGGCCACCACCAATGTCGATACCGTCGGCCTGACGGAGTATCCGGGCGCGCTGATCATCAACAAGCGCTTCTCGAACATTCCTCCGGGCGCGCCGATCTTCATGTTCAACTGGGCGGAAGACACGATCATCCGCGAACGGGTCTTCGTTGCCGCCGACAAGCAGGGCGACTACGAACTCTATCCCGAGCAGCTTCCCGGCAAGCCCGGTGAAAGCGGCCCGATCAACTGAAGCTGAACCGCCTCCGCCGGCTCCGGAAAGGAGCCGGCGAGGGTGCAAGCCCTTCACGCCGCCGCGAGCCGATGCAGGCATGGCTCTCGCGGAACTCGAGACAGAAGGAAACGGCATGTTCAGATTTCTGCTTGTCCGAATAGCCTCTGCCATTCCGGTGCTGCTCGTCCTGAGCGTGGTGACCTTCGGCATCATCCAGGCACCGCCGGGAGATTACAGCGACTACATCCGCTCGCAGCTCATCAATCAGGGCGGCGCCTCTTTCGAGGAGGCGGATGCCCAGGCGCAGGCCTATCGCAAGGAGCATGGCCTCGATAAGCCGCTGCCGATCCAGTACGTCAACTGGATAACGGGCATCGTGACGCGCGGCGATTTCGGCCACAGCCTCTACTACAACAAGCCGGTAGCCGACGTGGTCGGCGAGCGCCTGCCGCGAACGCTGGCGTTGGCGCTCGTATGCCACATTCTGGCGTCGGTGATCGGCATCGCTTTCGGGATCATCGCGGCGACGCGGCAATATTCCTGGATCGACAGCCTGCTTTCGACGGTATCCTTTCTCGGTATGACGGTGCCGCGCTTCCTCATGGCGCTGATCATCGTCTATATCCTCGTCTTCCATTTCAATGTGAGCGAGATCAACAGCTTCCATTCCGCCCGCTACGGCGGGGCGCCCTGGTCCTGGGACAAGTTCGTCGACCTCATCAAGCATGTCTGGCCGGTCGTGGCGATCGCCACCTTCGGCGGGCTCGCCTACAATATGCGGGTGATGCGCGGCAACCTCCTCGATACGCTGAACGCGCAATATGTCGAAACGGCACGCGCCAAGGGCCTGAGCGAGGGCGCGGTCGTCATGCGCCATGCGGTGCCGAACGCTTTGCACCCGCTGATCATGTATCAGGGCGTCGTGCTTCCCTACATGCTGACCGGCGAGATCGAGACGGCGATCATCTTCGCGCTGCCGACCGTCGGGCCGGCGATCGTCGGCTCCATGTGGGTGGGCGACGTCTATGTGACGGCGACCTTCATGCTGGTCCTCTCCGCAACGCTGATCGTCGGCAACATCATCGCCGACATGATGCTCGCCGCGCTCGATCCGCGCGTGCGCATGGGAGGGGGGGTATACGCATGACCATCGAAGCCGAAAGCACTCTTCCGGTGGCGATCGAGCCCGAGGAAAAGCACCACCACGAGAGCTACTCCGCTCTCGTCTGGCGCCGGTTGAAGCGTTCCTGGACCGGCCTGCTCGGCCTTGTCCTCGTCTGCCTCCTGATCCTGATGGCGGTCTTCGCCGAGTTCCTGTCGCCCGTCGATCCGAAGGCGACGGACGTAGCCTTCGCTCAGCCGCAGACGATCAGCTTCCGGGACAAGGAGGGTAATTTCGTCTTTCCGCCGAGGAGCTATCCGGTGCGGGAGACGGAGGAGCTCGATCCCGTTACCTTCCAGCCGATCATCGGACCGGATTACGACAACCCGCAGGTCCTCGGCTTCTTCGTCAAGGGCGCACCCTACAGGCTCTTCGGGCTGATCCCGGCCGAGCGGCATCTGTTCGGTGCCGTCGACGGTACGCCGGTGCATCTGCTCGGCACCGACAAGTTCGGCCGCGACGTGCTGTCCCGCATCCTCTACGGCTCGCGCATCTCGCTGATGATCGCGCTCACCGTCGTCTTCATCGTCACCGTGGTCGGGACCACCGTCGGCATGGTGTCCGGCTATTTCGGCGGGCGCTTCGATGCCTGGGTGCAGCGTTTCGTCGAACTTGTGCTCGCCTTCCCGCAATTGCCGCTCTATCTGGCGCTCGCCTCGCTGATCCCGGTCACCGCGCCGACCAATGTCTTCCTCGCCTTCGTCATCATCGTGATGTCGGCGCTCGGCTGGGCGCAGATGTCGCGCGAGGTGCGCGGCAAGACCCTGGCGCTTGCGCGGATCGAATATGTGCGGGCGGCGATCGCCATCGGCGCGACGGACCGGCGCATCATATTCCAGCACATCTTCCCGAATGTGATGAGCCACGTCATCGTCGCGGTGACGCTCGCCATCCCGCATGTGGTGCTGCTCGAGTCTTTCCTCAGTTTCCTCGGCTTTGCGGTCAAGCCGCCGCTGATCTCCTGGGGGCTGATGCTGCAGGACACGGCGAATTATTCCGCGATTGGTTCCTATCCCTGGATTCTCTCGCCCGTCGCCTTCGTGCTCGTCACCGTTTTCGCCTTCAATGCGCTGGGCGACGGCCTGCGCGACGCAATCGACCCCTATTGAGGAGCATGCCGATGGTAACGATCGAAAGCATTGTCCCGGCACCCGAGGAACGGCGCGACCGCGATATGAAGGATGCGAGGCCGGTGATCGATGCCCGAAAGGTGGCGGTATCCTTCAAGGTCGAGAACGGCACGGTCCAGGCGGTGAAGGATGTTTCCTTCCAGCTTTACCGCGGCGAGACGGTGGCGATCGTTGGCGAATCCGGCTCCGGCAAGTCGGTGACCGCGCGCACCGTCATGGGGCTTCTGTCGAAGCGCGCTACGATCGCGCCGCAGGCGCGCATCGAATATGACGGCAGGGACGTGTTGAAATTCTCGAAGAGAGAGCGCCGGGCGCTGCGCGGCGATCGCATCTCGATGATCTTCCAGGAGCCGATGAGCTCGCTGAACCCGGTCTACACGATCGGCAGCCAGATCATCGAGGCGATCCGGGCGCATCGCCGCGTCAGCCGGCGCGCCGCCGCCGAGCGGGCGCTGGAGCTCTTGCGTCATGTCCAGATCCCCGACCCGGAAGCACGCCTTAACCAGTATCCGCATCAGCTTTCCGGCGGCCAGCGCCAGCGCGCGATGATCGCAATGGCGCTTGCCAACGATCCGGACGTGCTGATTGCCGACGAGCCGACGACGGCGCTCGACGTAACGGTGCAGGCGCAGATACTCAACCTCATCCGCAAGCTGCAGCAGGAGCTCGGCATGGCGGTGATCCTGATCACGCATGACCTGACGGTGGTCCGCCAATTCTCCGATTACGTCTATGTCATGCAGCTCGGCGAGGTGAAGGAACACAACACGACGGAGGCGCTGTTTGCCGATCCGCAGCACGTCTATACGCGGCGGCTGCTTTCCTCCGAACCCTCCGGTTCGGCCAATCCGCTGCCGGACGACGCGCCGATCCTGCTCGACGGCCGCAATGTCCGCGTCTCCTTCACCTTGAAGAAGGGCGGGTTCTTCAGGCCGGAATTCAAGGAACTCGTCGCGGTCGACGGGCTCAGCCTCAATCTTCGCCGGCACGAGACGCTCGGCCTCGTCGGCGAGTCCGGTTCCGGCAAGACCACTTTCGGCCAGGCGCTGATCCGGCTTCTCAACACCGATGGCGGCGAGATCTATTTCGAAGGCGAGCCGATCCATGACAAGGACCGCAAGGGCATGCGGCCGCTTCGTTCGAAGATCCAGATCGTCTTTCAGGATCCCTTCTCCTCGCTCAACCCGCGAATGTCGGTCGGCCAGATCATAGAGGAGGGTCTGATCGTCAACGGCATCGGCGAAAACCGAAAGGACAGGCTGAAGCGGGTGGAGGACGCGCTTGTCAGCGCCGGCATGCCGTCGAACATCCTTTCGCGCTTCCCGCACGAATTTTCCGGTGGCCAGCGCCAGCGCATCGCGATCGCCCGCGCCGTCGCGCTGGAACCGGAATTCATCCTGCTCGACGAGCCGACCTCGGCGCTCGACCTCTCGGTGCAGGCGCAGATCATCGAACTCCTGCGCCGGCTGCAGGACGAGCGCGGCCTGAGCTATCTCTTCATCTCCCACGACCTGAAAGTCGTGCGCGCGCTCTGCCACCGCGTGGTCGTCATGCAGGACGGCAAGATCGTCGAAGAGGGGCCGGTGAGCGAAATCCTCAACAATCCCAAGACTGCCTACACGGAGCGGCTGGTAAAGGCCGCCTTCGAAGTGGCCGCGTGAGTTCAAACAGAGGCTATCCCATGACGAGACAACCCAGGATTACTTTCATCGGTGCCGGTTCCACCGTTTTCATGAAAAACATCATCGGCGACATATTGCAGCGCCCGGCGCTTTCGGCCGCGAGTATCGCCCTGATGGACGTCAACCCCGAGCGGCTCGCCGAAAGCGAGATCGTCGCCGGCAAACTGGCGCGCACACTTGGCGCCGATGCCAGGATCGAAACCCATTCGAACCAGCGCAAGGCTCTGGAAGGAGCGGACTTCGTCGTCGTCGCCTTCCAGATCGGCGGTTACGAGCCCTGCACGGTCACCGACTTCGAAGTGCCTAAGAAATACGGGCTGCGTCAGACGATCGCCGACACGCTGGGCGTCGGCGGCATCATGCGCGGGCTCCGCACCGTGCCGCATCTCTGGAAAATCTGCGAGGACATGCTCGAGGTCTGCCCCGAGGCGATCCTTCTGCAATATGTGAATCCCATGGCGATAAACACCTGGGCGATCGCCGAGAAATATCCGGCGATCAAGCAGGTGGGCCTCTGCCATTCGGTGCAGGGCACGGCCTTCGAGCTTGCCCGGGACCTCGACATTCCACTCGAAGAAATCCGCTACCGCGCCGCCGGCATCAACCACATGGCGTTTTATCTCAAGTTCGAGCACCGCCAGAAGGACGGCAGCTATCGCGATCTCTATCCGGACCTGATCCGCGGCTACCGCGAGGGCCGCTTCCCCAAGCCCAGCCACTGGAACCCGCGCTGCCCCAACAAGGTTCGCTACGAGATGCTGACGCGGCTCGGTTATTTCGTCACCGAGAGCTCGGAGCATTTCGCCGAGTACACGCCCTACTTCATCAAGGACGGGCGCCCCGATCTGATCGAGAAATTCGGCGTTCCGCTCGATGAATATCCGAAGCGCTGCGTCGAGCAGATCGAGCGCTGGAAGGGGCAGGCGGCCGCCTTCAAGGAGGCGGAGACGATCGAAGTCGCGGAGAGCCGCGAATATGCCTCCTCGATCATGAATTCGGTCTGGACCGGCGAACCTTCGGTCATCTACGGCAACCTCAGGAACAATGGCTGCATCACCTCGCTGCCGGAAAACTGTGCGGCGGAAGTGCCCTGCCTCGTCGATTCATCCGGCATCCAACCGACCTATATCGGCGCCCTGCCGCCGCAGCTCACGGCCCTGATTCGCACCAACATCAACGTCCAGGAGTTGACTGTCCAGGCGCTCGTCACCGAGAACCGCGAGCACCTCTATCACGCGGCGATGATGGATCCGCATACCGCCGCCGAGCTCGATCTCGACCAGATCTGGTCGCTCGTGGACGATCTGCTCGCGGCGCACCGTGACTGGATTCCGGAATGGGCCCGTGTGACGAAGAAGGTAGCGGCCGCCTGACTTCTTCTCCCGGTCAGGCGACCAAACGGCCCCGGAACCGATCGGTTCCGGGGCCGCATTGTTATGCGGACTGGCACAACCGCCGCACTCGAGATGCTGGGTTTCAGGGTGAAGACCTAAGACCGGGCGCAAGCCTGTAGTCCAATAGACGTGGTCTGGGAGACAGCGGCTATACGGAGCGCACGCAGGCAACAGTCATGTTTTGCGACAAGCAGCGCTTTCCGGAACTGGTCTTAGCGGCTTCAAACCTGCTTTCGACAATGCCTGACTCAAAGGCCGTAACCCACAGTAAGGCAGCTTTAATGATTGAACGATTCCGTAACGTCCTGATCCGCGCGACAGTTGGCGGCCTCGCTTTCAGCGCTATCGCAGTGTCCGGCGCGATGGCCGAGGAGACCAAGGAGCAGGCTCGCGGCGCTGTCGCGCTTTTATCTGCTGCCCGTTTCCTTTAGAGCGTTTCAGTGTTTCAAAGAGACACTGAAACGCTCTAAGTCTTTGAAGTTAAGCACTTCCGGACGGAAAACCGCTGCACAGTTTTCCTGGAGGTGCTCTAATCGGAGACGATGAGGAACGGTGCGGTAGATCTCCAAAGGTGGTCGGATGCAGGCGAATGGCGAAAATTCGGCAGAGCAGGGCTCGAGGATCATCCGGCCAATTTTGGATGAAACGCCGCTCAGGGCCGCAAGCTTCATCGTCACCATCTACGGCGACGTGGTGGAGCCGCGCGGCGGCGCGATCTGGATCGGCAACCTGATCGAGATCTGCGCGGGCGTCGGCATCAGCGAGACGCTTGTGAGAACCGCCGTGTCCCGTCTCGTCGCCGCCGGCCAGCTCGCCGGAGAGCGGGAGGGACGGCGCAGCTTCTATCGGCTGACGGATGCCGCACGCGCGGAATTCGCCGCGGCGGCGCGGGTGATCTTTGGACCGCCGGAGGAAGCGAGCTGGCATTTCGTGCAGCTGATGGGTTCGTCGGCCGAGGAGCGGATGCAGATGCTTGAGCGCTCCGGCCATGCGCGGCTGGGCCCCCGGCTCGCGGTCGGCGTGCGGCCGTTCCCGAGCGCGATCATGCCCGCCGTGGTCTTCCGTGCGGAGCCTGCCCAGGGCGCGAGCGAGTTGAAGGCCTTTGCCTCGGGCTGTTGGGACCTCGGACCTCACGCGCAGGCATACCGGCGGTTTCTCGCTTGCTTCGGCAAGCTCGCCGATCTTCCGGATACCGCTAGGGCGATTGCTCCCGCCGAGTGCCTTTCTGCACGCCTCCTCATGGTACACCAGTTCCGCTTCGTGACGCTCCGCGAGCCGCGCCTGCCGGCCGAGATTCTGCCCGCGGATTGGCCAGGCGACGAAGCCCGCCGCCTGTTTGCACGGCTGTACCGCAGCCTGTCTCCCCAGGCGGACCTGCATGTCGCGCGGAACTGCGTCACGCTTACGGGTCCGCTGCCGAAGGCGACCGGGGCGACGGAGCATCGGCTTCGAATGCTGTGCGGTGAAGCTGCGCCTGCGAAATCCGGCAACCCCGTTTAACGTGCCGGCTCCTTCGTTCCTCATTCGAGTACGAAGATGGACGAAAATACCCGCCCGATCTCACTCGCTAAATGTCACAGAAAAATGTGTAAATGACGTTGAAGTGTGACATGTCCTGCGCTAAATTCTAACGGATCGGTCAAAAGGAACTGCATCGACATCACTCCCGAACGCCTCCGGCGGAGGAGAGAGCAGCATGTATGCTCAAATGGTGAAGACGGATGCCCCTCGGGTCAAAAGCCCCGACGATATGGACCCGCAAGAGCGCGCTTTCCAGGAGCGGATCGACGCGGGTCAGAAGATCGAGCCGAAGGAATGGATGCCCGAAGGCTATCGCAAGACGCTCATCCGCCAGATCAGCCAGCACGCCCACTCCGAGATCGTCGGCCAGCTTCCCGAAGGCAACTGGATCACCCGCGCCCCGACGCTGGAGCGCAAGGCGATCCTGCTCGCCAAGGTTCAGGACGAGGCGGGGCATGGTCTCTATCTCTACTGCGCCGCCGAGACGCTGGGGGTGAGCCGCGACGCGCTTTACGAGCAGCTCCATACCGGCAAGGCCAAGTATTCGTCGATCTTCAATTATCCGACGCTCAGCTGGGCGGATATCGGCGCCATCGGCTGGCTGGTCGACGGCGCGGCGATCATGAATCAGGTGCCGTTGCAGCGCTGCTCCTACGGCCCCTATTCGCGCGCGATGATCCGCATCTGCAAGGAGGAGAGCTTCCATCAGCGCCAGGGCTACGACATTCTGATCAAGATGATGAAGGGCACGCCTGACCAGAGGGCCATGGTGCAGGACGCACTGAACCGCTGGTGGTGGCCGTCGCTGATGATGTTCGGCCCGTCGGACGACGCCTCGGTCCACTCGGCCCAGTCGATGGCGTGGAAGATCAAGCAGAACTCCAACGACGAACTCAGACAGAAATTCGTCAACCAGACGGTCCCACAGGCCGAATATCTCGGGCTGACCGTCCCCGATCCGGATCTGAAGTGGAACGAGGAAAAAGGCGGCTACGATTTCGGCGAGCCGGACTGGAACGAATTTTTCGAGGTGATCGCCGGCAATGGCCCTTGTAATGCCGAGCGGCTCGGCGCGCGCAGGAAGGCCTGGGAGGACGGCGCCTGGTTCCGGGACGGCCTGACGGCGCATGCCGAAAAGGCCGCACTTCGCGCGCAGCCGGTCGCCGCCGAATGAACATCGGGAGCGAGACGTTATGTCCAGCGAATGGCCCCTCTGGGAAGTCTTCATCCGCGGCCAGCACGGCCTGAACCATCGCCATGTCGGCAGCCTGCACGCACCGGATGCCGAAATGGCGATCAATAACGCCCGCGACGTCTATACCCGCCGCAACGAGGGCGTCAGCATCTGGGTGGTGCGTTCGAGCGACATAGCGGCAAGCGCGCCCTCGGAAAAAGGCCCGTTGTTCGAGCCTGCGAATGCGAAGGTCTACCGGCACCCGACTTTCTTCGACATTCCGGATGAGGCGGGGCACATGTGATGGTTCAGGCAACCGCGATGCAGGCGGTCGTCGACAGGGCCGCTCTTTTCGATTTCCTGCTCGGCATGGGCGACAATGCGTTGATCCTCGGCCATCGTCTTTCGGAATGGTGCGGCCACGCCCCGGCTCTCGAAGAGGACATCGCGCTCGCCAACACGGCACTCGACCTCATCGGCCAGACGCAGCTCTGGCTCGGCTTTGCAGGCGAGGTCGAAGGAAAGGGCCGCAGCGCGGACGATCTTGCCTATCTCCGCGACGCGCGCGACTTCCGCAACCTGCTGCTCACCGAGCGGCCGAACGGCGATTACGGCGGGACGCTGATGCGTCAGTTTCTGTTCGATGCATGGCACTATCTCGCGCTGAAAGGCCTTCGCAGCTCCTGCGAGCCGCGCATCGCCGCGATCGCCGAGAAGGCGTCGAAGGAGGTGGCCTACCATCTCGAACGGAGCCGCGATCTCGTGATCCGCCTCGGTGACGGAACGGCGGAAAGCCACGCCCGTATGCAGGAGGCGCTGGTCGATATCTGGCCCTATACCGGCGAGATGTTCGTGAGCGAGGCGCACGACCTCGTCCTTGCGGCTGCCGGCGTCGCGCCGGAGCCGGAGAGCTTGAAGGCCGAATGGCATGCGCTGGCCGCTGAGACACTTCGCGCGGCGACGCTCGAAAAACCGGAGGACCGCTATATGCACAAGGGCGGCAAGCGCGGCCTCCATACGGAGCATCTCGGCTATGTGCTCGCCGAGATGCAGTTCCTGCAGCGCGCCTATCCCGGCGCCAGCTGGTAGGAGGCTCATATGGCAACGGCGATACGCCCCTCGATCGCGGATGTATGGCATTGGCTCTCGCAAGTGCCGGATCCGGAAATTCCGGTCATCTCCGTGACCGACCTCGGCATCGTCCGCAACGTCGACTGGGATGGCGAAACGCTGGTGGTGACGGTGACGCCGACCTATTCGGGCTGTCCCGCCACGGCGGTCATCAACCTCGATATCGAGCGGCGGCTCAAGGAGAACGGCATCGAGAGTGTCAGGCTCGAACGCCAGCTCTCGCCCGCCTGGACCACCGACTGGATTAGCGCCGAGGGCCGCGAAAAGCTTGAAAGCTATGGCATTGCGGCCCCCGTCGACGGCAGCGGGGCGGAGGGCAGGCTGTTGAAACGGATCGAAGGCCTCTCGGGCGGTGCGGCGCTGACGGTCTCCTGTCCGCGCTGTGGCTCCGCCCGGACCGATAAGGTCAGCCAGTTCGGATCGACGCCCTGCAAAGCGAGCTATCGCTGCCGGGACTGTCTGGAGCCCTTCGATTATTTCAAATGCATCTGACGTAATGCGAGGCGGGAAGAACGCTCAAATGGCACGTTTTTATCCTCTTCAGATCACCGAAGTCCGGCGCGATACGCGCGATGCCGTGGTGGTGACGCTCGAGCCGCGCGAGGAGGACCGCGCCGCCTTCGATTTCACGCAAGGGCAATATCTGACGTTCCGCCGCCTCTTCGGCGGCGAGGAGCTGCGCCGTTCGTATTCGATCTGCGCCGGTCTTGACGAAGGCGCCCTGAAGGTCGGCATCAAGCGCGTCGATGACGGCTGCTTCTCCAGCTGGGCAAATGAGGAGCTCGAGCCCGGAGACACGCTGGAAGCCATGCCGCCGATGGGCGCCTTCTTTACGCCTATCGAGCCGGAGGCCGCCAAACACTATCTCGGCTTTGCAGGCGGCAGCGGCATCACGCCGGTGCTCTCGCTCATAAAGACGGTGCTCGCGCGCGAGCCGCGGTCCGCGTTCACGCTTGTCTACGCCAACCGCCACTTCAGCTCGATCATGTTCCGCGAGGAACTGGACGACCTCAAGAATCTCTATCTGGGGCGGCTTTCCGTTCTGCACGTCCTCGAGAGCGAAGCCCAGGAGATCGACCTGTTCAGCGGGCGGCTCGATCGGGAAAAATGCACTGCCCTCTTCCGGAGCTGGATCGACGTAACGTCGGCCGATACCGCCTTCATCTGCGGGCCGGAACCGATGATGCTTGGCGTTGCCGCAGCACTTCGCGCGCATGGCCTTGGCGACGACCGGATCAAGTTCGAGCTGTTCGCCGCCTCCCAGCCCGGCCGCGCCCGGCGCAAGGTCGAAACCGCCGCCGGCGCCGACAGCCGGGCGCGCTGCGAGGCGACCGTCACACTCGACGGCGCCACGCGCAGCTTCACATTTCCGAAAGAGGGGATGAGCCTCCTCGAAGCGGCGCTCGAAAACAGGATGGACGCGCCATTCGCCTGCAAGGCGGGGGTCTGCTCCTCGTGCCGCGCCAAGGTGCTGGAAGGCGAGGTGGAGATGGAGAGCAACAATGCGCTCGAGGACTACGAGGTGGAGCAGGGCTATGTGCTGACCTGCCAATCCTATCCGCTCAGCGACCGGATCGTCGTCAGCTACGATCAGTGACCGCCGATGCCGAGCCGACGCTGAAGCTGAACTGACGGGAGGACCATCCGATGAACGTAGTGGCGGACCGGCCGCGCCGGCTCGAAAGCTATATCGCCGGCGCCTGGATGCGCGGATCGAAGGACGGCGTGACCCTTTGCGACGCTGCGACCGGCGCGCCGGTGGCGCTCGTCGATTCCAGCGGCATCGATTTCGCTGCTGCGCTTGCCTATGGACGCGAAAAGGGCGGGCCGGCGCTCCGCCGCATGTCGTTCCACGAACGGGCGATGATGCTGAAGGCGCTTGCCCAGGCACTTATGGAGCGCAAGGAGGAATTCTATGCGCTGTCCACCGCCACCGGCGCCACGCGCCCGGACAGCTGGATCGATATCGAAGGCGGCATCGGCACGCTTTTCTCCTACGCCTCGAAGGGCAGGCGGGAACTGCCGAACAGCCATGTGCTCCTCGACGGCGACGTCGAGGCGCTGTCGCGCGATGGCACCTTTTCCGCCCAGCATATCCTGACGCCGCGTCAGGGCATCGCGGTGCACATCAATGCCTTCAACTTTCCCTGCTGGGGCATGCTCGAAAAGCTCGCGCCGACGCTGCTGGCGGGGATGCCTGCGATCGTCAAGCCTGCGAGCCAAACCGCCTATCTCGCCGAGCTGGTGGTACGGCGGATCGTCGACACCGGTTTGCTTCCGGAAGGGGCGCTCCAGCTCGTCTGCGGCTCCCCGGGCAATCTTCTGGATCATGTCGGCGACCAGGACGTGGTGACCTTCACCGGCTCGGCCACGACCGGGCGCAAGCTCAAGACCCATCCCGCGATCGTCGGTAATTCGGTGCGCTTCACCATGGAGGCCGACAGCCTCAATGCGGCGGTTCTCGGGCTCGATGCGGCCCCTGGAGCGGAGGAGTTCGGTCTTTTCGTCCGCGAAGTCGCCCGCGAGATGACGTCGAAGGCCGGGCAGAAATGCACGGCCATTCGCAGGGTGATCGCCCCGCGGGCCCATTGCGACGCGCTGATCACCGCTCTCGGCGAGCGGCTTGCCAAGGTTCCGCTCGGCGATCCCGCCGACGAGAACGTGCGGATGGGGCCGCTCGCAAGCCGTGATCAGCGCGAAGAGGTGAGGGCGCGCATCCTCGATCTCACCACGGATGCAGAGATCGTTGCGGGCGATCCGGCAAGACCGCAGCTTGTCTCCGGCGATGCGGAGGCGGGGGCTTTCCTCAATCCCGTTCTTCTCTATTGCGATAGTCCCGACGCAGCGCGGTCGGTTCACGACGTCGAGGCCTTCGGCCCCGTGAGCACGGTCATGCCCTATGATACGGCGGAAGAGGCGGTTGACCTCGTCAGGCGCGGAAGGGGGAGCCTCGTCACCTCCGTCTTCACCAATGATCCCGATATTGCGCGGGAGCTGGTGATCGGCATGGCGCCGTTCCACGGCCGCGTGATGATCGGCAACCGCCTGAGCGCGAAATCGTCGACCGGGCACGGCTCGCCCTTGCCGGGTCTCGTCCATGGCGGCCCCGGCCGGGCCGGCGGCGGCGAGGAACTGGGCGGCATGCGGGGCGTCAGGCACTACATGCAGCGCACGGCCGTCCAGGGCGCGCCGGGCCTCGTCGCTGCCGTCACCGGCCGCTGGATGGAGGGTGCGCCGGCGCGGTCCGGGGGCGAGCACCCCTTCCGCAAGTCGCTCGCCGAGCTGCGGGTCGGCGACCAGATCGTCACGGAGACGCGCACCGTTACGCTCGAAGACATCGAGCACTTCGCCGAATTTACCGGCGATACCTTCTACGCGCATATGGACGAGGAGGCCGCACGCGCCAATCCGTTCTTCGACGGCCGGGTCGCGCATGGCTATCTCGTCGTCTCTCTGGCCGCCGGTCTCTTCGTCGATCCCGCCCCGGGGCCGGTGCTCGCAAATTACGGCGTCGACGGGCTGCGGTTCCTGACGCCCGTCTATCCCGGCGATGCGCTTCAGGTCCGGCTCACCTGCAAGGAGATCAGTCCGCGAATAAACTCCGACTACGGGGAGGTGCGATGGGACTGCCGCGTCACCAACCAGACTGGCGCAACCGTCGCCCAATATGATGTATTGACGATGGTGGCGAAGACCGGAAGCGGGGAAGAATGATGACGGAGCAGGAGACGCGGCATCTGGTGATGACCGTTCTGATGACGCCGGACATGGCGAATTTCAGCGGCAAGGTGCATGGCGGCGCGCTTTTGAACCTGCTCGACCGGGTGGCCTTCTCCTGCGCGTCGCGCTTTTCCAAGCAATATGCGGTGACGCTCTCCGTGGACCAGGTGATCTTCAAGGAGCCGATCCATGTCGGCGAACTCGTCACCTGCCGCGCGGCCATCAACTATGCCGGCCGCACCTCGATGGAGGTCGGAATAAGGGTGGAGGCGGAAAACATCCGGGCGGGCACGCGGCGGCACACCAATTCCTGCTATTTCACGATGGTCGCCGTCGACGATGCGGGCCGGCCCGTCACGGTTCCGGAGTACCACCCGGAGACGGCAACCGAAAAACGCCGCCACCAGGCGGCCGAGCTGCGCCGCACACTTCGGCGGGAATTCGCCCATCGGCTGAAGACGGTCGCCGAAACGGGGCGGGATGTTGGGGAGTAGGACTGCTCGTCTGGCTCCGACACCGCCCGCTCGTCACCGACCCCTGAATTCCGGGTTGCGTTTGTCGAGGAAGGCTGTCACGCCCTCTGCATAGTCGGCGCTGCGGCCGGCTTCGCGCTGCAGGTCGCGTTCGAGGTCGAGCTGTTCGTCGAAGGAATGGGTGGCGGCGGCCTGGATCGCGCGCTTGGTCAGACCGAGCCCCCTGGTCGGCCCGGCAGCGAGCCGAACGGCGAGCGCGGAGGCCTCGTCCATCAGCGCCGCGTCGTCGACGGCGCGCCAGATCAGGCCCCAGCTCGCTGCCGTCTCCGCGTCCAGCGGTTCGGCCGTCATCGCCAGCGCCTTGGCGCGCGCTTCGCCGACGAGCCGCGGCAGGCTCCAGGTTCCGCCGGAATCGGGCACCAGTCCGATTTTCGCGAAGGCCTGGATGAAGCGGGCGGAACGGGCGGCAAGCGTGATGTCGCAGGCAAACGCGATGTTGGCGCCGGCCCCCGCGGCAACTCCGTTGACGGCGCAGACGACCGGTTTCTCCAGGCTTCGGATCAGCTTCAGGAGCGGGTTGTAAAAGGTTTCGATCGTGCGACCGAGGTCCGGTGCGCCGCCCTTGCGGGGATCGCGGTCGCCGAGGTCCTGGCCCGCGGAAAAGCCGCGCCCCGCTCCCGTCAGCATCACGGCACGCACATCGTCGTCCGAACGGGCGCGCTCGAAGCCGGCGCGCAGTGCGAGATGCATTTCCTCGTTGAAGGCGTTGAGCTTGTCGGGCCGGTTGAGCGTCAGGCGCAAGACGCCGGCCTCAAGCGCCGACAGTACGGTGTCGGAATCGGGCATGTTTCCTCCCTGCACCCTCTGGGCCTCGCCAATAAAAGCCTTGCATGGACCGATCGGCCGGTCAATCATGCCCCGCACGGAGGACGAGCATCGTGCCCCTCAGCATCGTGCATAGAGGCGGGATCGCCGTCGTCGCCACCGGCAATCCCCTGCGCTACGTTTTTCACGCCGAGCGCGCCGCACGGCGCCCACCGGCGCTTGCCGGCATCGAGCCGCGCCCGATCCGTTCGGCGGCGGTGATCGGCGGCGGCACCATGGGAACCGGCATCGCCGCGGCGCTGCTTCACGCCGGTCTTCCGCTCGTCCTGGTCGAGCGTGACGAGGCGGCGGTGGAACGGGCGCTTGCCAGGCTGCGCACAATCTTCGACGGGGCGGTGAAACGCGGGCGCATCTCCGCCGGGCTTGCGGCCGAGCGCCTTGCAGGCGTCACGGGCTCGACGGATTATACCGCGATCGCGGAGGCGGATCTGATCATCGAGGCGGTCTTCGAGGATTTGGACGTGAAGCGCGATGTCTTTCGAAGGCTCGCCGCCGTCTGTCGCGCTGACGCCATTCTCGCGACGAACACATCCTATCTCAATCCCGAACGGATCGCCGCGGACATCGGGAGCCGGGAGCGGTTTCTCGGGCTGCATTTCTTCAGCCCGGCGCAGGTGATGAAGCTTCTCGAAATCGTGCCCACGCAAGCGACGGCGCCCGACGTGTTGGCGACCGGTTTCGCGCTGGCGCGGATGCTCAACAAAATCCCCGTACGCGCGGGTATCTCGGACGGTTTCATCGGCAACCGGATTCTCAAGGTGACGCGGGCCCAGGCCGAGCGGCTGCTGCTCAGCGGCGCGACACCGGCCGCCGTCGATGCCGCCCTGCGCGCCTTCGGGCTGCCGATGGGACCATTCGAGGCGCAAGACCTCGGCGGGCTGGATATCGCCGCCTTCCAGCGCGGTGCCGCCCGCGCCCGCGGCGAGACGACTTTTGCGCCGGTTGCCGATCGCCTCTCGGCGATCGAGCGCTTCGGGCAGAAGAGCGGCGGCGGCTGGTACGACTACGCGCCGGGCGACCGCACGCCACGGCCCTCCGCGACGGTCGCCCGCATCATCGCGGAGGAGGCTCGGGGCTGGCCCCGGCGCGATTGGGGCGAGGCGTCCATCGTCGGCTGCGTCCTCTGGCCGATGGTGAACGAGGCTGCGCGGATTCTCGAAGATGGAACGGCTCTGAGGGCTTCCGATATCGATCTCGTGGAGATCCACGGCTACGGCTTTCCACGCTGGCGGGGCGGGCTGATGCATCATGCCGAGGCGCACGGGCTTCACAAGGTCGCGGGGGAGCTGAGTGCGCTTGCGGAGGCGGGGCTCGCCGATCCCCCTTGCGATCCGCTGCTCCGGGCTGCCTCGCGAGGCAGCTTCCTTTGACGGGCGCCCCCGGGGCCACGGGGCGGGCATTTTGTCTCGGCAGGCCGAGCCGGGTTGCGCAAACAGTCACGTTTTCCTAGGAGGACCGTTTCGGATTTAAGAACAGACAGGTCCTGCCTTGATCGAGACCCCATACTACCTCATCGACAAAGCCAAGCTTACCCGCAACATGGAAAGGATCGCCCATGTGCGCGAGAAATCCGGCGCCAAGGCTTTGCTGGCGCTGAAGTGCTTCGCCACCTGGTCGGTTTTCGACCTCATGCGCGACTATATGGACGGCACCACGTCGTCCTCGCTCTTCGAGGTGAGGCTCGGCCGCGAGCGGTTCGGCAAGGAAACCCATGCCTATAGTGTCGCCTATGGTGACAACGAGATCGACGAAGTGGTCTCTCACGCCGACAAGATCATCTTCAACTCGATCTCGCAGTTGGAGCGTTTTGCCGACAAGGCGGCGGGCATCGCGCGCGGACTGCGACTCAACCCTCAGGTGAGTTCCTCGAGCTTCGATCTCGCCGATCCCGCGCGTCCCTTCAGCCGCCTCGGCGAGTGGGACGTGGCGAAGGTCGAGCGCGTCATGGACCGGATCAACGGCTTCATGATCCACAACAATTGCGAGAACAAGGATTTCGGCCTCTTCGACCGGATGCTCGGCGAGATCGAGGAAAGGTTCGGCGCGCTCATCGCCCGCGTCGATTGGGTCAGCCTCGGCGGCGGCATCCACTTCACCGGGGACGACTATCCGGTCGACGCCTTTTCGGCGCGCCTCAGGGCATTTTCCGACCGCTACGGCGTTCAGATCTATCTGGAGCCGGGCGAAGCTTCGATCACGAAGAGCACGACGCTGGAAGTGACGGTGCTCGACACGCTCTACAACGGCAAGAATCTCGCCATCGTCGACAGTTCGATCGAGGCGCATATGCTGGACTTGTTGATCTATCGCGAGACCGCCAAGGTTTTGCCGAACGAGGGGTCGCATAGCTACATGATCTGCGGCAAGTCCTGCCTCGCCGGCGACGTCTTCGGCGAGTTCCGCTTCGCCGAAGAGCTTAAGGTCGGCGACCGCATCTCGTTTCAGGACGCCGCCGGTTACACGATGGTCAAGAAGAACTGGTTCAACGGCGTGAAGATGCCGGCGATCGCCATCAGGGAACTTGACGGAAGCGTCAGGACCGTCCGCGAATTCACCTACGCGGACTACGAGCAGAGCCTCTCCTGAGGCTTCACGCAAGCAAGACGGGTAGAAGGAGATATCCCCCGAAATGAAAAAGAACGTTCTCATCATCGGCGCCGGTGGCGTGGCACAGGTCGTGGCGCACAAATGCGCCCAGAACAGCGATGTATTGGGAGATATTCATATTGCCTCACGCACGGTCGACAAGTGCCGCAAGATCGTCGAGTCCGTACGCGAAAAGAAGAGCCTGAAGACCGAGGTGAAGCTGGAGGCGCATGCGCTCGATGCGCTCGACGTCGAGGCGACGAAGGCGCTCATCGTCAGCACCGGCTCTCAGATCGTGATCAATGTCGGCTCCGCCTTCGTCAACATGTCGGTGCTACGCGCCTGCATGGACACGGGTGTGGCCTATATGGACACGGCGATCCATGAGGAGCCGAACAAGATCTGCGAAACGCCGCCGTGGTACGGGAACTATGAATGGAAGCGCGCCGCCGAGTGCAAGGAGAAGGGCATCACCGCCATTCTCGGCGTCGGCTTCGACCCGGGCGTGGTCAATGCCTATGCCCGTCTCGCCAAGGACGAATATTTCGACAAGATCACGGATGTCGACATCGTCGATATCAATGCCGGCAACCACGGCAAGTATTTCGCCACCAACTTCGATCCGGAGATCAACTTTCGCGAATTTACCGGCGTCGTCTATTCTTGGCAGAAGGGTGCCTGGCAGACGAACCGGATGTTCGAGGTCGGCAAGGAGTTCGACCTGCCCGTCGTGGGCAAGCGCCAGGCCTATATGACCGGCCATGACGAGGTTCACTCGCTGTCGAAGAACATGGACGGGGCCGATGTGCGCTTCTGGATGGGCTTTGGCGACCATTACATCAACGTCTTCACGGTTCTGAAGAACCTGGGCCTCCTGTCCGAGCAGCCGGTCAAGACCGCCGAGGGCCTCGAAGTCGTGCCGCTGAAGGTGGTAAAGGCGGTCCTGCCCGACCCGGCGTCGCTCGCGCCTGGCTACGAGGGCAAGACCTGCATCGGCGATTTCGTCAAGGGCCTGAAGGACGGCAGGGAACGCGAGGTGTTCATCTACAACGTCGCCGACCACAGGCAAGCCTATGAAGAAGTGGGCTCGCAGGGCATCTCCTACACGGCCGGCGTTCCGCCGGTGGCGGCCGCCATGCTGATCGCCAGCGGCGAGTGGGACGCCAGGCAGATGGCGAATGTGGAAGAACTGCCCCCGCGGCCGTTCCTCGATATCCTCAACCGGATCGGCCTGCCGACCCGCATCAAGGATGAACAGGGCGATCGGCCGCTCAGTTTCTCCTGACGAGCGGGACGAGGAAAAGTATGTGTGGTTTTCCGCCCGCATCCCGCTCTAACTAAAATCATTGTGATCTGAAGCTTAAACGCCAGCACCCCCCCTCATCCGGCCTGCCGGCCACCTTCTCCCCGCAGGCGGGGCGAAGGGGACTCGCGGCAGCGTCGTACTCGTCCCCTCTCCCCGCGCGCGGGGAGAGCGTTAGGGTGAGGGGCAAGCTGCTGCCACCTTCGTCGCCCACACCACTCGCGAAAATCATACTTATTTGGTGAGAAAACCTTTTCTCAGCTTGACTCTCGCATTGAGAAAAGGTTTTCTCATTGTGACTCTCGGGAGGAGGCGAAACTGAATTCACAGCGCAGCAAGGGGCATCGGGTCACCATTCACGATCTGGCGAGGGTCGCCGGCGTGAGCGTTTCGACCGTTTCGAAGGCTCTCAACGACAATGGTCGCATGGCTGCCGACACGCGCGAGCGGATCAAGAATCTCGCGGCGGAGATCGGCTTCCGGCCGAACGCGCTAGCGCGGGGGCTCTTGAGCAACCGCAGTTTCACCGTAGGCCTTCTGACGAACGACACCTATGGGCGCTTCACGCTGCCGGTCATGGCCGGGGTTTCGGAAGCACTGGTGGATCATGGAGTATCGGTCTTCCTGTGCGCCATAGAGGACGACCCGGCGCTTGGGAAAATTCATGTCGACGCCATGCTGGACAAGCAGGTGGACGGCATCATCGCGACAGGCAAGCGGGTCGACAGGTCTCTCCCGGTCGATCTCGCCGGCCTGCCGGTGCCGGTCGTCTATGCTTTCACCAAGGGCGAGCCCGGCAGCGTGACGCTGACTTCCGACGACGGTCACGGTGCGAGGCTGGCGGCGGAACGGCTGAAGAAGATGGGCCGCAAGCGGTTGTTGCACATCACGGGCCCGCTGGAATTCACCTCCGCGGTCGAGCGCGCCGAGGCATTTCGGGCCGTTGCGGGCGGTGGGGCGCCGGTCCTGCATGGAGTCTGGTCGGAGGCCTGGGGTCACGAGGCGATCGACCGCATCTGGAATACGGGCGGCGAAAGGCCCGACGGCATCTTCTGCGGCAACGACCAGATCGCCCGGGGCGTGGTCGATGCGCTGCGCGAACGCGGCGTGAGGGTGCCGGAGGATGTCTCCGTCATCGGTTTCGACAATTGGGAGATCATGGCGGCGCAGACGCGGCCGCCGCTGACGACCGTCGACATGAACCTGAAGGAGCTTGGGCGGGAGGCCGGGCTGATGGTGCTCGCGCTTGCGGAGGGCCGGACGATCGAGCCCGGCCTGCGCAAGCTGCCCTGCAGGCTTGTCGTACGGGACTCCTGCGGAGGCGTGGGACGACAGAACTGATTGAGGAGATGGGGTTCACCCGAGGTGGCCCCGCATTTGGGAGGAATGCGAAATGTTCAAGAAACTGATGGCAGCGACGGCCCTCATATCGGCCAGCATGATTTCGGCCGCTTCGGCCGAGACGATCAGCATGTGGGTCCGCTCGGGTATCGGCGACTCGTTCAAGGAAGTCGTCAAGGCCTACAATGCAGGTCACGAGAACAAGGTGGAGCTCACCGAAGTGCCTTTTGCCGAGCTCGTGCAGAAATATGCCACTGCGATCGCCGGCGGGCAGGCGCCAGACGCGCTTTCGCTCGACCTGATCTACACGCCGGCCTTCGCCGCCGCCGGTCAGTTGGAAGACCTCACCGACTGGTCGAAGGCGCTGCCCTACTTCAATTCGCTCTCGCCCTCGCATGTGAAGCTCGGCACCTATGAGGACAAGATCTACGGCCTGCCGCTCACGGTCGAGACCTCGATCTTCGCCTGGAACAAGGACCTCTACAAAAAGGCCGGCCTCGACCCCGAAAAGGCGCCGAAGACCTGGGAGGAGATCACCGCCAATGCCGAAAAAATCCGCGCGCTCGGCGGCGACACCTACGGCTTCTACTTCTCCGGCGGCGGCTGCGGCGGCTGCATGATCTTCACCTTCACGCCGCTGACCTGGGGCGCGGGCGCCGACATCCTTTCGGCCGACGGCAAGACCGCGACGCTCGATACGCCGCAGATGCGCAAGGCCGTCGACATTTACCGCAACATGGTCGAGAAGGACCTCGTTCCTGCGGGTGCCGCGAGCGACAACGGCGTGAATTTCCTCAGCTTCACCAATGGCAAGATCGGCCAGCAGAGCCTCGGCGCCTTCGCCATAGGCACGCTGGTGACGCAGCATCCCGAGATCGATTTCGGTGTGACGCTGATCCCCGGCGTCGACGGCAAGCCGTCCTCCTTTGCCGGCGGCGACAACTTCGTCGTCACCAAGGGAACGCCGAAGCTCGAAGAGGTCAAGGAATTCCTCGAATATACCTATTCGCCGGAAGGCCAGAAGATCATGGCGAAATTCGGCAGCCTGCCCACCCGCGGCGACATCGCCAATGAGGTGCTCGAAGGCCTCGACCCGCGCCTGAAGGTCGGCATGGAGGCGATCGCCGTCGCCCAGACGCCTTATACGCTGCAGTTCAACGACCTGATCAACAGCGCCAACGGGCCGTGGGCGACCTTTACCAATGCCGCGATCTATGGCGACGACGTCGACGGTGCGTTCTCGAACGCACAAGACGAGATGCAGTCGATCATCGACGCGGGGCAGTGAGGCTGGCACGAAAGGTGTGCTGCTTCGTGAATGGCGGATGGGGGACATCCCCCCTCTGCCCTGCCGGGCATCTCCCCCACAAAGGGGGAGATCGGCAAGAAGCAGGGCCTGCGCCAACCCGCGAACATGAATATGCCGAGAGGGTGTTTCCCCCCTGCCGCCGATGCCTCGAAACCCTTGAAAGCGCATCCATGACGACGTCAGCACTCACATCCGCCACCCGCCGGCGACGCCCGAAGCGGCAAGCCGGATGGCGCGGCCTCATCTATATCGCGCCCGCCATGGCGCTCGTCACGCTCTTCTTCGTGCTGCCGGTGCTGTTCACGCTGTGGATGAGCCTGCACAAATGGCCGCTGCTCGGCGAGCCGGCCTGGATCGGCCTGCGCAACTATACGCGGATGTTCACCGATGCGCGGTTCTTCAACGCGCTCGGTTTCACCGCCCACTATACCCTGATCGTCACGATAGCGATTTTCGCGGTCGCCTTCCCGCTGGCGATTTTCGTGGAGAAACAGAGGCCGTTGGTCTCGCTCTACCGGACCATCGTCTTTCTGCCTGTCGTGGTGGGGCTCGCGTCCGCCTCGCTGCTCTGGGTGTGGCTCGCCAATGTCGACAGCGGGCTCTTCGCGCCGCTCTTCGATATACTGGGCCTGACCTCCGGACGGATCAACCTGCTCGCCAAGTTCGATACCGCGTTTCTGACGATCATCGTCATGGTCGTCTGGAAGATCGCCGGCTTCACCATGATTATCCTGCTGACCGGGCTGCAGGCCATCCCGGCCGAACTGACAGAGGCCGCGCGCATCGACGGTGCCGGCCGCTGGCAACGCTTCCGCCACCTGACGCTGCCCCTGATGCGCCGGACCATGGCGCTGGCGCTCATCCTTTCGGTCACCGGCTCGATCCTCGCCTTCGACCAGTTCTACATCATGACCAGCGGCGGTCCGCAGAACAAGATGATCTCCGTCGTCTACTATATCTTCAACCAGTCCTTCGTGTCCTTCAATCTCGGCTACGGCGCGGCACTGTCGATCGCGCTCCTCCTGATCCTGGTGACGCTCAGCGTCGTCCAGCTCTGGCTGCTCAAGGTGGGGGATGAACGCCCATGAGGACGCGCCGCGAAATCCGCGCCCGCAAGGCGCTCCGGGACAGGATCGTCTATCACGGCATCGGCATCGGCACGGCCTTCTTCTTCCTGGCGCCCTTTGCCGTTTCCTTTCTTGCCTCCTTCCGGCCGAACAGCGAATCCGGCAGGCCGCCGCTGCCGCCATGGCCGATCTCGGGGCTGAGTTTCGACGCCTACCGGGCGCTCGACAGCTTCGGTGCCGGCATCTGGCAGCACATGTTCAATTCGCTCCTCGTGTCGATCGGAACGGTCGTCCTGACCGTCGCGGTCAGCGTGCTCGCCGGCTACGGCTTCTCCCGCTACCGCTTCCCGTTCAAGAACGCGCTCTTCGTACTGATCATCGCGACGCTGATGGTCCCGTTCCAATCGATCCTGACGCCGCTCTTCATCATTCTGGCGCGGCTCGGGCTCAACAATTCGCTCGTCGGGCTGATGCTCGTCTATGTGACGCTGCAGCTTCCCTTTTCCGTCTTCATGATGCGCAACGCCTTCGATGCCGTGCCGAAGGAGATCGAGGAAGCGGCGCGCATCGACGGCGCCCGCGACCTGAAACTTCTCGTCCGGGTGCTGTTGCCGCTGGTCATGCCCGGGATTGCGACCGTGTCGATCTTCGCCTTCCTCAATGCCTGGAACGAATTCTTCGCCGCGCTCGTCCTCCTGGCCAGCAACGACAATTACACGCTTCCCGTTCTGATGACCGCCGTGCGCGCCGGCCGTCTCGGCGCGATCAACTGGGGCGCGGTGCAGGCCGGCGTCGCGGTGATGGTCGTTCCCTGCCTCTTCGTGTTCCTTCTTCTGCAACGCTATTACATGCGCGGGCTGATGGCCGGCGCGGTGAAATGATCCGAGAGAAAGTGACCTCATGACAAAGACCGTGAAAGACCGCCAGTTTCGCCCCGTTGCCGTTCCCGATGTCGAACTCGGCGGATTCTGGGGCAAATGGCAGGATGCCGTCTGCCGATCCACCGCCGAAACCCTGCTCGACCGCTGCGTCGAGGCGGGCATGATCAAGGCGATCGACGCCAGTCAGCCGAGCCCCGGCATCGTCATCCCCATCCAACCCTGGGGCGGTACCACGCAGATGTTCTGGGACTCAGACCTCGGCAAGTCGATCGAGACGATCGCCTATTCGCTCTACCGCCGCCCCAATCCGGAACTCGAGGCGCGCGCCGACCGGATCATCGACATGTACGAGAAGCTGCAGGACCAGGACGGATATCTCAATGCCTGGTTCCAGCGCGTCCAGCCCGACAGGCGCTGGACCAATCTGCGCGACCACCACGAGCTCTATTGCGCCGGCCATCTGATCGAGGCTGCCGTCGCCTATTACCAGGCGACCGGCAAGCGCAAGCTTCTCGACATCATGTGCCGCTTTACGGACTATATGATCACGGTCTTCGGGCGCGGCGAAGGGCAGATCCCTGGTTATTGCGGCCATGAGGAGATCGAGCTCGCGCTCGTCAAGCTTGCGCGCGTGACGGGCGAGAAGAAGTATCTCGACCTTTCGAAGTTCTTCATCGACGAGCGCGGCACCGAGCCGCATTTCTTCACCGAGGAAGCCAGACGCGATGGCCGCGATCCGGAAAGCTTCATCCAGAGGACCTATGAGTACGGCCAGGCGCACCAGCCGGTGCGCGAACAGACGAAGGTCGTCGGCCACGCCGTGCGCGCGATGTACCTCTATTCCGGCATGGCCGATATCGCGACCGAATACAGGGACGACAGCCTGACGGCAGCCTTGGAAACGTTGTGGGACGACCTCACCACGAAGCAGATGTACATCACCGGCGGCATCGGCCCGGCTGCGTCGAACGAGGGTTTCACCAGTTATTACGACCTGCCCAACGACACGGCCTATGCCGAGACCTGCGCTTCCGTCGGCCTTGTCTTCTGGGCGAGCCGCATGCTCGGCCGCGGCCCGGACCGCCGCTATGCCGACATCATGGAACAGGCGCTCTATAACGGCGCCTTGCCGGGCCTTTCCATCGACGGCAGGACTTTCTTCTACGACAATCCGCTCGAAAGCACCGGCAGGCACCACCGATGGAAGTGGCATCATTGCCCCTGCTGCCCGCCCAATATCGCGCGGCTCGTGACCTCGATCGGTTCCTATATGTATGCGGTCGCCGAGGACGAGATCGCCGTCCATCTCTACGGCGAAAGCACGGCGCGGCTGAAACTCGCGAGCGGCGCCGAGGTCGAGCTCAGGCAAGAGACCAACTATCCCTGGGAGGGGGCGATCGCCTTCACGACGAAGCTCGACAGGCCGGCGAAATTCGCGCTGTCCTTGCGCATACCGGAATGGGCGGCGGGCGCGACGCTCAGCGTCAACGGTACGATGCTCGATCTCTCGGCGCATCTGACCGGCGGCTATGCCCGCATCGAACGCGAATGGTCGGACGGCGACCGCGTGGCGCTTTACCTGCCGCTGGCGCTTCGGCCGCAATATGCCAATCCGAAGGTGCGGCAGGACGTCGGCCGCGTGGCGCTGATGCGCGGTCCGCTCGTCTACTGCGTCGAGGCCACGGACAATGGCGAGGACCTGAACGCAATCGCGCTTCCCCGCGAACTGCCGCCTGCCGAGACCGTCGTGCTCGACGATCTGAACGGTGCGGTCGCCATCGACATTTCCGTCGAGCGCGAGGAAACGGAAGACTGGGGCAAGGCGCTTTACCGCCAGACGAGGCCTGAGCGCCGCCCGCACAAAGCACGCTTCGTGCCCTATCATCTCTGGGACAACCGGGCGCCGGGCGAGATGCTCGTCTGGGTCCAGGCGGACAAGTAGGCGATCTCCAGGATGGCGAACGGCATCAGCAACAAGAGTGTCGTGCTCAGCGACATACGCAAGAGTTATGGCGGCCTGGAGGTTATCCATGGCATCGACCTGACGATCGAGGAAGGCGATTTCGTCGTTTTCGTCGGCCCGTCAGGCTGCGGGAAATCGACCCTGCTGCGCATGATCGCGGGGCTCGAAGAGGTGACCGAGGGGGAGATCGCCATCAAGGGCAGGGACGTGACAGACCTCGACCCCTCCGAGCGCGGCATCGCCATGGTCTTCCAGTCCTACGCGCTCTACCCGCATATGAGCGTCAGCGAAAATCTCGGTTTCGGGCTCAAGATGGCCCGAACCGACCCGGCCGAAATCGCGCGCCGCGTCGCGCAGGTCTCGGCCATCCTCAAGATCGACCATCTGCTCGACCGAAGGCCCGGCCAGCTTTCCGGAGGCCAGCGCCAGCGCGTGGCGATCGGCCGGGCGATCGTGCGCAAGCCCGACGTCTTCCTGTTCGACGAGCCGCTTTCCAACCTCGATGCGGAACTGCGCGTCTCGATGCGCATCGAGATTGCCCGCCTGCACCGCGAGCTCGGCAACACGATGGTCTATGTCACCCACGATCAGACGGAAGCGATGACGCTGGCCGATCAGATCGTCGTGCTTCGGGACGGCCGGATCGAGCAGGCCGGCAGCCCCCGCGACGTTTACGAGGACCCGGCCAACATGTTCGTGGCAGGCTTCATCGGTTCGCCGCGGATGAATTTCCTCGATGCGGAATGGCAGGGGGACGGGACGATCCGGGTCGGCGAGACCACACTCGAGGCAGCGATCGACGGCGGCAGTCTGAAGCAAGGCGAGCGCCTGCTTCTCGGCATACGGCCCGAACATATCGCGGTGGCGGAGCCGGGGCCGGAACGGATCGCTGCCCAGGTCGAGTTCTCGGAATATCTCGGCGGAACGCGCTACCTCTATTGCCAGCTCGAAGACGGCCAGAGCCTCGTCGTCGAACAGCGCGAGGGCCCGAACTGGCAGGCGGGGGAAAAACTTTCTTTCGCCGTGCCCGATGACCGAAGGCGGTTCTTCGCCGAAGACGGGCGGCGTTTGCGGTAGAGGGATCAGGCCGCGTTCTCATGCCGTCGCCTCGCGAGCTTGCTTGCACGGGATAGTGCCCGCATTATCAGCGAATGCGATCTGAATGGGCTGCTGCGATGGCGATCAATATCAACGACCCCCAGGCGGATGCTTTGACGCGCACGTTCGCCCGTATGGCAGGTCTCAGCATAAGAGAGGCGATCGTCACCGCCATGAAGGAGGCTATCGACCGCCGTCGCAATCGGGAAAAGCCATTGGAGACGGCAAGACGGCTTCGAGAGAAGCACGGGATCGTCATTGGTGGGGCGGCAAGTAAGCCACTTCAGCGCGAAGCTTACGACGAGATGTGGGATGACTTGGTCCAATGGTGAGCGCTCCGTCCTCCGAAGAGGCATAGCCTTGAACCGATTCGGCATCATGTGTTAACATGTACACAGCCGAATACAGGATAACATTATGCCCGTCAGCACCACTATGACCATTCGGGTCAGCCCCGAGCTAAAGAAGAAGCTCGATCGGATCGCTAGCGCCACTTCGCGTAGCCGCTCCTTCCTCGCGGGCGAAGCCGTAGCTGCCTATGTGGACCGGGAGCTTGAAATCATCGACGGGATCAAGCGCGGTATGGCCGATGCCGAAGCTGGCCGCCTCGTTCCGCATGAAGAGGCCATGGCTGAAATTTTCGACGTGATCCGGAAGGCCGAGACCGGTAAGGGCGACAAAGTTTGAGGCGGCCTGTTCAGTGGTCGCGTGCAGCTCTGGACGACCTCAAGGATCAGGTTCTCTTCATTGCACGGGAAGATCCGGACTCAGCGGCAAGAGTGGCGGGACGGGTTCGCGACACGGCTGCAGCACTTGGCGAGATGGCGACCGGGAGGCCGGGGCGGGTGATCGGCACGTACGAGAAGTCCATCACCCGCTTGCCCTATGTAATCGCATATGCACTGATGAATCACGGCGGCCGCCAAAGCGTCATGATCCTGCGCGTCATCCACACCGTGCGGGAATGGACAGCCGAGGAGTGGCCGCCCTAAAGCACTTCCAGGATAGGTCTTCTTTGCCTCTCCCTCACCCCTCGCCGACGGCGAATGTCGGCGCCTCCGGCGGTTCGGAGCCGCGATAGTGGCTTGGCGGCAGGCCGATCACACGCTTGAAGGCGCGGCTGAACGAGGCCTCCGAGTCATAGCCGAGGCGGCGTGCAACCACGGAGATGCGCATGCGGTCGCGGGTCAGCCATTGCCGTGCCTGGTGCATGCGCACTTGCGTGAGATAGCGGGCCGGCGTCTCGCCGACCACGGCGGCGAACTGCTGCGCGAAGCCGGAGCGCGAGGCGCCCATGAGCTTGGCGAGGGAATCCACGGTCCAGGTCTTTTCCGGATCGAGGTGCATGGCCGCGATCACGCGGCCGAGCCCGGGGTGGCGGACCGCCGCCACCCAGCCGTTCGTATTGCCGCATCCGTGCTCCACCCAGGAGCGGATGATGAGCGCCGCGAGCACGTCGGCGAGCCGCGCCAGCACGCCGCCGGAGCCGACGCGGCTGGCGCCGACTTCCCGCGCCATGGCGTCGAGCATATGCGGGATCGCCGGCTCGCTGGCCGTCAGGGCGTCGATGCGCATTACGTCGGGCATCATGCGCAGCAACGGATGCATGGCATCCATGTTGAACCGCAGACTGCCGCAGAAAAGGATGGTGGTTTTGCCGCGCCCGCCGCCGCAGACGTCGTAGACGCAATGGCATACCTCCTCGACCGAATAGGCTTCGAGCGGCGACAGCTTCTCGCCGGGCGCGCTCGCCAGCGCATGCGCGCCGCCACGCGGCAGAAGCACGGCATCGCCGCGCTTCAGTTCGATCCAGTCTCCGTCGGCCACCCGTAGCCAGCAGTCTCCGCAGATGAAGTGGAAGCGCGCCGCCTCCTGCGCCGGAAATGAAATTCCCCAGGGGGCGGTCAATTCGCAACGGACGTAGTCGACGCCGTCGAGGCGCAGTCCGCGCAGGAGTTCGCTGAGAAAATCCTCCGAAGCGGAAGACGATGTTTTGGACGAATGATCAAGCATTGCGGAATTTCTAGCATGGAATGTCCAGGGCGTCACGCCTTATCTAAGCCGGACCCTCTCAAGGAGACCGCTCTTATGACAGATACAGCGACCACTCTGGACGCCACGTTCATACCGGAAAGCGAGGAGCGAATCGATCCGGCATGGGCCGGGGTCGGCTCCCTCGCGCTCGGCGTGTTCGGCCTCGTCACCGCAGAATTCCTCCCCGTCAGCATTCTGACGCCGATGGCCGCCGATCTCGGTATCAGCACGGGCACGGCCGGCCAGGCGGTGACGGCGACCGCCGTCGTCGGCGCGGTTGCCGGGCTGACGATCGCCATCGCCACGCGCCGGTTCGACCGCCGGCTCGTGCTTTGGGGCTTCACCCTGGCGCTGATCGCCTCCAGCCTGCTTGCGGCTTTCGCCACCAATCTCGCCATGCTCCTTGCCGCACGCGTCGTCCTCGGCATCGGGCTCGGCGGCTTCTGGTCGATGATGGCGGCAATCGCCTTGCGTCTCGTGCCGATGTCGCTCGTGCCGCGTGCCATGTCGATCGTCTTCACCGGCGTCTCGGTGGCGACGGTCTGCGCGGCGCCCATAGGCGCCTATATCGGCGATCTCTGGGGCTGGCGCGCCGCATTCCTGATGGCTGCGGCGGTCGGTGCCGTAACGCTGATCGTGCAGATGGCGACCATACCGCGGCTGCCGCCGCAATCGGCGCCGAGCCTGAAGCTCCTCTTCGATCTGATGCGCATGCCGAGCATCCGCATCGGGATCATCACCGTCCTGCTTTTCGTCTCGGGCCACTTCGCCGGCTTCACCTATGTGCGCCCGTTCCTCGAAAACGTCCCGGAATTCGGCATCGAGGCGATCTCGCTGATCCTGCTGGCTTACGGCACCGGCGGCTTCTTCGGCAATCTCGCCGGCGGGCTCATCATCGAACGCAGCATCACGGCGGCCGTGAGCATCGGAACGCTGCTCATCGCAGCGATGGCGTTCGCCCTCGTGACCTTCGGTTCGTTCGATGTCGTGTCGGCCGTGGCGGTGACCCTCTGGGGCTTCGCATTCGGGGCGCTGCCCGTCGCCGTCCAGACCTGGATGGTGCGAGCCGCCCCCGACCATGCGGAAAGCACGGGCGGCCTCATCGTCGCGACCTTCCAGGTCGGCATCGCCAGCGGCGCTGTCCTCGGCGGGCTCTTCGTGGACAGCTTCGGCCCGCTCGGCGCCATCACCTATTGCGCTGTCGCGACCCTCGCGAGCGGGCTCTATGTCGTGGCCTCGCGGCGCAGCATAGAGGTCTGACTGCCGTCCGGTCGCGGCATCGTCTCAACGCCGTTCGGGGAAGAGCGCTTTAAGCCCTTCCGGTGACGGCGTGGCGATGCCGCGCTCGGTGATAAGGCCGGTGATCAGGCGTGCGGGCGTCACGTCGAAGGCGGGATTTGCCGCGGGACTGCCCTCCGGCGAGATGCGCACGCTGGCGATGGAGCCGTCGGACGCGCGTCCCTGCACGAAGCTCACCTCGTCGCCGGGCCGTTCCTCGATCGGAATTTCCTTGACCCCGTCATGGACCGTCCAGTCGATCGTCGGCGACGGCAGAGCGACATAGAAGGGCACGCCGTTATCCCGTGCGGCGAGCGCCTTGAGGTAGGTGCCGATCTTGTTGCAGACGTCGCCATTGGCCGTGGTGCGGTCGGTGCCGACGATCACCAAGTCCACGTCGCCGTGCTGCATGAGATGGCCGCCGGCATTGTCGACGATCAGCGTGTGCGGCACGCCATGGCTGCTCATCTCCCAGGCGGTGAGATAGGCGCCCTGGTTGCGCGGCCGCGTCTCGTCGACATAGACGTGCACCGGTATGCCTTCCTCGACCGCCATGTAGATCGGCGCCGTCGCGGTGCCGTAATCGACGGTCGCCAGCCAGCCGGCATTGCAGTGGGTGAGGATGCGAACCGGCTCGCCCGGCTTCTTCTTGGCGGCGATTTGGCGGATGACCTTGAGGCCGTTCGCGCCGATGGCGCGGTTGAGTTCGATGTCCTCTTCCGCGATTTCCGTGGCGCGCTGGTAGGCGGCGTCCGCGCGTCCTGCTTCCGGCAGCGGGCGCAGATGGTCCCGCATCGCGTCGAGCGCCCAACGCAGGTTGATGGCGGTCGGCCGCGTTTGGTGAAGCTCGTCCCAGACGGCATCAAGATGCGCATCCGATGGGTCCTTCGTCATGGCGATGGCAACGCCGTAGGCGGCGGTGACGCCGATCAGCGGCGCGCCGCGCACCCACATGTCGCGAATGGCGAGGGCCACGTCGGCGACAGTCTTCAGCGTCACGACACGCAAGTCGTGCGGCAGCCAGCGCTGGTCGATGATGTCGACGGAGCGGCCATCCTCGTTGAGCCAGATCGTATGGTAATGACGGTCTCCGACTTTCACGCGAGTGTCTCCTTCTGAAGCCGCTCCGCCGTGGCGCGGATGTCCCAGAGGCTGTGGATGCGATGCCGATTGACGGCGAGATGACGTCCGAGCTTCAACGCCTTGCTTTCGCAGGCGGCGCGGCGGTCGGGATCGGCAATCGTTTCGAAATCGGCATTGTGGGCGAGGCCGAGAATGCGGCGGTGGATCTCAATTCCGGCAAAGCCCAGCATCTCGCGCCAGATATCGTCGATGACGATGTTGAGCGCCTGCTCGGCGCCGAGCGGGTCGTTCCTGTCCTCGAAAACGCGCGCCTGGTAGAGGATGCCCATGCGCTCGGTCCGCCAGAGCTGGGCAAATTCGGAGCGGAACGTTTCCCAGATCGTTTCGATCGTCTCGAGCAGATAGGCGCGCATGCCGTCGCGCGCGCCGGTGGTGCTCTCCTGGCCGCTCTGCGAGAAGTAGCTCATCCAGAAATTGGCGAGAAGCATCCCGACGTCGAAGCTGATCGGTCCGTAGAAGGCGAATTCCGGGTCTATGACGCGGGTCTCGGCGTCCGTGACCATCACCGAACCGGTATGCAGGTCGCCGTGGCAGAGCGTTTCGGCCTTGGCGGAGAAGAGATGCTTCAGCCGCTGCGCCTCGACCTTGAGGTCGCGGTCGGAGCGGAGCTCTATCACGATCGGGTCGAGCTGCGGCGCGGTGTGGCGGTTGAGATCGGCTTCGAAATAAGGGTCGGAGAAAACGAGATTTTCGGTGATGTCGCACAGTTCGACATTGTCTGCAAAGAGTGCCAGGTCCGCTTTTTTGTCGCGCGTCGCCATGGAAAGGTCCGAGCCGCGGAAAAGCGTGCGGGCGGCGAAGAGGCCGAGATCGCAACCTATATTGGGCAGTTCGCGCCCATCGATCAGCGCGCGGCGCAGGATGACGTGCGGTGTCAGATACTCCATGACGATCAGCGCCTGCGTCTCGTCGAAGAAGAAAATCTCCGGCACCATACCGGGAGCACGCGCAGCCTGGCGCACCAGCGCGTGGTATTCGAAGAAGGAGCGTTTCAGAGGCAGCGGCCAGCTCTCGCCGACAAGGCGAACATAGGGCAGGGCCTGCTTGACGACCGCCGTGCCTTTGCTGCCCGTGACGATGAACACGAGGTTGAGGTTGCCGTCGCCGATCTCCTTGACGGTCCAGTGCGAAACGTCCCCGCCGATCTTCTCCCTGAGAGCGGAATTGCCGCCGAGCCGATGCGGCAATGACTCGGCGCTGAGCGCCTCGAAGACTTGCTTGTCCATATCGTCCTCCTCCTGCGGATGGCGCGGCCTCCACCGCCCGCCGCCATGGCACAGCTAAGGCACCATTCTGTCAAATGTCAATGACCTTGACATTTGATGAAAGCCTATCCTAACGTGCAGCGTCGGGAGGAGACAATGAGCGGACAGGCAGTGTTTCGCATCGAGGGCGTGCGCAAATCCTTTGGACCCGTGCAGGTTCTCCAAGGGGTGGATCTCGATCTTGAGGCCGGCGCGGTAACGATTTTGATGGGCGCCAACGGCGCCGGAAAATCCACCCTCGTGCGCATTCTCTCCGGCGTCTATGCGCGCGACTCCGGCGCGATCACGCTTGCGGATGCGGCTTTCGAGCCGGTGACGCCTGCCGAGGCGATCCGCGCCGGCGTCGTCACCGTGCACCAGAACATCAATGATGGGGTCGTCGCCGACCTCGACGTCGCAACCAATCTGACGTTCGACCGGCTGAACGGACGTGGCTCGCGGTTCTTCTTCAATCCGCGGCGCGTCCGGCGCGAGGCGGCTGCGGTCGCCGCCCATATGGGGCTCTCCATCGATCTTGCCGCCAACGTCAACGACCTGACCCTTGCCGACCGGCAGATGGTGGCGATTGCCCGGGCGATGTCGCATGAGCCGAAGGTGCTTATCCTCGACGAGCCGACGTCCTCCCTCTCGAGCGCCGAAGCGGAACGCCTCTTCGATCTCGTCGACCGGCTAAAGGCACGCGGCGTCGCCATTCTCTATATCTCGCACCGCATGTCGGATATCCGCCGCCTCGCCGACCGCATCGTCTCGCTTCGCGATGGCCGGATCACGGGCCGTTTCGACGGGCCCGATCTCGACTATGAGGGCGCCGTCGACGCGATGCTGGGCCGCAAGGTTTCGGCGGGCAAAATCGCGGTGCACAAGGCCGGCGGGCCGATCTTCAAGGTGCGCGGCCTGAAGCTGTCCGACCATGCGCGGCCTTTCGATTTCGATCTCCTTGACGGCGAGATCGTCGCGGTCACCGGCCTAGTGGGGGTCGGCAAGACGGCGCTTGCCGAAACGCTGTTTGGTGCGCGCTCCCCGCTGGCCGGCGAAATGACCCTTGACGGATTGCGCTATGCGCCGAAGGCAACCGGTCAGGCGATTGCGCGCGGCGTTTTCCTCGTCGCGAAGGACCGCGCCGAAAGCGGCATCGTGCCCGATTTCAACATCTACGAGAACATCAGCCTGCCGTTTCTGGGCAAGCTCTCCCGCTGCGGCATATCCAGCCGCAGGGCCGAAAGGGCCAAGGCGCGCGGGCAGATCACCTCGCTCGGCGTGATCTGCCGAAACGAACGCGACGAGATGCAGACACTTTCGGGCGGAAACCAGCAGAAGGTGATGGTCGGGCGCTGGCTCTGCGAGCCTTCGCGATTGCTCATCCTCGACGAGCCGTTCCAGGGCGTCGACATCGCCGCGCGCCGGGACATCGGCAACAAGCTGCGCATCTCGGCCGCGGGCCGTTCCACCATCCTCTTCCTTACCGAACTCGACGAAGCGTTCGAGGTCGCCGACCGCATCCTCGTCATGTCGGAGCAGACCATCGTCGGCGAACATCGAAACACTGAAGTCGATGTCGAGCGCCTGCTGTCGGAGATCGCCGGTCAATCCCATCAGCAGGTCATGCATCATGAGCAGTGAACAGAGCAAACCCGCCGCGGCCCCCGTACTTCCGGGCACGTGGGGCATCAGGGAGACCGCGATCAAGTACGGCTTCCTCATGCTGCTCGCCGGCATGGTTCTTTATTTCTCGCTCGTAACCGGAGGTTTTGCCTCCCCTCAAAGCGCAGTCTTCATTCTGCAATCCGTGTCGATCACCGGCATTCTCGCCCTCGGCGTGACGGCGACGCTTGTCGTCGGGGGGTTCGACCTCTCGATTGGCTCGGTCGCCACCACGGCGATGATGGCTTCCTCCTATGTTATGGTGGTGATGGGAGGCGACGCGCTTACGGCAGCGCTCGTATGCCTCGCCGTCGGCGCGCTCGTCGGCCTGATCAACGGCTTCATCATCGTCTACATGCGCGTTCCGGACCTTCTGGCTACCCTCGGCATGATGTTCCTGCTGCTCGGCCTTCAGCGCATCCCGACCGAGGGCCGCTCGATTGCCGCGGGCATGACGCTGCCCGACGGTTCGGTCGCGACCGGCACTTTCAGTCCGGCTTTCCTGGCGCTCGGGCGCCACCGCTTCGATCTCGTCCTGCCCAACCTCGTGCCGGTCTCGGTCGTGGTGCTCGTGGTGCTCGCCATAGCGATCTGGTTCTTCCTCGAATACACCCGCTTCGGCCGCATAATGTATGCGGTCGGGTCCAACGAGCGCGCGGCCGCGCTCGCAGGGGCGCCGGTCAATGCCTACAAGATTTCGGCCTACGTCATTTCCGGCGTCTTCGCCTCTATCGGCGGCATTCTGCTTGCAGCACGCCTCGGCCGCGGCGATATCGCCTCCGGAAACAACCTGCTGCTCGACGCCGTCGCCGCCGCGCTGATCGGTTTTGCCGTGCTGGGTGCGGCCAAGCCGAACGCTTTCGGAACGGCCGTCGGCGCGCTTTTCGTCGGGATCCTACTGCAGGGCCTGACGATGATGAATGCGCCTTACTACACGCAGGATTTCATCAAGGGCGCCGTGCTCGTCGTCGCCCTGATCTTTACCTTTGCGCTCTCGAAAAGAGGCAAACGCTGAGGAGACCTCGGCGGACCATCAAAGTTCATCAGTGGAGGAGACTGACATGGACATAACTCGAAGAACCCTGGGCAGATGGACGCTCGCGCTTATGGGCGCGGCTGCCTCTGCCGTGCCGTCCCTTGCCGCCGACATGCCGAAGCCGTTCGACAAGCCCGGCGACGTGAAGATCGCGCTCGTGCGTTATCTTTCGACCGGCGACTTCTTTCAGTCCTATCTCGCAGGCGTCGAGGCGCAGGCCAAGGCGCTCGGCGTTGAGCTTCAGATCTTCGACAGCCGTCAGGACGCCGCGCTCCAGGCCGATATGGTCGATCAGGCGATAGCGCTCGGAGTGGATGGCATCATTATCCAGCACGGCCTGACGGAATCCATGAAGGAAGCTGCCCAGCGCGCGGTCGATGCCGGCATCAAGGTCGTCGCCTTCGACGTGAATGTCGAGAATGAGAAGATTCCGCAGATCGAACAGTCCGACCGCGACCTCGCCCGTCTCGCCCTCGAACAGGCGATCAAGGAGAACGGCGAGAGCTTCAAGGCCGGTTACGTCTACGTCGCCGGGATCGCCCCGCTCGACCGCCGCGACGAGACCTGGAAGGAATTCAAGAAGAAATATTCCGGCATCGAGGAAGCTGCCCAGTTCGGCACCATGGACAACCCGATCGCCAATTCCGTCGCCAACCAGGCCCGTTCCGTGATTTCAGCCAACCCGGACATCACGGTGATGTTCGCCCCCTATGACGAATTCGCCAAGGGTGTGAAGATCGCGGTCGACGAGGCGGGCCTCTCCTCCAGCGTGAAGATCTACTCAGCCGACATCTCGACCTCGGACATCGCCGCCATGCGGGAGGCGGGCTCGGCCTGGGTGGCGACCGCGGCGACCAATCCTGCCGTCGTCGGCCAGGTCTCGGTGCGTTCGCTCGCCATGCTGCTTGCCGGCGAGAATCCCGGCCGGCAGGTGATCGTGCCCCCGACGCTGATCACCCAGAAGGACCTCAGCGATCAGGACATCAAGAACATGGAAGAACTCGGCGTGAAGCTGCCGCAATTCGCGCATGCCGACGTCGCCATGCCGGCCTGGATGCCGAAGCCCTGATTACGTGCGCCGCGCGTCCCGATGGACGCTCGGCGCGCATATTCAATGATCGCGGCTCCAGCGGTCCATGATCCGTCGCGCCATCGAGGCGGTAACGACGAGATGCGAAGCAAACCCGCCCTTCAGAGCCGCCATCAGCGGCTCGAACTTGCTTTCCTCCTGCACCACCAGCATGCGCTTCCGGATCGCGCGGATGGAGTCGAGGTCTGCCGAGATGCAGCGTCGGTTGTGCGCGCAGTCCATCCACTGGCCGTCGAGATCGATCAGCTGTCCGGCGATGACGCCGGCTGCCCCCCTTTTGCCCATCGCATGCAGGTCCTTCGCCGAAAGGGCACCGCATTTGACGAGGTGGCTATCCTCCTCGATGCCCCCGACGGAGTAGAGCGCGAGCTTGCAGTCCGAAATCGTGGCAAGTTGCTCCCTGATGACGGGCTCGCGGCGCAACTCCTCGGCGAGCCGCTCGGATGAGAGGACGAGGGGCGCATAGAAATTGATGCCTTCCGCATTGAGACGGCGGGCGATTTCCGTGGTGCACTGATCCGGGCGGTAGGAGTAGGGAGCGCCGAGATTGCCGCAGAGCTGCACGACCGACACGCCCCGAAGATCGGCAAACGGCATGACGTCCGCTATGTGATATACGGTGCGGCCCCAGGCGACACCGATCCTGTCGCCCTTGTTGATGAGCTCCAGGAAAACCGAGGCCGCCACCACGGGCATCTCGACGGCCGGGTCCATGGCCTGCCGGTCCTCGGGGACGATCCAGACACTCGTCAGTCCTGCGGCGTCCTCCAGCTCGCGGGCAAGGACGTCGTCGGAGAAGAGTTCCGTCGACGTGGTGATGGTGACTATCCCCATCTCGCGGGCCTTGCGCAGATACATGGCGATGGAAGCACGCGAGATTTCGAGACGTTGGGCGACTTCATCCTGGCGCAGGCCATGCGTATAGTAGAGCCAGGCGGCCTTGTGGATGATCTGATCGTTGGCGCGGATCGGCATGGAGTTCTTTCGGACGGAAACCCTGACTTAATTCATCACATGTGACAAATGTCAAGCATCGCTGCTTCGACCCATGAGGCCGGGCCGTCTCCCCCCGCGCTACCGCTATCTCCACGCCTCCGTCTTCCGTATCCACTCCCTTGTCCTTCCTTCCGGATCGGCATTCAGCGTGATGTCAGTCACCACGGCGGCGCTGTCGGCGCCATGCGCGAAGACGCCTTCGATCCGCTCCGTATTGAGGCCGCCGATGGCGACGAGCGGGAGCGGGTGAACGCGCTCGCGCCACCATGAAAGCCGCTCCAGCCCCTGCGGCGCCCACTTCATCTTCTTGAGGATCGTCGGATAGATCGGCCCGAGCGCGACGTAGTCCGGTTCGGCTGCGAGCGCCTTCGCCAGTTCCGCCTCGTCATGGGTGCTGACGCCGAGCTTGAGCCCGGCGGCACGGATGGCGGCAAGATCGGCCTCCGCCAGATCCTCCTGACCGAGATGGATGAAATCGCAGGCTTCCTCTATCGCCAGCTGCCAGTAGTCGTTGACGATCAGCTGGCATGCATGGGCGGAGCAGACTGCCCTGGCGACCCGTATCTGGTGGCGGATGTCTTCCTCGTTCCGGTCCTTGATGCGGAGCTGCACGAGTTTGACGCCGAGCGGCACCAGCCGTTCGATCCATTGGGCGCTGTCGACGATGAGATAGAAGGGATCGAGCTTCACGAGAAGACTGCCTTTCCGATAACGGGGGTGGATGGAACGGCCATGTCGCGCGGCTCCAGCATGCCGGCGCCGTGAGCCGCGTGGCCGGCATCGATCGCCTTGGTGAAGGCTTCGGCCATGGCGGCGGGATCGGCAGCGCCGGCAACGGCCGTGTTGAGCAGGACCGCGTCGTAGCCGAGTTCCATGACCGTCGTCGCGTGGGACGGGCGGCCGATGCCGGCGTCGACGATCAGCGGCACGTCGGGAAATTCCGCGCGCATGGCGCGCAAGCCCTGCACATTCTGCGGTCCCATGGCGCTGCCGATCGGCGCGCACCAGGGCATCAGCACTTGGCAGCCCGCCTCCAGCAGCCTTTCGGCGACGACGAGGTCGTCCGTCGTGTAGGGGAAGACCTGGAAACCTTCCCCGGTGAGGATGCGAGCCCCCTCCACGAGGCCGAAGACGTCCGGCTGCAATGTGTCCTGGTGGCCGATCACTTCCAGCTTGATCCAGTCGGTGCCGAACACCTCGCGCGCCATCCTGGCGGTCAGCACGGCCTCCGAGACGGAATGGCAGCCGGCCGTGTTGGGCAGCACGCGCACGCCGAGTTCGCGGATCAGCTCGAAGAAGGCGCCGCCCTGGCGCCCGCCGGCCGTCTCGCGGCGGAGCGAGACCGTGACGATATCGGTGCCCGACCGCCGCACCGCTTCGGCGAGCACGGCCGGCGAGGGATAGCGGGCGGTTCCGAGCAGGAGCCGCGATCGGACCTCGGTTTCATAGAATAGCGGCATCGTCAGCCTCCCTGCATGGGCGACAGGATTTCGATACGGTCGCTGTCCTCAAGCCGGTGACCGGCGCGGTCGGCCTTCCGGACGAGTTCGCCGTTTACGGCGGTCGCCAGCCAGTCGCCCTCGAATTCGAGGCGCTGCAGGAGTTCGGCGAGCGTCGCGGCCTGAAGCTCATGTTCCTCGCCGTTGATGGTCAGCTTCATCGGATATCTCCTCTAAGATTCTCTTCGCCAAGGGCCAGTGCCGCCACCTCCCCGGCCATGGCCGGGGAGAGGAGGAAGCCGTGCCGATAGAGGCCGTTGACGGTAATCCTGTTTTCACGGCGCCAGGCCCGCGGCAGGTTGTCGGTAAGAGCGGGGCGCACGCCCGTGCCGGTTTCGACCAGGCGCGCTTCGGCGAAAGCCGGATGGAGCGAATAGGCGGCGTTCAGCAGTTCCATCAGCGAGCGGGTGGTGATCGGACCGGCGTCGTCGCTCTCGATCATCGTCGCGCCGCACATGAAGAGCCCGCCGCCGCGCGGCACGATATAGAGCGGGATGCGGGGATGCAGCATGCGCACGGGGCGCGAGAGCGTCACCTCGTCCGTCTGCAGATAGGCCATCTCGCCGCGAACGCCGCGAAGTCCGTCGAACTCGCCGATCCTCGACGCGCCGGTGCAATCGACGGTGAGCGCGAAACCGCGATCGTCCATGTCCTCGCCGGCGAAGGCGGCGCCGCGTGCCGCCAGCCCTTGCCGGAGCGCCGAGAGTGCCCGGCGGGGGTCGAGATGCGCCTCCTGCGGAAAGAACAGCGCCTGCCGGAAACGGCCGGCGAGAGCCGGCTCAAGCGCTGCGATCTCCTCCGCATCGAGCCAGCGGAAGCCGGAGGTGCGCGAGGCGAAGCGCTTGAGTTCGGCTCCGTCACGGGGTTGCGCCACGACGAGCGTGCCGTTGCGATGGACGGAACCGGCGGGGAGGGCGGCTTCCCACCAGTCGGCGGCGCCGATTCCCAGCGTCAGGACGGTTTCCTCGGCGCTTTCGCGCTCGCACCAGGGAGCGAGCATGCCGCCCGCATACCAGGAAGCGGCCCCGGTGAAGCCGGCGGCATTTTCGATGATCGTTACTTCGGCGCCGCGCGCGAGAAGTTCATGGGCGGCGGTGAGGCCGGCGACGCCGGCCCCTCTGATCAGCACGCGCATCTCATTCTCCAGCGGGCGCGGCATTGCTTTGATCGAGCGGCATGTAAAGGTCGCCACCGTCGCGATATTTGGCCGCCATTGCCTCGAGCCCCTCCTTCTGCGCCTCGGCGCGGATATCGTGGGAAATCCGCATCGAACAGAATTTCGGCCCGCACATGGAGCAGAAATGCGCGACCTTGTGCGCCTCCTTGGGCAGCGTCTCGTCGTGGAAGTTGCGCGCGGTTTCGGGGTCGAGCGAGAGGTTGAACTGGTCCTCCCAGCGGAACTCGAAGCGGGCGCGCGACAGCGCGTCGTCGCGGGTTCGGGCGGCCGGGTGCCCCTTGGCGAGATCGGCGGCGTGGGCGGCGATCTTGTAGGTGATGACGCCGGTCTTGACGTCGTTGCGGTCGGGCAGGCCCAGATGTTCCTTCGGCGTCACGTAGCAGAGCATGGCGGTGCCGAACCAGCCGATCATCGCCGCGCCGATGCCTGACGTGATGTGGTCGTAGCCGGGCGCGATATCGGTGGTGAGCGGCCCGAGCGTATAGAAGGGCGCTTCGCCGCAGACGGCGAGCTGCTTGTCCATGTTCTCCTTGATCTTGTGCATAGGCACATGGCCCGGCCCTTCGATCATCACCTGGCAATCCTTGGCCCAGGCGATCTTCGTCAGTTCGCCGAGCGTTTCGAGCTCGGCGAACTGGGCCCTGTCGTTGGCGTCGGCGATCGAGCCGGGACGCAGGCCGTCGCCGAGCGAGAAGGAGACGTCATAGGCGCGGCAGATGTCGCAGATATCCTCGAAATGCTCGTAGAGGAAGCTTTCGCGATGGTGATGCAGGCACCATTTTGCCATGATCGACCCGCCGCGCGAGACGATGCCGGTGACGCGATCCACGGTGAGCGGAATATAGTGAAGCCTGACGCCGGCATGGATGGTGAAATAGTCGACGCCCTGTTCCGCCTGCTCGATCAGCGTGTCGCGGAAGACCTCCCAGGAAAGGTCTTCGGCGATGCCGTTTACCTTTTCCAGCGCCTGGTAGAGCGGTACCGTGCCGATCGGTACCGGCGAATTGCGGATGATCCATTCGCGGATGTTGTGAATGTTGCGGCCGGTGGAAAGGTCCATGACCGTATCGGCGCCCCAGCGCGTCGCCCAGACCATCTTCTCCACCTCTTCGGCCATCGAGGAGGTGACGGCGGAATTGCCGATATTCGCGTTGATCTTCACCAGAAAGTTGCGGCCGATGATCATCGGCTCGGCTTCCGGATGGTTGATGTTGGCCGGAATGATCGCCCGGCCGGCGGCCACCTCCTGGCGGACGAATTCAGGTGTGACGAAATCGGGTACCGAGGCGCCGAAGCTTTCGCCGTCTCGGGCGAGCGCCTCCTTCGCGGCCTTCCGGCCGAGATTTTCGCGAATGGCGATGAACTCCATCTCCGGCGTGACGATGCCGGCGCGGGCATAGGCGAGCTGGGTCACCGCTTTTCCGGGCTTGGCCCTGAGCGGCCGATTGCGAACCGGGAATTCCGGCGTCAGCCGTTCGCCGGTCGCAAAGCCGTTATCCTCGGCCTTCACCGCACGGCCGTCGTAGCTTTCGACATCGCCGCGCTTGAGAACCCAGTCGCTGCGAAGCCGCGGCAGGCCCGCGTCGATGCGGATATCGGCGTTTTCGATCGTGTAGGGACCGGAGGAGTCGTAAACGGTGACCGGCGGCTCGCCGGAGGTCGGATGGAGCGCGATCTCGCGCATCGGCACGCGGATGTCGGGATGGATATCGCCCGGCTTGTAGACCTTGCGGGATGCGGGAAGCGGTCCCTGGGTGACCGAGGGCGCCGCGGCGAGAGGTTTGACTAGATTCATCTTGAGGCTCCAAAGTTTTCGCGTTGGAGACCCAGTTCTGAAGCCGGAAGGATGAAAAGACGTTTGGCCGACGGATCGCGGGTACACGGAATCCTGGCTGTCGCACGTCTGCACCGTCCCTACGCCAGTATGAACTGGATCAGGTTCAACGGGTCACTGCGCGCTCTAGCAGTATCTCAGCCCCTTGCCGGGACCCCCCTGGTGAATGGCGCAATTAGGAACGGTTATCGGCACGGCGTCAAGATGGTTTTTGAATGGCCGCCTCCGGCGCGGTCCGGTCCCGGGCGAGGATGTCGGGCGCGTCAGTTATCTGCTCTGGATTGTCCTCCCGCCATGCTTGCAAATGCAGCTCCTTGCATCTAATCACGCGTCACGAATGGGGCGCGGTGAAGCAGGTAGCGGAAGGACGATTGTCGTGGGGCAAGCTGAGGCAGCAACGGGAAAAAAGAGACGCAAGGCGCTTTGGGCCGCAGTTGCGGTGATAGCAATCACCGCCGCCGGCATGGCCGGCTACAAGACCATCGTAGAAAATCGCGTGAGCAGGATGATCGCCGAGCGCGGTGGCAAGGCGGGCAGCGTCGAAGCGGATTTCCTTGGGCGAATTCATCTGCGCGACGTGGCCTTGCCGCTGAAGGACGGGTCGGACGTTCGTATCGCCGCGGTTGACGGCCGGCCCAGTATCTTTTTCCTCCAGGGCATGCTCGAAGTAAGCGGCCTTGAACTCAAGACTGCTTTCGGCACGGTCTCTGTCCCGCGCGCGGTCGTCGAAGAAGCAGATTTTGATCGCGGCACCTTGGAGCAGATGTTCGGCGGGAAGAGCGAACTCTCGATCTCCAAGCGAGTAGAACTTTTCACGGCAAGGCGTATCTCCGCCCCGGAGATCGTCTTCGCACAGATCGTTGCCGGGACCGAGCAGAAGCTGATCTACAGGAACGTGGTCTCGGAAGGCATCGCCGATGGGCGTATCGCCCGCTATTCGGCGAGCGGCGGCAGCTTCGAAGTCGGCGTGGACCGTTCGGGGGGAGAGGGCGGCAGGAAGAATAGGGTGGCGGGTTCCATCGGAGCCGTGACGGCGCAGGATATCGATGCCGCCTATCTGGCGCGGCTCTATACCGAAAAAGCCGGCTCGGACGACAACGAGGCAAAGCCTGTCTATGGGCCGATTTCGGTAAAGGACATCGCCTTCTCGGATGGCGAGGCGAGCTTCGGCTATGACGAGGTTCGCAGCAGCGGCTTCAGCATGCGAATGCCGGCCGAGCCGCTGGTCGAGACGCTCAAAAAGCTGAAATCGGTCTCGGCGCCGGATCAATTGCCGCCGGCGGAACGCCAAGCCTATTTCAATCGGGTCTTGTCGATTATCGACATGACGAAGAAGGCCGACATGGAAATGCTCGGCCTTACGATCGACGCGCCGATGAAGGACGGTGACGAAGGCGAGAGGATCAAGGTTTCGATAGATCGCCTAGCCCTCGAGGTCGATGGACGGAAGCTTGACGGCACGCTGAATGGCCTCTCGATGGGAGAGGGCGCGGACTACGTCAAGGTCTCCGAAGCGAGCATTTCGGGATTTTCCTGGAATTCGACCTTGGAGGGTCTGCAGAGGATGGTCGCGCTCGACGAGCAGCAGCGCGAGAGATTTGCCTTCACGACACTGTTGCCGGAATTCGGTACGGTCCGGCTGGCGGGTCTGGATGCCGATCTGCCCGATACAGAAACCGAAGACGCCGAGAGCGACACACAGGATTCGGTGCCGAGGCGCGTCCGCTTCTCGCTCAAGGATTACGAGTTGGCGCTCACGAAGCCACGCAACGGCATTCCGACCGACATCCGCATCAGATATCAGGATCTGACCCTGCCGATCCCGGAGCATATGCACGACGAGCCGTTCGCGCAGCTTCGCAACCTCGGTTTCAATGAGGTGGTCCTGTCGTCCAACATCGAAGCCGCCTGGGACGAGCCGAACCAGACTCTGGTCATCAAGGATATCTCCGCACGTGGAAAAGATATTGGCGGCTTTTCCCTCTCCGGCCTGCTGGGGGGCGTGAGCGGCGACTTCTTTTCCGGCGACGAGGCGAAGATGCGGGCAGCGCTGTTCGGCCTCACCGCCCGTGAAGCAAAGCTGAAGATCGAGGACAAAGGTCTCGCCGCCAAGGCCATAAAGGCCTATGCCGAGCAAAACGACATGACGGAGGATCAGGCGCGCGGCATGCTCACGATGACGGCTTCGGTGGCGTTGCAGCAGTTTGCCGCGCAGGAGCCTCGGTTGCAGGACGTGCTGGACGCAGCTTCGCAGTTCATTGCCAAACCGGGGATGTTCACGTTGACGGTCAAATCCAAATCCGCAAACGGAATCGGTGCGCTCGAATTCGCGGTTGCTTCGCAAAATCCGCTCTTGCTTCTCGACAGGGTCGACTTCGAGGCGACGGCGGAATAGGCGGCCTTCTCACCTCATGCCGGGCGCAGACGACTTGCAGCGCCGGGCAAGTGATCGCCCCTCCCCACAGGTGGGAGGGGCTTAAACCTGCCGCACGGTCACCGACTTTGTCGCTGCCGCAGGCTCAAGTTTTCGATATGGCATTGGGACGCCCCGGGCCCGCCCGTTCGACATAATCTGCCCGGTTGATCCCATGGCGCTGCAGCTTGTCGTAAAAAGTCTTGCGGGGGATGCCGAGGACTTGCAGGGTCTCTTTGACGTCGCCGCAATGCGCCGTGAGCGCCTGCTTGAGGATATCGGCCTCGTAGCGTTCCAATCTTTCCGGCAGGGTCGCTCCGCTTGAGGCGGGCGCTGCGGCCGGAACTCCCAGGTTTCCCTCCACCCCCAGCGCCACCCGTTCGGCGAAGTGCGAAAGCTCGCGCACATTGCCGGGCCAGGAATGCGTCGCCAGGTACGCGCGCATGGCAGCCGAGATCGCGGGCACTTCGCGGCCGAAGCGTTCCGAGGCGCGGGCCAGGAAATGGGAGAAGAGGAGGGGGATGTCGTCGCGCCGTTCGCGCAGGGGCGGGATCGAGAGCGTCACGACGTTCAGCCGGTAATAGAGATCCTCGCGGAAATCGCCGCGTGCGGCCGGGTCGCCGAGATCGACCTTGGCGGCGGCGACGACGCGGATGTCGACCGGGCGGGTCAGGTTGGTGCCGAGCGGCGTGATCTCGCGGGCTTCGAGCACGCGCAGCATCTTCACCTGCGTTGCCGGCGGCATGGCCTCGATCTCGTCGAGGAAGAGCGTGCCGCCGCTCGCATGCTCGATCCGGCCGATCCGCTTCTTGACGGCGCCGGTGAAGGCGCCGGGCTCGTGGCCGAAGAGCTCGCTTTCGATCACCGTTTCCGGCAGAGCGCCGCAATTCAGCGCCACGAAGTTGCCGGTCCTGCGGCGGCTCCATTGGTGCAGCAGCGTGGCGACGACCTCCTTGCCGCTGCCCGTCTCGCCGGCGACCAGCACGTCGACATCGGTGTCGGCGATGTGTTTCAAGGTCTGGCGAAGCCGCTCCATGGCCGGCGTCTGGCCGATCAGCGGCAGGCCTTCGGATGCGGCCTCGGCCGCGCGGCGCAGCGACCGGTTCTCCATGACGAGCCGCCGCTTCTCCTCTGCGCGCCGGGCGCTCTGGACAAGACGATCGGCGGCAAACGGCTTGGCGATGAAGTCATAGGCGCCGTCCTGGATCGCCTGCACCGCCATCGGTATGTCGCCGTGCCCCGTGACGAGGATCATTGGCAGGTCAGGGTCGAGCGCCAGAACTTTGCCGAAAAGGGCAAGGCCGTCCATGCCCGGCATGCGGATATCGCTGATGACGATGCCCGCGAAGTCGGCGGAAAGTTCGGCGAGCGCCTCCGTCGCGCTGGCGAAGGACGAGACGGTGAAGCCCGCAAGCTCGAGCGTCTGCTGCATTGCCTTGCGCAGATCGCGGTCGTCATCGATCAGGAACACGGATGGGGCGGCGCTCATCGCTCAGGCCTTCTTGAGGTTCACGGTAAATGTCGTTCCGGAGGGGCCGCTCTCGACCTCGATCGTCCCGCCATAGTCGGAGACGATCTCCTTGGAGATCGCGAGACCGAGGCCCAGCCCGTCTTCCTTCGAGGTGTTGAACGGCGTGAACAGCTCTTCGCGGACATCGGCCGCAATCCCCGGGCCGTTGTCGGCGACGGTCAGCGCGATGCCGCCGGGCGCCGCCTTGCAGCGCACCTGGATCGCGCCGTTCTCGCTGTCGCCGATCGCTTCCAGCGCATTCTGCAGGAGGTTGATCAAGACCTGCTCCAGCCGGATGCGGTTGCCGAGCGCCTGGAGACCATCGGGCGGCAGATCGATGCGGATTGCGTCCATCCGCCCGGCAAACCGGCTGCGGAGCAGCATGAGCGCACCCTCGACGACCTCCTTCATCGCGGTCGGCCCGGCTGCGAAATGGCCCTTGCGGGCGAAGCGGCGCAGCTCGTCGGTGATGGCGCCGACGCGCTCGGTAAGCTCGGCTATGCTTTCCATGTTCTCGGCGGCGGTGACGGTCTGGCCGCGGTGGAGAAACGTGCGGGCATTATCCGCATAGGCGCGGATGGTGGCGACCGGCTGGTTGATCTCATGGGCAACCCCGGCGGCGACCTGGCCGAGGATCGCCAGCCGATTCGCCTGGACGAGGTCCTGCTGCACGGCCTGGAGCTTCTCGGTGGTCTGCCGGTGGTCGGCGATCTCGGTTTCGAGACGGTCGCGCGCCATGCGCAGGTCGCGCGTCCGCTCCTCGACGCTCGCCTCAAGCGCATTGCGGGCCAGCCGCTCCTCGGCGCTGCGCATGGCGACTACCTGGCGACGGCGCAGGAGCAATGCGGCAAGCGCGAGAAGCGGTACGAGCGCGGCAAGGGTGAGGAGCTGCGCCTCCCGCGCACCCGCTGCAAGCGGCGCCTTCAGCGGCGACAGCTGCTCGAGCCGCCAGTTCGTCGACGGCACCATGGTTTCCACGCGCAGGAAGGCTGCGGTGGAGTCGCCCGGCAGCAGGGCGTCGAGCGTGGAGGAGCCATCGGGCCGCGCTTCGATCTTCCGGAAGGGCAGCGGCAGCAGCGGCGCATCGCCGAACTGCAGGCTTTCGCGAATGGGCGCCAGCCGGTCTTCGGCGATCGGCTTCGTCGTCATGAAGCGCCAGGAGGGCAGGCTGGTGATGAGGACGATGCCGCGCCGGTCGGTGACATAGGCCGGCTTGCCGGAGGCCTGCCAATCCGCCTCGACCCCGTCGAATTCGAGCTTGGCGACGATCACCCCCAGCGGACCGCCGGGCCCGTCGACGCGCCGGGAAATATAAAGCCCGGGCCGCTTGCTGACCGTGCCCATGGCGAAATGTTCGGCCATGCCGTCGCGGACGGCGAGCCGGAAATAATCGCGGAAGGCATAGTCGTTGCCGACGAAGCTCGTCGGCTCCTGCCAGTTGCTGGCCGCGACGGCGACGCCGCTCCGGTCGATCAGATAGATGACCGCGGCTTCGGCGCTTGTCGCCAGGGCCTCGAGCTTGCGGTTGATGCGGTCGAGCGACTGCATGTCCGGCGAAAGCAATGCGCCACGAATGGCTGCGTCGTCGGCGAGGACAAGCGGCAGGGCGCGCTGCCGTTCCACGACTGCTCGAAGAAGCGAGGCTTTCAGGCTGGCGTCGATCCGGCTCTGACCGGCAAGGCCGGCGAGCGCCTGCGACCGGCCGTAGTCTCGCGCAAGAAGAAGGCCGGCTGCCAGAAGGACCAGCGCGACTGCCGCGAAAACGAGCCAGGACCGTCGGGCCCGGCTGCGAAGCGCATGCGGATCGGTCGCTTCTGCAGGAAGTTTGACCATGCGAACATTGTGCATGTTTTCGCCCAGAACGCCAGCGCTTCTGTGCGGAAATCCGCACATATCCACGAACGGCAAGCGAGCACCGCCCGCAAGAATCCCATGGATTCAATCGCATCGGCCTTCCGCGGCAAACTGGCACGCATGTTGCTGACAAGCTCCACAAGGCAGCCACTGCTGTCGATCTTCGGAAAGCGGCCCGGGAGGCCCGGCATGTTGCCGGACTGGGCCTGCCACGTGGAGGATATCATGATCATCGAACATTCCGCGGAGGTCCGCGGCAAGACACCCCTTTACCGCCATCTCTATGTTCAGGTGCTGGCTGCGATCGCCGCGGGCATCCTGCTCGGGCATTTCTATCCTGATATCGGCACGGAGCTCAAACCGCTCGGCGACGCCTTCATCAGGCTCGTGAAGATGATCATCGCGCCGGTGATCTTCCTGACGGTCGCGACCGGGATTGCCGGCATGACCGATCTCGCCAAGGTCGGCCGCGTCGCCGGCAAGGCGATGATCTACTTTCTCGCCTTCTCCACCCTCGCGCTTGTCGTGGGTCTCGTCGTCGCAAACGTGGTGCAGCCAGGCGCGGGCATGCATATCGATCCGGCCACGCTGGACGCCAAGGCGGTCGCGACCTATGCCGAGAAGGCGCATGAGCAGTCGATCACCGGCTTCCTGATGAACATCATCCCGACGACGCTCGTCGGCGCCTTCGCCGAGGGCGACATCCTGCAGGTCCTGTTCATCTCGGTGCTCTTCGGTATTTCGCTGGCGATCGTCGGCAAGAAAGCCGAGCCCGTGGTCGATTTCCTGCAGGCGCTGACGCTGCCGATCTTCCGGCTCGTTGCGATCCTGATGAAGGCCGCCCCGATCGGCGCCTTCGGCGCCATGGCCTTCACCATCGGCAAGTACGGTATCGCCTCGATCGCCAATCTCGCCATGCTGATCGGCACCTTCTATCTGACGTCGTTTCTCTTCGTCTTCATCGTTCTCGGCGCGGTCGCACGCTATAACGGCTTCTCGATCCTCTCGCTCATCCGCTACATCAAGGAGGAGCTGCTGCTGGTGCTCGGGACGTCCTCTTCGGAGGCGGCTCTTCCGGGCCTCATGAACAAGATGGAGAAGGCCGGCTGCAAGCGCTCGGTCGTCGGTCTCGTCATTCCGACCGGCTATTCCTTCAACCTGGACGGCACCAATATCTACATGACGCTTGCGGCCCTGTTCATCGCCCAGGCGACCGATACGCCGCTCTCATACGGCGACCAGATCCTGCTGCTCCTCGTCGCAATGCTGAGCTCGAAGGGTGCGGCCGGCATTACCGGCGCCGGCTTCATCACGCTTGCCGCAACGCTCTCGGTCGTTCCCTCCGTGCCGGTCGCCGGCATGGCGCTGATCCTCGGCATCGACCGCTTCATGTCGGAATGCCGCGCCCTGACCAATTTCGTCGGCAACGCGGTTGCGACGATCGTGGTGGCGAAGTGGGAAGGCGAGCTCGATCAGGCGCAGCTTTCCGCAGCTCTCGGCGGCGAGGCGTCCGTCGAGGCCATCCCGGCGGTCGTCCAGCCCGCCGAATAAGCTTGCCTCCCAGGGCGAGACCGCACGCTGGTGCGGTTGGCGCGGTCCGGTTCTCCGGGCCGCGCTTTTTTATCGCCGGCCAGTCCAGAGGGGGTGGGCACTCGGCACAAGATCAGATCCCGTGCAGCACCTGCGTCGCCTTCACTGCCGCCGAGGCCCGGTTTTCGACGCCGAGCTTCACATAGATCTGTTCGAGATGCTTGGTGACGGTGCGCGAGCTCAAACCCAGGATCTCGCCGATGTCGCGGTTGGATTTTCCCTTGGCGATCCAGAGCAGCACCTCGGACTCCCGCTGGGTGAGCCGGAAGTGCTGGCGCAGCGTTTCGTCGTCGCTCATGCCGTTCTCGGCGGTCAGCCGGAATAGGTATTCATTGGCGCCGATTGCGCCGAGATAGGAGATCTGCAGGCCCGTCTGGCTGGCGCGCTGCAGGGTGAAAGTCCCTTGCCTTTCGCCAGGGCTGGTTTCCCGCTCCCGCATCCACTCGGCAATGCGCCCGGCGACGAAGGCAAGACCGTCGTCGCTGCCGGTGGCCGCGTTGACGAGGCGGGTCGCCTGCGGGGTCGACCAGCGAACCGTTCCATCGCCTCGCACCGCCAGCAGATGCCGCCCCGCCGCGTCCAGTGCGACGCGGGCGCTCTGGGCGGAGCGCGCATTGGAAAGATGGACGCGGATGCGGGCGCGCAACTCGTCGATATTGATCGGCTTGGTCAGGTAATCGACGCCGCCGGCTTCGAGCGCCCGCACCACATGCTCCGTCTCGGTCAGGCCGGTCATGAAGACCACGGGCACCTGGGCGACGGAAGCATTCGCCTTCAGCCGGGTGCAGGTGTCGAAGCCGTCCATGCCGGGCATGACCGCATCGAGCAGGATGATGTCCGGCGTTATGCGATCGGCTATGTTGAGCGCCGCGTTGCCGGAGGTCGCGATCAATACGGAAAAGCCGGACTGTTCCAGCGCTTCGGTCAGGAAGCCGAGCGCCTCCGGCGAATCGTCGACGAGGAGTACGATGTCGCGCGCGTTCGCTGCCTCAGGCACGGGCATTCGCCTCCCCGGCGAGCAGGCGTTTGAGAAAGGCGTCATAGCCCGCGAGGTCGAATGCCCCGACATAGGCGCGCGCCGCCTCGGCGAAGGCTCGGTTGTCGGGGTTCAGGGCGATCTCCGTCAATTTTGCTTCGATGCCCCTCACGTAGCCGATTTCGCCGAGCTCGATCAATTCTTTCAAATGATGATGACCGGGGCTCGCTACCGCAGTGGTCTTGTCGGTGCCGGACGTTTCCTTCGGGCCGTCGTCGTAGATCCATTCGAGTTTCAGGTGGATCGCGAGCTTGTCGGTGAGCTGGCGCAGGCCGAAGGGCTTGGCAAGGGCATCGTTGTGGCCGATGGCGCCGGCGGCCGAGCCATCGCCGATATTGGCCGAAAGCATGATCGCCGGCGCGCTCTGGCCGGCTTCCCTCAGCCGCGTCACCAGATCCCAGCCGCTCATGCCGGGCATGGAGATGTCGATCAGGAACAGGTCCGGTTCCGTATGTTCGGCGAGCGCCAGGCAGGCCGCCCCGCTCGCCGCCGCAAGAACGGTGAAATCGAGCGGCGTCAGCAGCTCGCGCATCAGGTTGCGGTGATCCGCATTGTCGTCGACCACGATGATCGTCCGGCGTGGCCCGTGATAGGACTTGATCTTCTGCACCGGGTCTTTGAGCGCGGCGGGCCGGTCGACCGCAGAGAGCATCAGCCGGACCTTGAAGCCCGTGCCCTTGTCCTTCTCGCTGGTGACGGAAATTTCGCCGCCGAGCGTCTGGGTGAGCAGGCGCGTGATGGTCAGGCCGAGGCCGAGGCCCGGCATGCGATATTCCGCCTCGCCGCGCTGGAAGGGCTCGAAGATCCGGGGCAGGTCCTTCTCGCTGATGCCGCGGCCGCTGTCCTCGATGGTGAAACTTGCAACCTGGCTGCGATAGGCGACGTCGAAGCGGATATGCCCCCGTTCCGTGAACTTCAGGGCATTGGAGAGCAGGTTGACGAGGATCTGCCGCAGGCGCTTGTCGTCGGTCCGCACATATTGCGGCAGCGAGGCTGCGCGGTTGTGCTCGAAGGCGATGCCCTTTGCCTGCGCCTGCGGGCGGAACATGTCGACGATCTGATCCAAGAAGTCCTGAATGTTGATCTCGTTGGAATAGACCTGCAGCTTGCCGGCTTCGATCTTGGAGATGTCGAGGAGGCCGTCGATCAGTCCGGAGAGATGGTCGGCGCTGCGCCTGATCGCCTTGATCGCGCCCTGCCGCGGCGGCGGTATCGTCTCGTCGCGCTCGAGGATCTGGGCGTAGCCGAGCACCGCATTGAGCGGCGTGCGCAGTTCGTGGCTGAGCCCCACGACATAGCGGCTCTTCGCGCGGTTGGCCGACTCCGCCCTTTCTTTCGCGTCCTGCAGCGCCGCGTCGGTCTTCTTGTGGGCGGCGATCTCCTTCAGGAGAGCCGTGTTCTGCCGGGAGGATTCCTCTTCCGCAACGACCCGGCTGTCATGGGCAAGCACGTAGAACCAGGACACGACGCCGGCAAGGATGGCGAAGACGAAGAAGACGATGGCGATGGTCCGCTCGACGACATCGGCGGTCTCGGGAGAGGCGGCCGTCGTCTGGTGGGCGATCATCGCCAGGATGACACCGATGCCGGTAATCGAGATCACCGCTGAAATCGCGTAACGGCCGAGCCTTGTCGCAAGCTTTGCGACGACCGTTTCGGGCAGCACCACCTTGGCCACGGTCGCGACCTGCGTGTTCAGCCGCGCCTTCGGCTTGCACATGTCGTGGCAGCGGCTGTCGAGAGAGCAGCAGAGCGAGCAGATCGGCGCCGCATAGGCCGGACACCAGGCCATGTCCTCCGGTTCGAACGGATGCTCGCAGATCGAGCAGGTGATCTCGCTTTCGGTGAGCCAGCTCTTGCGCGGCTTGCGGGCGAGATAGAATTTCCCTTCCGTCCACCAGGCGATCAGCGGCGAGACGACAAAGGCCGTGACGAGCGCGATATAGGGGGCGAGCGAGGCGGCGATTTCGCCCGCCGCGCCGAAATGCGCGACGAGGGCGAAGAGCGTCGACACGCCCATGGTGCCGAGGCCGACAGGGTTGATGTCGTAGAGATGGGCGCGCTTGAACTCGATTCCGGGCGGGGCGAGCCCGAGCGGCTTGTTGACGAAGAGATCGGCGGAGATCGTTGAGAGCCAGGCCATGGCGACGATCGAAAAGATGCCGAGCGTCTCCTCCAGCAGACGATAGATGCCGAGCTCCATCAGCAGGAGCGCGATCGCCACGTTGAACACCAGCCAGATGACGCGGCCCGGATGGCTGTGGGTGAGCCGCGAGAAGAAGTTCGACCAGGCGAGCGAGCCCGCATAGGCGTTCATCACGTTGATTTTGAGCTGCGAGACGACGACGAAAGCGGCCATCAGCAGGAGCGCGGCCGTGTCCGACGGGAAGATGTAGCCGAAGGCGGTGTAATACATCTGCGCCGGGTCGGCGGCCCTGGTCGATGGAACGCCGGTGCTGAGCGCCAGCACGACGAGAAAGGAGCCGGCAAGCAGCTTCGGCGCGCCGACGATCACCCAGCCGGAGCCGGCAAGAAAGACGGCGATGCGGTGCCGGAGCTTGCGCTCGCCGTCAGGCGGCAGGAAGCGCAGGAAGTCCACCTGTTCGCCGATCTGCGCCATCAGCGCGAAGATGACCGCCGAGGCAGCGCCGAATTCGACGAGATGGAACGGCGCGAGCGTGCCGGGGGGGCCCGATGTGTGATGGATGCCCGCATAAGCGAGCCACAGGCCGACCTTCTCCCAGTCCGCAAACGCGATGAAGGCGAAGGGAAGAATGTTCAGGACGATCCAGAAGGGCTGCGTGACGAGCTGGAACCGGCTGATCAGCTTCACGCCATGGGTGACCAGCGGGATCACCATGACGGCGCTGATGATGTAGCCGATCCAGAGCGGTATGCCGAGCGCGAGCTCCAGCGCCCCAGACATGATCGAGGCTTCGATCGCGAAGAGGATGAAGGTGAAGCTCGCATAGATGAGCGAGGTGGTCGTCGAGCCGATATAGCCGAAGCTCGCGCCGCGCGTGAGAAGGTCGATGTCGACTCCGTGACGGATGGCATAGCGGCTGATCGGCAGGCCGACGATAAGGATCATCAGGCTCGCGACGAGGATCGCGACGATAGCGTTCGTCGTGCCGTAGGACATGGTAATCGCGCCGCCGATGGCTTCCAGCGCCAGGAAGGAGATGGCGCCGATCGCCGTCTGCGAAATGCGCGCGGAGGAAAAGCGCCGCGCGCTCTTGGCGGTGAAGCGCAGCGCATAGTCTTCGAGCGTCTGGTTGGCGACCCAGCGGTTATATTCTCGTCGAACGGGAATGATGCGCTGGCGTGCCGCCATGGTCCCTCGTCATCTCGCAATGCCGGCCGAATGCGCCAGCTGCTCATGTCGTAACACGGACGAGCGGCCCGGGAAATTGCTGCATTGCGGAAAACGTCGACGCTCCGCGAGGGCCGCTTGATCAGTTTTGATCGTTTTGTATCGAATGTTCTCCCTCTTGAAGCGGATTTGCCCTGCGGTCCCTTGAGACCGACCAAGTGAATGGGCAATGGCGCGGCACCCGTCCATTGCAGATTTCAGCTCTTGACAGAACGCCACGCTGCTGCAATAAACCATCAAGTTAATTAACCAGTAGGTTAATCATTGATGGATCAGCTCAGCAGCACCCTGTCGGCACTGGCCGACCCCACCCGCCGTGCTATCGTTGCGCGCCTTGCCGCCGGCGAGGCGACGGTGAACGAACTTGCAGCTCCATTCGAGATGAGTCTGCCGGCGGTCTCCAAACATCTGAAGGTATTGGAACGCGCGGGGCTGATATCCCGGGGCCGTAACGCCCAATGGCGGCCCTGCCGGCTGGAGGCGGCGCCGTTGAAGGAAATCGCCGACTGGATCGAACGCTACCGCCATTTCTGGGAAGGCAGTTTCGACCGGCTCGACAGCTATCTTCATGAACTGCAGCGCAACGAGAAATCGGATCAAGACTGAACCGGGTTCGCCCGACCGCAAGGGAGAAGATCATGAATGCCCCGTCTCTGAAGGAAGAGAACGCGCTTACCATCACGCGCGTCTTCGACGCGCCCGCCAACCTCGTCTTCAAGGTCTGGACGACACCCGAACACCTGGCACGCTGGTGGGGTCCGAAGGGCTTCACGGTGCCCGCGATCACCACCGATTTCCGTGAAGGCGGCGCCTGGCGCGGCTGCATCCGCTCGCCGGAGGGCCAGGACTACTGGGCGCACGGCATCTATCGCGAGATCGTGGCCCCCAGCCGCATCGTCCTCAGCTTCGCCTGGGAAGAGGAGGGCTCCATCGACACGCTGATCACGGTCACCCTCGATGATGTGGCGGGCGGCACGCGTCTCACCTTCCACCAGGCGCCGTTCACGAGCGCCGAGAGCCGCGATTCGCATGCGGAAGGATGGAGCGAGTGCATGGACCGGCTGGTTTCCTATGTCGCTGCCCGGAAGGAGGAAATGCAATGAAGAAGACCTATCACGGGAGCTGCCATTGCGGCGCGGTGCGTTTTTCCGTAAATCTCGATCTTGCGCCGGAGGGAAAGCGATCCGAAGCGCCGCGGCCGGGCGTGTGGTGGACGACGACCTTCCGCTGCAACTGTTCCTCCTGCCTGAAGACGCGATTCTGGAAGGTGTTCGTCACGCCCGAGGATTTCTCCCTGCTTTCCGGCGAGGAGGCCTTGGCGGAATACCGCTTCGGCGAGCGCATGATCCGCCACGTGTTCTGCAGGCACTGCGGCGTCCACCCGTTTGGCAGCGCCGATTTCGAGATCATGGGCGGACCGTTCCATGCGGTGAATATCGCCTGTCTCGACGACGCGACCGACGAGGAGCTGGCGAATGCCCCGATCGTCTATGAGGACGGGCGCCATGATGCATGGGATCGGCCACCCCGGGTGACGGCCTATTTGTGAGGAGCCGTACCGCTCCTCTCGCGTCTGCCGCGGTAGCGACCTGGATCCTCGGCAGAAAACTCCGGGCAGTAAGCCCAAGCTTCCTTCTTCCCCCCGCCGCCTACGTAGAATGACGTATGTGCAGTGCAGCGCGGCTGCCTGATGATCCCCCGAGCAACGGCCATGGAGAACGGCCACTTGCGTTGCGGCGATCAGAACAAGGGGGTTCAATCAGATGACTATCAGGGCACGCGTCACCGGCGCATTTCTAGCTGCCGTCCTTTCGACGACGGCGTTCAACGGCGCCTTTGCGGCCGACGACACGATCAAGGTCGGCATCCTGCATTCGCTTTCCGGCACCATGGCGATCTCCGAAACGACGCTCAAGGACGCCATGCTCATGCTGATCGAGGAGCAGAACAAGAAGGGCGGCCTGCTCGGCAAGAAGCTGGAAGCCGTCGTCGTCGACCCGGCCTCGGACTGGCCGCTCTTTGCCGAAAAGGCGCGCGAGCTCGTCTCCGTCGACAAGGTTTCCGCCGTCTTCGGCTGCTGGACGTCGGTATCGCGCAAAACCGTGCTGCCGGTCTTCGAGGAGCTGAATTCGATCCTCTTCTATCCGGTCCAGTACGAGGGCGAGGAAAGCCAGCGCAACGTCTTCTATACGGGGGCCGCTCCCAATCAGCAGGCCATCCCGGCCGTCGACTATCTGATGGAGAACGAGGAAGTCGAGCGCTGGGTGCTCGCCGGCACCGATTACGTCTATCCGCGCACGACCAACAAGATCCTCGAGGCCTACCTGATCTCCAAGGGTGTCGCGCCCGAGGACATCATGATCAATTACACGCCTTTCGGCCATTCCGACTGGCAGACGATCGTCTCGGACATCCAGAAGTTCGGCTCGGCCGGCAAGAAGACCGCGGTCGTCTCGACCATCAACGGCGACGCCAACGTGCCGTTCTACAAGGAACTTGCCAACCAGGGCATCAAGGCCGAGGACATCCCGGTCGTCGCCTTCTCGGTCGGCGAGGAGGAACTTGCCGGCCTCGATACCGGGCCGCTCGTCGGGCATCTCGCTGCCTGGAACTACTTCCAGTCGGTCGACAACCCGGCCAATGCGGAGTTCATCGAGACCTGGCAGGCATATACCAAGAACGACAAGCGGGTCACCAACGACCCGATGGAAGCCCATTACATCGGCTTCAACATGTGGCTGAAGGCAGTCGAGAAGGCTGGCACCACCGATACCGATGCCGTGCTCGACGCCATGATCGGGGTCTCGGTACCGAACCTTTCGGGCGGCTATTCGACGATGATGCCGAACCACCACATCACCAAGCCCGTGCTGATCGGCGAGATCCAGTCCGACGGCCAGTTCGAAACGGTATGGGAAACGCCCGGCCTCGTCGTCGGCGACGAATGGTCGGACTACCTGCCGGACTCGAAGGACCTGATCTCCGATTGGCGCGCGCCCATGTCCTGCGGCAACTTCAATGTGGCCACCGGCAAGTGCGGCGGCAAGGGTTCCTGATTTCATGACGAAAGACTTGCTCAGGGAGTGGCCCGGGTCGGGCCACTCCCCCAAACGCCGCTTTTCATGACGAACCGCTAGCTCGAAATCCCCTCCGTCCGAACGCTTCCCGTCGGACGGAGGCCTGCAAGGCGAGAGACGAATGTACCGCATCATCCCAACCGTGCTGGCTGCCCTGTTCCTTTTCGTTGCGATGGCTCCGGGGCTTCGCGCGGAAGAGGGACTGCGCGATCTGGTGAACGCGCTCGGCGAGGCGAAGCTGTCCGAGATGGACGAGCATATCGCGGCACTGGCGAAGACCGGAAAGCCCGAAGTCGTCGCCATCCTCGAGGCGCTCGGCGAAGGCGAGCTCTATGCGCGCAAGGCGGATGGCCAGGTCTTGCGGACGAAGGAGAACGGTTCGAACCTGACCCTTACGGATCCGATCTCCGGCGACAGCGCCGGCGAAGCACCGAAGGCGGGACTTTCGAAGATCAGGGTGAACAACAGCGTGCGGCGCGCCGTGCGGACCGCCCTCGGCAGCCTGACGCTCCTCAGCCCCGATCGCAATCAGCGCCTCAGGGCCGCGCAGTCGGTGCTGCAATCGCCCGATGCCGACGCGCTCGGCGTCATCGAGAATGCACTGGCTGCCGAGAAGGATGGAGCCGTTCGTGCGGTTCTCGAACAGGCGCGCGCCACGATGCTGCTTCTCTCCGACCGGCCGGTCGAGGAGAAGAAGGAGGCGGTGCGGCTGCTGGAGGAAAACGGCGGCCGCGAGGCGCTGCCGATCCTTTCTGCCGCGCTCGGCTCTGCCGACGAAAGCCTGAAGCCGGACATCGAGGCGGCGCTCGCCAGCATCGAACAGGCGCAAGCCTTCTGGAATGCGGGCCAGAACATATGGTACGGCCTGTCGCTCGGCTCGGTGCTGCTCTTGGCGGCGATCGGTCTCGCCATCACCTTCGGCGTCATGGGCATCATCAACATGGCGCATGGCGAGATGGTGATGCTCGGGGCCTATACGACCTTCCTCGTTCAAGATGTCGTGCGCACCTCCTTTCCTCATCTTTTCGAGTGGTCCTTGGCGATCGCGCTGCCGCTCGCCTTTCTTGTCACGGGCGCCGTGGGCCTCGCACTGGAACGCGGCGTCATCCGCTTTCTCTACGGGCGCCCGCTCGAAACGCTGCTTGCCACCTGGGGCATATCGCTCATCCTCCAGCAGACGGTGCGGACGATCTTCGGCCCCACCAACCGTGAGGTCGGCAATCCGTCCTGGATGTCCGGCGCCTTCGAGCTCGGCGGACTGGCGATCACCTGGAACCGTCTCTGGATCATCGTCTTTGCGCTTGCGGTGTTTGCGGCACTTCTCTTTCTGCTCAAGAAGACGCCGATGGGCCTGCAGATGCGCGCGGTAACGCAGAACCGGCGCATGGCCTCTTCCATGGGCATCCGCACGCCCTGGGTGGATGCGCTGACCTTCGCGCTCGGCTCCGGCATCGCCGGCATTGCGGGTGTGGCGCTTTCGCAGATCGACAACGTCTCGCCGAACCTCGGGCAGGGCTACATCATCGACAGCTTCATGGTCGTGGTCTTCGGCGGCGTCGGCAATCTCTGGGGCACGCTTGTCGGCGCCTTGTCGCTCGGCATCCTCAACAAGTTCCTGGAGCCCTATGCCGGCGCCGTGCTCGGCAAGATCCTCGTGCTCGTGCTGATCATCCTCTTCATCCAGAAGCGGCCGCGCGGGCTCTTCGCACTCAAGGGCCGGGCGGTGGAAGCATGATCACCTCGTTTCTCGTCAAATCGCTGGATCGGACGATCGTCGTCGCTGTCGCGATCCTGCTGGCGCTGGCCGTCATCGTTCCCGCGCTCAACCTCCTGACCGCGCCGGAACACCCGCTGCATGTGCCGACCTATCTGGTCTCGCTCTTCGGCAAGTACCTGACCTATGCGCTCTTGGCTCTGGCGCTCGATCTTGTCTGGGGTTTCTGCGGCATCCTCTCGCTGGGGCATGCGGCCTTCTTCGCGCTCGGCGGCTATGCCATGGGCATGTATCTGATGCGCCAGATCGGCGCACGCGGCTCCTACGGCAATCCGCTGCTGCCGGACTTCATGGTCTTTCTCAACTGGAAGGAGCTGCCCTGGTTCTGGTACGGCTTCGACATGTTCTGGTTCGCAGCGCTGATGGTGGTGCTGGTGCCGGGCCTGCTTGCCTTCGTCTTCGGCTGGTTCGCCTTCCGCTCGCGGGTCAACGGGGTCTATCTCTCGATCATCACCCAGGCGATGACCTATGCGCTGCTGCTCGCCTTCTTCCGCAACGACATGGGCTTCGGCGGCAATAACGGGCTCACCGATTTCAAGGACATCCTCGGCTTCAACATCCAGGCCGACGGAACGCGTGCGGCACTCTTTGCAGCCTCCGCGCTGGCGCTTGCCGTTTCGCTCGTCGTCACCTCGGGCATCGTCCGCTCGAAATTCGGCAAGGTGCTGGTGGCGCTGCGCGACGCGGAAAGCCGCACACGCTTTCTCGGCTATCGCGTCGAGCACATGAAGCTCTTCGCCTTCACGGTCTCGGCAATGATGGCGGGCGTCGCCGGCGCGCTCTACGTGCCGCAAGTCGGCATCATCAATCCGGGCGAGTTCGCCCCCGCCAATTCGATCGAGGTGGTCATATGGACGGCTGTCGGCGGGCGCGGCACGCTGATCGGACCGATCGTCGGCGCGATCCTCGTCAACGGCGGAAAAAGCATCTTCACCGCCGCCTTCCCCGAATTCTGGCTCTTTGCGCTCGGCGGGCTCTTCGTCCTCGTCACGCTTTTCCTGCCGAAGGGCGTGGTCGGCACGGCGCAGAGCTATCTCGCAAGCCGGCGCGCATCCCACGCGGCGGCCCGGAAGGAAAGCGAGAGCGAAAAAGCGGCGAGCCTTGCGAACGCCGAAACGGTGGCCGCGGAGTGATCGCCATGACCGGAAAGAAACCCAGGAACCTGCTCTATCTCGATGGGGTCTCCGTCTCCTTCGATGGCTTCAAGGCGCTGAACTCGCTCTCCTTCGTCGTAGAGCCGGGGGAACTGCGCGCGATCATCGGCCCCAATGGCGCCGGCAAGACGACGATGATGGACATCATCACCGGCAAGACGCGGCCGGACGAGGGCGAGGTCTTCTTCAAGGGCGACATCGACCTCACCAAGAAAGACGAAGCGGCAATCGCCGAGCTCGGCATCGGCCGCAAGTTCCAGAAGCCGACCGTCTTCGAGAACCATACGGTCTGGGACAATCTGGAGCTGGCGCTGAACCGCAGCCGCGGCGTCTTCGCGACCCTGTTCTATCGGCTGACGAGAGAGGACAAGAGCCGCATCGAGGAGATCCTTTCGACGGTGCGGCTCACGGCGCGCCGCGACGATCTCACCGCCAATCTCTCGCATGGCCAGAAGCAATGGCTGGAGATCGGCATGCTGCTCGCCCAGGAGCCGGAACTCCTGCTCGTGGACGAGCCGGTGGCCGGCATGACCGATGCGGAGACGGCGGAAACGGCGATCCTCCTGAAAGAAATCGCCAGGACGCGCTCGGTGGTCGTCGTCGAGCACGACATGGGCTTCATCCGCGATCTCGGCGTCAAGGTCACCTGCCTTGCGGAAGGCTCGGTGCTGGCGGAAGGGTCGATCGATTTCGTCAGCAACGATCCGAAGGTGATCGAGAACTATCTCGGCCGATGAGCGGGAGGAATTGAACCGATGCTGAACGTCGAAAACGTCAGCCTGCATTACGGCGCCGCCCAGGCGCTCCGCGACGTCTCGTTCAAGGCGGAAATGGGCAAGATCACCTGCGTTCTCGGCCGCAACGGCGTTGGCAAGTCGAGCCTGCTCAGGGCCGTCGCCGGCCAGCATCCGGTGACGAGCGGCACGATCTCTTTCAACGGCGCGCCGCTCGACGGCATGGCGCCCTTCCGGCGCGCCAAACAGGGCGTCGGCTACGTGCCCCAGGGCCGCGAGATCTTTCCCCTGCTGACGGTGAAGGAAAATCTCGAAACCGGCTTCGCTCCGCTGAGGCGGGCTCAACGCTCGATCCCAGACGATATATTCAGTCTGTTTCCGGTACTTCAGACGATGCTCGGCCGGAGGGGCGGCGACCTTTCGGGCGGCCAGCAGCAGCAGCTCGCGATCGCTCGCGCTCTCGTGACACGCCCGAAAATCCTGGTGCTGGACGAGCCGACCGAGGGCATCCAGCCGTCGATCATCAAGGACATCGGCCGCGCGATCAAATATTTGCGGGATTCGACCGGTATGGCGATCCTGCTCGTGGAGCAATATCTCGATTTCTGCCGCGAGCTTGCCGACCATGTCTATATCATGGACCGTGGAGCTTTCGTGCACGAGGGCCCGCCGGAGACGCTCGACACCCCGCAAGCGCGCCGGCATCTAACCGTTTGAAGTCCCATGGCGAGCCTGCGCGCGGTTTTCCACAGACCGGGAAACAGCCGGTAAAGTCAATGGCTTGGGCCGGAAGGCCGATCTCAGGGGCGCCTCCGGGCGACAGAAAAATCCACTTCTTTTGTGGATTGCATTTGCCCGCTCAAGCGCTTTGACCCATACTGCACATGCATGTTCGAAGATTGCTCCTGCATGATTCTTCGACCGGTTCCGGTCGAAGATTAGCCCATGCAGCAGTTCAAAGTGTCACGGCGCGTTCCATGTCTCTGGTCGAAGCATGGTGCCGTGGCGAGTTTCGCAATCACATCTCACTGACAGAATTGGCCATTTCGCGTTTCCGGCCTATCCAATCGGAGGAGACCCTAATGACGAATTTCCTGCCCGCCCTTCATGAAGGGCACGCCCCGATTACGCTCCAGACACTCTTCAGGGATGCCCTCGAAGCCTATGACGACTGGGAGGAGGGCATGCCCGAACCCATCGTTTCCTTCGAGGACAAGGTGCTTCCGGTCAGTGCCGTTTTCGAATGGATGAGACCCTGCACGGACCTCATGCCGGCCAATATGATCGGCATAGTCACCGACCGGTTGACGAAGCCCTGGAGCGGCGCCGGACCGCTGGACGCAATGACCTTCTCGACCGCCGCCCGGGTCATGTCCATTCTGGTGCGGCGGCGCTTGAGACGCTTCGGGCGCGGCTCCATCGAGGCCTTTGCCGAGCGCTTCAGCCATCCGATGCATTCCGTTCCCTCGCCGTCGCCGGATTCGGCGGGATCTCGACCAGCCGGCCTATGAAGACATCGCTCACGACCGTGGCGATGCCCATATGGGCATCGTTGCGGCCGAGCTGTGTCGCTCTAAGGCTTCTGATTCTCCACGAAGGCTGCATGCCAGTTGGCGAGCATCGACACGGCTTCCTGGACGACGGCCGGATGGGTGCCCGGGAGGAACTCGATCCTCGGCGCCTTCCCATCACGCTTCAGCCGAGCGAAGACCCGCCCTGCGGCGTCCTTCAGTTCCTCCGGCCTTTCCGGTTCCGGCTTGTCGCTTTGCGACAGGCGATTGAAGACGAGCTGAAAGCGTTGGTCTGAATCGACGGCGCGGAAGCGTGGCGAAGCGATCTCGTCTTGGGCTCGGGCGCGCGCTTCTTGCCTTTCAAGCAGCGTCCCGATCGCCATCCAGCGCTCGCGCCCGGCCTTCGGCGCCGGGCCGATGGCGCGGGCGACTTCGTGCGGCACACCGTCCGCCACCTGCAGGAGGCGCGAAAGTTCGCTCTTCTGCACCGCAAGCGCATCGCCGATCACCTTGCGGTCGAAGCCGCGCGCTACGAGCGCAGCGGCGAAAAGCGCACGTTCGATGAAGGAAAGGTTGCGCCGCTCGGCGTTTTCCTTGCCTTGCGCAAGCACGACCTCGTCATCTGTCAGCGTCCGGACGATCGCCTTTACCTGGAGCTCGAGCCGGCGCACCGCCTTCAGGCGCCGGTGGCCGTAGGCGGTCTGGTAATGGCCCTGCTTTTCCGGGTGCGGGCGAACGAGGATCGGCGATTGCTGGCCGTTCTCGCGAATGCTCTCGACGAGCGCGAGGAAATCCGCATCGTCCATCTCGCCGTCGGTCAGCCGATCCTCGACGAAGGAGCTTTCGACCAGCGCCGGATCGAGCGAAACGACGCGTTCACCCTGGGTCAACGCTTCCCTGAGCACCCGCGCTTCCTCGGCCTCGCGTGTGATGCTGCCGAGAGAGAGCCCCATGGCCTTCACTGCGCCGGAGGCCGCACGGGGCGCATCGAGCGGGGCGGCCGGCCTGGCGTTGACAGGTGTCAACTCGCCCGACGCCGTTTCGGCGGGGGTTTGCGGATCGGCGGCAGGCGCACCCGCGGAAAACAGTGCCCGCAATTCGTTTTTCCGGTTATTGCCAGCCATGACTCAGCGCCCCCATGCCGCGTGAATGAGAGCCTCGATCTCGCCGTTGACGGCGTTCAGCGACTCGATCGCCCGGTCATAGGTCGCGCGGGTGAAATTCTCCCGGCCCACCTCGTAGAGCGTCTGCTTGGTGAGACCCGCATCCGAGATCGCGGTCGACTTTACCATGGCGGAGGTCAGCACCCGGTCGCCGAAGAGCGAGCGCATGAAGCCGACGATCTGCGCCTGCGGTCCGTCATTCGGCTCGAAGCGGGTGACGAGATAGCGCAGGAAATCGAAATTGAGCTCGCCGCCGGCGTCGCGCACGACGCTGAGCAGGTCCGAGGTCATGTAGAGGAACTGGTTCATCGATGCGACGTCGAGCATTTGCGGATGCACGGTGACGATGACCGACGTCGAAGCGCAGAGCGCCGAAAGCGTCAGGTAGCCGAGCTGCGGCGGGCAGTCGATGACGACGACGTCGTAGTCGTCGGCGACGCTTGCGAGCGCCGCCTGCACCCGGGCGAAGAAGAGCGGCCCGGCATCGGCGCCGCTCTGCCGCGCACTGAGCGCCTGCGGCGTCGTGTGTTCGAACTCCTGCAGTTCGAGGTTGCCCGGCACCAGGTCGAGCCCGTCGAAATAGGTCTTGCGGATGATGTCCTTCAGCGGGCGCGCCTCGGCGTCGTAACGGATTGCGCCATAAAGCGTGTCGTTGCCGGTCAGGTCCAGTTCCGGCTGGTAGCCGAACAGCGCCGAAAGCGACGCCTGCGGGTCGAGGTCGACCGCAAGCACCCGGTGCCCGGTCAGAGCGAGATATTGGGCGAGATGGACCGATGAGGTCGTCTTGCCGGAGCCGCCCTTGAAGTTGGTGACCGAGATCACCTGGAGATGCTCGCTTCTCGCGGCATCGCGCCATTTGAGATAACCGCGCGCCTTGGCGCCATTGCCTTTGGCGATCGCCTGTTCGGCCAGATGCCGGCGCAGCGCGTTGATATCGGAAAGCGAATAGGAGCGTCGTCCGCCGGCGCCGGTGTCGGGCTGCGGCCCCTCGCCAGCGAGCGAAAGCTGTCGCAAGTATCCGTCGGAAACGCCGATGAGCTTGGCGGCCTCGCCGGAGGTGAAGCTCCGGAGCGTCTTCATCGCTGTCGGTGCAAAGAGCCGGTCTCGCATCGCTTTCAGCTGTTCGGAAAGCGCCCGCGCGTCGGCGGCGATCGCCTCGTCTGCCGGTCTGCGCGATGCCCCGCCGGTCGCGCCTGCCGTCGTCGCCGCCGCTGCCGTCATCATATCCATGGTCAAATCTCCTCGTGCCCGCATGGCGCCCCGCCGCCGTGCGGATGCGCCTGACGCATTTCCTGACAGAACAATCGTTTAGCTACGCCGAAATGCGGAATATGCGGTCTATTCCGTTAGAGGAATGATTCATCCTCTGATTCGCGTCAACTCATTTCTCGGTTGGCGCGGACGGTCCAACCGTCAAGGCTGAAGGCACCCGCGCCGAAGGCGGCGATCTGAAGGAAGCCGCCGGTGATCGCCAGATTCTTCATGAAGTGGATCATCTGGTTCTGGTCGGCGAAGTCGGTGTGAAAGCCGATCGCCGAGGCCAGGGTGAAGGCTGCAAGGATCAGCGCCACCCACCGTGCCCGGTAGCCGAGGACGAGGAGAATGCCTGCGCCGATCTCCACGGCAAGAGCAACCGCATAGGCGACCGGAGGCAGGGGCAGCCCCGCCGACGCGATGTAGCCGATCGTGCCGGATGGATCGCCCAGTTTTCCGAAACCGGAAAGAATAAACATGGCGGCGAGAAGCAGGCGGCCGATGAGGGCCAAGGAGCTTTGAAGTGCGGGATTGTCGCTCATGTGACGTGCCTTTCTTCACTGTGGCCTGATCGCGAACGCATACCCGCTCCGAGCCTTCGGAACGGCGGCAAGCGCTCGCTGCTCCATGATTGTAAATGCACAGCCCGCGGATCGGAAATTTTCCACAACTGAAACAGAAATTGAACGGAAGGGAATTGCATCGCCAAAGCGCGGGAAAGCCTTGCGCCGCGAGCATGGGACGGTACTTGGGAGGGTTTTCGAAGCGGCCCGGCGCCCTTCCGGCGAGCTCCCGGAAGTAAGTTGTTAACCTTCATTTCCTATTCCCTAGGGCAGCCCCTTCGATGATGAATTTCGAGTTTTCAGGCCATGCGCATTCCCCGGACAAATTTCTCGCCTGCAGCTTTGTACGACGCAAATCACGCGGATGATTACGAGGACCCGCATCCGGCTGCGCAAGGTGCCGCGCATGTTCCGGCGGCGCCTGAGGCGGCCGCTCACGACCATCTGTTCGAGGCACCGGAAGCGCCGCGGCGCGCGCCCGGCCATCGTGACGAGGAGACAGGATATGCAGGCCGCGCCGCGCGCCTCTACGGTCACGGCTCCGCCTATGCTCCTGCCGAGGTTACCGTCTCTACGCGCGATCCGCTTCCCACGCTTGCCGAGATCACCGGCCTATCCGGCGAGCCGGGCTGGGAGAGCCACTTCTTCCTGTCGCCGAATGTGCGCTTCACGCGTACGCCCGAGCGCGAACTCATGAAGCGTCACCCGCCGGCGCCCGAAGAAAGCCGGATTGAGGCCGACGAAGCCGCGGCGGAAGCGTCCGATGCCGAAACGGTGATGGACGTGGTGCCGGCCGAGCCCGCTCCGTCCGTGGTCGAAACGGAACTGCCGTCCTACAGTCCGTCCGAGCTCCTCCGTGTGCTGACGCAGCAACTGCCCTCCTGGAGCGCTGCACGCTCGCAGGCGCCGGAAGCGAGCGTCACCAAGCCGGCAATCACCGAAAGCGTGGCCGTGGCGGAGGAAGGGCCCGCCACTTCTGAAACGACAGCCCTGCCGGTAACGGACGAAGTGCCTGTGGTTCCGCATGCACTGCCCGTCGCGAATCTTGCGCCCGAGAGTGCCGCAGTGGAGGAGGACGTGCCCCATCAGGCAGACGCGCGCCTGGCCTATCTTTCCGATTTTGCGTTTTTCGAGTTCATGCCGCTCGAAGTCGCGGCTGTTCCGCCGACTGTCACGGAACCTGTGAAGGAAGCCGCGCGCATTCCCGCGCCGATCGCAGCCGCGCCGAAGGTCTCGCCACCGAAGATCGTTGCTGCAATGCCTGTCGAGATCCGGCCGCAGCCGCCCACGGCGATAAGCTCGCTGTTCCGGGTGGTGGAATGCCGGCGGCCCGAGCCCGCCACTGCCGAACCGGTTACGGCCGCGCCGCAGGATATCGCCGCTGAGCCGGCCGCCGCGGAGGCTGCCGCCCTTCCGGCCCACCAGTTCGTCGAAACACCGGCCCCGGCGCTCGCCGAGCCTGCCATCGTACCCGCAAGCGAACCGGCTCCCGAAGCGCCGGTGACCAGGGCGGCGATCACCATGCCGGCCGTGATACAGCGTTCGTCGCCGTCTCTGCCGCCGATCGGCGCCATCGAGCCGCTGCAGGGCGGCGACGCCTACGAGTTTCCGTCGAAGGAGCTCCTGCAGGAACCGCCGCAAGGCCAGGGTTTCTTCATGACCCAGGAGCAACTCGAGCAGAATGCCGGATTGCTCGAAAGCGTACTCGAGGATTTCGGCGTCAAGGGCGAGATCATCCATGTCCGCCCCGGCCCTGTCGTCACGCTTTACGAATTCGAGCCCGCGCCGGGCGTCAAATCCTCCCGCGTCATCGGCTTAGCCGACGATATCGCCCGCTCGATGTCGGCGCTCTCTGCCCGCGTCGCTGTCGTGCCCGGCCGCAACGTCATCGGCATCGAGCTGCCGAACGCGACGCGCGAAACCGTCTATTTCCGCGAGCTGATCGAATCCGGCGATTTCCAGAAGACCGGCTGCAAGCTGGCGCTCTGCCTCGGCAAGACGATCGGCGGCGAGCCGGTGATCGCCGAACTCGCAAAGATGCCGCATCTGCTCGTCGCCGGCACCACCGGTTCGGGCAAGTCGGTTGCAATCAACACCATGATCCTGTCGCTGCTCTACCGGCTGAAGCCGGAAGAATGCCGGCTCATCATGGTCGATCCGAAGATGCTCGAACTCTCCGTCTATGACGGCATCCCGCATCTGCTGACGCCCGTCGTCACCGATCCGAAGAAGGCGGTGATGGCCCTCAAATGGGCGGTGCGCGAGATGGAGGACCGCTATCGCAAGATGTCGCGGCTCGGTGTGCGCAACATCGACGGCTACAACCAGCGCGCGGCGGCCGCGCGCGAGAAGGGCGCGCCGATCCTCGCGACGGTGCAGACCGGCTTCGAGAAGGGCACCGGCGAGCCGCTCTTCGAGCAGCAGGAAATGGACCTTTCGCCGATGCCCTATATCGTCGTCATCGTCGACGAGATGGCCGACCTGATGATGGTCGCCGGCAAGGAGATCGAAGGGGCGATCCAGCGGCTTGCGCAAATGGCGCGTGCGGCAGGCATCCACCTGATCATGGCGACCCAGCGTCCCTCGGTCGACGTCATCACCGGCACGATCAAGGCGAACTTCCCGACCCGCATCTCCTTCCAGGTGACCTCCAAGATCGACAGCCGCACCATCCTCGGCGAGCAGGGGGCCGAACAGCTCCTCGGCCAGGGCGACATGCTGCACATGGCCGGCGGCGGCCGCATCGCCCGCGTCCACGGTCCGTTTGTTTCCGATCAGGAAGTCGAACATGTGGTCGCACATCTGAAGACGCAGGGGCGTCCGGAATATCTCGAGACGGTGACCGCGGACGAAGAGGAGGAAGAGGTCGAGGAGGATCAGGGCGCAGTGTTCGACAAGAGCGCGATCGCCGCCGAAGACGGCAACGAGCTCTACGATCAGGCGGTGAAAGTGGTGCTGCGGGACAAGAAGTGCTCGACCTCCTACATCCAGCGCCGCCTCGGCATCGGCTACAACCGCGCCGCCTCGCTGGTCGAACGGATGGAGAAGGACGGTCTCGTCGGTCCGGCGAACCATGTCGGCAAGCGCGAGATCATCTACGGCAACCGCGACAATGCGCCGAAGCCGGAAAGCGACGATCTGGACTGAGTTATCGGTCGCTTCTGCTCCCTCCGGCCTGCGGGCGAGAGGGAGCTGCGGATCACGGCCGCACGGTGATGCGGCCCTTCATGTTGGGATGGTAGCGGCAGATATAATCGAAGCTGCCCGCTTCCTGAAGCACCAGCCGGCCGGTTTTGTTCGCCGGCAGAAGCACGTCCGCGCCGCCTTCGACGGTCGCCGTGTGGACGAGCGCATCCCTGTTGATCCACTCGACCTCGTCGCCCACCTTCGCCTCGATCTCCGCGGGCAGGTAGACGAGGCGATCGATCGACACCTGGATGGTTTCCGCCTGCGAAGGAGCGGCGGCGGCGGCCGCTCCCATCGACAATAAGACAATTGCCGCTCGCGTTATGAACATCGCCGCGCTCACTTCAATGCGGCCGCGACGTGTTCGGCATGCTGCTGATGTCCTTGGAACAGCTTCAGTCCGGTCTCGAGCAGCGATTTGAGTTCGGCATTCTGAGCCGACGGGATCAGCAGCGTTTCCAGCGCGCCGTTGACCTGCTTGTGGTAGGCGACCTCGTGTTCGATATAGGCCTTGTCGAATTCCCCGCCCTTAAGCTTCGCCAGCTCCTGGCGTTTCGCCTCGGCCGCTTGCGAGAGGGATTTGCTCGTGTCGTTGTCTTCGGGCGTGACGTTGAGCTTCTTGACGAGATCGAGGGCTTGCTTGTTCACCGACTCGTGGTCGCGCAGCATGCTCTCGGCGAATTCGACGACGGTCTTGTTCTTCGACGTCGCGATTGCCTGTTTGGCGGCTTCGACGTCGAGCACGCCGGCAGTGTAGGCGATGTGGGCGATTTGGGGGTCGGTCGGCTTGTCGTTGCCGAGTGCCCCGCCGGTGCTGAAGAGGAGGGCGATTGCGGCCGCTGCGGTCGTCAGTTTGATAGTCATGGGATGTTCCTTTCCTCGAAGATCAAAGCCTGGTTTGAACGACATGCTTTGGATGCTTCGCGGCTCGAAACGTTCCCGCTATTTTCCGTCCGGTTCCGGGGGCCGAGGCGAGATGCGGGCAAGAACCGCCTCGGTCAGACGCTCGCAACGCTTTCCCGCGAAAGGAAAGGCATCGAGCAGAACCGGGCCGATCTGCCGCTCCAGCTGCTCTTTCAGGATGCGGCGCGCCCGGTGCAGCCTTGTGCGTGCCGTTTCCGGTTTGAGGCCAAGCAGGGCGGCCGCCTCTTCGTTGTCGAGCCCTTCGATGACGCGCAGCACGAATACGGTGCGGTAGGTGTCCGGGAGATCGTCCGTCAGCCTTTCGACGAGATCGAGGATTTGTCGCTGTGCCATCGTCTTTTCCGGATCGCTGATGCCTGAATTGAGGGGAAAGGCGATGATCTCCGCCTCTTGCGACTGCCGCATGTACTTGGCCAGTCTCATCTGTCGCCGTCTTTTCCGCAGGCGGCCGAGCGCCTCGTTGATGACGATGCGGGCGAGCCAGGTCGTGATCGCCGCATCGCCGCGAAAATCCTCAAAGCGCGTGAAGGCCCGGACATATGCCTCCTGCAGCACGTCTTCCGCATCGCTGTCGTTGCGCAGGATGCTGCGGGCGATCCGGTAGAGCTTGCGGTTGTGCGCCTGCATGATCGCGCGGAAACGGGCGAGGTCCTGCGCAGGTGGCGGCGCATTCAGGCAAAGGTCGGTTTCAGCGGTAGGCATGGTCGGGCTCCTTCTCGGATATTGGATGCCCTAGCTCCGGAAATGTTCCCAGCTATGTGCCGGCCAAGTTTCGGATCTTACCGCGGTGTTGTCTTGTAAGGATAACGGAATTCGGGATCGCCGCCGGCTCAATGCCTCGGCTGAAAGAGAAAACCCGGCGCGGGAGGAGGTGCGCCGGGCTTTCGATCCTGACCGGCAACTGGGAGGAGGAGGGTTGCCGATCCCGCGATGGAACTGGGAGGAGGAGTGTTCCATCGACAGTTATATAATAATGCTGCAGTGCAGCATCTTCAAGACCGAAAATGAAATTTTTTCCGGCTGATAAAGAAATGCCCGAGGTCGGGCATCGGCAGCGTCAGGAAGACGCTTGCCTTAGCCGCCATATGCGCCAGATTCGAAAGGGAAAGGAGGGCAACGTCATGACGAAGGACCGCAGGGCCGCTCTGGTCAGGATTACCGGACGGGTACAGGGCGTGTGCTTTCGCGACTGGACACGCGAGGAGGCCGAAAGGCTCGGCCTTGACGGCTGGGTTCGCAACGAGAGCGACGGCTCGGTGACCGCCCTCATCGCCGGGCCGGACGGGGCCGTCAGCAGAATGCTTGACCATTTCTGGAAAGGACCGCCCGGCGCTTTCGTCGCCGATGTCGCGAGCGAGGAGGCTTCTTCCGTCGAAGCGCCGGCGGGATTTCGCATTACACGGTAGCGGATGATCTCGGGCACTGCAGAACTCCTCCCCAACCCCTCCCACAAGGGCGAGGGGCTCGGTGCCCGCGGCAATGGCCTGCCAGTTTCGACGTTTCGCCTCGGGAGACCTCGACGCAGAGCCGGAAACGGTGCCGCACGTAAGCCCCTCCCCGTTGTGGCGAGGGGTTGGGGAGGGGAAAGCATCGCCGCCTTACACCCGCTCCAGCGCCACCGCGATGCCCTGGCCGACGCCGATGCACATGGTGGAGAGCGAGGTGCGGCCACCCGTTTCGGCAAGCTCCAGCGCTGCCGTTCCGGTGATGCGCGCACCCGACATGCCGAGCGGATGGCCGAGCGCGATGGCGCCGCCGTTCCGGTTGACGCGGGGATCGTCGTCGGCGATTCCCAGCGCGCGCAGGACCGCAAGCCCCTGGCTGGCAAAAGCCTCGTTGAGCTCGATGACGTCGAACCGATCTTGCGTCGCGCCGATCCGCGTCATGAGCCTCTGCGAGGCGGGCACCGGTCCCATGCCCATGATGCGCGGCGGCACGCCGGCCGAAGCGCCCCCGAGGATGCGGGCCATGGGTCGCAGCCCATGCTTTCTGGCAGCCTCCTCGGAGGCGATGATGAGCGCCGCAGCGCCGTCGTTGACGCCCGAAGCGTTGCCGGCGGTGACGGTGCCGCCCTCCCGGAAGGGTGTCTTGAGCCCGGCGAGCGCCTCGATCGTCGTGGCGCGCGGATGCTCGTCGCGGTCGATGACGACCGGGCCACCCTTCCTTTGGGGGATGGTGACGGCGACGATCTCGCTCGCAAGGCGGCCGTTCGCCTGGGCGGCCGCGGCCTTTGCCTGGCTGCGCAGGGCGAAGGCGTCCTGGTCCTCGCGCGAGACCTTGTAGTCTTCGGCGACGTTCTCGCCGGTCTCCGGCATCGAGTCGACGCCATATTGCGCCTTCATCAGCGGATTGACGAAGCGCCAGCCGATCGTCGTGTCGTAAATTTCGGCGTTGCGCGAAAACGCGCTCTCGGCCTTCGGCAGCACGAAAGGCGCCCGCGACATGGATTCGACGCCGCCGGCTATCATCAGCTCGGCCTCGCCGCATTTGATCGCCCGCGCGGCCGCAATCACCGCGTCCATTCCGGATCCGCAGAGCCGGTTGATCGTCGTGCCGGGAACGGCGACGGGCAGCCCCGCAAGCAGCAGCGACATGCGTGCGACGTTGCGGTTGTCCTCGCCCGCCTGGTTGGCGCAGCCGAAGATCACGTCATCGACCGCTTCCCAGTCGACCGACCTGTTGCGGTCCATCAGCGCCTTCAGCGGTATGGCGCCGAGGTCGTCGGCGCGCACCGAAGCGAGCGAGCCGCCGAAGCGGCCGATCGGGGTGCGGATATAGTCGCAGATATAGGCTTCGCGCATCACGCTGCCTCCTTTCCCGCGGCCTTATGGGCCTTTTTGGTGCGGGCGTTGATGTCGCGCAGAACGACCAGCTCGGTCTCGGTCGGTGCCGGTGTTTCGATGACGGTCTCCGCGAATTTGATCGGCCAGCCGCAATTTCCGGCGATCTGATCCCGAGCGACGCCGGGGTGCATGGAAACGACGGTCAGTTCCTTCGTCTCCGGATCCGGCTCCAGAATGCAGAGATCCGTGATGACCCGGGTCGGGCCGCTGGTCGTCAGTCCGAGCCGCTCCCGATGATTGCCGCCTTCGCCGTGTCCCATGGAGGTGACGAAGGGCAGCCTCTCCACGAAGCCGCGCTTCGTCAGCGCCATGGTGATGAAGATGCGGCCGCAATTGGAGGCGATTTCCGGCGCACCGCCGCCTCCCGGCAGGCGCACCTTGGGATGGTCATAGGGGCCAACGACGGTCGTATTGAGATTGGCGAAACGATCGATCTGCGCGCCGCCGAGGAAGCCCGTGGTTATCCGGCCTCCCTGGAGCCAGTAGCGGAACATTTCCGGCACCGAGACGGTGAAGAGCGCGGTATCGCATAGCTCTCCGTCGCCGATCGAGAGCGGCAGCACGTCGGGCTTGGTGCCGACGGTGCCGCTCTCATAGATCAGCGTGATATCCGGCGCATGCGTCAGCCGCGCCACATTGCAGGCGGCTGACGGCGCGCCGATGCCGACGAAGCAGACGTCGTCGTTGGAAAGCGCGCGCGCCGCGGCGATCGTCATCATCTCGGTGGGGGTGAAATCAGTCATTTTTTCTTCCCCTCAAGCAACCTTGGCCGCGGTCTTCGCAGCGTGGCGGGCGAAGTCCTCGGGCTTTGCGGCAAGGACGTTCTCCCTGATCCATGCGGTGAACGTCTCCCGGTCGCGGGCAATCTCGTCCCAACGGATGTAGAAGGCGTTGGAGCGGGGATAGTAACCATGCGCATAGGACGGGAAGGCGCCGCCCGGCACATGCGCGACGGCAGTCACCGCCCAACCCGGCAGCACCACCGAATTGGGCGAGGGCGGTGAGAGTTCGTCGACGATCTCCTCGACCGTCACGATCGAGCGCCTGGCGGCGAGCACCGCTTCCTTCTGTACGCCGACGATCCCCTCGATCAGGACGTTGCCGTTGCGGTCGGCACGCTGGGCATGGATGATCGTCACGTCCGGGCGGATTGCAGGCACCGCGGCGAGCACCTCGCCGGTGAAGGGACAGGTCACGCTTCTGATATTGACGTTCACCTTAGGCAGGTCGGCGCCGATATAGCCGCGGAAGGCCGCAAAAGGCAGGTTCGCGGCACCCGCCTCATAGGCATTGGCCATGGCGGCATGCGAATGCTCCTCGATCTCGAGCGGTCGCGGCCATTGGTTCTCGACCGCATCGCGAAAGCGGTGCAGCGAGCCGACGCCGGGATTGCCGCCCCAGGAGAACTTCATGCCCCGTGCCGCACCGACTCCGATCAGCTGGTCGTAGAGGATGTCGGGCGTCATGCGCACAAGGAACAGGTCCTTCCGGCCTTGGCGAATCACCTCGTGCCCCGCGGCGTAGGGGATCAGGTGCGTGAAGCCTTCCATCGCAACCGTATCGCCGTCTCTGACATTCTCCTCTACCGCCTCGGCGAGAGACATTATCCGCGCCATCGTTTTCCTCCGGTGATGTTCGAGCCGAATAAGCGCCTGTTCTTCGCAAGCGTCAATTTACTTCGTGCGGTATTTGACATTTGTTCGTATAACGCACAAAAACGATGGCCAGAGATCGGCAGGAGGCACAATGCGTGAAACGGATTTCGTCAGCGGTTTTGCACGCGGTTTGAAGGTGATCGAAGCCTTCGGCGAGGCGCAGCCGCGGCTTTCGATTGCCGATGCCGCGAAGATCACCGGGCTCGACCGGGCGACCGTCAGGCGATCTCTGCTGACGCTTTCGCAGCTTGGTTACGCCGATTACGACGGCAAGTTCTTCACGCTCACACCGAAGACCCTGAGGCTCGGCCATGCCTATCTTTCGGCGACGCCGCTGCCGACTATCGTCCAGCCTTACCTGGACCAGCTCGCGGAAAAGGCCGGGCAGAGCGCCTCCGCCTCGGTGCTCGACGGCACCGAGATCGTCTATGTGGCACGCGCGTCGCAGCGGCGGGTGATGTCGATCAACCTGACGCCCGGCTCGCGTCTTCCCGCCTACTGCGCCTCGATGGGGCGGGTGTTGCTTGCCGCACTGCCCGAGGCCGAGGCACGCGACATTCTCGGACGTTCTGAATTGAAGGCGAACACACCGCTGACGCGAACCGATCCGGAAGAGCTTTTGACGGAATTGCGGCGGGTTCGCGACGAGGGCTATGCGATCATCGACCAGGAACTGGAGCTCGGCCTCTGCTCGATCGCGGTACCGGTCGCCAATGATCGCGGGCAGGTGCTCGCGGCCCTGAACATCGGCGCATCTGCCGCCCACGTGCCGGCCCGCGAGATGGCCGAGCGCTTTCTGCCGCTGCTCAGGGAAACACAAGCCGCGTTGCGGCTTGTGTTTCGCTAGATCACGATGATTCTGGCTCGAGTCGGCCTAGAATCATGAACGTGATGGATTCAATAGGTTAGCGCGGGATGCGGGCGGAAAACCGCACGCACTTTTCCTCATCCCGCTCTAGCCATCGCCCCTCAATATCCGCGCGCAGCACCTGCGCCGATGCGGCTGTCGACGGCGCCGTTGTAGCGGGCGCCGCCGCCAGCCTCGATCTCGGCGACGTTCTCGCCGCCGACGAGGATGCCCGCTGCCTGGCCCCAGATCATCCAGTTCTCGTCGACCTGAACGTCATGGCCCATGGCGGAAAGCAGTTTGCGCGTATCGGGCGAAAGAGCATAGGGCTCCATGAAGACCTTGTCCGGAAGCCACTGATGGTGGACTCGCGGCGCGTCGACGGCCTCCTGAATGTTCATGCCGTGGTCGATCACGTTGATGATCGCTTCCAGCGTGATGGTGATGATGCGGGCGCCGCCGGGGCTGCCGATCACCATGAACGGCTTGCCGTCCCTGGAGATGATCGTCGGGCTCATCGATGAAAGCGGCGTCTTGCCGGGCTCGATCGCATTCGCCTCGCCCTGCACGAGTCCATAGAGATTGGGGGTGCCCGGCTTGGCGGTGAAATCGTCCATCTCGTTGTTGAGGAGAATACCCGTGCCGGGCGCGACGACGCCCGCGCCGAAGGAGCCGTTCAGCGTGTAGGTCACCGCGACCGCATTCCCCTCGTCGTCGATGATGGAATAATGGGTCGTCTCCTTGCTTTCGGTAAAGCCCGCCGGCATCAGCTCCTGGGAAACGCCGGCCTTGAAGGGGTCGATCTTGGCGCGGATTTCTTTCGCGTAGCTCTTGTCGACGAGCTTTGCGACCGGGTTCTCGACGAAGGCCGGATCGCCGAGCGCGGTGTTGCGATCCACATAGGCGTGGCGCATCGCCTCGATCATCGCATGCACCGTCTCGGCAGAGCCATAACCGAGATAGGAGAGCGGATAGCCTTCGAGGATGTTGAGGATCTCGCAGATGATCAATCCGCCTGACGATGGCGGCGGCGAGGAGACGATGTCATAGCCGCGGTAGTTGCACTTGACCGGCTCGAGCTCGCGGACCTGATAGCGTTCGAAATCCTCCTTGGCGAGAATGCCGCCCTTATCCGCGCTCGCCTTGACGATCGCGTCGGCGATCGCACCCTTGTAGAAGGCGTCCGTGCCTTTTTCGGCGATGCTCGAAAGCGAAGCGGCAAGATCGGTCTGGACCAGCCGGTCACCGGCTGCAAAAGGCTTGCCGTCCGGCTTCAGGAAGATCGCGGCGGCGGCCGGATCCCTGGCGAGCCGCTCGGTCTCGCCGTCGAAAGATTCGATATCGCCCTGTTGGAGCACGAAGCCTTCCCGCGCGAGCTCGATCGCCGGATCGATCAGTTCCTTCAGCGGCTTGGTGCCGTAACGGCTGCGCGCGAACTCGAAACCCATGACCGGTCCGGGCACGCCGACGGCGAGATAGCCTTCGGTGCTCAATCCCTCGACGAGATCGCCCTTGTCGTCGAGATACATGGTCTTGGTGGCGGCGAGAGGCGCGCGCTCGCGAAAATCGAGGAAGGTCGTCTTGCCGTCCTTGAAGCGGATGGTCATGAAGCCGCCGCCGCCGATGTTGCCGGCGGTAGGGTAGACGACGGCGAGGGCATAGCCGACCGCAACCGCCGCATCGATCGCATTGCCGCCCTTCTTCAGGACCTCGACGCCGATGTCGGATGCAAGATGCTGGGCGGTCACGACCATGCCGTGCTCTGCCTTGACCGGCTCCGGCGAGGCCGCCAGGCCCTGCCGCGGTGCGAACGTACTCAGCGCGACGATCAGGGCAATGGATAGGGATTTCAGGCAGGGACTGCGCATGCTTTCCTCCCGGACAGGAATGTTGGCTTCAAGTTCGGCGCGGGGATGCGTTACCGCTCCCTCAACCGGGGACTGTAGCATCAAAAATTACGAGTTACAGTCGAAGACGGAGCGTTAGAGCATTTCCGCTTTTTCTCCGAATCGCGGAAACTCTCTTTTTCCGAAATTCCGGGCGGAAAACCGCACACATTTCCTCATCCCGGTCCAGCGTCAATCGCCGGAATAGCGCTCCTCCAGCCACGGGTCGCCCCGCATGTGGTAGCCGTTCCGCTCCCAGAAGCCTGCCGAATCGGCCGCGCGGAAATCGATGCGCTGCAGCCATTTGGCGCTTTTCCAGAAATAGAGATGCGGGACCACCAGGCGCATCGGCCCACCATGGGCCCGCGTGATCGGCGCGCCTTCCCAGGCAGTCGCGAGGATCGCGTCCTCGGCGGCAAAATCGGCGAGCGGCAGGTTGGTGGTGTAGCCGTCAAAGCTCGTCAGCATGACATAGGCGGCCTCGGGCTTCGGCATGACGCGATCGAGGAGGTCGCGCGTGGATACACCGTGCCAATTGTTGTCGTAGCGCGACCAGGTCGTCACGCAGTGGATGTCCGACAGGCTGTCGCTCTGAGGCAGCGCCTGGAAGGCGTTCCAGTCGAGCGAGAGCGGGTTCTCGACGAGGCCGGTGACGTCGAGCCGCCACGTCTCGTGGGTCAGGTGCGGCTGCTGCCCGAGATCGAGAACCGGCCAGTCCCTGACGAGATGCTGACCGGGCGGCAGGCGGTCCGTCTCAGGACGGGCAATGCGGCCGGTGAGAAACTTGCCGTCGGCCGCCCAGCGGCGCTTCGTGGAAGTCAGCTTGGTTTCCGGCGCCTGTGTTTCGTCGGCCACGACTGCTCTCTCCTGCATGTTTTCTTTGATCGTATCGCGATTGACGGAAAAAAGCATGCAGCAGATCAAAGCGCTACAGCCGAGCCGCCGGCGATGTACGATATCTGTAAGAATTCGCGTGCCGATTCCGGCGGGACAGCTGCAATTTCCTGGGGGGAAGTGGGAGGACAATCATGCGCACTCAGGTCGTCATCATCGGCTCCGGGCCTTCGGGGCTCCTGCTCGGGCAATTGCTGACGGAAGCGGGGATCGCCAATGTTATCCTCGATCGCGCGACCAAAGCTCACATTCTCGGCCGTGTGCGCGCCGGCGTTCTGGAGGAAGGCACGGTGCGGCTGATGGAGGAGGCGGGCTGCGGCGCCCGCATGCATGCCGAGGGCCTGCCGCATGACGGCTTCTCGCTCGCCTTCGACGGGCGCGACCATCGCATCGACCTCTTTGGCCTGACCGGCGGAAGGCGGGTGATGATCTACGGGCAGACGGAACTCACCCGCGACCTGATGGACCATCGCGAACGGGTCGGGGCGCTCTCGATTTACGAAGCGGCGAACGTGATGCCGCGGGATTTCGACGGGCGGACGCCGCATGTCGCCTATGAGAAGGACGGGATCGCGCAGCGCATCGACTGCGACTTCATTGCCGGCTGCGACGGCTTTCACGGTGTCAGCCGACGTTCCCTGCCGGAAAAGGCCATCCGCAATTTCGAGAAGATCTACCCCTTCGGCTGGCTCGGCATCCTTGCCGACGTGCCGCCGGTCGACCACGAACTGGTCTATGCCAACCACCCGCGCGGCTTCGCGCTCTGCTCGATGCGCTCGCACACGCGCAGCCGCTATTACATCCAGTGTCCGCTCGAGGAGAAGATCGAGGACTGGGACGATCAGCGCTTCTGGGACGAATTGCGCCGCCGCCTGCCCGCCCATCACGCCGAGCGCGTGGTCACGGGGCCCTCCTTCGAGAAGTCCATCGCGCCGCTCCGCTCCTTCGTCGCCGAGCCGATGCGGTTCAATCGGCTGTTCCTGGCGGGTGACGCCGCCCATATCGTTCCGCCGACCGGCGCCAAGGGCCTGAACCTCGCGGCGAGCGACGTGCACTATCTGTTCGAGGGATTGCTCGAACACTATCAGGACCGCTCGAATGCCGGCATCGACGCCTATTCGGCCCGCGCGCTCGCCCGTGTCTGGAAGGCGGTGCGCTTCTCCTGGTGGATGACGACAATGCTGCACCGCTTTCCGGAGACCAGCGACTTCGACCAGAGAATCCAGGAGGCGGAACTCGACTATCTCACCCATTCGCGCGCGGCGGCGACCGCGCTCGCGGAGAATTACGTGGGGTTGCCGTTTTGAGGCCGCGCGCAAACCTTCCTGGACGCTACTTGCGCGGGGATACCGGCTCTGCTCGACTGCCGCCGGTGAGGCAGCTGCCAGGGAGGGTGCGATGGGGCTTACGCTACGCCAGATCGAAGTGATCCGGGCGGTGATGATCGCCGGCACCATCGCCGGCGCGGCGCGTCTGATGAATGTCGCCCAGCCGGGCGTCAGCCGGACTATGAAGCATATCGAAAGCGCGCTGGGGATAAAGCTCTTCGTCAAGAAGGCCGGCCGGTACGTGCCGACCGACGAAGCGCGCGACATCTTCGCCCAGCTCCAGGAAGTTCATCGCAAGGTCGACGACCTGCAATTCTCCATCGGCCAACTGGAGCGCGGACGAGGTGTGGAACTCGCGCTCGGCTCGGTGCCGAGCATTGCGAATGCGATGATGCCGCAAGCCATCGCCGGGCTCATGCGGCGTTATCCGGACATCCGCATCAATTTCGATATTCTGAGGATAGAGGAGGCGATCGATTACCTGTTGCTCGGCAAGGGAGAGCTGGTCGCGATGAGCTATCATCTCACCCATCCTTCGATCACTTTCGAGCCCCTGTCCAAAGGGCACCTCGTCTGCATCGCCGCCAGGGAGCATCCGATTGCCGGGCGGTCCAGGATTTCCGCCCGCGAGATCGCCGAGCATCCGCTCATCGGTATCGACCCGCGCGATCCCTACGGGGCGATAATGGCGGGCATATTCGAGAGGGAGAAGCTCGAATATCGTACCCCGATCAGGGCGCGTTTCGGCACGACGGTTTGTGCGCTGGTCAAGCGGAATCTGGGCATCGCGGTCATCGACGCCTTCACCGTGGGCGGTATGGCCGACCAGGGACTGGCCGTCATTCCGATCAGCGAGGACACGGAGTTCCAGACCTATGTCGCCTATCGCGCCGACGCCGCGCTGTCCAGCTATGCCGAGCGGTTGGTGACGACGCTGCGCCGCGTCATGGACGACTCGACCGGCCGTTCGCGTGGCGGCCGAGATGCATAACAAAACGGTATGGAGGACGGAAAAAACGGTATTTGCGGTATAGGTAAGAAGTGACGATCATCGAGCCTTCGACGCTACGCCTTTTCCGGAAGCAAGCCGGCCCTGACACCCGGCAAAGGACGAGGCCAGCGAGAGGAGATCGGCATGAAGACCTCGATCGCGACCGTTTCGATCAGCGGCACTCTTTCGGAGAAGCTCGCCGCCGTCGCTGCGTCAGGCTTCGATGGCGTGGAGATATTCGAGAACGATTTCCTGACCTTCGACGGTTCGCCGGCGGAGGTCGGCCGCATGGTCCGCGATCACGGGCTGGAGGTGACGCTTTTTCAGCCGTTCCGCGATTTCGAAGGTCTGCCGGAACCGCACCGGTCGCGTGCTTTCGACCGGGCGGAGCGCAAGTTCGACGTGATGCAGGAGCTTGGAACGGAACTGATGCTCGTCTGTTCCAGCGTTTCCCCGCTCGCATTGGGCGGCATCGACCGCGCTGCCGACGATCTGCGGGAGCTGGGCGAGAGGGCGGCCAGGCGCGGCTTGCGCGTCGGCTACGAGGCGCTTGCCTGGGGCCGACATGTCAACGATCATCGGGATGCTTGGGAAATCGTGCGGCGGGCGGACCACCCGAATATCGGGCTGATCCTCGACAGTTTCCACACCCTGTCGCGCAATATCGACCTGCGGTCGATCCGCTCCATTCCGGGGGACCGCATCTTCATCGTTCAGCTCGCGGACGCGCCGCGGATCGAGATGGATCTGCTTTATCTCAGCCGCCATTTCCGCAACATGCCCGGCGAAGGCGATCTTCCCGTCGTCGATTTCATGCAGGCTGTCGCCGCGACCGGCTATGACGGCGCCCTGTCGCTCGAAATCTTCAACGACCAGTTCCGGGGCGGATCACCCAGGGCGATCGCCGAGGACGGGCATCGTTCGCTGGTCTATCTGATGGATCGGGTCAGGCGGCGCGAGCCGGTGGCGAAGGGCGCGCTGGCGATGCCCGACCGGGTGGAGGTGCTGGGCGTCGAATTCGTGGAATTCACCGCCGATCGGGCGGAGGCGGAGACGCTCGGCTCGCTTCTGGGAACCATGGGTTTTCACGCCGTCGCCTCTCATCGCGAGAAATCGGTGACGCTATGGCGCCAGGGTCGCGATCATGGAGGCGTAAACATTGTCATCAACACCGAGCAGCAGGGCTTCGCTCATTCGAGCTACCTGGTGCACGGGGCATCGGCCTATGCGGTCGGCCTGAAAGTACCCGATGCCTCCGCCGCCATCGAACGCTCTCGCGCGCTCGGCGCCGAAATATTTCTGCCCGAGGCGAACGAAGGCGAGGGGGCGATGGCCGCAATCCGCGGCATTGGCGGCGGGTTGATCTATTTCCTGGACGAGGCCGACGACGTCTGGTCGCGCGAGTTCGTCTGGTCGGGGGCGACGCCCCAAGGCGCATCGCCGCTCCTCGCCATCGACCATGTGGCGCAATCCATGCAGGCGGAGGAGCTCCCGAGCTGGCTGCTCTTCTACACGTCTATCCTCGATGCCGACAAATTGGCAGAGGTCGATATCGTCGATCCCGCCGGTCTGATCCGCAGCCAGGTCGTTGAGAATGCGAGCGGGACGCTTCGGCTGACGTTGAACGGAGCGGACAACCACCGCACGCTGGCAGGCCACTTCATCGCAGAGAGCTTTGGCTCGGGTGTCCAGCATGTGGCCTTCCGCACCGACGATATCTTTGCAGCCGCCGACCATATGCTCCGCAGCGGCTTTCGCCCATTGGCAATCTCGCGCAACTATTACGACGACATCGAGGTGCGGTTCGGGCTCGAACCTGACTTCGTCGACCGGCTCAGGGATGAGAGCATCCTCTATGACCGCGATGAGGATGGCGAGTATTTCCAGATCTACGGCCCGACCTATGGAGAAGGCTTCTTCTTCGAAATTGTCGAGCGGCGCGCCGGTTATCGCGGCTACGGCGCAGCCAACGCGCCCTTCCGCATCGCCGCCCAGAAACGCTCGCTTAGGCCCGCCGGGATGCCGGCCCTTTAGGTTCTTCCCGCGAGTCGTCTCCCCTTGTGGGGGAGATGCCCGGCAGGCCAGAGGGGGTTCGATAACCCCAGTGCTAGGCCGTCCTCTTTGCTTCCGCAGCCATCGCCGTCCCCGCCGCTTCACGCAGCGTCTGCATCAGGATCGAGAGCGGCAGCGACGGGATCGCGTCGGTGCGCATGGTAAGCCCGACGGGTCCCCTCGTCTCGCTCGTGTCGACCGGCAGCGCCGCCAATACGCCATCCGCGATATCCGTGGCGACGACGCCCGCCGATATGATCCAGATGGCGTCGCTGGAGCGTACGAAGGCCCGGCCGAAGGAGTCGGAAACGGTCTCGATCTGGTTCGGCAGGCCGGCAATGCCGTTGGCGATCAGGAAATGCTCGACGAAGGGGCGGATGATCGAGGCGCGGGTAGGCATCAGCACCGGATAGTCGCTCAGATGCGCGAATAAAGACTGCCTGCCGGAGATGAGCGGATGCCGGGCCCGCACCGCGAAGACCACCTGTTCCGAGTAGAGATGCTCGAACGAAAATCCGGTCATCTTGTCCGGAGCGGCGAGCCTGCCGACGACGAGGTCGAGATCGCCGATGCGCAATTGTTCGAGAAGCACTGCGTTTTCACCGGTGACGATCTTGATGCGTGCGCCGGTCTTCTCTTTCAGGAAGAGCGCGATGGCGCGCGGCATGATGCGGGTCGAAACGGTCGGAAGCGCACCGACGCGGATCGGCGGGCCTTCGCCGGACCGCTCCTGCGAGACGGAATCGAGGCCTTGGCGCAGCGCCGTCAGCGCGGCGCCAGCATGGCGCAGAAAGACCTCGCCGTAGCGCGTGATCTTGATGCCACGCCCCTCGCGCTCGAAAACCGCGACGCCCAGAACCTCTTCGAGTTCCCGGATCGTCTTGGTGACCGCCGGTTGCGTGACATGCAGGAGTTCGGCCGCCTTCACCACGCTCTTCTGGCGTGCGACCTCGACAAATGTCTGCAGATGGCGAAACTTAACGCGAGCGTCGATCACGGATCGTATAACCCCCTGGTTAAGGGAAAGCCACGAAATATCATTTTACCTAACCGGATGAAACATCCAATTCTGACGACGGAGGAGAACTGCCGTGCAATTCACCCGCATCAACGACGTCACGATTCACTATCGCGTGGTTGGCGCGGTCATGGAAAAGCCCGCGCTCGTCTTCATCAACTCGCTCGGCACGGATTTCCGTATCTGGCGCGATGTCGTCCTCCGGCTGGCCGGCGATTTTGCCATCGTGCTCTATGACAAGCGTGGCCATGGGCTGTCCGATATCGGCCAGGTTCCCTATTCCATCGAGGACCATGCGACCGATCTCGCCGGACTCCTCGATCGCCTCGCCGTGAAACAGGCGATTGTTTGCGGACTTTCGGTGGGCGGTCTCATCGCGCAATCGCTCTACGGCCGCCGCCCCGACCTCGTGCGCGCGCTCGTGCTTTCCGGCACCGCCCACAAGATCGGCACCGTCGAGTTCTGGGACGCCCGGATCACGGCGATCGAGGCGCACGGCATCGAGGCGGTCGCCGATGGCGTGCTCGAACGCTGGTTCACCCCGGCCTTTCGGCGGCCCGAAAACCTCGCCTTCACCGGCTACCGCAACATGCTGGTCCGCCAGCCGGTGCCGGGCTACGTCGGCACCTGCGCCGCCATCCGCGACGCCGATTTCACGGAAGCCGCAGGCAGGATCGCGGTTCCGGTGCTCTGCGTCGTCGGCGACCAGGACGGTTCGACGCCGCCCGATCTGGTCCGCTCGACGGCCGATCTCATACCGGGCGCGCGCTTCGAAGTGATCCGCGGGGCGGGACATATACCCTGCGTCGAGCAGCCGGAAGCCTTGTCGTCGGTGCTGAGACGCTTCTTCCGATCCGTGTTGTCTGGAGGCAAACCATGAGCGATACCCTTGCGCCTTCCGGGCGCTACCGACAGGGAATGGCGACGCGCCGCGCCGTTCTAGGCGACAATCACGTCGACCGGGCGGCGTCGGCATCGACCGATTTCGACCGTCCTTTCCAGGAGCTGATCACCGAGGCGGCATGGGGGCATGTCTGGTCGCGTCCCGGCTGGACGAAGCGGGAGCGGTCGATCGTCACCATCGCCCTGCTTGCCGCTCTCGGACAGGACGAGGAGGTGGCCATGCATGTCCGCGCCACGGCCAATACCGGGGCGACGCGCGAGGATATTTGCGAGGCACTGCTGCATGTCGCCATCTATGCAGGCGTTCCGGCGGCCAATCACGCGATCAAGATCGTCAAGCAGGTGTTCGCGGAAATGGATGCCGGCACGGTTGCTCGATAGGCGAGGGAGAAGGACGATGCCCGACAATCAAAATGGCAGACGGAACGGCAAGCCCGAAACGGGCGCCTTTTTTGCCCGCGACCGCGCCTGGCACCCGCCGGCCTTCGCGCCCGGCTACAAGACCTCCGTGCTGCGTTCGCCGCAGAAGGCGCTGCTGTCGCTCGACGGCACGATATCGGAGATCACCGGACCGGTCTTCGGCCATTCGATGTTGGGCGAGCTCGACAACGACCTGATCCATAACTTTGCCAGTCCCGGTGAAAGTGCGATCGGCGAACGCATCATCGTCCATGGCCGCGTCCTCGACGAACGCGGCCATCCGGTTCATGGCGTGCTCGTCGAGTTCTGGCAGGCGAATGCCGGCGGACGCTACCGTCACAAGAAGGAAAGCTATCTCGCGCCGCTGGATCCCAACTTCGGCGGTTGCGGCAGAACGATCACCGACGAGGAAGGCCGTTACTGGTTCCGTACGGTCAGGCCCGGCGCCTATCCATGGCCGAACGGGGTCAACGACTGGCGGCCCGCCCATATCCATTTCTCGGTCTTCGGCCACGGTTTCGCCCAGCGCCTGATCACGCAGATGTATTTCGAAGGCGATCCGATGATCTGGAAATGTCCGATCGTCGGCACGGTCCCTGACCGCCGGGCGATCGAGCAGCTGATCGCGGCTCTCGACTGGGGCAACACCGTGCCGATGGATGCGCGCGCCTACAGGTTCGACATCGTGCTGCGTGGCCGCCGCTCGACCTTCTTCGAAAACCGGCCGGAAGGGAATTGAGGACGCACCGATGGTTCAGGATCTCAGCACCCTCAAGGAAACCGCGTCGCAGACGGCCGGACCCTATGTCCATATCGGCTTGACGCCGAATTTCTGCGGCATCGGCGGCGTATATGAGGGCGACCTCGGCGCTTCGATGGTCAACGACAAGACGCTCGGTCAGCGCATCACCGTGACCGGTCGCGTCATCGACGGCGCCGGAATGCCCCTCAGGGACGCACTTCTCGAAATCTGGCAGGCGGACGCAGCCGGGCTCTACAATTCCCCGTCGGAGCTGCGCGGTACGGCGGACCCGAACTTTACCGGCTGGGGACGCTCGCCGACGAGCGACGAGGGCGGCGTCTTCACTTTCGAGACGGTGAAGCCGGGCCGCGTTCCATTCCGCGACGGCCGGCTGATGGCCCCGCATATCAGCATCTGGATCGTCGCGCGCGGCATCAATATCGGCCTCCACACGCGCATGTATTTCCCAGACGAGGCGGCGGCGAACGCCGAAGATCCGCTGCTTGCCCGCATCGAGCACCGCCACCGGGCCGAGACGCTTGTCGCGGCGGGTCAGGCGCCTAATTATGTCTTCGACATTCATCTCCAGGGCGAGAAGGAAACGGTCTTCCTGGATATTTGATCGTTCGGCAGCCCGCCCCCGCGTTGCCGCATGCGTGTGAGGCTCCCTTCGAACCGAAGGGAGCGAGAGCTGGAGATGCGGCATGACCTATTCGGCCTTCGATCACCCCTATCTTTCCGGCCTTCTCGGAGACGAGGCGGTGGCGGCGGAATTCTCCGTCGTCGCCGATGTTCGCGCCATGCTGGCCTTCGAGGCGGCGCTTGCGCGTGCCGAGGCGCGCCACGGCGTCATCCCCGAAGCGGCCGCCAATCGCATTGCCGAGGCATGCCGTGGCTTCTCTCCGGACGTCGGCGCCATGCGCCGGGCAACTGCCATCGACGGTGTCGTCGTTCCCGAGCTCGTGCGGCAATTGCGCCGGGCGGTCGGCGAAGAGGCGGCGGAACATGTCCATTTCGGAGCCACCAGCCAGGACGTGGTCGATACCAGCCTCATGCTGAGGCTGAAGGCGATCGCGGAACTTTTCTCCGGCCGGGTCGGCGACGTCGTGACGGCGCTCGAAGCTTGCGGGCGGCACTGGGGCGAGCGTGCGCTGACCGCCCATACGCGGATGCAGCCGGCGATCCCGATTACGGTCGCCGACCGACTGCGGAGCTGGATCGAGCCGCTGCTCGACCATCAGGACAGGCTGGATGCCACGGGCACGGACATTTTCGCGGTGCAGTTCGGAGGAGCCGCCGGCACGCTCGAAAAGCTCAAGGGCAAGGCCGACATCGTCCGCGCGACGCTGGCGGAGGAACTCGCGCTGGTCGACTGCCCGCAATGGCACAGCCAGCGCCTGCCGATCGCCGATTTCGCCCACCTCCTGTCGCTCGTCACCGGCAGCCTCGGCAAGTTCGGTCAGGACGTGGCGCTGATGGCGCAGGCGGGAGACGAGATCGTGCTTGCCGGCGGCGGAGGCTCCTCGGCCATGCCGCACAAGCAGAATCCGGTCGCCGCGGAGGTGCTGGTGACACTCGCCCGCTTCAACGCGACGCAGGTTTCCGCCATCCACCAGTCGCTGGTGCACGAGCAGGAGCGCTCGGGCTCCGCCTGGACGCTCGAATGGCTGATCCTGCCGCAGATGGTCGGCGCGACGGCGGCCGCATTGAGGCTCGCCGCCGAGCTCGCCGGCAACGTCCGGCGGCTAGGGCGGGTGTGAGGTTGATCCGTGCTCACGCCTCGACCAGCAAGGCGACGGGGAAGTCCCGTAGAATGTCCGCCACGGCAAGAAGAGGCCGAGGCTCGGCGACGCCGCCGGTCAGGAGATTGCACATGGGCTTGAATTGGCAGCCCTCGGGCCAGGCGAGGAAGGTGTTTCGCCACAGTTCCGGACGGATGGACAGGCGACCGTCTGCCGTTTGGCCGAAGACAAGCCGCGGGACGACCGTTAGCGCAAAGCCATCCCTGCTGCGACGCATGAAAGCGGCTGCGTGGCGGGCGCCCGGACCTTCGACGCGCACTACGCGATATTCGCCTCTCGCAAGACAATCCGCGCCGCGCCCCTGGCGATAGTTCAGGCCTATCGAGATCAGCCTCTGCTTGCAGTCCTCGAAATCGCCGATCGTCGGCGCTTGCGGTAGCTGGGAAAGCGAGCGGCGCGGTGAAAAGCCGCGGCGGTTGTCGGGATCGACGAGGGAAAGGTCGATGCGTTCGCTGCCCTGATAGATATCGGGAATGCCGGGCGCGGTGAGCTTCACCAGCGTTTGCGAGAGGCTGTTGATCAGGCCGGCATGGATGAACGGTCCGGCCGTTTTCTCGAAATCGCCGAGGAAAGACCGGTTATGCCAATCCAGGAGATCGCCGAGAAAGGCCTTGATCGCTGCTTCATAGCGCTCGTTCGGATCGTCCCAGCTCGTCCTGAGCTTTGCCTCCCGCAGCGCCTTCACGGCGAAATCGACCATCCGCTCGTGCAGGGAAATCAGGTCGTCTTCGTCACCAAGGGGCGCGATCGGCCAGACGCCGAGCAGGCTCTGATAGAGGAATTGCTCGACCGGAGCGTCCGGTTTCTCGCCGGCCGGGAGTCGGCCCATGCTTTCCGCATTCATCCCGTGCCAGCGGTCCACCGCTGCTGCCCAGACGTCCAGTGCCTCGCTGACGACGTGGAGCCGGGCGCGCGCATCCTCCCCCCGCTTGGTGTCGTGCGTGGACGTAGCCGACAGGCCGTGCGGCATCTCGCTTGCGCGATCCTGCATCATCGCATGAAAGCGGCCGACGCCGCCGGGCATCCAGAAGGGGGAGGAACCCACCTCGTTCGCCGCGAGATAATCGCCTCTCCGATAGAAGAAGGTGTCCTCGACCGCCTTGGCCATGACCGCGCCGCTCAACTGCTGAAACCGCGTGCGGAATTCGGACCGCAGCTTGCCGTCCGCCGAGTCGACCGGCGCCCTGAGTGCGGAAACGATCGCTGCGATTTCGGCGCCGGCGGCGGGCGCGCGCGCCGCCGCCTTCGCTGCTATCCCGTCGAGGATGCGGCTGTCGCGCGCTCCGGCCCCCTGGTCGCCGACATAGGTCCGATAGACGGGCAGTGCCGCCACCAGCTGGCGAATGGCCTCACCGGTCCGCACGTTCTGATCCGGAGCCCCGTCGCCTGTGAAGCGAGCGGCCAGTCCGGTCAGCCGTCGGACTTCCGTATTGAAATTGCGGCTCAGGACCTGAAGTTTGCATCCCGTGACCGCCTCTTCGGCCGCGGATCGCCTTTCCTCGCTTGAAAGCCACGAAGACGTAGTGTCGTCGGAAAGAAGATCCGCGAGGGCCGATATGAACTCGTAGCCGGTTGCCCCCGCGACTGCCCAGTCCTCCGGCAGCGTTTCGTTCTCGCCGAGTATTTTCTCGACAATAATATAGGTGCCGTCGCCGGCCTCCCGGCGGAGCCGATCGAGATAGCCCTTCGGATCGGCCAGGCCGTCGATGTGGTCGATCCTGAGCCCATCGATCAGGCCTTCCCGGACGAGGGCGAGCGCAAGTCGGTGGGTCTCCGTGAAGACCGCTTCATCTTCGACGCGCATGCCGATGAGGCCGGCGACCTCGAAAAACCGTCGGTAGCTGAGCTTGTCCCGGGCCGTCTGCCAGCTCATCAGCCGCCAGGATTGCATTCGATGCAGCCGGTCGAACTGCAGTGTGTCTGCGGAAAACCGCGCGAGACATTGGTCGAGCTCGGCCGCGATCGACGGCGTCGCGACGACAGAGGCGATTTCCGCGTGGAACTGTGCGGCGGTTTTCCGTTCGGCCGTGCCGGCGACAGCCGCGATCCTTTCGAGCGCGGCATTACCGTTGCCCGGGATCGCCGCATAGCTGGTGGGATTGAGCGGATAGAGAGCCTCGTAATATCGAAGCGCTAGGCAGCGGTGCTCGTGGTCGTATGCAAGGCGCAGATTGCCGGCTGCGACCTCTTCCTCAAACGACTTTCCGAGGAAGGGGAGCGTGAGCGGCTCCCGCCAGTCGATGTCGAAACAATCGGCAAATTCGCTAAGGCGGCCCCATTCGATCACGCTGTGCCACCAGTCATTCTCGAGATGCGCGGCCATGTGGTTCGGGACGATGTCCAGAACGAGACCGAGTCCTTCGGCTTTCAGCGCATGAGCGAGCCGCACAAATCCATCGTAGCCGCCCAGGGCCGGGTCGATCTCGTTGTAATCGACGATGTCGTAGCCATGGGTCGACCCGCGGACCGCGGTGAAAAGGGGCGAGGCGTAGAGGTGGGAGATGCCGAGCCCGACGAAGTGCGGGATCAACTCCACGGCTTTTGCGAAGTCCATCCCGTTGCGGAACTGGAGACGGTAGGTTGCGTCGGGCAGATGCATGGCGGTCTTGCACTTGTCTGGCGGTAACACCGCGGCCGGTGCTTTGTTCCCCGAGGGACGCCCCCAAAGCAAAGTCTTCTTGTTCGCGTACCTGGAATAGAATGGCGTTCCTTTAGTCTACTAAGATTATAGATTTTGATGAATAATAGAGAAGCATGGATCTCACGGGGAGCTAAAGCGATGCCGCAGACACGAGTGGTGGGTATTTCAGGCAATATCACGCGTCCGTCCAGGACACGCGCATTCGTGGACCATATCGTCCACCGCCTGGCGGTCGATGCCGGCGCGTCGGCGCAGACCTTCGATATCGAGGATTTCGGGGCGTCCCTGCTCCCTGCGAGAAGGCTCGACGAACTCGCGCCGGAGGCGCGTTATGTCGTCGGCCAGATCCTTGCAGCCGACATCCTGGTGGTCGCGTCGCCGACCTTCAAGGGAAGCTATACCGGCCTCTTCAAGCACGTCTTCGACCTGCTCGATCCCTCCTCGCTCCGCGGCAAGCCCGTCATCCTCGCCGCGACCGGGGGCGGGGAACGCCACTCGCTGATGGTGGAGCATCAGTTGCGGCCACTGTTCGGCTTCTTCGAGGCATTGGCGATGCCGACTGCGATCTACGCCTCCGACAAGGACTTTGCCGACGGCGCTCTCGCCTCGGAGGCGATCCATGCCCGCGTCGGAAGGGCGGTCGGTGAGGCAACGCAGGCGCTCGCGCGCGCCGCCAGGGCAAGCTTGGCGGCCTAGCCGCAAATTCAATCACACCAACCGGTTTGCGTCGGGAATCGAAGCGTAGTGACGCCGGCCGGTGAAGCAAATCCAACGGAGGCAGCAATGACCAGACAGATCAAGCTTGGAGCCTTTCTCCCCGGCGGGGGCCAGCATATTGCCGCCTGGAGGCATCCGGACGCTCCGGCAGACGGTGCCACGAATTTCGAATTCCACAGAAGGCTCGCCGAGACCGCGGAGCGCGGCCTGTTCGACGCCTATTTTCTCGCCGACAACCTCTCCGTCGGGCTTGGCGGCCGCGAAGGCGGCAATGCGAAGATCGCCGGTTTCGAGCCTGTCACCCTCTTTGCAGCACTCGCGCCGCTGACGACCCATCTGGGCTTCATCGCCACGGCGTCGACGACCTATGAGGAGCCCTACACGCTCGCCCGCAAGTTCGCCTCGCTCGACCTTCTTTCCAACGGGCGGGCAGGCTGGAACGTGGTCACCTCCGCCGGCGACGAGACGGCACGCAACTTCAACAGAGAAACGCAGCCGAGCCACGCCGACCGATACGAGCGCGCGCACGAGCACGTCGAGACCGTCAAGGCTCTATGGGACAGCTGGGAAGATGACGCCTTCATCCGTGACAAGGCGACCGGCCGCTTCTTCGACGCCGGCCGGGTTCACGACATCGACCACAAGGGCAAGCATTTCAGCGTCAAAGGACCGCTGAACGCGCCGCGTCCCGTACAGGGGCACCCGGTCGTGGTGCAGGCGGGGCAATCCGAGGACGGACGCAGGCTTGCGGCGGTCAGCGCCGAGGTGATCTTCACCGCCCATCAGAACCTCGCTTCGGCGCAGGAATTCTACCGTGACATCAAGGCACGGGTGAAGCGCGCCGGGCGCAACCCCGAACATGTTCTGATCATGCCGGGAGTGGCCCCCTTTGTCGGCCGGACCGAAGAGGAGGCGCGCTCCAAATATGAAGAGCTGAATGCGCTGATCGTGCCGGAGGACGGCGTGGCGCTGTTGAATGGCCTGACCGGCGGCACGCTCGACCTGACGGGATATCCGCTCGATGGGCCCTTACCCGTCAGCAATGAGACAGAGGGGATGAAAAGCCGGCAGGCGCTGATCCGGAAGATCGCGGATGAGCATGGCTTCACCATCCGCCAGCTCTATCAGTGGATCGCGACCGCACGCGGTCACTACACCGTCGTCGGCAGCGCCGAGCAGGTCGCCGATCAGCTCGAGGAGTGGTTCCTCAGCGAAGCCGCCGACGGGTTCAACATCCTGCCGCCATGGCTTCCGGGCGCGCTCGACGATTTCGTCGATCTGGTCATCCCAATACTGCAGAGACGCGGCCTGTTCCGCACCGCCTATGAGGGGCGGACGCTGCGGGAAAATCTCGGTCTTCCCCGACCGGCGAACCCGTGGACTTTGGCGCGCGCCACCGTTCAGGCGGCCGAGTAAGAGGGAGACACGAAAATGAGCTTGCAGGAACTCGACAGGTCGATCATCCACGAAGGCGGCAGCGTCAGCGCAAAAACGGACGAGTATCTCCGCCGGTCAGGCGCCGCCGCCGGCAGCTGGCTGTCGCGCTACGGACTGCTGATCGCCTTTCTTGCGCTCTGGCAGGCGGCCAGCACCGCCGGCTGGATCAACCCGGCCGTGTTTCCGTCCGTCGGTGCCATCCTTTCCGCCCTGTGGACGGGAATTTCCGGTGGAGCATTGCTCGACGATATCGCGATCAGTCTTCAGCGCTCCGGCACCGCCTTCGTAGGCGCGGTAGTTCTGGCTATACCGCTCGGCCTCTTGATGGGGCAGGTGCGTGCGATCGAGAACGCACTCGATCCCGTCCTCCAGCTTTTCCGCCAGACGTCCGCGCTCGCTCTCTATCCGGTTTTCATCCTGCTTCTCGGACTCGGCGAGGCCTCGAAAGTCTTCGTCATCTTCTGGGCGACGCTCTTTCCGCTGCTCCTGAGCACCATCAGCGGGGTCAAGGAAGTGGATTCGAAGCTGATCGAGATGGCGCGGGTCTATGGCGCGTCGCGTTTCACTGTGTTCCGTCGCGTGGTTCTCCCGGGCGCCGTTCCTTCGATTTTCGTCGGCCTGCGCTTGAGTGCAACGACTGCCCTGCTGCTGCTCATCGCATCCGAGATGATCGGGGCCAACAAGGGCATCGGCTTCCAGGTCATGAACGCCCAGTACAATTTCCAGATTCCCCTGATGTTCGCGGCGATCTTCATTCTGGCCGGGCTCGGGCTCGTCTCCAACTACGCGCTGGTCTTTGCGCAGCGCCGCCTCTGCCGCTGGAGCGACGCCTCGACCTAGAGCAATTCCAGGAAAAGTGTGCAGCGGCTTTCCATCCGGAGTTGCGGCAAAACGGCCTCGACATTCGAAACTTCCAGATCACGGAAAAGGTGACACATGACGATTTCCATTCGCGCCCTCGCATTCGGCAGCCTGTTCTCGATCGGTCTTTCCAGCCTTGCGGCAGCAGAAGCTCCGGAACCGGTGACGCTCCGGTTCCTTGCGAGCCAGGGCAGCCTATCGCCGCACGAACTCGCCTATGAGCTCGGCTATTTCGACGACCTCGGCATCAAGCTCGAGAATGTCGGTTATGCGGGAGGCGGGCCCGCATCGCTGTTTGCGCTTGCCTCCGGCAGCGTCGACATCGGCTCGGCGGCGACCGCAGCCGTCATCAACTCGATCGCCGGCGGAAACGATTTCGTCGCGGCCTTTCCGACCAACGGAATCAACGAGCAGGTCAAGAGCATCTTCTACGTGCTCGACGACAGCCCGATCAGGACCATCGAGGATATCGCAGGTAAGACGATCGCGGTGAATACGCTCGGGGCGCATCTCGACTATGCGGTACGCGAGGCGCTGCACGGCAAGGGCTTGCCCGAAAACGCAGCGAACCTCGTCGTCGTACCCGGGCCGCAGCTCGAACAGACGCTCCGGTCGAACCAGGTCGACATCGCCGCCGTGGGATACTGGCAGGCGACCTTCAACGGCCAGATCGTCGATCACGGCGGGGTGCGCGCGGTCTTCGACGACACGGATGTGCTCGGCGAAATTGCAGGCGGTTTTGCGGTTCTCAGGCGGGATTTCGTGGAGAAGAATCCGGTGGCCGCCAGAAACTTCGTAGAACAGTCCGCGCGCGCCGCCGACTGGTCACGCGAGCATCCGGAAGAAGCGCGGGCCGTGCTGGCCCGTATTCTGACCGAGCGCGGCGAAAACGGCGATCTCGCCAGGCATTGGACGGGGTTCGGCCTGCGGAAGGGCGCGCAAGCGACCGAGCGCGATCTGGATTTCTGGATCGGCGTTCTCGAGCGCGAGGGCAGCCTGCCGCAGGGCAAATACAAGGCTTCCGATCTTCTGTTCCGGCCGGACGCGACGTCCGCCGCGGCGAATTGAGGTGGTGAAAATGGCTGAAGTCAGAAGCCTGCGCAGAGGGGAGGTGGCGCTGCGCGATCTCTCGAAATCCTTCCAGATCAACGGACGGCCGCTCAGCGTCCTAAGGAACCTCAATCTGGACATCCGGTCCGGGGAATGCCTTGCCATCGTGGGAGCAAGCGGATCGGGCAAGACGACATTGCTGCGGGTTCTTGCGGGTCTCGAGACGGCCGATGCGGGCCGGGTATTGATCGACGGCCGGCCGGTTGCCGGTGTGGGCAGAGAGCGCGCGGTCATCTTCCAGGAGCCGCGGCTGCTTCCATGGCTGACGGTCCTCGGCAATGTGGCCTTCGGCCTGAAGGTCCGAGGTGAGGATTCCGGACGCGCCGAGCAGCGTGCACGTCACTACATCTCGCTTGTCGGCCTTGCCGATTTCCAGGATGCCTATCCGAAACAGCTATCGGGTGGAATGGCGCAGCGCGTCGGGCTTGCGCGAGCGCTGACGGTAAAGCCCGAGATCCTGCTGCTCGACGAGCCGCTGGGCGCTCTCGATGCGATGACGAAACTGACGATGCAGCAGGAGCTCGAGCGCATCTGGCGGGAGGAGAACGTGACGATGGTTCTGGTCACGCACGATCTCGAGGAGGCCATCTATCTGGCGGATCGTGTCCTGATACTGCCGAAGCAAAAGGACGGAGCGCCGAGAGCGATCGACATCGACTTGCCCCGGCCGCGCGATCGCAGCGGCGCACGCTTCGTGCGCTACAGGCAGGAGCTGCTTCGGGAATTCGGACTGCACTAAGGCCCGCGCGCTTCCTCCATAATCCCCGCACAAAACAATAACCGGGGGATTATGGATTTCCGCCCATATTTCATTTTTGCATCACCGTTTGGCATGGCAGACTGCCCGCTGTCGATCGCGATTGATGTAAAAGGAAGCGATGCCGGCCGGGAGTAGCGGACGTCGCGGGGGGAGGAAATATGAGAAGGATCATTCTGGCCGCGCTCGCGGCTCTGGCAACGAGCGTCGCGGCGCAGGCGGATACGATCAAGGTTGGAGTCGTCGGGCCGTTTTCCGGTCCCTTTGCGCTGCAGGGCAAGAACTTCAAGGCGGGCATCGACGCCTATATGGCGGTGAACGGCGCCAAGGTCGGCGACGACGACATCGAGATCATCTACCGTGACGTGCCGCAGGCGGACCCGGCCCAGTCCAAGGCGCTGGCGCAGGAGCTGGTCGTAAAGGAAGGCGTGCAATATCTCGCCGGCTTCTATTTCACGCCCGACGCGATGGCCGTCACGCCGCTGCTCGAGCAGGCGAACGTGCCGCTGGTGATCATGAATGCCGCCACGTCGGCGATCGTCACCAAGAGCCCGCTCGTGGTGCGCACCTCCTTCACGCTTTGGCAGACATCCACGCCGATCGCCAAGGTGGCGAAGGATGCCGGCGTCTCGAAGATCATCTCCGTGGTCAGCGATTACGGCCCGGGTGTCGATGCGGAGAACGCATTCAAGGCCGGCTTCGAGGCGGCGGGCGGCGAGATCGTCGAGGCGATCCGCATGCCGCTCTCGACCAACGATTTCTCGCCGATCATGCAGCGCATCAAGGATTCCGGTGCCGAAGGCGTCTTCGCCTTCCTGCCGTCCGGCCCGACGACGCTCGGCTTCGTCAAGGCGTTCAACGAAAACGGCCTGAAGGATGGCGGCATCAAGTTCTTCGCGCCGGGCGACCTCACCCAGGAATCCGACCTGCCGGCGCTGGGCGACGCCGCGCTCGGCCTGCAGACGACCTTTCACTATGCCGTTTCGCATGACTCACCGGAAAACAAGGCCTTCGTCGAGGCGGCCGGCAAGGCGATCGGCAATCCGGCCGAGCTTTCCTTCCCCGCGGTCGGGGCCTATGACGGCATGCATGTCATCTACAAGATGATCGAGGCGACAGGCGGCGAGCAGGATGCCCAGAAGGCGGTCGACGCCGTGAAGGGGCTCTCCTGGACAAGCCCCCGCGGGCCGGTCTCGATCGACCCAGAATCGCGCCATATCACCCAGAACATCTATCTGCGCGAAGTCGCCAAGGCCGATGACGGCACCTATTACAACAAGGAGATGCAGACCTTCGAGAAACAGGGCGATCCGGGTCTAGCCGCGGTGAAATGATCGGCGGCCCGCTGTATGCGACGGCTGCATCGTTGGTTTGGCGGAAGCCTTCCGGAATGAGGATCGAGGGTGAAGCCTTGCCACAGCGTTAGGATGCGCTCATGCAAACCATCTTCAGCATAGCCGTCGATGCGCTCGCCTATGGCATGGTGCTGTTCGTGATCTCGATCGGCCTTTCGGTCACGCTCGGCCTCATGCGCGTCGTCAATCTTGCCCACGGCGCCTTTGCGATGATCGGCGGCTATATCGCATCCTATGCGGCGCGTGATCTCGGGCTCGGCTACGGCGCCGCGGTGCTGATCGCGGTCTTCGGCACGATCGTCATCGCCATCCCGATCGAGCGCCTGCTCTACCGCCGCATCTACGGTCAGCCGGAGCTGACTCAGGTGCTGATGACGATCGGGATCAGCTTCTGCATCATCGGCATTGCCAACTACGTCTTCGGCCCGACTCTCAAGACGATCCCGCTGCCGCCGAGCCTTGAGGGCTCCGCCGATCTCGGCTTCCGTTCGATCGCCGTGCACCGGATCTTCGCGATCGTCTGCGGCCTCGCCGTTGCCGGAGCCCTCTGGTTTGCCATCGAGAAGACCGCCTTCGGGGTGAAACTCAGGGCCGCCGTCGACAATGCGGCGATGGCGGCAGCACTCGGGGTGCGCACGGAGGTCGTCTATGCCGTGAGTTTCGCCGTCGCCGTGGGCCTTGCCGCGTTCGGCGGCGTCGTCGGCGCGGAACTGCTGCCGGTCGAGCCCTATTATGCGCTCAGATACATGGTCACCTTCCTGGTGGTCGTTTCCGTCGGCGGTGCAGGGTCGATCCCGGGTGCGCTTGCCGCCTGCCTGCTGCTTGGCGGCATCGATACGACGGGGCGCTATCTCATGCCGGAATTCGGGGAATTCTTCTTCTATCTCGCCGTCATCGCCATCGTCTGCCTATTTCCGCGCGGCCTTGCCGGGAGGATGAAGTAGGTGACCATGGCAACGATGAACGAAGCAGCCACGGCACTTTCTGCGGGCAGGCGGGGGCTCGGCCGCGATCTTGCGGGCCTCGCGGTGATCCTCGTGCTGGCCGGGATCGGCTATCTCTTCTTTCCGAACAATCTGGCGCTGCTCACCCGCATCACAGCGATCGCGCTGCTGGTACTCTCGCTCGATCTCGTCACCGGCTATTGCGGCGTCGCGACGCTCGGCCATGCCGCGCTGTTCGGCAGCGGCGCCTATGCCGCCGGTATCGCGGCCGTGCATTTCGGCATCACCGATCCGCTCCTCATGCTCGCCGCCGGCATTTTCGGCGGTGCGCTGGCGGGGCTCGCCTGCGGGGTCGTGATCCTTCGGGCGCACGGTCTCCCGCAGCTGGTGCTCTCGATCGCCCTCATCCATCTGTTCCATGAATTCGCCAACAAGGCCTCGTCCTGGACGGGGGGAAGCGACGGATTGGCCGGCATCGCGCCCGATCCGCTCATCGGCCTTTTCGCCTTCGACCTCTGGGGCCGCACGGCCTATGTCTTTGGCGTCGTGCTGCTCGCAATCGTCTTCGTGCTCCTGCGCCTCGTCGTGCGCTCGCCCTTCGGCATGCTTTGCCGCGGCATCAGGGAGGACCCGATCCGCATTCGGGCGATGGGCGCGTCGCCGACGATCGCCCTCCTCAAGATGTATGTGATTTCCGGCGCGGTCGCCGGCGTTGGCGGGGCGCTCAACGCCGTCTCGACGCAGGTCGTCGGTCTCGACAGTCTCTCCTTCACGCTCTCGGCCGAAAGCCTGGTCATGCTTGTTCTCGGCGGTACCGGCTCGCTCATCGGGGCGCTTACCGGCACGATCGTCTTCATGTTCTTCGAAGACCTCGTCTCGGCGGCCAACCCGTTCCATTGGCTGACCATGGTCGGGGCCCTGTTGATCGCGGTCGTGCTCTTTGCGCCGAAAGGGCTTTACGGCACGGCCGCAGAGATCATCGCGCAGCGACGTGGGGCGGGCCGATGAGCGCCATATTCGAAGTCAGAAATCTCAAGCGTTCCTTCGGCGGTCTCGCCGTCACCAACGATGTCAGCTTTTCCATGGCACCGGGCGACCGCGTCGCGTTGATCGGCCCGAACGGTGCCGGCAAGACGACCTTCGTCAATCTCGTCACCGGCAATCTGAAGCCGGACGCCGGAGAGGTACGGATCGGCGGCGAAACCGTCACCAACGTCGACGCGATCGGCCGCGTCCGCCGCGGACTCGTGCGTTCGTTCCAGGTGACGCGCCTTTTCCAGGACATGACGCCCGCCGAGCACGTGGCGCTCGCGGTCCTGCAGCGCGACGGCCGGGCGGGGCGCATGTTCGGCAATTTCCTGGCGATGCCCGGGGTGATGGCGGAGGCCGGTAGCCTGCTCGGCAAGCTTGGCCTGCGCGATCTCGCGCACCGGCCGGTGCGCGAGATCGCCTACGGCCAGCAGCGGCTGCTGGAGATCGCGGTGGCCCTGGCGCTCAAACCGAGGGTGCTGCTGCTCGACGAGCCGGCAGCCGGCGTGCCGCAGAGCGACACGGGCCGCATCGAGCAGGCGCTCGCCGATCTTCCCGATGACCTCGCCGTGCTGATGATCGAGCACGACATGGATCTCGTCTTCCGCTTCGCCAAGCGCGTGATCGTGCTTGCTGCCGGCACGGTCATCTTCGACGGCTCTCCAGCCGACGTCACCAAAGATCCGCGTGTGCGCGAAGCCTATCTCGGGAGCTATGCCGATGCCGGCAGCGCCGCTTGAGGTCGACAATCTCTCCGCCGGCTATGGGCCGACGCGGGTGCTGGAAGGGATTTCCTTTTCGGTGCCTGCCGGCGCGCGGCTTGCGGTTCTCGGGCGTAACGGCATGGGCAAGACGACGCTGCTCGCTACGCTCGCCGGCCAGACGCGGCGCTATGACGGGCGCATCCGCATCGGCGATGCCGACGTGACCGCGCTGCCGAGCGCATCACGCGCGCTGAAAGGCCTCGGTTTCGTGCCGCAGGCGCGCTGCGTCTTCCCGTCGCTGACGGTCGAGGAAAATCTCTTCGTCGGCCTCAAGGGCCGGCCGAAGACGGCGCTGAGCGAGGCCTATCAAATGTTTCCGCGCCTCTACGAGAGGCGCCGAAACCTCGGCTCGCAGCTTTCCGGCGGCGAGCAGCAGATGTTGTCTACCGCCCGCTCGATCCTCGGCCGGCCCTCGGTCCTGCTTCTCGACGAGCCGCTCGAAGGTCTGGCGCCGGTCATCTGCGAAGAGCTGATGAAGGCTTTCGCCGAGCTCGCGAAGACCGGCGACATGACCATCCTGCTCGTTGAACAGCGCATCCAGAGCGCACTCGATTTCGCCGACCGGGTGATCATCCTCGAGCGCGGCAGGCTCGCCTGGAGCGGAACGCCGGAGGCGCTGGCGAAGGAGCACGCCACGGTCGAGCGGCTGCTGGGGGTTGGCGGGCTGCATTGAGCGCCGAGCCCGTGATTTGCCCCCTCATCCGCCTTCCAAGCGGCTAGCTCCTCCCCCGATCTAAGGAAGAGGCGTTGCGGCATATTCCCTTCTCCCCGCGCGCGGGGAGAAGGTGCGGCAGGCGGATGAGGCGCGCGCCTTCCGCTATTTCAGCAGCCGTTCCCGCTCACGCTCGTAATAGCGCGCGAGCGGCGGCAGCGCCGCCTTGAGTTCATCGAACAAGCCGTCATCGGCAGCGATCTCGCCGCTGTATTTCCGGGCGAGGTAGGCGCGGTGGCGTTCGAGCGCCGGTTCCGAAGCGCCGTCGGCCAGGGTGAAGACGGGGGAGACCGCGCTGCGTCCCTTGACGGTGATGCGGTCGAGCTCGGCAACCGCAAATTTCCGGGCGGCAAGTGTTGCCGTACGCTCGCCGAGGAGCAGCGGCACGCCGTAGTCCTTGGAGGCACCTTCGAGGCGGGAGGCGAGATTGACCGCGTCGCCCAGTGCCGAATAATCGAAGCGGCGGGCCGAGCCCATATTGCCGACGACGCATTCGCCCGTGTTGATGCCGATGCCGATCCTCAGCGTCTTCGGCGGACGTCCCGCCGCTTTCGCCTCGGCTTCCAGCTCCGCGTTGAGATCGCCGAGGGCGGTGAGCATGTCGCGCGCCGCCTGAACGGCATGGACGGCATGGTCCGGATCGTCGAGCGGCGCGTTCCAGAATGCCATCAGGCAGTCGCCGATATATTTGTCGATCGTGCCGCGCCGGTTGAGCACCGCCTCCGAAAGAGGGGTCAGGAGCCGGTTGATGAGCGTCGTCAGCCCCTCCGGATCGTCCTTCATGTCCTCCGATATGGTGGTGAAGCCGCGAACGTCGCAGAAGAGTACCGTCAGCGTCCGTCTTTCGCCGCCGAGCTTCAATTGCGAGGGGTCTCTCGCCAGCCGCTCGACGAGCGCGGGCGAGAGATACTGCGAGAAGGCACGGGTGATCGCGCGTCGTCGTCGCCTTTCTTCCGCATAGTCGAGGCCGGCCTGCCCGACTGCCACGCCGAGAAAAGCAAGTGCCGGTGCGAGCGGCGAGACGAACACATGGGCGAGGCGCATCAGGCCGTAGCTTGCAAGAAAGATCAGAATAAGGGCGAGGGCGCCGTATCCGAGCGTCTTCCAGCTTGTCGACCCGAGGACGGCAAGGGCTGCGGCAAGGCTGGCGAGGACGATCGCGGTGACGGCGACCGCCGCTCCCGCCCGCTTGACGAACAGCCGGTGCACGAGATTGTCGTAGATGGTCGCGTGGATCTCGGCGCCGGCGACGAGACCGCGGGAAAAGACCGTGTCGGAGGTGGCGAAGGCATCGATGCCGCCGCCCGAGATGGTCGGGGCGTTCTGCAGGCTCAGGCCCACGATGACGACCCGACCGCGGAACGTTTCTTCCGGAAGGAAACTTTCGGGGTCGAGCGCCTGATAGTAGGAAACGGTCGGGTAGGTGCGCGCCGGGCCGAAGGTCTGCATCAGGGCTCGTCTCGGCGGATGGGCAGGTTTTGCACCGGCGACGGTTGCGAGCGTCACGGCCAAGCCGTCTGGATAGGAGGGAATCTGCCTGAGCGTGCCGTCGCCGCTGAGGTCGACCGAGGCGATGCCCACCTTGGCGCCCCGCTCCAGAAAGACGGGAAGAGGCTCGGTCCGGACGAACTGCTCTGCCTGCGGTGTCCGGATCAGCGTCTCGTCGCCGGCAAGCACCACATCGGACCCGAGGACTTCGGCAAGCGCCTGATCGTTCTCCGGCGCGGCGGCCGGTTCGGCGAAGATCACGTCGAGTGCGATCGCCCTGGCGCCGGCGACTCTCAGCGCCTGGATCAGCCGGGCGTGCAGGGCGCGCGGCCAAGGCCACTGGCTGCCGATCTCGGCCATAGACGGTTCGTCAATCGCGACGATAACGGGGCCGTCTTCCGGTAGCGTTGGCCGGCCGACGATCGAGAGATAGTCATAGGCGCGCAGGTCCACCAGCGACCACGTACCGGTCAGCGAGACAGCCGAGACGAGGGCGGCCACGAAGGCCGTCAGCGCGGCAAGCTTTACCCGCCGGGAGGAAAGGCGAAGCTCGCGAAAGTCGTTCATCAGAACCGCACTTTGACGGTGCCCTTGACCGTGGGACCCCAGCCGGGCAGCCCGTCGCGCACCTCGAACTCCTCGTCCAGAAGGTTGAAGCCGGCGAGTTCGACTTCGAACCGCTTGTCGAAGGGCTCCCATTGGAGAGCGGCGTCGACCGTCCAGAAGTCGTCGTGGGTTATCGAACCCTCCGCTCGCTCGCCTACGTAGTTGGCGGCGACGGTCGTTTTGATGTTGGCTGTGCTGACAAAGGTGAGTGCCACTTGGCCCGAATATTCCGGCAGGAAGGGCAGATCGCCGCCGGCGCCTGCCGACCGGTCCTCGCTTTCCGTGCGGGCCATCGTCGCCGATAGGCCGAATCCGTGACCGAGCGCGAGGTTTGCGGTTAATGCCACGCGGTCGATGCGGCCCTTGTCGAAAGGGAAATCCGTCAGTGCGAAGAAGGGGCTGGTGACCGGGATGGCAATTGAACCGTCGCGGATTTCCTGGTGCTGGTAGTCGACGGCTGTAAAGAGCCAGTCGTTCCACTCGGCATCCCAGCGCAAGGCCAGCGTGTCGGCATAGCCGCCCGTGCCGATCAGGAACTGGTTGGGCTGCAGTCCGACGATGCCGACTGGCGCAAGCGTGGCAGAGCCGAAATTATAGCCGTCGCGCTGAACGGCGGCGCGCAGCCAATGGCCCTCGGCCGGTGCCCAGGCGATCCCGAGTCTCGGCTCAAGCCGGATATTGTTGTCGTTGACGTCCTCTATGTAACGGGCGAACAGGGCGCCTTCGACTTTGAGGTCCGGGGTCATTTCATAGAGGACATCAACATAGGCTTTCGCCACCGCTTGCGTGGACGAGTCGAAGACGGCCGGTGAACTGTCCGACCGGACCTTCCCGCCCTCAACGCCATAGCGCCACGTCAGGTCCCCATCTCCATACAAGTGGTTCACTGCAGCGATATAGGTCCGCTCCTTCGTTTCAAGATCGATGGTCCCTCCAGCGCCGCTGGCATCCAGAATGGATAGGCTATCACCGGTGCGGAGTTCCCTGAAAAACAACGCGGCGTTTCCGACGTTGCGGTATCCGAATGTATGGCTCCATGCGAGCCCGGAAATGAGGCCGGAAGACTCGTCCCCTATCTCAAGGTCAGGCGGAACAGGCAGAAATTGCTGTGTCTCCTCGATATCGGAATAGTTCGCGAAGACTACAATGCGGTCATCGGGCGTCGGACTGGCCGTAACGTAGCCGTTGCCTCCGATTATCCGCAGCTCTCGTTCCACTCGGGCGCCTCCGAGATCGACCACATCCTTCGGCTCCTCCCACTGGAACGTCCCGTAGACGCTGATCGGGAACGGCGAGACGGTAAATCCGCGAACGGCCGCTTCCCCGACCCATCCGGTATGATCGTCATTGGCGATGAACCCGCCGCCGAGCTCCGTCTCGAAAAAGGGCGAACGCAGCAGGTTGACCGTTCGCTCGCGGCTGGCGAGCATATGCGGTTCGATCAGAAGCCCCTGGATGAGAGCGGAAAAGCTCGTGGTATTGACCGTGTTCGTGACGGCGTTGGCGGCGAAATCGTAGGCGTTGAAGAAGGGATTGACGCTGCCGCGGACCGCCTGGTCGACATAGCTGGCACCGGTGAAGGGATCGAAGACGGCGTCGCCGTAATATTGGCCCCAGGCATCCAAACCCTGCAGGCGGAAGGCGTCGTTGAGCGTCGATCCTTGTTCCTGGTTGGCGCCGAGTGCCGCCGTGTCGCCGCCCTTGGCGCGGGTGCGGCGCAGGGCTTCCTGAGCGTTGCGAATGGCCGCGTCGGCGTCGTAGGCGTCGATCGCGATCGCGGTTCTGACCGTCGCGACGACGGGATCGTTCGGGTCGAGCCTGTCGGCATTGTCGAGCGCCTGAGCTGCCGGAATGCGGTCGCCCTTCTCGTAATGCGCGGCCGCGAGCAGGAGCTGTGCGTTCGAGTAGGCCGGATTGGCCGTCGAGCCGGCGAGCAGGTCTTCGACCGCCTTGTCGGCCTCGCCGTTCTGCATGTGATAGCGGCCGCGTGCCACCAGCGCCACGTCGAAGGAGGGATCGACGGAAAGCGCGGCGTCGATCTCCCGCTTCGCCTCGGCCATCCGCATCTCGTCCATGTATTGTATTGCGAGGTTTGCGTGGGAGACGGGATCGAGCGGATCGAGCGCAATCGCCTGCTTGAAGGCAGCCTCGGCGGCACGGTTGTCGCCGCGCGCGCCCTGGACCAGTCCGAGGGAATTCCAGATGGAGGAGGAGCCCGGAGCGGTTTTCAGCGCCCTTTCGAGATCAGCAAGGGCGCCCTCGAGATCGTTGTCGATGTGATAGCGGTAGTGGGCGCGCGCCTCGAGCGCAGTCGGGTCGTCTGGATCGATCGATAGCGCCCGCTCGACACCGTCGCGAAGCTCGTCGCGGTCATCCAGCAGGAGGGCGAGCTGCGCGCGTGCCGCGGGCAGGGTCGGGTCGTCGGGATATTGCTGCTCGGCCTTCTTGATCACCGCGATCGCCGCGGGGATGTCTTCCCGGAAGCCGGCAGTCCAGGCCCGGGCCATGCCCGCATAGCGGCCGCTTGCGTTGCGCGGCGGCTCCTCCACGCGGGCAGGATCGGCGAGCCCGCGCGCAAAATAGCCGCCATAGGCCGCGATCGTACGGCGGCTCGGGTCGAGGCCGCGTTCGGCCCTGGCGAACAGACGCGCCGCCTCTTCGTAGCGGTTCGAAGAACCGGCGATCAATGCCTTGACGAGGTCGGCACGTGCCGCCTGGGAGCGGGTCAGGCCCCGGCTCGCGGCTTCCGCGAGCGCGGCCTGAGCCTTGTCGCGGCCATTCAGGGAAAGATAAATCTCGGCAAGCGTCAGCCATTCCTCGGCCGGGCGGGATGCTGCCGGCGAGGCCTCGATGCGCGCACGCTCGCGGCGCATCTCGGGAACGCTGAAGGGCGTGGCCGGCATCCAGACGAAGGCATTGCGGAGCGACAGATGAAAGAGCATCTGCTCGCGGTCCTTCGGCGTAACGATCACGATCTTCGCCGGCGCGCTGCCGATCGCGGCAACGGCGCCTTCGCCCTGCTTCACCGTCACGCTGCCATAGGCATTGCTGAGTTCGACGACGCCTTCGAGGACGACGAGCGAAGTCTTTCCGTCGGCGCCGACCGTCAGCGTCCAGTCGGTACCGCGGATGGCGGCGGCTGCGGCCGGCGTATCGATGACCAGGCCCTCGCCGCCACGCTCGGCGCGGGCCCAGATCGTACCCGATTCCAGCCCGAGATTCGTGTCGCCCGCCCCGATCTGCTTGACGCGCAGCGCGGTATTGCGCCCCAGCCTTATCTGCGTGTGATCTCTGAAGAGGACGGCCAGCGCGCCCCTTGCGTTGGTGCGCAGCACGTCGCCGGGAAGCAGGTCCTGGGCGAGGTCGACGACCCGCCAGTTGGAAACGTCGACGAAGCGCACCTCCTCGCCGGATTTGCGGGCAATGACGGAGCCGGCCGCGGGTGACGGGCGCGGAACCGGCTCGGCAAGCGCCCACAAGGGCGCAAAAAGCGTCACCGCGGCAAGCAATGCCCCCGTTCTTCTTCCCCGCATTCCCGAAATACCCCTCGCTATAGTGAATCCAGTGGATTTATAGGGAGGAAAAGTCAAGAGCCCAGTTTTGGGCGTATCTCTTTACTGGTGGAGTGTAATAAAGAGGAGACGAAATAGAGGGGAGTGGCGGATGGAATCAGGGGGAAATCTGTACAGGCTCGATCCTCCAAGTGAAGGAGCCGGGCCGGATGCGGCGCTGGGGGCCTATTACGACCACATCAGGAAGATCAACGACGTCTTTGCCGATCAGATAAAGACGTCCGATCAGAAGGCGGCTTATATCTTCACTTTCATGTTCGCCTTTCTGGTCACTTCGCAAGAAGGGCGGAGCGTCTTTGCCTGGCAGCGCTATGCGGAGGGCAGCACCGTCACGATGGTATTCTCGGCTATGCTGGCGCTTGCATCGATCTTCTCGATCGTTTCGGCGATCCTCGTGGTCCTGCCCAGGAAGAGCGCAACCTCGACGACGCTGTTCTGGGGCGCCTGGTCCCGTCATCGGGAAGGTTTCATGCGGGCAGCGGGGGCCGGCGATCAGGACTTTCTCTTCCGTCAATACGCCGAGAACGCAGACGCGCTCGCGGCGATCGCCTGCGGCAAATACCGCTGCGTCAGCTTCGCCTTCCACGGGCTGCTCGTAACGGTGCTTTCCTATATCTGTCTGCTGGCGGTGAAGTGATCGGCGCGGAGGGTGATACCCCCCTCTGGCCTGTCAGAGGGGGTTATTTTGCCTCGCGTCCGCCCTAAACCGCGTCGCGCACCCGCTCCCAGGCCCTCGTCAGATGAAGCCCCAGCACTTCCGATAGCCTGGCTTTGTCGCGCGCTTCCAGAGCGGCGATCATTTCCTGATGTTCGGCGACCGCTGCGGCCCATTTCTCCGGGCCTTCATGGCCGATGAAGCGGATGCGCTTCAGCCGCGTCTGCAGCATGGCATGCATGTCGGCCAGGGCAGCATTGCCCGAAAGCCGGGCGATGGCGGAGTGGATGTCCTGGTTGAGCTTGTAATATTGCATCCGGTCGCCCGCCTCGTAGCGGCGCACCATTTCGTCGTGGAGCGCCCGCACTTCGGCGATCTCCGCATCCGTCGCGGTCTCGCAGGCAAGCCTGCCTGCGAGCTCCTCCAGGGTCTGCAGCACGGTGAGCATGTCCCGGACGTCCTTGGCGCTGAAGCGCTTGACGACGGCGCCGCGGCTCGGGACGAGCTCCACCAGGCCTTCGCTCGCAAGATACTTGATCGCCTCGCGCAGCGGCGTGCGCGATACGCCGAGCTGCTCGCCCAGTTGCCCCTCGTGCAGACGGGTTCCTGGCGGAAGGTCGCCCTCGATGATCATGTCGCGCAGATGGCTGACCAGCGTGTCGTGCAGTGCGGTGCGCCGGATGGGTCCCGGGCCGCCTATGGGCCGCTGCTCCAGTGATTTGATTTCGTTCATTTTTCTCGTCTGAGCTTCGGACCGCCGCGCGGCCCTTCCCCTTGAGTATGCGCGATTGAATCAGCGCCGTTCATTCAAGCATGGAGACTGCCCCTGACGTCGTCAACAGAAAATGCTGCATACAGAATGCAAAAGACTTGATGCAGAATTTTGAATGACGTATGAGACATCGAAGCATGAAGCGGAGGACATCTCGAATGACGACATCAGGAGCGGACGGAACGAAGGAGCGGCGCCCTGTGATTGCGCTGGCCATGGGCGACCCCGCGGGAATCAGCCCGGAACTGACGGCGCGGCTGCTGGCCCTTTCCGACATCCGCGACGCGGCGCACATCATCGCCATCGGCGATCGCCGCATCCTCGACGAGGGCGCCCGGGTGGCCGGCGTCACGCTGGATCTGGAAGCCGCTTCGCTCGACGCGCTCGACAACGCCGGCACCGCCCGCCACGTCTTCGTGGATCTCGCCCATCTCGATCCGGCCGATGTGGTGCGCGGCGAGGCGACGCTGGCCGGCGGCACCTTCGCCACACGCAATTTCCGCACCGCGCTCGAACTCGCCCATGCGGGCAAGGCCGATGCCGTCTGCTTCACGCCCTTCAACAAGAAGGCGATGCGCTTTGCCTATCCCGGCTATGACGACGAGATCCGCTTCGTCGCCGACGTGCTTTCCTTCACCGGAAAAGTTCGTGAATTCAATGTTCTCGAAAAGGTGTGGAACGCGCGGGTGACGTCGCATATCCCGCTCAAGGACGTGGCATCCCACCTGTCGGTGGACGCGATCCTTGCCGAACTCAAACTGACGCAGGCCTGCCTCAAGGATGCCGGCTACGAGGAGGCGAAGATCGCAGTTGCGGGACTCAATCCGCATGCCGGCGACGGCGGCAGCTTCGGCATGGAAGAGATCGACATCATCGAGCCGGCGGTCGAGAAGGCCAGGGCGCTCGGCTTTAATGTCGAGGGGCCGTTCCCGGCCGATACGGTCTTCCTCCGGGCGCTGAAGGAAGGCTTCAACGCGGTGATGACCATGTATCACGATCAGGGTCAGATCGCCATGAAGATCATCGGCTTCGACAAGGGTGTGACGATGATGGGCGGACTGCCGTTCCCGCTCTGCACGCCCGCCCACGGCACCGCCTACGACATCGCCGGCAAGGGTATCGCCGATATAGGCGCAACACGCGAGGCGATCCTGCTTGCAGCCCGCATGGCGAAGAAAAAGAGGGCGCTTTCGGCTGCTGCCTGAATTCGCACGCTTTCGATGAATACCGGCGTGAGGGGAGGTCTCGCGCCGCAATCCAACTCAACGGGAGGACCACGCATGAAAAAATCCGTCTCCATCGCAGTAATCGCGGCCGCCGCTTTCGGCCTTGCCGCGCCGGCATCGGCCTTCGAGCCGAACCGCCCGGTCGAATTCGTCGTCACCGCCGGCCCCGGCGGCGGTACCGATATCTTCGCGCGCACCATCCAGGCGATCATCGGCAAGTACGAGCTGATGAAGGCACCGGTCGTCGTCACCAACAAGGGCAGCGCCGGCGGCGCGGAAGGCTTCGTCTACACGGCTGGCTACAAGGGCGATCCCTACAAGCTCGCCTTCGGCACCAACAATGCCTACCTGCTGCCGGTCCGCGCCAAGGTGCCCTATACGTCCGAGGACCTGACGCCGGTCGCCTCGCTCGCGTCCGACGAGTTCGTGCTTTGGGTCAATGGCAAGGCGGACTACGCGACGGCTGCCGATTTCGTGGCCAAGGCGAAGGAAGGCGGCCTGAAGATCGGCGGCAGCCAGTCCAAGGACGCCGACCAGATCCTGACCTCGATGATCAACGACGCAACCGGCGCCAAGATCAACTACATCCCCTTCAAGAGCGGCGGCGAGGCGGCCGTTCAGCTTGCCGGCGAGCACCTCGACGCCAATGTCAACAATCCGAGCGAGAACCTCGGTCAATGGCAGGCCGGCATGATCAAGCCACTCTGCGTCTTCAAGAGCGCGAAGTTCACGAGCGACGCCAAGGTCGCCGGCGACAAGGCCTGGAGCGATATCCCGACCTGCAAGGAAGCCGGCATTCCGATCGAAAACTACTCGATGCCGCGCACCGTCTGGCTGCCGGCCGGCGTCGAACCTGAGGTCGTCCAGTTCTATGCGGATGTCCTGCGCAAGGTTTCCGAGACGCCGGAATGGGCGAAATATCTCGCCGACAGCTCGCAGTCTCCCGGCTATGTGACCGGCGACGAACTCAAAGCCGTCATCGAAAAGGATGGCGCGACGGTCGGCGAAGTGCTGAAGCGCGAAGGCTGGCTCGCCAACTAAGTACCGGTCGATGGGCGCTTGGGACCCAGGGAAGAGGATGCGGGCAGAACCGCATCCATCCTCGGCCTCTCGAACGCCCATTCTCTGCTCGGAAAGGTCACGATCATGAGTGAGAAAAGTGCGAATGGGGTCAGCCGTTTTGCGGTGGAACTCGGCGTCGCCGCGCTGACCGGTGCCTTCGGCATCGCTGTCTGCTACGGCTCCCTCGACATCGGTGCGGGCTGGACAGATATGGGTCCGGATGCAGGCTATTTCCCCTTCTATATCGGCCTGCTCATCGTTCTCGGCAGCCTCGCCAATATCGGGCACGCATTTTTCAAGCATCGCGGTACGGGCGAGGTCTTCCTCGACGGCGCCCGCGCCAGAGTGGTCGCCTCTTTCCTGCTACCGGTTGCGGCCTTCGCCGCCGTTTCCGCCTGGCTGGGGCTCTATGTCGGAACGGCGCTCTACATCGCCGCGACGATGCTCTTCCAGGGGCGCTACAAATGGTGGATCGCGATCCCCGCAGGACTCGGGGTCTCGATCTTCTTTTTCATCGTTTTCGAAATCGGCTTCCAGGTTCCGCTGCTGAAGGGACCGGTCGAGGCCTGGTTCGGAATCTACTGACCCGCAAGGGTGCAGTGCTTGCGGGAGGAATGACATGGAAAATATCGGTCTTCTGATCGATGGCTTCGGCCACATCCTCAGCTGGAACCACATCCTGCTGATGATCGTCGGCGTGACGCTCGGCATCCTCGTCGGCGTGCTGCCGGGCCTCGGTGCGCCGAACGGTGTGTCGCTGCTCCTGCCGCTGACCTTCTCCATGGACCCGATCTCGGCGATCATCCTCCTGTCCTGCATGTATTGGGGCGCGCTTTTCGGCGGCTCGACCACGTCGATCCTCTTCAACATTCCGGGCGAGCCCTCCTCGGTCGCCACGACATTCGACGGCTATCCCATGGCGAGAGCCGGCCATGCGAGCCGGGCGCTCACGCTCGCCTTCGTTTCGGCCGGCCTCGGCGCGCTTGCCGGCGTCGTCATGATCACGCTGCTTTCGGGCTGGGTGGCGAACTTTGCACTCAAATTCTCCTCGCCCGAATATTTCGCCGTCTACTTCCTCGCCTTTGCGAGCTTCATCTCGATGGGCGCGCAGTCGCCCTTCAAGACGCTCGTCTCGATGATGCTCGGCTTTGCGCTCGCCTCGATCGGCATGGATACGATATCCGGCAATCTGAGGCTCACCTTCGACATTCCCGAACTGATCAAGGGCGTGAGCTTCCTGATTGCCGTCATGGGACTCTTCGGCATCGGCGAACTCCTGCTGACGACGGAAGAGGGGCTGCGCTTCGAAGGCATCAAGGCTCGGGTGCGTCTCTCCGAGATCGGCAGGACGCTGATCGAGATCCCGCGCTACTGGCTGACGATCGCCCGCTCGACGATCATCGGCATCTGGATGGGGATCACGCCGGCCGGCCCGACCGCCGCCTCCTTCATGAGCTATGGCGTCGCCCGGCGCTCGGCGCGCGACAAGTCGATGTTCGGCAAGGGCGATCCGCGCGGCATCGTCGCGCCGGAGACGGCCGACCATTCCGCCGGCACATCGGCCCTGCTGCCGATGCTGGCGCTCGGCGTCCCGGGTTCCGCCACCGCCGCGGTGATGATGGGCGGGTTGATGATCTGGGGCCTGACGCCCGGCCCGATGCTCTTCACCGATCGCCCGGACTTCGTCTGGGGTCTGATCGCCTCCATGTATCTCGGCAATGTCGTCGCCGTCTTCCTCGTGATCGCGACGGTGCCGCTTTACGCCTCGATCCTGCGCGTGCCGTTCTCGATCATCGGACCGATCATCGTCGCGGTGATCTTCTCGGGGGCCTACCAGGTCGCGAACTCCGTCTCGGACATCTTCATGGTGATCGGCTTCGGTCTCCTCGGCTATGTGTTCAAGAAGCTCGACTACCCGCTGGCGCCGCTGGTTCTCGCCATGGTGCTCGGCGACAAGGCGGAAGACGCCTTCCGCCAGTCGATGCTGATGTCGGGCGGCAGCCTCGACATCTTCTGGTCGAACGGCCTTGTCTCCGCCCTGATGGCCGTCGCCCTTGCGCTGCTTCTGTCGCCGCTCTTCTTCTGGCTGATCGGCACATTGCGCAAGCGCAAGAACGAGGTTGCCGCTTCGAGCGGCGACGGCAACGCGGCGGCCTGACCGGCTGCCTCGTCCGGTACCCCTAGTTCCAATTCAATCCCGAGGAGTCCGCCATGGCGCCGCGCAAATGGAACCGTGACAACTGGCCGATTGCGGCCGCGATGATCCAGTACCCCAACCTTCTGCCGGACGGCCGATCGGTGCAGGACCAGACGGTCGAGGAGTGGGCGGCGACGCTCGCCGACGTGGTCGATGCCGGCTTCACGGAACTGGACCCGACTGACAGCTGGATACGGCTGGCGGATCTTTCGGCGGAAAGGCTCGATGAATTCGTGGGTCTGACCCGGTCTCTCGGCCTCACGATACCGGCGATCTCCACCTCGCGGCGCAGCCTCATAGACCCGGAACATGGCGAGGAATACCTCGCCTATGGACACCGGGTCATCGAGGCGGCCGCCGCCGTAGGCGCCGGTTCCGTGTCCTTCGGCTTCTTCGGCCCGCTGACGGAGGCGCAGAAGAAAGTGCTCTGGTTCTGGACGGTCGACGGCGTGAAGAACCCCGACGACGCGGGAACCTGGCAGTTGGCGGTTTCGCGTGTTCGCGAACTCGGCCGCCATGCCGAAGAACTCGGCATCGAAGTTTCGCTGGAGATGTACGAGGACACCTATCTGGGCACGGCTGACAGTTCCGTGCGCTTCGTTAAGGAGGTCGGCCTCGCCAATGTCGGCATCAATGCCGATCTCGGCAATCTCATCCGCCTGCACCGGCCCGTGGAACATTGGCAGGAAATGATGGCGAAGGTTGCGCCTTTTGCCAAATACTGGCACGTCAAGAACTACAACCGCACGGAAGATCCGGCATCGGGCGTCATCGTCACCCATCCGGCCCCGCTCGAATTCGGCCTGATCAACTATCGGGCGGCAATTCGCATGGCGCTGGCGCATGGCTTCGACAGTCCCTTCCTCTGCGAGCATTACGGCGGTGACGGCCTTTCCGTCAGCGCCGCCAATCGCGACTATCTGAGGCGTATCCTGCCTCGACAAGAAGGACATTGAAGGGGACATTGAAGCGATGACCACGATCTTTGACGCTCCGGAAGATTTCGCCACGACCGCACTCGCCGGTTTCGCAGCGATCTATCAGCGCAACGTCCGCCTGGTGAAGGGCGGCGTCGTGCGCTCGACCAAGGTGCCGAAGGGCAAGGTCGCCGTCGTGGTCGGCGGCGGCTCGGGACATTACCCGGCCTTTGCCGGTTATGTCGGGCCGGGGCTCGCCGACGCGGCGGTCGCCGGCGATGTCTTTGCCTCGCCCTCGACTGCCGCGGTAGCCCGCGTCTGCCGCCATGCCGACCAGGGCGGCGGAGTGCTTCTCGGCTTCGGCAATTACGCCGGCGACGTCCTGAATTTCGGGGTTGCTGCCGAACGGCTTCGCTCCGAAGGCATCGACGTGCGCATCCTGCCGGTGACCGACGACGTGGCGAGTGCGCCCGCGGAAACGTCTGCCAAGCGCCGCGGGATTGCCGGCGACCTCGTCGTCTTCAAGATTGCCGGCGCGGCAGCCGAAGCCGGCAAGTCGCTCGACGAGGTCGAACGGCTCGCGCGTCATGCCAATGATCGGACGGTATCCTTCGGCGTCGCCTTCGGCGGCTGCACGCTTCCGGGTGCTGCCGGCCCGCTCTTCACCGTGCCGAAGGGCCAGATGGCGCTCGGGCTCGGCATTCACGGCGAACCGGGCGTCAGCGAGGAGACGATCGCGACGGCGAGCGATCTCGCAAAGCTCCTTACCGGCAAGCTTCTTGCCGAGCGCCCCGAGGGCTCCAGGAAGGTGGCCGCCGTGCTGAACGGCCTCGGCTCGACCAAATATGAAGAACTCTTCGTGCTCTGGACGGCGGTCGCCAGACAGCTCAATGACGCGGGTCTTGAAATCGTCGACCCCGAATGCGGCGAATTCGTCACCAGCCTCGACATGCAGGGCTGCTCGCTCACCCTTCTCTGGCTGGACGAAGAGCTGGAGGCGCTCTGGCGCGCGCCCACGGATGCGCCGGTGCTGCGCAAGGGCGTGATCATTGCCGCCGAACCGGCGACCGACGAGATCGTAGACGCCGACGGACCGCAGTCTTTCGGCCCTGCATCGGACGCCTCGAAGGAAAGCGGCAAATGCATCGCCCGGCTGATCGGCAATATTGCCGAGGCGCTCAAGGAGGCGGAAGAGGAGCTCGGCCGCATCGACGCCTTTGCCGGCGACGGCGATCACGGCCAGGGCATGCGCCGCGGTTCTGCCGCCGCATTCGACGCAGCACAGACCGCGGTCGTGGCGGGGGCAGGGGCTGCAAGCGTACTTGCTGCCGCGGGCGACGCCTGGGCGGACCGCGCCGGCGGCACCTCGGGCGCCATCTGGGGCCTGGCTCTGCGCTCCTGGAGCAATGCCCTCAGCGATGAGGATAAGGTGAGCGACGCGGCGATCGTGAAGGGCTCCCGCCTCGCACTCGACGGCGTCACGCGCCTCGGCCGCGCGCGGGTGGGCGACAAGACGCTGGTCGACGCGCTGGTGCCCTTCGTGGCGACGCTGGAAAGGGAATCCGCCGCCGGCAGGCCGCTTGTGGAAGCCTGGAACGCGGCGGCCAAGGCCGCACAAGAGGCCGCCGATGCGACCTCCGCGCTGACCCCGAAACTCGGCCGGGCGCGGCCGCTGGCCGAAAAGAGCATCGGCCACCCGGATGCGGGTGCGGTCTCGCTGGCGCTGGTGGCACGGGTCGCGGGTGCGTTTTTGAGGGAAGCTGCGGCGGGTTGATACGCTTGCGGCGGCGGATTTGCCCCTCACCCTAGCCCTCTCCCCGCATGCGGGGAGAGGGGACTTAAGGGTCTGCGGCTTGTCCCTTCTCCCCGTCGAAACGGGGAGAAGGTCGCGGCAGCGGGATGAGGGGTATCATATGCGCGGCGCCTAACTATACCGCACAAGAAACTCCTCCGCCGTCAGTTCCCGGAAATCGTCCAGCGCGTGGCGCAGCTTGGCGTGATCCCAATCCCACCAGGCGAGCCGGTCCATGGCTTCGCCGATCCTGGCTGTGAAGCGGTCGCGGATGAGTTTCGCAGGGACCCCGCCGACGATCGTGTAGGGCGCGACGTCCTTGGAGACGACGGCGCCGGCGCCGATCACGGCTCCGTTGCCGACGCTCACGCCGGGCAGGACCGTAGCGCCGTGGCCGATCCAGACGTCGTGGCCGATCGTCACCCGGTTCTGCCGCCGCCAGGCGAAGAGATCGTGGTCGGGCTCCGCATCGTCCCAGTACATAGGTGCGCGATAGGTGAAATGATGCAGCGTCGCCCGCCAAGTCGGGTGGTTGGTGGCATTGATGCGCACGGCCGCGGCGATGTTGACGAATTTGCCGACCGTCGCGCACCAGATCGAACCGTCCTGCATGATGTAGGAATAGTCGCCGAACTCGACCTCGTCGAGGCGCGAGCGTTCCTGGACTTCGGTGTAGCGGCCGAGGGTCGAGTTCACGACGCTCGCAGTCGGATGGATGGTGGGTTCGGGGCCGAGTTTCTGGCTCATGCGGCGTATTTCCTCGGCGAGAATTCCGAGACGTCGATGATGCGATCGGCGACCGCCTCGCGCACCTCCTCGTCATGGAAAATGCCGATCAGCGCCGTGCCGGCCGCCTTCTTCCCGGCGATCATTTCCACCACCACGGCGCGGTTCTTCGCGTCGAGCGACGCCGTCGGTTCGTCGAGGAGCAGGATCTTGTGGTCGGTGATGAAACCGCGGGCGATGTTGACCCGCTGCTGCTCGCCGCCGGAGAAGGTGGCCGGCGGCAGAGCCCAGAGTTCCCTCGGCAGGTTGAGCCTCGAAAGCAGCTCGGCCGCGCGCTCCCGCGCTTCCGTCGCCGCCACACCGCGTGCCTGCAAGGGCTCGGCGACGATGTCGAGGGCGGAGACGCGCGGCACGACACGCAGAAACTGGCTGACATAGCCGAGCGTCGTGCGGCGCACCTCGAGCACGGTGCGCGGCTCGGCCGTCGCGAGGTTCACCAGGCGGCCGTCATGTTCCACCAGGATCTGGCCTTCGTCGACGCCGTAATTTCCGTAGAGCATCTTGAGGATCGAGCTCTTGCCGACGCCGGAGGGGCCGCCGAGCACGACGCATTCGCCGGCCTTCACCGAGAAGGAGACATTCGCGACCACCGGCAGGCGCACGCCGTCGCGAAGGTGCATGGTGAAGCTTTTCGCGACTTCCGAGACAACGAGGGGAGTTGGCATGGTCTTTACTTTCCGTTGCGCATTGTCAATGCGTCACACCTGAAGAATCGAGGAAACGAGGAGCTGCGTGTAGGGCTCGCGCGGATCGTCGAGCACCCGGTCGGTCAGACCCTGCTCGATGACGGCGCCGTCCTTCATCACCATCATCCGATGCGAAAGGAGGCGTGCCACGGCGAGGTCGTGGGTGACGATGACCGCCGCAAGGCCGAGGTCGTGGACGAGCCCGCGAACGAGATCGAGCAGGCGTGCCTGCACCGAGACGTCGAGGCCGCCGGTCGGCTCGTCCATGAAGACGAGGCGGGGCGAGGTGACCAGATTGCGGGCGATCTGCAGGCGCTGGCGCATGCCGCCGGAGAAGGCGCGCGGCTGATCGTCGATCCGGTCCTCTTCGATTTCCACGCGCCTCAGCCAGTCGCCTGCCGCCGCGCGTATATTGCCGTAGTGCCGGTCCCCGACCGCCATCAAACGCTCGCCGACATTGGCGCCGGCCGAAACCGTCATCCTCAGCCCGTCCGCCGGGTTCTGGTGAACGAAGCCCCAATCGGTGCGCATCAGAAAGCGCCGCTCGGCCTCGCTCATGCGCGCGAGGTCCCGGTATTGGCCGTCGCGCATGTGATATTCGACGATGCCGGATGTCGGCATCAGCCGGGTCGAGAGGCAGGAGAGCAGCGTGGTCTTGCCCGATCCGGATTCCCCGACGATGGCGAGCACCTCGCCCGGATAGAGCTCGAAGGAGACGTTGCGGCAGCCGATGCGGCTTCCATAGAATTTCGAAACGTCACTGACTTTGAGAAGCGGCACGGCGCTCATTCTGCAGCCTCCTGGCTTTCTTTCGCGGCGGGGGCGAGCATGGCGCCGGCATGGCCGTGCGCCCGGCGATCCTCGCAATGATCGGTGTCGGAGCAGACGAACATGCGCCCGCCCTTGTCGTCGAGCACCACCTCGTCGAGATAGACGTTCTCGGCGCCGCAAAGGGCGCAGGGCTTGTCGAATTTCTGGACCTCGAAGGGGTGATCCTCGAAATCGAGGCTGACGACCTCGGTATAGGGCGGCACCGCATAGATGCGCTTCTCCCGGCCGGCGCCGAAGAGCTGGAGGGCCTCCGACATATGCATCTTCGGATTGTCGAATTTCGGCGTCGGCGAGGGGTCCATCACGTAACGGCCCTCGACCTTTACCGGATAGGCGTAGGTCGTGGCGATATGGCCGTTGCGGGCGATGTCCTCATAGAGCTTCACATGCATGAGCCCGTATTCTTCCAGCGCATGCATCTTGCGCGTCTCGGTTTCGCGCGGCTCGAGGAAGCGCAGTGGTTCCGGAATGGGCACCTGGTAGACGAGCGTCTGCCCCTCTCGCAGTTGCTCCTCGGGAATGCGGTGGCGCGTCTGGATGATCGTCGCCTCCGTCGTCCTCGTGGTGACGGCGACGTCGGCGACCTTCTGGAAGAAGGCGCGGATCGAAACGGCGTTCGTCGTGTCGTCAGCGCCCTGGTCGATCACTTTGAGCACGTCGTCGGGCCCGAGGATGGAGGCGGTCAATTGCACTCCGCCGGTACCCCAGCCATAGGGCATCGGCATTTCGCGGGAGGCGAAGGGCACCTGATAGCCGGGAATGGCGATCGCCTTCAGGATCGCGCGGCGGATCATCCGCTTCGTCTGCTCGTCCAGATAGGCGAAATTGTAAGTTGCGAGGTCGTTCATTCGGCGGCCTCCTTCATGCCGTCCTTGGCGCCGGCCTGGGCGGCGTCGTGTTCGCGGCGCATGCGCTTGACCAGGTCGAGCTCGGCCTGGAAGTCGACGTAATGCGGCAGCTTCAGGTGCTCGACGAAGCCGGTCGCCTGGACGTTGTCGGCATGCGAGATGACGAACTCCTGATCCTGGGCGGGAGCGACGATGTCCTCGTCGAATTCGTCGGTCCGGAGCGCCCGGTCGACCAGCGACATCGACATCGCCTTGCGCTCGCTCTGGCCGAAGACGAGCCCGTAGCCGCGGGTGAATTGCGGCGGCTGCCTGGACGAGCCCTTGAACTGGTTGACCATCTGGCATTCGGTAACGCGGATGACCCCGAGCGAAACGGCAAAGCCCAGCTCCGGCAGCTCCAGTTCGACCTCGACCTCGCCGATCCTGACCTCGCCGACGAAGGGGTGCGTGCGGCCATAGCCGCGCTGCGTGGAGTAGGCGAGCGCCAGCAGGAATCCTTCGTCGCCACGGGCAAGCGCCTGCAGGCGGAGATCGCGCGCCATCGGAAATTCCATCGGCTCGCGCGTGAGGTCGCCCGCCACGTGGCCTTCCGGCATCTGGCCGTCGCCCTCGATCAGGCCTTCGCCGTCGAGAATGTCGGAGACTCGCATGACATGTTCGCCCGGCTCCTTGAGCACCGGCTCATCGACCGGTTCTTCGCCGATCAGCGACGGGTCGAGAAGGCGGTGCGTATAGTCGAAGGTGGGGCCGAGAAGCTGGCCGCCGGGCAGATCCTTGTAGGTCGCCGAGACGCGCCGCTCGACCTTCATTTTCGCGGTGTCGACCGGTTCGCAATAGCCGAAGCGCGGCAGGGTGGTGCGGTAGGCGCGCAGGATGAAGATCGCCTCGATCATGTCTCCGCGCGCCTGGCGCACGGCAAGCGCCGCAAGCGCACGGTCGTAAAGCGAGGCCTCGGCCATCACGCGGTCGACCGCGAGCCCGAGCTGCTCGACGACCTGATCTATGGTGATCGCGGGCAGCGCCCGGTCGCCGCGCCGGCGGTCGGCCAGCAGCCGGTGAGCATTGGCAATGGCGGCTTCTCCGCCCTTGACGGCTACATACATGCGCTTACTCCCGCTCGAGTTTGGTGGTGCGCGGCAGGCAGAGCACTGCCTCGCGCGCCGTCAGGACGAGATCGATGCCGCGCGGAAAGATCGCCCGGTTGGCGGCCCAGAGGTCGAGGAACACGTCGGGCAGACCCTTCGGTGCGATGACGATCCCGTTCTTGATTCCGGGTCCCCGGCCGATGAGCGGCTGCCCGCCTTCGAGCGCTTCCACCTCGACGACGAGCGTGGTGGAACGGTCGGGATATTCCTGCGTGCCGAGGGCGAACTGGTCGAAGCCCGGCACGGCCGCGCCCTTCTCGAAGAAGGCAAAGCGGGCCTCGTCCTTCGTCTCGGTGACGCCGGCGCCGGTGTGAAACGCAATCCACTTCGGCGCCGAGGATTTGGAGAGCGCCGGCGATAGCCAGACCGGCGTGTCATGGTCGCAGAGCGTTAGCGCGACAGCTCCGCTTGCCTCTCCGAATGGCGCCGGCGGGGCTGCAGCAGTGGACAGCCGGCCGATGGTGCCCGGGCGGGCGAAGCAGTCCATCAGGCTGCGGAACACGGACTGCGCCTCGAAGACGGGATCGGCGAAGGCGCCGCTATAGATTTGCGATTGGGCGGTCATCAATCCTCTCCGCGGACCATGGTGAAGAAGTCGACGCGGGTCGCGGCCGTTTCCTCGGCCTTGCGACGGTCTTCCGCATCGAGGCGAGCGGCCACCTGCTCGTGCAGCGCCTCGACGCTTGCGCGATGCGCAGCGCTCTGAAAAAGCGCGTCGAAGATGGCGGCAAAGCGGGCGCGTGCCTTGTCGGTGCCGAGCAGCTGCCCATGGCCGACCTCGCCGGTCGAAAGCCGCACGGTGGCGCGTGAAACGGTGGCCTCGCCGAGATTGAAAGGATCGCCGCCGCCGCCGATCTTGCCGCGCACCATGACGAGCCCGGTTTCCGGACCGCGCACCGGCGCGACCTCCGGCTTGTCGTCGATCGCGTCCCAGGCCAAGGAAAGTTCGCCGAGCGTCGCGCACGCCAGAAGCCGCATGCCTTCCCGGCGCTGAGCGACGCCTGCATCTTCACTTGTCTTCGCTGCGTCCATCATCTCACTCCAAAATGTCTATTGATCTAGACAACTATACATCTTATACCTTTCCATAACCCTCGCAAATGACAGGCTTGTGACATTTGCTAAGAAACTGGCGGCGAAGAAGTGGGGCGAAGAAGATGATGGCGAAGGTCGTCGAACGGCAGATGGGCGTGGCGCTATGGCGGCAGATCGCCGACAGGATACGGCTCGCAATCAGCAACGGTGACTATGACGCCATCGGCATGGTGCCGCCGGAGACGGCCCTTGCGGCGGAATTCGGCGTCAATCGCCACACCGTCCGCAGCGCGCTGGCCGCACTCGCGGAAGAAGGTCTGGTGCGCGCGGTGCAGGGGCGCGGCACGATGATCGAGCGCAAGGATCGCGTGAGCTATCCGATCTCGCGGCGCACTCGCTTCTCGCAAGGTCTCGGCCGCCAGGTGAGAGAAATCGGAACCGAACTCCTGGGGCACGCCCAAGTGCCGGCAAGCGGCGAAATCGCCACTGCGCTTGGCGTTCCCCCAGGCACCCCTCTTATCGAGCTAAGCACCGTCAGCAGCGGCGACGGGCGGCCGCTTTCGACGGCGGTCAGCTACTACCCGGCCGAGCGCTTTGCGAGGATGGCGGATGAATATGCGCGGCTCGGCTCGGTCACCAAGGCCTTTGCCGCGCATGGGCTCGACGACTACGTCCGGGTCTCGACGGAGATCGTCGCGCGGCACGCGGAGGCCGAGGAACTCTCGCTTCTGAAACTATCGCCGGGGGCGATCGTCATGGAGACGCAATCGGTCAACGCCGATCTAGAAGGCCGCCCGGTCGAATATTCGCGAACGCGCTTTGCAGCCGACCGGATGAAGCTCCGGATTGAGACTTGAACTCGGCCGGTTTACACGTTTCGCCGCTTGCCTTCGATCAGGTCCAGCACGGCGCGCGCCGCGTCGAGCACCTGGGTGCCGGGTCCGAAGACGGCGGCGACGCCGTTCTCCATCAGATAATCATAATCCTGCCGGGGGATGACACCGCCGCAGACGACGATGATGTCCTCGCCGCCGCGCTTCTTCAGTGCCTCTGCGAGTTGCGGCATCAGCGTCCTGTGGCCGGCGGCAAGCGATGAAACGCCGATAACGGTGACCTCTTCGGCGAGCGCCAGATCCGCAGCTTCCTCCGGCGTCTGGAACAAGGGGCCTGCGACGACATCGAAGCCGATATCGCCGAAGGCGGATGCGATCACCTTGGCGCCGCGGTCGTGCCCGTCCTGGCCGAGCTTGGCTACCATGATCTTCGGCTTGTGGCCGAGGCGCTTCGTCGCTTCGCCGAGCCGCCCGGCGAGAACGCCGAGTTCCGGATCGCCTTCATAAGCCTTGCCGTAGATATCGGTGACGACTTCAGGAATTGCAGTGTAATCGCCGAAAGCCTCGCGCATGGCGTCGGTGATTTCACCGACAGTGGCGCGCGCCCGGGCAGCCTCGACCGCGGCGGCGAGCAGATTGCCCTTGCCGCTGCGCGCCACATCGGCCAGCGCGTCCAGCGCTTGCTTCATCTTCTGCGAGTCCCGGCGCCGCCTGGTCTCCTCGATGCGCTTGACCTGTGCCGTCCGAACCGCGGCGTTGTCGATCTGGAGAATGTCGATCGGTTGCTCGTTCTCGAGCCGATATTTGTTGACCCCGACGATGACCTCCTCGGCGCGGTCGACGGCGGCCTGGCGCCGGGTCGCGGCCTCCTCGATCAGCCGCTTCGGCAGGCCGGCATTGACTGCCTTCGTCATGCCGCCCAGCGCCTCCACTTCCTCGATCAGGGCCCAGGCCTTTTCGGCAAGCTCGTTCGTCAGGCTTTCGACGTAATAGGAGCCGGCAAGCGGATCGACGACCTTCGTCACGCCGGTCTCGTGCTGCAGGATCAATTGCGTGTTGCGGGCGATGCGGGCGGAGAAATCCGTCGGAAGCGCCATCGCCTCGTCGAAGGAATTGGTGTGCAGCGATTGCGTGCCGCCGAGGACGGCCGACATCGCCTCGAAGGCGGTGCGGACGATGTTGTTGTAGGGGTCCTGTTCCTGGAGCGAGACGCCCGACGTCTGGCAATGGGTCCGCAGCATCAGCGAGGACGCCTTCTCGGGCTTGAACTCCTGCATGATCCGCGTCCAGAGGAGCCGCGCGGCGCGCAGCTTCGCCGCCTCCATGAAGAAGTTCATGCCGATCGCGAAGAAGAAGGAGAGCCGGCCGGCGAAATCGTCGACGTTGAGCCCCTTGGCGAGTGCTGCACGCACATATTCGCGCCCGTCGGCGAGGGTGAAGGCGAGTTCCTGCACGAGCGTCGCGCCGGCCTCCTGCATGTGATAGCCGGAGATCGAGATCGAATTGAACTTCGGCATCTCCTTCGCCGTATATTCGATGATATCGGCGACGATCCGCATCGAGGGTTCCGGCGGATAGATGTAGGTGTTGCGGACCATGAACTCCTTGAGGATGTCGTTCTGAATGGTCCCGGAGAGCTTGTCGCGGCTGACGCCCTGTTCCTCGCCGGCAACGATGAAGGAGGCGAGGATCGGGATCACCGCGCCGTTCATGGTCATCGAGACGGAAATCCTGTCGAGCGGGATGCCGTCGAAGAGGATCTTCATGTCCTCCACCGAGTCGATCGCGACCCCGGCCTTGCCGACATCCCCTTGGACGCGCGGGTGGTCGCTGTCATAGCCGCGGTGCGTGGCGAGATCGAAGGCGACCGAAACGCCCTGCTGGCCGGCGGCGAGGTTCCTGCGATAGAAGGCGTTGGACGCCTCGGCCGTCGAGAAGCCGGCATATTGCCTGACAGTCCAGGGCCGCCCGGCATACATGGTGGCGCGCGGGCCGCGCACGAACGGTTCGAAGCCGGGGAGCGAGTTCAGATGGCCGATGCCGGACATGTCGTCGCTCGTATAGAGCGGCTTGACGTCGATGCCCTCGGGCGTGTGCCAGACGAGGCCTTCGGGGGAGCCCCTGAGTTCCTTCTCGGCGAGGGCTTCCCAGTCCTTGATGGTCTTTTCGGTCATTGGTTCCACTCCAAGCTTCTGTGCGATGGTGGGCCGCTCATCCGGCTGCCGGTTCCGGGCGCCAGCCCCTCATCCCCCTGCCGGGACCTTCTCCCCGCAAGCGGGGAGAAGGGGTCTGCCGCGCTGACGAAGTCCCCTCTCCCCGCATGCGGGGAGAGGGTTAGTCCTCGGGTTAAACCCGAGGAGAGGGGCAAGTCGGAAAGGCGACGCGCCCAGTTCCTCCCATCACTCGAACTCCATGATCAACTCGTCCACCGCGAGGCTCGCGCCGGCTTCGATCGCCACGCGCTTCACGATCGCACGCTTTTCCGCCCGCAGAATATTCTCCATCTTCATCGCCTCGACGACGGCGATCGCCTGTCCGGCCTCGACCGTTTCGCCGGCCTTGACCGTGATCGATGTCACCACCCCGGGCATCGGGCAGAGCAGCATCTTCGAGGTGTCCGGCGGCAGCTTCTTCGGCATCAGCCGGGCGAGTTCGGCAATGCGCGGGCTTCTGACCCGTGCAACGACGTCGATCCCGCGCCAGCGCAGCCTTATGCCCGGGCCGGCGAGCTCGACCTTCACGCTCATGGGCTGATTGTCGATGTTGAAGGCGGCGCGGGTGCGGCCGGGCGCCCAGTCGGTTGCGACGGAAACGGATGTCCCGTCGGCAAAGCGGACATAGGTGCCGTCGGCGGAAACCTCGCATGTGACCTGAATTTCGTGACCATCGAGACTCGTCACCCATTCATGGCCGACGACCCGGCGGTGGTTGCCGATGGTGCCCGAAATGCGGCTGGCGCGCTCCTGGAGCGTCTGGTTGACCGTCGCCGCGACGGCGGCGAGCTTGCGTGCGGATGCATCGTCCAGCGCCACCCCGTGGAAACCGCCGGCAAATTCCTCGGCGATATAAGCGGTGGTCAGCCGCCCCTCATGGAAACGCTCCTGCTGCATCACGGCTGCGAGGAAGGGCAGGTTGTGACCGATGCCCTCGACCTCGAATGCGTCGAGCGCGTCCGCCATCGCCCGGACCGCCGTCAGCCGGTCCGGTCCCCAGGTGCAGAGCTTGGCGATCATCGGATCGTAATACATCGAGATCTCGCCGCCTTCGAAGACGCCTGTGTCGTTGCGGATGACGGTGCCGTCCGCCTGCGTGCCTTCCTCGGGCGGGCGATAGCGCGTCAGCCGGCCGATCGACGGGAGGAAATTGCGGTAGGGGTCTTCCGCATAGAGCCTGCTTTCGATCGCCCAGCCGTCGAGCTTCACGTCTTTCTGGGCGAAAGCCAATTTCGCGCCGGCCGCGACGCGGATCATCTGCTCGACCAGATCGAGGCCGGTGACGAGTTCCGTCACGGGATGCTCGACCTGAAGCCGGGTGTTCATCTCGAGAAAGTAGAAGTTGCGGCCGGCGTCCACGATGAATTCGACGGTGCCGGCCGAGTGATAGCCGACGGCCTTTGCCAGGGCGACCGCCTGCTCGCCCATGGCGCGGCGCGTCTTCTCGTCGAGAAAGGGCGAGGGCGCCTCCTCGATGACCTTCTGGTTCCGCCGCTGGATCGAGCATTCGCGCTCGCCGAGATAGACGATATTGCCATGCTTGTCGCCGAGCACCTGAATCTCGATGTGGCGGGGCTCGGTCACGAATTTCTCGATGAAGATGCGGTCGTCGCCGAAGGAGCTCTTCGCCTCGTTTTTCGACGACTGGAAACCCTCGCGTGCCTCCCGCTCGTTCCAGGCGATCCGCATGCCCTTGCCGCCGCCGCCGGCGGAAGCCTTGATCATCACCGGAAAGCCGATCTCAGCGGCGATGCGCGCGGCCTCGTCCGCATCCTCGATCAGCCCCATATGGCCGGGAACGGTGAAAACGCCCGCTTCGGCGGCGAGCTTCTTGGAGGTGATCTTGTCCCCCATCGCCTCGATCGCCCGGACCGGCGGGCCGATGAAGGTCACGCCATCCTTCTCGAGAGCCTCGGCGAAGGCGGCGTTTTCGGAGAGGAAGCCGTAGCCGGGGTGAACGGCATCGGCCCCGGTCCTGCGGATCGCCGCGAGGATATTCTCGATGACGATGTAGGATTGGCTGGATGGGGATGGGCCGATATGGACGGCCTCGTCCGCCATGCGCACATGCATGGCGTCGCGGTCGGCATCCGAATAGACGGCGACGGTCGGAATGCCGAGAGCCTTCGCGGTGCGGATGACGCGGCAGGCGATTTCACCACGATTGGCGATGAGGATCTTTTTGAACATGTGTCCCATCGGGTTCTCCCGTCAAAGCGGGATGGTGTCGTGCTTGCGCCAGCGGGTCTCGACCTGCTTGTTGCGCAAGGAGGCGAACGCGCGGGCGATGCGGCGGCGGGAGGAGTGCGGCATGATCACCTCGTCTATGAAGCCTCGCTCGGCGGCGACGAAGGGATTGGCGAAGCGCTCTTCGTATTCTTTCGTCCGGGCCGCGATCTTCTCGGGATCGCCGAGTTCGGAACGGTAGAGAATCTCGGTCGCGCCCTTGGCGCCCATCACGGCGATCTCAGCCGTCGGCCAGGCGTAGTTCACGTCGGCTCCGATGTGTTTGGACGCCATGACGTCATAGGCGCCGCCATAGGCCTTGCGCGTGATCAGCGTCACCATGGGGACCGTCGCCTGGCTATAGGCGAAGAGCAGCTTGGCGCCGTGCTTGATGACGCCGCCATATTCCTGGGCGGTGCCGGGCAGGAAGCCGGGCACGTCGACCAGCGTCAGGATCGGGATAGAAAAGGCGTCGCAGAAGCGGACGAAACGCGCGGCCTTGCGCGAGGAGTCGATGTCGAGGCAGCCGGCGAGAACCATCGGCTGGTTGGCGACGACGCCGACCGTCTGGCCCTCGATGCGGATGAAGCCGGTGATGATGTTGCGGGCGAAGCTTGCCTGCAGTTCGAAGAAATCGGCCTCGTCGGCGATGGCGAGGATCAATTCCTTCATGTCGTATGGCTTGGCGGCACTGTCCGGGATCAGGCTGTCGAGGCGCATCTCTAGGCGTCCCGGATCGTCATGGAAGGGCCGGACCGGCGGCTTCTCGCGGTTGTTGAGCGGCAGGAAATCGAAGAGCAGGCGCACATGCTCGAGGGCCTCGATGTCGTTTTCGTAGGCGCCGTCGGCGACGGAGGATTTCGTCGTGTGCGTGCGGGCGCCGCCGAGCTCTTCCGCGGTGACGATCTCATTGGTGACCGTCTTCACGACGTCGGGACCGGTCACGAACATGTAGGAACTGTCGCGCACCATGAAGATAAAGTCGGTCATCGCCGGCGAATAGACGGCGCCGCCGGCGCAGGGGCCCATGATCACCGAGATCTGCGGAATGACGCCCGAAACCTCGGCATTGCGGCGGAAGACCTCGGCATAGCCGGCGAGCGAGGCGACACCCTCCTGGATGCGGGCGCCGCCGGAATCATTGAGGCCGATCACCGGCGCACCGTTGCGCGCGGCCATGTCCATGATCTTGCAGATCTTCTGGGCATGCGTCTCGGAAAGCGAGCCGCCGAGGACCGTGAAGTCCTGGCTGAAGACATAGACCTGGCGGCCGTTGATCGTGCCCCAGCCGGTGACGACGCCGTCGCCGGGGATCTTCTGGCCAGCCATGCCGAAATCGACGCTGCGATGCGTCACATACATGTCGTATTCTTCGAAGGAGCCCTCGTCCAGAAGCACGTCGATGCGCTCGCGCGCCGTCAGCTTGCCCTTGCCGTGCTGCGCAGCGATGCGGCGTTCGCCGCCCCCCGCCCGCGCCTCGGCCCGTCGGGCTTCCACCTGTTCAAGTACCGCGCGCATCGCTCTCCTCCCGTTTTTTGCTGATTGTGCAGAGGCTTGCCGACCTTCGCAATAGCGCCGAAGGCCGGATGGAAAAACGGCCGATCATGTGCAAAGGTGAAACATACAATATTGCGAAGCGCAAATTGCAAAATTGCGAAACGGGCTGCGAGCATGGCGATCGGCAAGCTTTATATCGGCCGCAAGGTCAGGGATCTGAGGGATGGCAAGCGACTGACCCAGGGGCAGTTCGCCGAGCGCATCGGCATCTCCACGAGCTATCTCAACCAGATCGAGAATAATCAGCGTCCCGTATCGGCGGCGGTACTGCTGGCACTCGCGGAGAAGTTCCAGATCGACATCGCCGAGCTTTCTTCCGGCGAAAGCGACCGGCTTCTCTCGGCGCTGTCGGAGGCGCTGAGCGATCCCTTGTTCGAGACCTATTCGCCGAGCCTGCAGGAGCTGAAGCTCGTCGCCCAGAATGCGCCGGGGCTCGCCCATGCGCTGATCTCCTGCCACCAGGCCTATCGGCGCAACAGCGAGCAGCTCGCCAGCATCGACGACACGATCGGCCGCGGCGCTTCCTTCGTCGAGACGACGCCCTATGAAGAGGTGCGCGACTTCTTCCACTTCGTCGACAACTACATCCACGAGATCGACACGCTTGCCGAGACGCTCGCGGGTGAGCTCGGTCTCGGCGATGGCGACAACCACGCGGCCCTCGCCACCTATCTGGAAGCGCGCCACGGGATACGTGTCGTGCGCGGGGCAGCGGGCGACGAGGCGATCCGCCGTTTCGATCCCCGCGCCCGCCTACTCACGCTCAATCCTTACGCGCCGGCGGCGACGCGCGACTTCCAGCTCGCATTGCAGATCGCCCAGATGCAGGCCCGCGAGGAGATCGACCGTGTCGCGGGAAGCGCCGGCTTCCGCACCGAGGAAGCCTATGAGATCTGTCGAATCGGCCTGCAGAACTATTTCGCCGGCGCGCTGATCCTGCCCTACCAGCCGTTCCTGAAAGCCGCGCGCGATCTGCGCCACGACGTGGAGCTTCTTGCAGCCCGTTTCGGTGCCTCGCTGGAGCAGGTCTGTCATCGGCTTTCGACGCTGCAGCGGCCTGGGCAGAAAGGCATTCCGATCTTCTTCGCGCGGATCGACCGGGCCGGCAACATCACCAAGCGCCACAGCGCCGCCAAGCTGCAATTCGCCCGTTTCGGTGCGGCCTGTCCGCTCTGGAACGTGCACCAGGCCTTCGAGACGCCCGGCCGGATCATCCGCCAGCTTGCGGAGACGCCGGATGGCGTGCGCTATCTCTGCCTTGCGACCCAGATCACCAAAGGCGGCGGCGGCTACCGCGCCGCCCATCCCCGTTACGCCTTGGCGCTCGGCTGTGAAATCTCCTACGCCGACGCCTTCGTCTATGCGGACGACATGGACCTCGGCAACCGCGCCGCCTACGATCCGATCGGAATTTCCTGCCGCATCTGCGAGCGCACCAGATGCGCGAGCCGTGCGGTGCCGCCACTCAAGCGTAAGCTGATCGTCGACCATGACATGCGTGGCGCTCTGCCGTATCGTCTGAGTGAGAGCTGAACTCCCGCTCTGTTCGTTTTTGAACAGATACTGTGAGAATTTACGCCTGTGCCTGTACGGCATTTATTGTAACTAGGCCATACACCATCACTATGCGGGTCAGGGAGGACATGCATATGGATTTTCGCCTGTCGGAGGAGCAGGAGGCCATCCGCACGATGGCGCTCGATTTTGCGCGGGACGAGATCGCGCCCCACGCCGTCGACTGGGACCAGCAGAAGCATTTTCCGGTGGAGACTTTGCGCGCGGCGGCTGCGCTCGGAATGGCGGGGATCTATATCCGCGACGACGTCGGCGGAACGGGACTTACCCGCCTCGACGCGGCAATGATCATCGAGGCGCTCGCGACCGGCTGCCCCGCGATCGCCTCCTTCGTTTCGATCCACAACATGTGCGCGGGCATGATCGACCGCTACGGCACGGATGAGCAGCGCCGGCGCCTGCTTCCGCCGCTTCTCACGATGGACGTTCTGGCGAGCTATTGTCTGACGGAGCCCGGCTCCGGCTCGGACGCGGCCGCGCTCAAGACAAGGGCGGTGCGCGAGGGTGACGCCTATCTGCTTACCGGCCAGAAACAGTTCATTTCCGGTGCCGGCGAGTCCGGCCTTTATATCGTCATGGCTCGCACGGGCGAGGAGGGGCCGAAGGGGATCTCCGCATTTGTCGTCGAGAAGGACGCTCCGGGGCTCACCTTCGGCGCCAATGAGAAGAAGATGGGCTGGCATGCCCAGCCCACGCGGGCGGTGATGCTCGACAATGTTCGCGTTTCCGTCGAGAACCGCCTGGGGGTCGAGGGCGAGGGCTTCAGGATCGCCATGGCCGGCCTCGATGGCGGAAGGCTCAGTATCGCCGCCGCCTCGCTCGGCGGCGCGCAATCCGCTTTCGACAAAGCGCTCGCCTATGTCCAGGAACGCCGGGCCTTCGGGAAGGCGATCGGCGAATTCCAGGCGCTGCAGTTCCGCCTCGCCGACATGGCGACGGATCTGGAAATCGCCCGGACCTTCCTCTGGCGGGCGGCCTGCGCCCTCGATGCGGCGGACCCGGAGGCGACGAAGCTCTGCGCCATGGCCAAACGTTTTGTCACAGATCGCTGCTTTTCTGTCGCCAATGACGCACTGCAATTGCATGGCGGCTACGGCTATCTCGCCGACTACGGCGTCGAGAAGATTGTCCGCGACCTGAGGGTGCACCAGATACTCGAAGGTACCAACGAGATCATGCGGCTGATCGTGTCGCGTGCGATCATGGGACGGAAATAGGAAGGATTTTCGATGGAGATGCAGACCACGCTTCCGGAGGTCATTGTCGAGCGCCAGGGCGCGATCGGCAGGCTGCGGCTCAACCGTCCGCGCGCACTGAATAGCCTCAATCGCACGATGATCCGCGCGATCGCTGCGGCGCTGACCGAATTCGAGCGCGACCCGGAGATTGCCGCAGTGCTTGTCACGGGCGAGGGCGAACGGGGCCTCTGCGCCGGCGGCGACATCCGGATGATATACGAAAGCGGCCGCGAACGGCCTGGGGAAGGTGCGCAGTTCTGGCGCGAGGAGTTCATCGTCAACAGCCGAATTTCAGCCTACTCCAAGCCCTATATCGCGATCATGGACGGGATCGTGATGGGCGGCGGCGTCGGCGTTTCCTCCCATGGCAGCCATCGGGTCGTGACCGAGAGGACGCGCTTTGCCATGCCGGAAACGGGGATCGGCTATTTCACCGATGTCGGCGCGACCTGGCTCCTGCCGCGCGCGCCCGGCGAGTTCGGTACCTATCTCGGGCTGACGGGCCGCGATATCGGTGCGGCGGCGGTCATCCATGCGCGGCTCGCCGACAGTTTCGTTCCCTCCGAGATGATCGGCGAGCTCCTCGGCGCGCTCTCCTCGCTTTCCGGTTCGGCCACCGCCGATGACGTTTCGGCGGCGATCCGCGCCGTTTCGAGCGAGCCCCCGGCATCGGCCCTGCTGGACCACCTGTCCGTCATCGACCGTTGCTTCGCCTTCAATGCCGTGGAGGAGATCTTCGCGGCGCTGGAGAAGGACGAGTCGGATTTCGCGCGCGAGACGCTCGAACTCCTGAAGACCCGATCGGCGATCAGTCTCAAGCTGACGCTGTCGCTCTTAAGGGAAGGGCGCTCCAGCGCAACGCTCAACGAATGCCTCGAGCGGGAATATGCCGCGACCCTCGGAATGCTTTCCAATCCGGATTTCTACGAGGGCGTCAGGGCCGCGGTGATTGACAAGGACCGGAATCCGAAATGGTCGGTCGGGCTTTCGGAAGCTACCCCCGATCTGCTCGCCCGTTTCGGGAGGAATGACGGCGCGCCGCTCTTCGCCGGGAAGGAATAAGGCGCGGGCAGTTGGCGACAGGATTCAGTTGAGGAGGAGAGGCACGATGACGAAGATCGCCTTTATCGGGCTTGGCAACATGGGCGGACCGATGGCCGCCAATCTGGTGAAGGCGGGGCACGCGGTAACCGGCTTCGACCTGTCGGAAGCCTCGCGCAATGCCGCCGCCAAGACGGGCGTCTCGGTCGCCGGCTCGATCGCCCAGGCCGTGCGTGAGATGGAATGCGTCATCACCATGCTGCCGGCGAGCGCGCATGTCCTTTACGTGTGGGACGAACTGCTCGGCTTCGTCGATCCCGGCACGCTTCTGATCGACAGTTCTACGATTGATGTCGAAAGCGCGCGCAAGGTGCACGGCTTTGCCGAAAAGGCCGGCTGCCCTTCGCTCGACGCGCCGGTTTCCGGCGGCACGGCGGGCGCGGCGGCCGCTACGCTGACCTTCATGGTCGGAGGGAGCGAGGGCGCCTTCTCGCGCGGCAAGCACCTGCTCGAAGCCATGGGCAAGAAGATCGTCCATTGCGGCGACGCCGGCGCCGGCCAGGCGGCGAAGATCTGCAACAACATGATCCTCGGCGTTTCCATGGCGGCGGTCTGCGAGGCCTTCGTGCTCGCCGAACGGCTCGGCCTCTCGCATCAGGCGCTCTTCGACGTGGCCTCTACCTCGTCGGGCCAGTGCTGGTCGCTGACGACCTATTGCCCGGTGCCCGGCCCGGTTCCGACCTCGCCTGCCAATGGCGGCTACAAACCGGGGTTCGCCGCGAGCCTCATGCTGAAAGACCTGAAACTCTCGCAGCAGGCCGCCAGCGCCAGCGGCGCGGCGACGCCGATGGGTGCACAGGCGACGCAGCTTTACAGCCTCTTCGAGAAGCTCGGCCACGGGGCAGAGGACTTCTCGGCGCTGATCCACCTGCTCAGGGGGAACGAGGAGGCGAAAGAGGGGTAGGGCTCCCCCCGGTTGCCGGCACGCACCGTCCTCACATCTGCACGGTCATCCCGCCGTCGACGGTGAGCGTGGTTCCGTTGACGAAGCTCGCGGCCGGCGAGGCGAGGAAGACGGCGGCGGGGGCGATCTCCTCCGGCCGCCCCCAGCGCTTCAGCGGAATGCGGATGTCGACGAAGGCTTTGAGCGCCGGATCGGCTGCGAGATGCGCATTGGTCTCGGTTGCAAACCAGCCGGGCGCGATCGCGTTGACGGTGAGATTGTCGGCGCCGAGTTCGACCGCGAGCGAGCGCGTCAATGCGGCGAGCCCGCCCTTCGCCGCCGTATAGGCGGGATCGCCGGCCCGCGCCGCAAAGGCGGCGATCGAGGTCACGAAGATCAGCCGCCCGGCCGCGGAACGCCTGAGATAGGGAAGGGCGGTCTTTGCCACGGCGTAGGCCGCGGTCAGGTCGGTGTTCAACAGAGCCGCAAATTCGTGCGGTTCCATCGCTTCCGTCCCGCGGCGATCGCGTTCGCCGACCGCGTGGATGAGAATGTCGAGCCCGCCCGTCTTTTCGACTGCGGCGGCGATAATCGCCGGGGCGTCGCGGGTTATGTCGCCGGCCGCAATCCCGATCTCGATGCCGTCGCCTTGGAGCCGCTTGCGCGCCTCTTCAAGACCTTGGCCGTTGCGGCCGTTGATCACCGTCCAGGCGCCGGCCCCGGCAAGCGCCTTCGCCATCTCCAGGCCGAGGCCGCGTCCGCCGCCGGTAACCAGAGCTGTCTTGCCGCTGAGATCGAACATCGCCTTCCTTCGCTTGCCCTTACCGCCGAAAGCTTCGCAGCGTTGCCGCCGCCCCGATCCGCAGGAGTCCATCCAGCGCCTTGATCAGCGCGGCGCGAAATGGGGCGCTCGCCGGAAGGTCCGTGCCGAAGACGTCCGTCATTGTCAGAAAGGCATCGACGATGCGATCCGGCTCGTCAATTCCCTGCACAAGCGCGGCGATCCGGGCAGCATGCGGATCGCGCACGTCGATGGGACGGCCCGCCTCGTCCAGGCCGCGCGCATAGCGCATCCAGGCGCCAACCCCGAGCGCCAGCCGGTCATAGCCGGCCCCTGCCTGCAAGCGGTCGCGGATCGAGCCGAGGAGGCGCTGCGGCAGCTTCTGCGAGCCGTCCATGGCGATCTGCCAGGTGCGGTGGCGAAGCGCCGGATTGCGAAAGCGCTGAAGGAGTTCGGCTCGATAGGCCGGAAGGTCGAAGCCGGGAAGTTCCGGAAGGGTGGGGCTCACCTCGTGGCGCATCAACCCTTCGACCAACGCTTCCATGCCCGGAAGTGCCATGGCGTCCGCCACGGTCTCGGCACCGGCGAGATAGCCGAGATAGGCAAGCGTGGAATGGCTCCCGTTCAGAAGCCGGAGCTTCATGAACTCGAAGGCGGAGACGTCTTGGACGAAGAGCGCTCCCGCCTTTTCCCAGGCCGGGCGGCCGAGCGGGAAATCCTCCTCGATCACCCATTGCCGGAAGGGTTCGGTCATGATCGGCCAGGCATCTTCGAGCCCCATTGCCGAGGCGACCGCGCTCCGGTCGCTGTCGGTGGTGGCCGGAACGATGCGATCCACCATGGTCGAAGGCGACGCGACGTTGCGGACGACGGCGGCGAGGGCGGGATCGCGCGCTTCCGCGAACTGCGTGACGATACGCTTCAGGACATGGCCATTCCCCGGAAGATTATCGCAGGAGAGCAGCGTGAAGGGCGCGATTCCGGCGCCGGCGCGGCGCGAAATCGCCTCGACGATGAAGCCGATCGCAGATCGCGGCCGCGCGGGGTTTGCGAGGTCGTGGACGATGTCCGGGTGGCCTTCGTCGAGCGTGCCGGTTGCCGGGTTATGGCAATAGCCCTTCTCGGTGATCGTCAGCGACACGATCCGTGTGCCGGGATCCGCCATGCGGCGAAGGACGGCTTCCGGGTCGTCCGGCGCGCAAAGGAGCTCGACGACACTGCCGACCACGCTGAGGTCGGAGCCCTCGCCGTCCTGGACGGCGAGGGTGTAGAGCCCGTCCTGCGGTTGAAGCGCGTCGCGCGTCTCCGGGCTGCGCAGCGAGACGCCGCAGATGCCCCAGGACGGATCCTCGGAGAGCAGCGCATCGGTGTAGACGGCCTGGTGCGCGCGATGAAAGGCACCGATGCCGAGGTGGACGATGCCGACGGTGACTGTCCCGAGGTCGTAATGGGGCCTTTTGACGGTGCGCGGCAGGCTGTCGATCGTCTTTCTCGAAAGCCGCATCAGAAGGCCCATCCTTTTCCGGGACCTGCTTGTCCTGTAACTGCTTGTCCTGTGCCTGCTTGTCCTTTGCCTGCGACCGGCATCGCGTTCGCGGGCTGCGATGTTGCGCCTCGCGCCGTGAATCGCGTGGCAATCACCGTCACGTATTTGGGGTGTCTGGCATCCACGCGGCTTCCTCCCTGCGTCATTTTGGCTGCAGAACTGGTATATCAGCCGCCGGAGGCGCGTCAACCGAGGTCACTTTGCTGCCTATCCGGGCATAGGCTCGATCATCGGCACGGTAAGGCTGCAGAACGGCGTGCCGCCGCTGCGGCGGTCACTCAAATGCCACAAAACTGGGGAGGCTCACGCAGGATCGAGCACGATCTTCGCCGCCCGCCCCGGCGCAACTGCGCCGTTGTCTTCACCGCAGCCCGAGAGGCTGTGCTTTCGGGACGGGCATCACCCTCAAGGACCTGCATGAGAAGGTTCGCCGCGACCAAAGCCGAAAAGCGAGGTTCACTGCGATGCATTCCATCCGAGACCATCTTCCTGTCTCCATCATCATTGCGAATTACAATTATGCGCGGTTCCTGAGCCGCGCGATCGACAGTGCCCTCGACCAGGACTACGCGAAGGTCGAAGTCATCGTCGTAGACGATGCGTCGACCGACGGGTCGGCGGAGGTGATCGCGTCCTACGGCGGGCGGATCAAGGCCCGCCTGCGGGAGGAAAATGGCGGTCACGCAGCTGCTTTCAACACCGGCTTTGCGGCAAGTCGTGGGGCGATCGTTCTCTTCCTCGACGCCGACGACTATCTTTACCCGGCCGCCGTTTCCGAATTGCTTGCTCAATGGAGCGACGACACGGCCCAGACGCAGTTCCGGCTGCACCTCGTGGACGAGGACCTGCGCGTCAAGGACATCTTCCCGCCTCCGGAGGTCCCGTTCGACTCCGGTGACGTAACGCCGCAACTGGCGCGCCGCGCACGATACCAGACGACGGTCACCAGCGGACTGGCCTTTGCACGCTCGGCTCTCGATGTCATCATGCCGGTTCCGGAAGCCGAGTTCCGGCAGGGTGCCGACGGCTACCTTGTCACGCTCGCCCCGCTCTACGGAAAGGTGACGTCGCTCGAAGCCTGCCTCGGCGCCTACCGGATGCACGGCAGCAATCATTCCGTCTTCGCCGAAAAACTCGGGCAGAGGGCGCGCTGGAGGGTGGAGCACGATTTTCACCGGCTGCATGCCCTCAACGAACAGGCGGCCGATGTCGGTCTATCGGTTTCGCCCAAAGCGAACCTGCGCGATCCGGTGCATCTGGAGGAGCGTCTTGCATCCCTCTGCGTGGACGGCGGGCGCCATCCGGTGGCTGCGGATTCGAGGCTCGGCCTCGCCGCTCACGGTGCCGTCGCCAGCATGCAGATGAACGTCTCGCTGCGCCGTCGTGCCATGCTGGCAGCCTGGTTCGTCTCCGTCGGGCTGCTACCGCGGCGCATGGCGCAGGCGGTCCTTTCATGGAAGCTCGTCGCGTCCTCGCGGCCGGCTTTCCTCACCCGGATTTCGAGAACCATCCGCCATGCGATGGGATAGTTGCACTTGCACGCAGACGCGATCAAGGTTCGCAAAGGAAAAGTAGACAGGCTGTCTGTTCGGCTGCGAAACCTGACCCATATTTCCGCAGGTGACGGCGCCATGGCCCGCGTCCGATCGGACGCGCGAAGGCCGTTACCGGGAGAAAGAGCATGCGCATCGAACCCGTCTTCCTGTTCGATCTGGACGGCACACTCGTCGACAGCGTCTACCAGCACGTGCTTGCCTGGAAGGAAGCCCTCGACGCAGAAGGGATCGACCTTTCGGTCTGGCGCATCCATCGCAAGATCGGCATGAGCGGCGGCCTCTTCACCGACCAGCTCCTGCGCGAAACGAACATGGAAATCAGCGGTGACAGGGTTGCGCGATTGCGTCAGCGCCACGCCGAGGCCTACAGGCGGCAGGCGGACAGTATAAGACCGTTGCCCGGCGCGCGCGAGCTTCTAACGTGGCTCACCGATGCGAAGATCTCCTATGCGATCGCCACGAGCGGGCGGATGGAGACCGCCGCCGTCAATCTCGCCGCTCTCGGCGTCGATCCGGCCGTAGTGCCGGTCGTGACACGAGACGTCGTCAAATATGCCAAGCCCGATCCGGATCTCTTTCTCGCCGCCGCCGAACAGCTGGGCGCTCCGATCGAGACGGCAGTGGTGGTCGGCGACAGTATCTGGGACATGCTGGCGGCGGTGCGCTGCCGTGCCTTGGCCATCGGCTTGCTGAGCGGAGGCTACGGACATGAGGAACTGCGGCAAGCCGGTGCCTACCGCATTTTCGACGACCCGGCCGACATGCTGCACCACATCGACGAGGTCGGCGGGCGACGGTGAGCGGGAATAACCGCCCCGCTCAGTGCTTTGTTTCGTCGCTCAGGGCTTCTTCGTGATACCAGCAGCCATCGACGGCGGCGCACACGTCCGACGGTGCGAGATCCAGTTTGCGCTGGGCTTCGGAACGCCGCTCCTCGGCCTTCCGCGACACAGCGGCCGGAAACTTCAGGATCGTCGCAGACTTGCCGTAAAGACTTGTGGCCATGCTCTGGTCTCCCGTGAGTTCTGGGAGAAACATAGTGCAACCAGGCGGGATTTGCACATGATTTACGCGAATTGCCGAAATTTCGTTCAATTCCGTGCCGGAATTGCGAGCATTCTCCGACGCATTTACTGATGCAACGGCCGCGAGTGCGATTTTTTAGGCAGCGGCGCCTGCTCAATAATTTTTGGGCAGGAATTTTCAGGCCGCGGACGCCGAAAAGGATGCGCAGGAGAGGCGGCTCCGGCCACCTTTCCGGAAGCGAGGAGACCGCGGTATCGATTTGAATTGCTGCATGTTTTTCTACCCAGGCCGGCCCCGAACCGCGGAGAAATGCCGGGCTTTGCGCAGCAATGCCGACGATTCTTTCCGGCTGCGTCCGCGGGGTGCGTCCCCGCCGATTCGCGTCGCCGCGGTGCCTTAAGCCGAAAAAAGAGTCTCTCCAGCCGCCCAACTGGCACGCTTGATGCTTCAGGGTAATCGATCCCTGGCGGTTGAGCGTGTGTAGCGCTGAACCCGGCAGGATTTGCTCAAACCATGCAGCACCACGTTAGAGAGATTCGCTAATGACCAAGTATAAGCTCGAGTACATCTGGCTCGATGGCTACACGCCCGTCCCAAATCTCCGCGGGAAGACGCAGATCAAGGAATTCGACGCGTTTCCGACGCTCGAGCAGCTTCCCCTCTGGGGCTTCGACGGCAGCTCGACGCAACAGGCCGAAGGGCGCAGCTCCGATTGCGTCCTGAAGCCGGTTGCCGTCTATCCCGATCCGGTCCGCACGAATGGCGCATTGGTCATGTGCGAGGTCATGATGCCGGACGGCAAGACGCCGCATCCGTCGAATACCCGTGCAACGGTTCTCGACGATGAAAGCGCCTGGTTCGGCTTCGAGCAGGAATACTTCTTCTACAAGAACGGCCGCCCGCTGGGCTTCCCGGAGCAGGGCTATCCGGCGCCGCAGGGCCCGTACTACACCGGCGTGGGCTACAAGAATGTCGGCGACATCGCGCGCCAGATCGTCGAAGAGCATCTCGACATCTGCCTGGCCGCGGGCATCAACCACGAAGGCATCAACGCCGAAGTGGCCAAGGGCCAATGGGAATTCCAGGTCTTCGGCAAGGGCTCCAAGAAGGCTGCCGATGAAGTCTGGCTGGCGCGCTATCTTCTGCTGCGCCTAACAGAGAAATACGGCATCGACGTCGAGTTCCACTGCAAGCCGCTCGGCGACACGGACTGGAACGGCTCCGGCATGCACGCCAACTTCTCGACTGCCTATCTGCGCGAAGTCGGCGGCAAGGACTATTTCGAAGCGCTGATGGCAGCCTTCGAGAAGAACCTGCACGACCACATCAACGTCTATGGCCCGGACAACCACTTGCGCCTGACCGGCAAGCACGAGACGGCGCCGTGGGACAAGTTCAGCTACGGCGTGGCCGACCGCGGCGCCTCCATTCGCGTTCCGCACAGCTTCGTCAACAACGGCTATCGCGGCTATCTCGAAGATCGCCGCCCGAACTCCCAGGGCGACCCCTACCAGATCGCTTCGGTCATCCTGAAGACGATCTCGAGCGTGCCGACGGCGGTTGCCAAGGTCGCTTGATTTCTTGCCGGACGTCCGCTTGACCTTAAAGCGCGCGGGACCGTAAAATCTTCGTGGCGCCGGCCAGTTTGCCGGCGCCATTTTTATTTGCGAATTCCCATTCCTTCTCGGGAGATCTATGGGGACTTCAAGCCGGTCAGGACCTGATCGGCGCCCTGCACGACGACGGAAGCCAGGATCGTGTTGGGCTGTTCGATGCCTATACCGGCACTTCGGGCTCGAACGGAGGCAATACTCTCGGGAGACTGCAGTTCGAGGTGGGCTCGATCGACCTCCATGCGAGTTCGATCGGCGCCTATTGGACCCATATCGGCGAGGACGGCTGGTATGTGGACAGTATAGGAATGTACTCATGGCTCATGGGGGCTTGAGCTCCGACCGGGGCATCGGGGCCGACACATCCGGGAACTCTGTCGCCTTTTCCGTCGAGGCGGGTTACCCGTTCAGGTTCGACAATGGATGGATGCTCGGACCGGGGTCTATGTGATCGACGGACATGAGATGACCATCCGCCCCGCTCCCCTGGAGCGGGAGTGGATGAACGGGACAAACCAGCGCTTTGCCTATCGCTGCCTGCCCTTGAATATCGCGAATGCGCATGGGTGGGAAATTCTGAATGCGGCCGGTTTTCCGCGGTGTGGGACGGAGGCGAACGGGAGAATGCCGTTCGCAACCGACCGGATCCGGTCACGCATGCGCCGGCCGTCAGCCACTTCGGAAGCGGTACGCTGACCTTTCACATGCCCTGCCTGTTCAAGACGGACAGCGGAACCGACCTATTCGTGACGGGACCGTTGAACAGGCCGAAGGACGGCATCGCAGCGCTGACGGTATCATCGAGACGGATTGGTCGCCCTACACATTCACCATGAACTGGCGGTTCACCCGGGCAGGGCACTAGGCGCCCGTTCGAAGCGGGCGAGCCGATCTGTCACATCTTTCCTGTTTCGCGCGGCGGGCTCGAGGCCGTCACGCCGGAAATGCGCAAACTGTCGGAAAATCCGGAGCTCGAAGGCGAGTATAAAGCGTGGTTGGGCAGCCGGAACAGCTTCAATAGGGGGCTGAACGATCCGAACTCCGATGCGGTACGGGAAAAGTGGCAGAAGTCGTATTTCCGCGGAGTGTGCCCGGCCGGGCGTAACGGGCCGGAGGATCATCGCAGCCGGTTGAAGCTGAAGCCGTTCGGCTGACGGTCGCAGCGGGAAGACAGTTCCCAAGCGGAGGGGGAGTCGCCTTATGGCGACGCGATCCTGTTCCGGCTTGGGGCTTGGACGCCCGGCAGGTCAGCCCCGGCGGTTGTCCGGGAAGGCTGCCGGATCGATGCCGAGGGTGCGGAGATCCTGTGCTTTGGGACGGCGATGCCCTTCAACGGCGGCGGCAGCAGCGGTTGCGGCGCCGAGCACGGCGAAGGCGCGGCCGATGAAGCCCATGCGGTTCTTGCTGGTCATCTCTTGCTCGCTTTCGTTTTCTATTCGATGAGCAAAAGATGGGCCCGGCAGGGTTGTTTTGCAATACACAAAACCTCAGCCCAGCCATGCAGCGAAAGCAGGCCCGAACGGCGGTAACCGACCTGCCAAATCGTGAGAAGCCGCTCAGTCTTCGCTGGCGGCGAGTTGTGCGAGCACTTCGCCGCGGCCGCGGGCCCTCAGGATCAGCGGCACAACCAGCGCGAGCGCGGCGATCACCAGGAGCACGGCCGCGATCGGCGACGTGAAGAGCACGGTGATGTCGCCCTGGCTGATCGAGAGTGCCCTGCGGAGCTGCTGCTCGGCGAGCGGCCCGAGGATCAGCCCGACGACCACCGGCGCGATCGGATAGCCGAAGACGCGCATGACGTAGCCCAGAAGGCCGAAGGCCAGCAGCATGCCGAGCTCGAAGACCGACGGATTGGCGCCGATGGTGCCGAGCGTCGCGAAGAGCAGGATGCCCGCGTAGAGCCAAGGCTTCGGGATCGTCAATAGCTTCACCCAGAGCCCGATCAGGGGCAGGTTGAGGACGAGCAGCATGAAATTGGCGATGAGGAGGCTGGCGATCAGACCCCAGACCAGCTGGGGATTGGTGGCGAAAAGCAGCGGTCCCGGCTGCAGCCCGTATTGCTGGAAACCGGCGAGCATGATCGCAGCCGTCGCCGTGGTCGGCAGGCCGAGCGTCAGGAGCGGCACCAACGTGCCCGCAGCGGATGCGTTGTTGGCGGCTTCCGGGCCAGCCACGCCTTCGATGGCGCCGTTGCCGAATTCCTCCGGATGTTTGGTCAGTCGCTTCTCCGCTGCATAGGAGAGGAAAGTGCCGATCTCGGCGCCCCCGGCCGGCATGGCGCCGATGGGAAAGCCGATGAAGGTGCCGCGCAGCCACGGCTTCCAGGAGCGCGCCCAATCCGTGGCGCTCATCCAGACCGAGCCCCTGACCGCTTCCACCTTGTCCGGGCCGCGGTCGCCTTGCGCGGCGATGAACAGCGTCTCGCCGATCGCGAACATGGCGACGGCGAGAGTCGTCACCTCGATGCCGTCGAGGAGGTCGGGCACGCCGAAGGAGAGGCGCGCCTGGCCGGTCAGTTGGTCGATGCCGATACAGGCAAGGGTCAGGCCGATGAAGAGCGAGGTGAGCCCCCGAAGCGTCGAGTCGCCGAAAGCGGAGGAGACGGTGACGAAGGCGAGCACCATCAGCGCGAAATATTCGCGCGGGCCGAAGACGAGCGCCAGCTTGACGATGTAGGGCGCAATAAAGGCCAATCCGAGCGTGGCGATGAGGCCGGCGACGAAGGAGCCGATGGCTGCCGTGGCAAGCGCCGGACCGCCGCGGCCGGCGCGCGCCATCTTGTTGCCCTCGAGCGCGGTGACGATCGAGGCGCTTTCGCCGGGGGTGTTGAGCAGGATCGACGTGGTCGAACCCCCATACATGCCGCCATAATAGATGCCGGCGAACATGATGAGCGACCCGGCCGGATCGAGCTGATAGGTGACCGGCAGGAGCAGTGCGACGGTCAATGCGGGGCCGATGCCGGGCAGCACGCCCACGGCGGTGCCGAGCGTTACGCCGATGAGTGCGTAGAGAAGGTTCATCGGCTGGGCAGCGACCAGCAGCCCCTGCAACAGGAAATCGAAAGTACCCATGTCGTCGGCCTCTTTAGATCACGGCGCTAGGATCGACCTAAAATCATGAACGTGATCGATCTGATAGGTTAAGAGCGGGACGCGGGCGGCAGACCGCACGCACTTTTTCTCATTCCGCTCTAGAAGAACAGGCGTTCAAGCGGCCCTGCGGGCAGCGACAATTGCAGGAGCTTGGCGAAGATAGCCCAGACGATGAAACTGAACACGATGCCGATCGGCACGGTCAGCCATAATTTGCGTTTGCCGAAGCCGCGGGCCGTGAGGGCGAAGAGAATACCGGTCGCGATCGAGAAGCCGAGCGTGTTCAAGAGCAGCATCTGCGCCGCAAGCCCGGCGACGATCCAGACAACCGGACCCGCGCGCTGGTGCTCACGTTCGGGAAAGTCGCCCCGCCAGGCTTCGACCGCCGTCCAGACCGCAAGCGCGATGAGACAGCAGGCGATCGCATAGGGCACTGTCATTGGCCCGACTTGCGAGTAGCCGGCAAGGCCGCTCAGGCGCGACACGTCCCAGAAGATCACACCGGCGATTGCTGCCAGAACGGCGGCGATGACCAGCGCCGCCCGGTCGGGGCGGCGCGTGTCGGCGGAAGGGTTGTTGCCCTTGTTCATTTGACCAGTCCGATGTCCTTCAGGACGGTTTCCGTGGCGGAAATGTCCTTGGCGAGCTGCTCGTCGAAGGCGGCGCCGGCGAGATAGGTGTCCTGCCAGCCTTTGGTCTTCAGCACTTCCTGCCAGCCTACGGATTTGGCAAGCTTCTCGATGTCGGCGGAGACTGCGGCCTTCTGTTCTTCCGTGAGGCCCGGGGCAGCGGCGACCATGCGCCAGTTTTCGACGACAACGTCGACGCCGGATTCCTTCAGCGTCGGCGCGTCGATACCCTCGAGGCGCTCGGCGCTGGAGACGGCGAGCAGGCGGAGCGTTCCGGCCTTCACCTGGGACTCGAATTCACCGTAACCGGAAATGCCGGCGGTTACCTGGTTGCCGAGGATCGCGGCAAGCGCCTCGCCGCCGCCGGAATAGGCGATGTAGTTGATCTTGGTCGGATCGACACCGGCGGCCTTGGCGATCAGGCCGACCGCGATGTGGTCGGTGCCGCCGGCCGAGCCGCCTGCCCAGGAAACCGCGCCCGGATCCTTCTTCAGCGCCTCGACGAGGTCTTTCATCGTCTGGATCTCGGAGGCGGCGGGAACGACGATCGCCTCGTATTCGCCCGTAAGCCGCGCGATCGGCGTCACGTCCTTGAGGGTAACCGGCGAGTTGTTGGTGAGTATGGCGCCGACCATCACGTAACCGCCGACGAGGAGCGCGTTCGGGTTGCCCTTCTGCTGGCTGGCGAACTGGGCAAGGCCGATCGTGCCGCCGGCGCCCGGAACGTTCTGGACCTGCACGTTGCCGGAAATGCCCTCCTGCTGCATGACGGTCTGCAGCGAGCGGGCGGTCTGGTCCCAGCCGCCGCCGGGATTGGCCGGCGCGATGATCGTGTAGTCGGCGGCATAGGCCGGCAGAGCAATTGCGCCGGCGAGAATGGATGCGAGGAAGAAGTGTTTCAAGGTCGGTCCTCCGTGAGGCGCGCTTCGTCACGCGCACGTTGATTATCGTTCGCGAAGGGGAGAAGCGGCTGGTCGACATCGACGGCGACCTTAGACCGGACTGGTGAATCCTCCCGATACGCTGCCGGCGGTCCGCCTCCACGGTTCGCCGGCGACCTTAAGCAACATAGAAAGCTGACATTAACCTGACATCAAGTCCGCTTCGCGTAAATGACTTGTTTGCCTGCCTATTGTTCACTGCAGGCGCAGCATCTCGTTCCAGCGGGCAATCAGCCTCGCCCGCTTGACCTGGTCAAGATAGACCATCAGTCCGGGACTGACCGGTACGGGTTTCAACTGACCTCCGAGCATTTCCCTCATGGTGTTCGCGGTGTTCTCGCCGGCGACTTCGGGACTGACCGCCGGGATCTGCAACTCGCGTGCCATGATCGTCTGGCCCTCCTTCGACATGAAGAATTCGAGATAGCGGCGGCCGAGTTCCGGGGCGGCTGCCGCCTGCGGCACCAGCCCGATGCGCGACATGACCACCGTATAGTCCTTCGGGAGTATGATGCCGACATCCGGATGCCGCGATGCCCAGTCGGCCGCATAGGAACCGAGGATGTTGTACCCGAGCACGAAGCGCCCGTCCGAAATCCTCTCCAGGATTGCCTGACTGGTCGAATAAAGCTTCACTCCGGCCGCCCCCATCGTGCGGATCACCGTCCAGATGTCGCCGAATTGCTCCTGGTCGCGCGACATGAAGAGGAAGCCGACTCCGGAGCGTTCGATATCGTAGGTGCCGATGCGGCCGAAGACGGCGTTTCCCTTCCGTTTGAGATAGTCGACGAATTCGGCCCGCGTGGCCGGCGGCCGCTCGTTCCTGAAGCTCGGCTTGTGGTAGACGAAGACGGCCGGCTCGAAGGTGAGCGCGTAAGCCGTGTTGCGCCAGTTCGCCCAGGCCGGCCAGAGTCCGCTCATCGGCAGGTCGCTGCGTTGCGCATAACCGTCATTGCTGAGCTTGACCTGCAGGTCCATGGCGGAGGAAAAGGCGAAATCGGCGGTCTTCTCGCCGGCATCGGTCTCCTTGACGATCCTGTCGTAGATCTCGCCGGTCAGCATGTCCTCGTAGCGGACCGCGACATCCGGATTGGCCTTCTGGAAGCCGTCGATCATCGGTCTCGCCAAGGGTTCGTCAAGCGAGGAATAGACGGTCAGGACCGGTGCGGCGCCGTCACCGGAGAGCGCCGGGAAGAACGTGGGCGCGGCCTCGGCGAGCGCGCCCGACAGGAACAAAAAACCGAAAGAAATCAAGAACCGCATGAATTCACAATGCCTGAGAGCGCTGCCGTTCACAAGCAAGCTCGCGACCGATAGAGTGATCCCGGGGAGAGGCGATATTGCGTATCTTGCTGGTTGAGGACAATCGGGCCCTGGCAGAGGGTCTTTCGACGCTTCTGCGGGGCAGCGGCTATGCCGTCGACGTCGTGAGCGACGGGGCGTCTGCGCATGCGGTTGCCGCGGCCGAAAGCTTCGATCTGGTGATCCTCGATTTGAACCTGCCGGAGATGGATGGACTGGACGTGCTGCGTGCCATGCGGGCACGCCAAAACCGCGCGGCGGTTCTCATCTTGACGGCGCGCGGCACGCCCGAGGAGAGGGTCAAGGGACTCGACCTCGGCGCCGACGATTATTTGATCAAGCCTTTCGATATCGGCGAGTTCGAGGCGCGGGTGCGGGTCCTGTTGCGCCGGCAGGCGGGGTTGCGAGCCTCCGTCGTCAGCTATGGCAATGTCTCGCTCGACCTCACCTCGCGGAGTTTCTCCTCGGCAGGCATGCCGATCGAAATTCCGGCGCGCGAACTCGGTCTTCTCGAGCTTTTGTTCATGCGCGCCGGAAAGGTCGTCGCCAAGGACGCGATCGTGCAATCGCTGACGGGCCTGGACGACGATCTGAGTCCCAATGCGATCGAGCAATATGTGAGCCGGCTGCGCAAGCGGCTGGCGCCCTTCGGGTTGACCGTCCGCACCGCCCGCGGCATCGGGTATTATCTCGACAAGTCGGCCGGTCCCGAATGAAGGCCGTCCCCGGAATGAGAAAGGTCGTCTATTCGCTGCGGCGCAGGCTGCTCGGCTGGCTCCTGATCTCGACAGCGGTGATCGGCGTCGTCGCACTGGCGGATACCTACCGGGAAGCCATCAAGACGGCGAATGCCGTCTCGGACCGCGTGCTTGCCGGATCGGCGTTGGCGATCGCCGAGCGCGTGGTCGTGGCCGAAGACGGTTCGTTGCAGGTCGATATCCCCTATGTCGCGCTCGAGATGCTGACATCCGCGGCGCAGGACCGGGTGTTTTATCGGGTGGACGGCCCGCCCGGCGAGTTCATCACCGGTTATCAGACCCTGCCTTCGCTCTCCGAAAGCACCGGTCAATCGACGAGCTTCGCAGATGCCGTCTTTCGCGGCGAACCTATCCGCGTCGCAGCACTCAGACGCTCCGCCTCGACCGGGGTCAATTCCGTTCCCTTCGTCGTCACCGTCGCCGAGACGACGATCGCCCGGCGCCAGCTCGCGCAGACCATCATTATCCGCTCGGCCCTGCGCCTTGGGCTGATGATCGCCGGCGCGGCGATGATCGTCTGGGTCGCCGTCACCTTTTCCTTGAGGCCGCTCTATCGGCTTGGCGATGCGATCGCGGAGCGCAGTCCGGACGATCTGCATCCGATCCGCGAGCAGGTGCCGAACGAAGTCCAGGGGCTCGTCGATACCGTGAACTCTTTCATGGTCCGCCTGCAATCGGCCCTCGATGCGCTGCGGCACTTCACCGGCAATGCCAGCCATCAGCTCAGGACTCCGCTCGCGATCATCCGCACGCAGCTTGCGCTTGCGCAGCGGGCGACGACGATCGAAGAAACCCGGGCGGCGGCGATGAAGGCGGACGAAGCCGTCGCCAATGCCGAGCGCATTCTCGCTCAACTGCTGCTGATGGCGAAGATCGATGCCGCGGGCAGAGACGAGGCACGGGGATTGGAGCGGGTCGAGCTCGGCGGGCTTGCCCGCGCCGTGACGGCGGACCACGTGCCGGCGGCGGGCGAAGCCGGCATTGACCTCGGCTTTGCCGGCGAGGGCGAGCACTGGATCCGCGCCGAGCCTCTGCTTGTCGGCGAACTCCTGAAGAACCTCATCGGCAATGCGTTGCTTTATGCCGGCCGCGGGGCGGAGGTGACCGTGCGCGTCGAGAGCCGAGACCACTCGGTCCTGCTGGAAGTGGAGGATAACGGCCCGGGCATTCCGCCGGAGCTGCGCGAGGCGGCGCTCAAGCGTTTCCGGCGCGGCGGCGAGGAAGCCCCCGGTACCGGACTCGGCCTGCCGATCGTCGAGGAAATCGCCGCGCTTTACGGCGGGACCATGCGGCTGGAGGAGGGTGACGGCGGTCGCGGGTTAAAGGTGGTGGCGTCGTTTCCGGCGGGGTGAGCGGTGGCGCGGCATATCGGGTCGGCGGCGGGAGTGCCCACGGTCACTCCCTCTGCCCTGCCGGGCATCTCCCCGCAAGGGGGGAGATCGGCCAGAAGCAAAGCGGTGCCTCGAGTTAAGCCAGCACGCGCCGAAACGAAGGCACATCGAGGGAGCGGGAGTTCGCCCCTTGTCAATCTCCCCCCTTGCGGGGCCCTTGCGGGGGAGATGCCCGGCAGGGCAGAGGGGGTAGCCCGTTGTATAAAGGCCATCAAACGGCCCGCCCGAGGAAAGCCTCAGGCAGGCCGTATCTTCACTAGCTCCGGCGTCCGATCAGAACGGCGAGTCGGGGAAATAGAAGTCCTTGGCGTTTTCCTTGGTCACCAGCGTCGCATCGATCGTGTAGGTGCCGCGAACCGGGACCTGGCCGTAGAAGTTGGCAACGGTCATTTCAAGTGCGGTGCCGACCATTGCCGGCGGATAGAGCACGTCGACCGGGATCATCTTGTCGCCGTCCATGACCTTCTTGATCATGTCCTTCGAACCGGCTCCGGCGACCACATACTGGATGTCGGTGCGCTTGGCCTGGTCGATCGCCTGCAGCACGCCGACGGCCATGTCGTCATCCTGGCACCAAACGACGTCGATCTGCGGATACTTGGTCAGGTAGTCTTGCATAACCTTAAAGGCGTCATCGCGATTCCAGTTGCCGTATTGGCGGTCCAGGATTTCGACCTTGGAGCCGGCGATGCCCTTGTCGAAGCCGTCCTGACGCTGCTGGTCGATCGGGATCGGCAGGCCGCGAATGACGACCACCTTGGCTTCCGGAGTTGTGGCCTTGATGTATTCGCCGGCGACCTGGCCGAGTGCCGGGTTGTTACCGGCGACATAGAGGTCACGCACGCTGTTGTCGTTGGTCGAAGGCGCGCGGTCCACCAAGGCGACGAAGGTGCCCTTGCCCTTGACTTCCTTGATGGCGTTGACCAGCGGATCGGGGTCGGTCGGCAGGATCACGAGGGCGTCGATCCCCTGCGTTTCGAGGTCCTGCACGGCGTTGGCCTGGCTCGCCGGGTCCGGCGAGGTCTTGACGATGACGTTGAGGCCCGGATGCTGTTCCATGAGCAGCTTGGCAACGCGCTCGGCATGGAACACGACACCGGCGGTCCAGCCATGGTCGGCCGCCGGGATCGACACGCCGATCGTGACGTTCTTGTCTTGTGCATGGGCTGCACTCGTCAGTGCCATCATCGCGACGGCGGCAAAGCCCATTAATCCCTTTCGCATGCGTCTTCCTCCCAATAATTCTAGGTCGTGGTTGATGTGGCCGGATCGCCCTAGATCCGGCCTGGTCACGATTTGCGTACCAGCGAGCGCTGGACAAGCATCGCGATGATGATGATCGCACCTTGCATCGCGCCGATCAGGTATTCGCTGATGAAGTTCGACAAGAGCATGATGTTTCCGACCAATTCGAGAATGAAGGCACCGCAGATCGTGCCCCAGACGCGGCCCGCGCCGCCCTTGAGCGCCGTTCCGCCGACGACTACGGCGGTGATGGCCTGCAGTTCCCAGAGGATGCCGGTCGTGGCCGAGGTGGAGCCGAGGCGCGGCACGTAGAGCAGCACGGCGACGGCGACGCAGAGTCCCTGGATGACGAAGGCGATGGTGCGCACGCGGTTGACGGCGATGCCGGAATAACGGGCCACGTCGCTGTTGGAGCCGACCGCGACCACGTGCCGGCCGTAACGCGTGCGATAAAGGATGAAGGCGGCGACGGCGGTGACCGCGAGGATGATCGCGATCGGCACCGGCATGCCGAGAATGCTGCCGAAATAGGCCGGGCGATAGAGCTCCTGTAATTCCGGCTCGCGCAGGGTGATGGCGCCGCCTTGCGACAGCCAGGTGGTAAGGCCGCGATAGATGCCCATCGTGCCGAGCGTCGCGATGAAGGGCTCGATTCTGCCGACCGTGGTGATCAGCCCGTTGGCGAGCCCGCAGACGCTACCGGCGACGACCGCAAAAAGGACTGCGGCCGTGAGCATCAGTGCCGGATCGGCGATCACGCCGGAATTCATGAACAGGATCATCAGGCTTGCGACGAAGGCGACCATCGAGCCGACGGAAAGGTCGAGGTCGCCTGCGGAAATGACGAAGGTGGCGCCCACCGCGATGATGGCGATGAAGGCGCTGCGGGTGGCGACGTTGGCGAGGTTGTTGAGACTGATGAAGTTGGGGTTGACCATGGCACCGACGATCAACAGCAGTGCAAGCGCGGCAAACGGCGCCACGGCCCTGAGATCGACGTCCCGCCAGGTCCGGCGGTGTGTTGTGCTTTGGATGCTTTCCTCGTTCACGCTCATGTCCAGATCAACCTCCCGCCCCGGAGCCCGGGGGAATTCCTTTTCCTGTGCCTGCCTTCGCCGCGCGTCCAAGCCGGTCAGGCCGCAGCCATTTTCTTCAGCCCGGCTGCGTAGCGCATGATCTCCTGCTCGGAGATCTCGTCTCCTTCGAGCATGCCGACGATGCGTCCCTCGCGCATCACCGCGACCCTGGTGCAAAGCCCGATGACCTCAGGCATTTCGGAAGAGACGACGATGATCGAGCGGCCGTCGCGCGCGAGCGCCGAGATGAAATGATAGATCTGCTGCTTGGTGCCGACGTCGATGCCGCGTGTAGGCTCGTCGATGATGATGATGTCCGGTTCCGTTTCCATCACCTTGGCGAGCAGCAGCTTCTGCTGGTTGCCGCCGGACATGCGCCTGGCGACGACGTTGCCGTCGCGCACGCGGATGTCGAAGCGGCGGCGGGCTCTTTTGAGCGCAGCCGCCTCGCTCGCCGGGCTGAGATAGCCGATGCGGGCATGCCGGCCGAGCGACTGCAAGGTCAGGTTCGCCGTCATGCCGGAATTGAGCAGCAGGCCCTTCGCCTTGCGGTCCTTGGTCATGTAGGCAAGACCGCGCCGGTTGGCCGCGTGCACGTCGCCGGAGGGCACGGTCTCTCCACGGATCGTCACCTCGCCCGACAGGCGGGGCCTGAGGCCGGCGACCGCCTCCATGAGTTCGGTGCGGCCGGAGCCGATCATACCCGAAAAGCCGAGGATTTCGCCTTTGCGCACCTCGAAGCGGGCGTCCTGGACATAGTCGGTCGAGACGGCGTCGACACGCAGCACGACCTCTTCGTCGACGTTCGGCTCTTTCTTGGCGGGAAAGAGGCTCGACATTTCGCGGCCGACCATGAGCTGCGCGATCGACTCGCCGTCGAGCATCGAAGTCGCGGCAGTCTTCACCCACTGCCCGTCGCGCAGTACCGTCACGCGGTCGGTCAGTTCGATGACTTCGTCGAGCTTGTGCGACACGAAGACGAAGCTCGTGCCCCGGTCGCGCAGCTTGCGGACCTGCCGGAAAAGGAAGTTGGTCTCCTCGCGGGATAGAACGGCCGTGGGCTCGTCCATGAAGACGATCCGCGCGTCGCGGCTGATGGCCTTGGCGATCTCGACCATCTGCTTTTCGGCAATGGAAAGACTGCCGATCAGCGCGTTCGCGTCCACATGACAGCCAAGCAGATCGAGAACCCGGCGCGTCTCCGCGCGCATATACTTGCGGTCGAGCACGCCGAAACGCGTCACCTCGCGACCGAGAAACAGGCTTTCGGCAACAGTCAGGTGTTCGGCAAGATTGAATTCCTGGTGGATGATGACGATGCCCAGCGCTTCGGCCGCACCGTTAGCAGGAAGCGTTACCGGCTGGCCGTCGAGCAGGACCTCGCCCGAGGACGGCTGCTCGAAACCTGAGAGAATCTTGACGAGCGTCGACTTGCCGGCGCCGTTCTCGCCCATCAGGGCGTGGATTTCGCCGGCGCGAAGCTCGAAATTGACACTGAAGAGCACCTGCACGCCGCTGAACGACTTGCTGATCCGCCGTGCCTCCAGCACGACGCGCGCGGCGTCGACCGTCTCCGGATTCATCGATTTCCCCCTTGCGGCTCCCGACCGCCAACGGACGTCATGTAAACCTTTACACTCTCGATGTAAAGGTTTACATAAAGACATACACAGGAATTTGCCCGGTCACCTTTGACGTTGCCCGCGGTGTGTGTAGTGTCCCGCCGTGTACAGCGCCGCGCGTTCTTATCGGACACGCAAAGGCCGCAGCAGATTGAATTGGCTGCTTGTTTTATCCTTGAATCGGGATCTGGGGAAACATGCAGTAGGGAGACGCAAGGCAGAGCGCAGTGTCGGATTCCACGCCCGCAACCATCGAAGACGTCGCTAGGATCGCTGAAGTTTCGATCGCGACGGTATCGCGGGCAATCCACAACCCGGAGAAGGTTGCGAAATCCACGCGGCTGAAGGTCAACCAGGCGATCGCGATCACCGGTTACACCACCAATGCCATGGCACGCAGCCTGCGCCTCGGCCGCTCGAACATGATCCTGGTCGTCGCTCCTGATATCGGCGATCCGAACTTTTCTAGTATTCTGGTCGGCCTCGAAAACGAGGCACGGTCGCACGGCTACGGCGTGCTGATCGGCCATACCCAGAACGACGCCCAGCGCGCGGTCGAATATCTGAAGTTTCTTAACTCCAACCAGGCGGCGGGTCTGATCCTCTTTACCGGCATCCTGCCCTTCGGCCACGAGACGATAGCGGCGCGGCTGCCGCCGAGCGTCGGCATCTTCGAGCCCGTCTTCAACGGCGGCATACCCTATGTGGGTGTCGACGATGTCGAGGGCGCCCGCAAGGTGGTCGATCTCCTCATCGCCGAAGGCCATCGCAAGATCGCTTTCATCGGCGATTCGCGAACCCGTCTTGCCTATAAGCGGCGCCGCTCCGGCTATGATGCGGGCCTCGATGCGGCGGAGGTGCCGGCGGAACTTAGGCTGGTCCAGGAGGGCGATGGCACGCTCGAGAGCGGCAGGGCTGCCGTCGAGCGGCTCTTCGTTCGCGACACGCTGCCGACGGCATTCATGTGCGTCAACGATCAGACGGCACTCGGAGTGATGATCGGGCTGAAGGCACGCGGCTATGACATACCGCGCGATTTCTCGGTGACAGGATTCGACGACGTGCCTCAGGCGACATTCATGACGCCGGCCCTGACCACGATCCGTCAGCCGCGCACCCTGATCGGCAAACACGCCATGGCGCTTCTGCTGGAGCTTCTCTCCGACCGGCGCCCCGCCGAAACGGAAATCTTCCTGAGGCCCGATCTGGTGGTGCGCAATTCCGTTTCGGCGCCGTCTCCTCGGTGGGCTTAGAGGCCTGCACCGTTCACTGAAACAATGAACCGTTCCCGAAGGTCTATCTTACCTTCTGGAGGTGCAGGCTCAGGATCTCCGGACGGTCTCAGCTGCGCGACGTCATCCAGACGCCCACCAGCGTCACCGTCAGGCCTATGAAGGTGGCCGCAGTCAACGGTTCGGAAAACAGAGCCCAAGCCCAGAGCATGGTAACAGGCGGACTGAGGTAGATCGCTGCGCTAACCTGAGCCACCGGGAAGAGGCGCAGGCTCGTGTAATAGATCGAATAGGCGGCAAAGGTTGCGATCAGCACCAGCCACACCATTCCCACGGCGAAAGCGCGCGTAAGGGGCGGGGCGAGATCGCCTTGCATCATGGCGCACAGCCCGAACAGCACCGAACCGGTCAGGGTGTGGATGCAAAGGCTCTGGTGCACGGCCATGTTCTGGGTTCGCCGCCGCTTGTGTAGAACCGAGGCAAGGGCAAAAACCAGCATCGAACCGACTGTCAACCCATATGCCCACAAGGGGGCCGCACCGAAACTGAGGCTGTCGAACGAGACGATCAGCACGCCGAAAACCGCAATCGCCGTCCCAAACCATTGTCGCGCGCTCAGGCGTTCACCTAAAACGGGTTGCGACAGGGCGGCAATCGCCAACGGTAAGAGGTCGGAGATGAGGGCGACCAGCCCCGTCGGCACCCGCTGCTCGATGGCAAGTGCAAAGCCACCAAGGTACAAAAATACGGACATCACACCGAACAGCATCTGCTCCGCAATCCCACGCATGCGCAACAGCGGACCGATGGTCAGTGCGAAAGGCAGCAGGATCACTCCCGATAGAAGAGTGCGCCAGAACAGAACCAGCATGACACCTGCCTCTTCGCTGGCATAGCGAATGCCGACGAAACCGGAGCTCCAGCCGACGACCAGGAGCGTTGCCATCATCGGCCAAAGGAGACGGTGATGTCTCGGAGCGGACAGCGAGATGGGCTGGTGGGTCATCGCGTTCTCAGGTCATGTGGTTTGCCACTCAGCCATAGGCAACGGAGGTTCCGTTTGCACATGACAAATTTCGATCACCGCATGACAGTTTGGCCGCAACGCTAATGCGTTCTTGCCAAATGGCAGCTTAAGCCGCATCGTCTTCGCAATTTTCATGACTGGGACCGCAATGAAAGAGTTCAACGGCCGACGTTTGGAAATCGATGCGCTGCGCGCCTTGTGGGCGATCCGGCGTCACGGCGGGATAACCCGCGCGGCCGAGGCCCTGCGCCTGTCGCAGTCTGCCGTCAGCCACAAGATCAAACGGCTCGAGACGAGCCTCGATTGTGACCTGCTCGGCCGGAGCCCGGGCGGAGCGATGTTTACCGCAGCTGGAGAGGATTTGCTGGATTATGCCGGGAAAATCCTCGGCTTGCATGACGAAGCGCTTCTGAGCTTATCGAAAGCGTCACTTGAAGGACGCATCGCGCTCGGTTTGACCGAAGACACGGCGTGCAGCGACCTCGCGCGGATATTGGGGAGATTTCGCCGCCTGCATCCGAATGTCGCCGTCCGCACCAAAGTCCGCATGAGTCTAGTCCTGCGAGCGATGCTGGAGCGGGGGGAGCTAGACGCCGCGATCCTGCAGGTTTTCGCTCATGAAGTCCGGCCGACCGACGTCGTTCTGTTCCGGGAGGAGCTCCATTGGGTCAAGCACCCGCAGCTGTCACTGCCGCAGCAGGGCCCGATTCCCTTCCTGTCCTTCGACGACGAATGTTTCTATCGAAGATGGGCGCTCGACATCGGACAGGACGGCGGAGTGGTTCTTGAAACCGTATTCGAATGTGCAAGCGCTGCTGGTATCGTTGCCGCGGTCACTTCGGCCATGGGTGTAACACTTCTGAGCGGGCGTCATCTGCGCCCCGAAATGCAGATCGTCACCGAACGCTTGCCCACGCCGCCTGCTTTGGCATATGTCGCCCGCCGCGCCCGAAAGGTGAGAAATTCCGCGCTAGATACGCTGGTCGCTGAAATCGAAAACGAAATCAGTCGCTACGGAGGGCTGGTTCTCGCGAGCTAAGTCTCACTTTGAAAATAAGCGCTCCGGACGGAAAACAGTCAGGCACCTTACCGTAAGTGGTTTATCGCACGCGGTACCGGAAGAGGGAGGCCGCTTCGCGGGTATGGACGCTTAGCATCGCGCTCCAGAGCTGGAACATGAACCCGGGCCGGCTGTGCTTCGCAAGCTGGCGCTGCGACGACATGGTAATTCTCCGATAGTTTTGCATGCTGCCATATAGTCTATCGGCGACCTACGAGCCAGCCCAGAGTCGAAGGGGCTGCGTTGCAAGACGAGCATAGTCATTCACGAGAATATCACGGCTCAAAGCGTTGGCGAGGAAAGAAAAAAGCCGGGATGAATTCCTTCATCCCGGCCGATAATTTTGCTTGGAGGAGCAGTATGTTTACGTCTTTTTCCGGCCTTTCTGGCGATAGACGTCGACAACGACAGCAGCGACGATGATGATGCCCTTTACGATCTCCTGGTAGTAGGCGTCGACCCGGAGGAAGGTGAAGCCTGACGTCATCACGCCAAGGATCACCGTGCCGATCACCGTACCGGTGACACGGCCGACGCCGCCTGTGAGCGACGTGCCGCCGATGACGGTCGCGGCGATCGCGTCGAGTTCGTACATGACGCCCATGCCGGCCTGCGCCGTCTGGGCGCGGGCGGCGGTGACCACGCCTGCGAGGCCCGCAAGCATGCCGGCGATCGCATAGACCTTCACCAGATGGGCTTCGACATTGATGCCGGAGACGCGCGCGGCCTGGACATTGGCGCCGATCGCGTAGGTGAATTTGCCGTAGCGGGTGTAGCGCAGCGCGATGTGGAATATCAGCGCCACGACGAGGAAGACGATCACCGGCCAGATGCCCGTGCCGATGAAGTTGAATTGCTCGGTGAGACCCGAGACCGGCTGACCCTTCGTGTACCACTTGGAGACACCGCGGGCCGACACCATCATGCCGAGCGTGGCGATGAAGGGCGGGATCTTGGTCCTGGCGATGAGCTGGCCGTTGATGAAGCCGGCGAGCAGACCGATCCCGACACCAAGGCCGATCGGTACGATGGCCGGAAGGTCGGTCAGTGACGGATAGAGCGCCCGCGGCCAGGTGGAGGCCTGCGCGACGCTCGCCGAGATCATCGCGGTCATGCCGACGACCGAGCCTGACGAGAGGTCGATGCCGCCCGTGATGATGACCTGCGTGACGCCGACGGCGATGATGCCGATCACCGACACCTGCAGGATCATGATCGTCAGGCGCTGCGAATTCATCAGAAAGCTCTGGCCGACGAAGAGCCAGCCGAGAACCTCGTAGACGAGCGCGATACCGATCAGCACCAGAAAGATGTTGAGCTCGGGCGGCATGCGCCGTCTCGAGCGGGCGAGGGACGAGCCCGTGCCCTGTGCTGCGACATTGGTATTCATCTTCTTTCCTCCCTGCGGTCGGCAGTTCGCCTTGATCGGTTCCAAAGGTCAGAGCGGAATGCGGGCGGAAAACCTTACACTTTTCCTCATCCCGCCCTATCGCGCCGCAAGCTCCATGACCTTGATTTGGGTGGCTTCCGCCCTGTCGAGAATGCCGGTGACCCGGCCCTCGTGCATCACCATGATCCGGTCGCTCATCCCGAGCACTTCCGGCATTTCCGACGAGATCATGATGACCGCGACACCGTTGCGGGCAAGTTCGGTCACCAGGCGGTGGATTTCGGCCTTGGCGCCAACATCGATGCCGCGCGTCGGCTCGTCGAGGATCAGGATGCGCGGATTGGTGAGCAGCCAGCGGCCGATCAGCACCTTCTGCTGGTTGCCGCCCGAGAGATTCTCGACGCGCTCCTGCAGGTTCGGCGTCTTGACCCGAAGCTTGCGGCTCATCTCCTCGCAGGCGGCAGTGACTTCCCTCTCGCTGACGAAGCCGCGCTTGACGAATTTGTCCTGCAGCACGGCGATCTGCATGTTTTCGAGAATGTCGAGGATGAGCAGACAGCCGGTGTCCTTGCGATCCTCGGTGAGAAACGCCATCCGGTGACGGATCGCCTTGTTGGCGCTGTCGATCACGACCTCTTTCCCGTCGATCGCGATCGTGCCCGAGCTCGCCGGCGTGACCCCGAAGAGCGTCTCGGCGACGTTGGAGCGGCCGGATCCGACGAGGCCGGCAACGCCGAGGATCTCGCCGGCGCGCACATCGAAGGAGACGTCGCGGAAGACGCCGTTGAGCGTCAGGTTCTTCACCGACAGCACCACGTCGCCGATCGGCACCTCCTCCTTCGGGAACATCTGGGTGATTTCACGTCCGACCATCATGCGGATGATGTCGTCGCGGGTGACCTCGTTCGAGAGGTGGGTGCCGATATATTTGCCGTCGCGGAACACCGAGAACTCGTCGGCGATCTCGAACAGCTCGTTCATCTTGTGGGTGATGTAGACGATGCCGATACCCTGCGAGCGCAGGTCACGGATGATCTCGAATAAATGCGCGACCTCGCGCTCGGTGAGCGCCGAGGTGGGCTCGTCCATGATCAGCACGTCGGACTCGTAGGAGACCGCCTTGGCGATCTCGACCATCTGGCGGTTGGCGACCGAGAGGTGACGGACCTCGATCTCCGGATCGAGATCGATCTTGAGCCGCTCGAAGAGCTTTGCCGTCATGCGGCGCATTTCGCCATGATCGACGAAACCGAAACGGTTCTTGGGTTCCCGGCGGATCCAGATGTTCTCGGCGACGGTCATGAAAGGCATCAGGTTCAGTTCCTGATGGATCATGGCGATGCCGTTCTCGAGTGCGTCGAGTGGCGACTTCAGCCGGATGCCGGCGCCCCTGAGTTTCACCTCGCCCTGGTCGGGATAATAGATCCCGGCGAGGATCTTCATCAAGGTCGACTTGCCGGCTCCGTTCTCGCCCATGAGCGCATGCACGGTGCCGCGCTTCAGCTTGAACTCCACGTCGTCGAGCGCAACGACACCCGGAAACTCCTTGCGAACGCCCTCGGCAGTCAGAAGGTATTCGGATTTCGGAACGGCGCCGCTGGCGCGCACGGCTGCCATTGTCGTGGGACTGAGTGTCATTCTGGTAGCCTCCCATGTTCCGGTTCAACCGGAATGTCCACGCGGCGTGCGGAACATGCCTCCCCTTTCGGCCTTGCAGGCTCGGCCGATAAGATGCGCGGCCCTCAAAGGGAGCGCGGGATGACCGCGCCCCATGACTCTTTGTAAGCGGGGGTGCGGCTTTGCCGCGCCCCATGCAGCGAACGATCAGTTCTTCGTCTGATATTGCGCCAGGTTATCCTTCGTGACGAGCTCGAAGGGAATGTAGACCTTCTTTTCAACCGGCTCGCCCTTGGCGAGCTTAAGGGCGGCATCGACTGAGCCCTTGCCCTGGCCGGCGGCATTCTGGAACACCGTCACATCGAGATCGCCGGCCGCCATGGCGGCGAGCGCATCCTGTGTCGCGTCGATGCCGCCGATGACGACGGAGTCCATCGAGCGCCCGGCCGCTTTCAGCGCCTGGATTGCGCCGATCGCCATTTCGTCGTTGTTGGAGATGACGGCGTCGAATTCGAGGCCGGCGGAAAGCCAGTTCGTCATGAGATCCGAGCCCTGGGTGCGCGACCAGTTCGCGGTCTGCTCCTCGACGATCTCGATGCCCTTGCATTCCTCGGTCGCGATCACGTCGTGGATGTCCTTGGTGCGCATGCGGGCAGCCTGGTTGGAGAGCTCGCCCATCATGACCACGGCCTTGCCCTTGCCGCCCAGCATCTTACAGATTTCCTTGGTCTGCAGCGTGCCGGATTCCTGTTCGTTCGACGCCACGAAGGCCTGCTTGTCCGGAAGCGTATCGACGTTCACCGGCTCGCGGTTGACATAGACCAGCGGAATGCCGGCATCCGCAGCGATCTTCGACATGGCGGCAGTCGCATCGGTGTCGACCGGGTTGACGATGATGGCATCGACCCCCGCGGCGATGAAGTTCTGGATCTGACTCTGCTGTTTCGCGACGTCGTTCTGCGCGTCTTCGACCTGCAGCTCGACGCCGTCGAGCGTCTTTGCATATTCCTGCATCCCGCTGCGCAGCACCGTCAGGAAGTTGTCGTCAAAGAGCGCCATCGACACGCCGATAGTCTCCGCATGCGCGGCCGTCGACATCAAGACGGCCATCGCAGTGCCCAGGAAAAATTTCTTCATTGTTCTTCTCCTCCACTTGGTGCCGGCCACACCTTCTTCAGCCGGGAACGCGATCTTCTTCCCGAAATCGCGTCCAGTCTTCGACCGGAAGCGGCACTCCCGCTGCACCTCCAATCAAAACGGAACAAACAAACCAGAGTTTTGATATTACGGAATATGTATTCCATTTTATCTGGGCGCCGTCAAGAGCGCGTGGGCGCGCCGGTTTGGATTCCCGCTCTTTCCACTGCTGGTGGCGGTCAGCTCCGTAACCGGAGGTAGTCCATGCTCTCGCGCAGGGCGTCCGCCGGGTCGGCAAGTTCGTGCACGGAAGGGGCAAAGGGCTCGAATGAGAAGGGCCCAGCATAGCCTTGATCCTGCAGCCGGCGAGTCTGGCCTTGATTGTCCAGCCTGTCGGCGGCGTCGACGAGAACCCGATGCGGATCGCGCATGTCCGAGACGGCCAGGTTTGCGTCGATGACGCCGGAGATGTGCACGAGGCCGGTGAGATCCGGAAAAAACTGGTCTTCGCCAGCAAGGTGATGGTGGAACGTGTCGTGCACCAGGCGGAAGCTCCGTTCACCGGAAACTGCCCGGATCGCTTCGGCGGCCTCCGCCTTCGAGCACAGCGAGCAGGCTTCGAAGCCGAGCGGCTCGACGAGGCCGGTGATGCCGGCCGCGTCGAGCATCGGCTTCAGCGCGCCGAGCGCCTGCCGAAGATTGCTTTGTCGGACGCCGTCCTCTTTGCCGCTGCCGTCATTGACGGGCACCAGCACCAGCGCCTTCGCGCCGCAATCGCGTGCATAGGAGATGAGCTCGCGCGCTTCGTCTGCCCGTTGCTCGTTCCATTCGTTGAAGCGCTGCAAGGCGTTGATCGAGACGATCGTCAGCCCGTGCTTCTCCGCAAGGGCTTTCACCTCCTCCGGAGGCGTCCCGTCGGCAATGGCGTTGCCGGCGAGGTCGTTGCGGATTTCGACCATGGAGATGCCGAGTGATTTCGCAAGCGAGAAGAACGCGTCGACCGGGAGGGCGGGCGCGGCCATATGGTTGAGGGCGAAGGGGAGGGCGGTCATGTCGGATGTCTCCTCGGGGAATGGTGCTGAGATGCGGCGACACCGGAACGTTTGTTCCATTTTCGGTCGCAGTCACATTCACCATTCCGCGGGACTCAGTCAAAGCCGCAGACCAGTGGCAATGTTGCATCCCTGCAAGATTGCATTTCACCGCTGATGGAATTCTGTCAGACCGCCCGGCAAAAGGCGCTCGCCGTTGCGTTCACTCGAGACCGTTCGCCTCGGCGATGAAATCCGACAGCATAGGCACGTAATCCTCGCCGCGGCCCGCGCCGACCGCCTGTGCAAATGAGTTCCGGACGGCTGCCCCGACGGGATTGGCGACGCCGGCGGCAATGGCGTAGCCGGCAAGATAGCTCATGTCCTTGAAGCCGTTGCGGATCGCGAATTTGTGGGCATTCGGGTCGCGTTCCAAGACCCAGCGGAAGAAGGTCTGATAGAAAGGGCAATCCATCCGGCCGCCGCGAATGACGCTGTCGAAGACCTCGGGCGTCAGTCCGGCCTTGCGTCCGAGCATCAGCGCTTCGGAATAGAGCGCCGCGTAGCCCATCGATAGGAAGTTGTTGAGCAGTTTCATCGTGTGACCGGAGCCGGTCGGCCCCGTGTGGATGATCCGACCGGCGAAACATTCGAGTACCGGCCACACGCGCTGCACGTCTGACTCCGAGCCGCCGACCATGACATCGAGCGTGCCCGCGGCGGCATCGGCCGGCGTACGGCTGAGCGGCGCATCGATGAGCGTAAGGCCGCTTCCCGCGAGATCGGCTGCAAGCTTCGTCGTGACGGAGGGATCGGATGTGGAACAGTCGACGATGGTGACCGGCCTGCCCGCACTCGCGATGCCATCCGGGCCGCCGATGACCGAAAGGACTTCCGGCGAGCCGGTAACGCAGAGGACGATGACGTCGCATTGCTCCGCCATCTCACGCGGCGTCTTGGCTTCGCGTGCGCCCTCGGCCACGAGCATCTCCACCGGCGCCCGGTTGCGATGCGCCATCACCTGGAGCGGCCAACCCTTTTTCAGGATATTTGCCGCCATGCCCTGGCCCATCAATCCGAGCCCGATGAAGCCTATGTTCGATTTCGTCATCTAATTGCCTCCTCTGATGCATGTTATGGTCATTGAACGACTGGTATCCACGATCCTAGAGAATTCGAGCGGGATGCGGGCGAAAACCTGCGAGCGCTTTTTCGAGAATTCGTCTATGTCGACTGCGTCCGCTCCTATCCGGTTCGGAAGGTCTCTCGGAATGGGCCAAGGAAAATTGCGATGAGTGCAGTTATAATCGCAAGAATGGAGAAAAGCGTGGCTGGAAACCAGATTCGCCGCATGACCTGCGAAAACAACCAGGCCCATCGTGATGTCATCAACTCATCCACTTACGATCAGCTCTGATCGAAGCATCGATGCATTTGTCCTTTAATTCTACCCGATCGAAGGACAACGACATGCAGAAGATCAAAGTGCTACAGCGATATTTGCGCGTCCGATCAGACGCGCGGGGTGTAGCTTAAGGACAGAAGCGGGTCTCCGTGTCAACTTGAACGGAACCGAAGAGCGGCTTCACCCGACCGGCGAAGCTGCATCAGAACTTGCGGCTCACAAAGGATGAGCCGGCCAGCCCGAACCGCCAGGGCTGTTCTACCGCCTTGGTTATGCCGACGCGGATGCCGGCGGCGAGCGGCGGTTTCGTGGAGGGCAGGGTGAGGCGGAACGGATCCTCTCCGAGAGGCAATCCGTCCAGCTCCCGGCTGATCGCCAGCGCCTGTCCGACACGTCCCGGTCCGGAACACAATAGCCTCTCTTCACGGACGCCACGTCTCGCCCGCATCGTGTCTATGCCCCATCGCGGTTCGATCGCGCGGATCAGTACGGCGCTGCCTGGCAGGCAGACGAAATTCAGGCACCAGTGCAGGCCGTAGGAGAGATAGATGTAGGCATGCGCCGGCGGACCGAACATGGCGCGATTGCGCGCCGTGGTGCCGGCGAAACTATGCGACGCCGCGTCGTCAGGCAGGTAGGCCTCCGTCTCGACTATCGTGCCGCCGACACCGGAAACGGTGAAATCGGCGCCGATCAGATCAGCCGCCACCTGGACGGCGCTACGCGCGAAGAAATCGACATCTGAGGTCAAGCGATGCACCGGTCAGTTCGAGTTATCCGCATCCTCGCAAGAGATCCGGCGAGCGCCAAGGCATGAATGACGAAAATGAGATCGTCTTTTTTAGGTCTCCCCTAGGGAAAACGGGTTGAATTGAAGGCCCGGGCGCACGATTCTCCATGAAGGAATTCGAAGCGCTACAGCAACTCGGCGTGCCTCAGTCGGGCATGCGGTGCTGGAGGAGAGCGAACTCATGCACCATTACCATATTTTCGAAACCGCACGCGGTTTCTGCGGCATCGCCTGGAGCGATGCCGGCATCACGCGCTTCCAGCTGCCGACGCGAAGCGCCGAATCCACCGAGCGACTGCTTCTGCGGCGTTTGCCGGACGGAGCGCCGCACGAGCCGCCGCCGCGGGTTGCCGAAGCGGTCGCGGCGGTGAAGGACTATTTCGAGGGAAGGGAGACGGATTTTTCCCGCTTCGATCTCGATCTGCAGGGACAGGGCGCCTTTTTCGAGAAGATCTATCAGGCCGCGCGAAAGATCCCGTGGGGCAGCACGACGACCTACGGCGCCCTTGCGAAGGAGCTCGGCGCAGGCCCGGAGGCGGCCCGGGATGTCGGCCAAGCGATGGCGAAGAATCCCGTGGCACTGATCATCCCGTGCCATCGGGTTCTCGCAGCCGGCGGCAAGATCGGCGGTTTCTCGGCGCCGGGCGGTTCTTCCACGAAGCTCGGAATGCTCGAAATGGAAGGCGTCAAGGTCGCTCCGCCGGAGCCCGCGCAGCAATCCCTGGGGTTTTGAAATGGCCACCACGAATCCGAGCGAGGCGAACGTCGCAGTTCAGTCTCCGACACAGCCACAGCCGCCTTTGCCCGGCGAAAGCGAGGGGACATGGCCGGCGCGGCGGCGCCGGATCATCGACTGGCTCGTCATCGAGACGCGCGGCGAACGCTTTATCGACAACATCTTCGTGGAGATGTGCGACAAGCTGGTGGAGGCCGGCGTGCCCGTCGCCCGCGCCACCCTGCATTTCAGAATTCACCACCCGCAGTGGATCGGTGCACGGATTCTATGGCGAAAGGGTCTGGCGGAGGCGGAGCTTGATACCTATGCCTACGGCGTCGAGGACACCACGCAATATCTGAGCAGCCCCTTGCGCGATTTCAACGAGGGGGCGGAGGAAGTGCGCAGACGCCTTGACGACCCGACATCGGCGGGTCCGGATTACCCGCTCTATGATGAACTGCGCGCGGAGGGACTGACCGAGTACATCATCTGGCCCCTGCTCCATACGCTCGGCAAGCGGCACGCGGTCACCTTTGCGAGCGACAGGCCGGGCGGATTCAGCTCCGATGATCTCGCCTTCCTGAAGGATATTCTGCCGGCCCTGGCGCTTGTCAGTGAAATCCGGCTGAAGAACCGCTTCGCCCGCACGCTTCTCGAGACCTATGTCGGGCCGCATGCGAGCGAGCAGATCCTGGCCGGAGCGACCACACGCGGCAGCGGCGTGACGGTAGGCGCGGCGATCCTCATCTGCGATCTGCGCGACTTCACGAAGCTGTCCGACCTATGGCCCAGGGACGACGTCATCGAACTCCTCAACGGCTATTTCGACGCCATGTCGGAACCGATCGAGCGGCACGGCGGGGAGATCCTGAAATTCATGGGCGACGGGCTGCTGGCGATCTTTCCGCTCAGCAATCCCTGTGCCTGCAGTCAGCTTCTCGGAGCCATCGGCGAGGCGCAGGCCGCTCTTGCCGTTCTCAATGAGGAGAACCTGCGCAAGGGCCACGATCCGCTCGGCTACGGCATCGGCGTCCATGTCGGCGATGTGATGTATGGCAATATCGGTTCGCGCCGGCGTCTGGACTTCACGGTGATCGGACCGGCGGTCAACATCGCCTCGCGTCTCGAAACCCTTACGAAGGAGCTGAAGCGTCCGGTTCTGCTCTCAAGAGCCTTCGTCGAAAAGGCAGGCTGTGCAGGGCAGATGGAAAATCTGGGTTCCTATGCCTTGCGGGGGCTTGATGAGCCGGTCGACGTCTTTGCCTTCTCGGGAAAAAAATAGATTTTGCCTCTCATCCGGCCTGCCGGCAGGCCGGATGAGAGGCATGCGCCGTCACTTCATCGTATAGACGTCAATGGTGAAATACTTGTCGTTGATCTTCTTGTAGGTCCCGTCGGCGCGGATCTCATCAAGCGCCTTGTTCAGCTTCTCGCGCATTTCGTTGTCCTCCTGCCGGACAGCAATACCGACGCCGTCGCCGACGAATTTTTTGTCGGTGATCGGCTCGCCGACGAGCTCGCAGCAACCCTTGCCGTCGTCATTCTTGGTGACCCAATCGAGCAGCGGCAGCATGTCGCCGACCTGCAGGTCGAGCCTACCGTTGACCATGTCGAGATTGGCTTCGTCCTGGGTGGGATAGAGCTTGATCTCGGCATCCGGGTAGACGGCGGCGATATAGTCGGCCTGGGTCGTGCCGGATTGGGCGCCGATCACCTTGCCCTGGAGCGCCTCGTTGCTGAAGGCGCTGATGCCGGCACCCTTCGGTGCCGCATGCGTCATCGCGGCCAGGTAATAGGGATTGGTGAAAGCCACCTGCTTCTTGCGCTCCTCGGTAATGAACATCGAGGCGATAATCATGTCGTACTTCTTGGCAAGCAGGCCCGGAATGATGCCGTCCCAATCCTGGGCGACGACTTCGCACTCGACCTTCATGCGCTCGCAGAGCGCGAGACCGATTTCCACGTCGAAACCGCCGATCTTGCCGCTGGAATCGACGAAGTTGAAGGGCGGATAGGCACCCTCGGTTCCGATCTTCAGCTTCTCCGCAGCAACGGCGGAAGAAGACAGTGCAGTGCCGGCGAGTGCCAGCGCCAGAATGAGCTTTCGCATGTTCTTTCCCCTCGGTTGCGCCTTTGTTCGGCGCTTCCAGGGAACTGTAGGGGCAGACGTTACATAAGCGAAATCGATAGGCGCGATAATCGATATTCTTAGCGTTGATGAAGTGTGGAAGTCGTGCCCGGGATTAGCCCTTTAGCCGCCCCTGCCTTTTCAGTTGCTGTTCGCGGAAGAAGATGAAGAGACCGGAGGCGACGATGAGGGCGGCGCCGATCACCATCGACAGCCGCGGCGTATCGCCGAAGATCAGCCAACCGAAGAAGATTGCCCAGAAGAGTAGCGTATATTGCAACGGGGCGACCGTCGCGGCATCGGCGAGCTTCAGCGCCCGGTTGACGAGGACATGGGCGATCATTGCTACGGCGCCGAGCAGGCAGATGAGCGCCGTGTCGAGTGGTTTGAGGGGTGTCCAGTCGAAGGGTGCCCAGACGAGGCCGGCGACCGCGGCGCCGACAATCTGCCAGAAGGCGAGCGTCGTATCCGGAGTGCCGCGCAGCGAACGCCCGGAAATCATCATGAAGGCGAAGGTCATGCTGCCGAGAATCGAGATGACGGCCGGCAGCGTGAAGGCCTGTGACGACGGCTCGAGCGCGACGACGACGCCGACGAAGCCGATGCCGATCGCCGTCCAGCGCCGCCAGCCGACAGGTTCCTTCAGCACCAGCGGCGAAACGGCCGCGACATAGATCGGCGCCGCCAGCCAATAGGTCATGACGTCAGCCAGCGGCAGGTAGACGACGGCGAAATAGAACGCGACCACCTCGGCGGTCGAGGCGACGACGCGGGCAAGCTGAAGGCCGGGCCGCTCGAGAGTGAAGAGTTTTTTCGGGCCGCTTACCCACAGGAAGGGCGCGAGCAGAAGGGCAGCGGCGATGCTGCGGATAAGCACCACCTGGCCGACCGAGTAGGTGGCGACGAGCCACTTCCCCATGACGTCGTTCACCGAGAACATCAACATGCCGAGGAGCATAACGACCACGCCGGCGCGGGCGGCGCCGTTTTCACGGGAAAGGTTGCCGGGGACGCTGTCGACGGCCATGGATGCGAATTCCTTCAGAGCGGGTCCGCGGTCCCGCGGAACGTTTCCGGTCGCGAGGCACGGATTTCAGAGAATCCGGCGCGGCAACCTGCGCAGCCATTCGCATATTCGGGCGGCGCAATCCATGCCGCACTGCTTATCAATTCATCACCTTTGCGAATGATAGCAATTTGCGAAATTGCGGAATTCCGGGAAAGGCGAGGGACGGCGCCGGCGCATGCTGGAGCATTTCCGCTTTCCCCTGAATGCCCAGCCCTTTTGCTTCCGAAATTCCGGACGGAAAACCGCTGCGCACTTTTCCTGGAGTTTCCAGGTCAAGCGCTGCCGACCAGGCGCATGTCGGGATTGAGGAGTTCGCTGTAAAGGTCCGCATAGCGGGCCGCACTGCGATGCCACGAGCAGTCGGTTTTCATGCCCTGGCGGCGAAGTCCCTCCCAGACGCGTCGCAGCCGGTAGAGCCGGAAGGTGCGGCGTAGTGCATGGCGTAGTCCGTCCTCGTCGATGGGCGCAAACTGTATGCCCGTCGCGACATGGGCATGGAGCGCGGCATCGTTGGCATCGATGATGGTCTCCGACAGGCCGCCCGTGCGGGCGACGACCGGTACGCAGCCGTAGCGCAGCGCGTAAAGCTGCGTGAGGCCGCAGGGCTCGAACCGGGACGGAACGAGCATTGCATCCGCGCCGGCATGAATCCTGTGGGCGAGGTGCTCGTCATAACCGATGCTTACACTGATGTTTTGCGGGAACCGTCGCATGAGATCCATGAATGCGGCTTCCAGCTTCTCCTCGCCTTGCCCATGGATGATCAGGGTGCCGCCATTCTTGACAATCTCGCCGGCGGTCGCAGCGAGAAGGTCCATGCCCTTCTGCCATGTCAGCCGGTTGACGCTGGCGAAGATCGGTCCGCAGGTGTCCGGCAGGCCGAAATGCCGGAGCAGCACCTGCCGGTTGGGCAGGCGGCGCAGCGGCACGCGCGCCGAATAGTGATGCTCGATGCAGGGATCTGAGGATGGATCCCATACTTCCAGGTCTATGCCGTTGACGATGCCCACGACATCCGCATGCCGTTCGTTCATCACGCCTTCCAGCCCCATGCCGAAGGCCGGGGACATGATTTCCCGCGCATAGGTGGGGCTGACGACCGTGATCGCATCGGCTGCCTGCAGGCCGCCCTTGAGGAACCCGATATCGCCGTAATATTCGACGCCGTCGATCGAATATGCTTCCGCCGGGAGGCCGAGCTCGGGGAAGTAGTGGGCCGGGAATTGCCCCTGGAACGCAAGGTTGTGCACGGTTAGGACGCGAGGAATGGTGTCGTCGCCGGCGTACTTCAGATAGAGGAGGCTCATCGCCGCGTGCCAGTCATGTGCGTGAATGATGTGCGGCCGCCAGTTGGGAACGAGCCCGCGCGCGATTTGCGATGCGACCAGCGAGAAGGCGGCGAAGCGTTTCCAGTTGTCCGCATAATCCCGGCCATGCCTGTCTACGTAGAGGGCCCCTTGCCTGTCATAGAAGGCCGGCGCATCGAGCACGAAGAGATCCAGCCCGTGAGCCCGCGCCGCGATGAGAGTGGCGCGTTCGCCGAACAGGCTTTCAAACTCGGCGACCGGGGTCGCGTCGCTGAGCGCGCGCATGACGCCGGGGTAACCCGGAACGAAGCTGCGCGTGTGGATGCCGTGGGCCCTGAGTGCCTTGGGGAGCGATCCCGCTACATCTGCCAGGCCCCCGGTCTTGACGAGCGGAAAAATTTCGGCCGTGACAGACAGTATCTGCATCGTTCATGTTCCGGGAAACGTCTTGAATGCGACCGGCCCACTCGCCGCCGATGTGCCCTCCATCAACACAATCATGAGCAACAAAGTTCCCGCCATCCGATGATATTTTATCTGCCTATCGCGCGCTGTTCGTGCGGCTGGGATTCGCGGCGCCTGCCGCCTTCGGGAACACAAGTCGCGGCTCTTGGTTCTCCTATTCGCGCGAGGACGCGCCGATGGGGCAATGCCCCCGCGCTCTCGCTTTCGTAGCAGCCGCGCCTGTGCGTCCCGTGGGACATGCAAAGATCGCTGCGGCATTTGCTCGTACATGGAAGGAGGCAACTGATGACCTTCAGTCTGATCAGTCCCGTATTCGCCGATGGCCAGCCGATACCGCAGAAATATACCCGCTTCGGCGAGAACCTGTTCCCGCCGCTGAAATGGACGGGGACGCCCGAGGCAACGCAGAGCTTCGCGTTGATCGTCGAGGATCCCGATGCGGTGAGCGGTTTGTTCCGCCACTGCTCGATCATCAACATTCCCGGCAGCTGGACCGAGCTTCCGCAAGCGGTCGATACCGGACCCGAACGTGGGATCAAGTTCATCAGAAACGATTTCGGAAACGCCCGTTACGACGGGCCGCAGCCGCCTTCCGGAACAGGCGTGCACCGTTACCGGTTCAGGCTTGCCGCCCTCGACGCGGCCAATCTTTCGATCCCCGACGACGTGGGCGCGGCAGAAGCCTGGGAGAGGGCCTGCAAGCATCTCATCGGCGAGGCGGAGATCGTCGGCACATACGAAGGGTAGATGTAAGCATTTCCAGAAACGGTGTGTCTAGCGGCTTTCCCCCGCATCCGATCACTCGGGCAATCCGGCCAGCCGCAGTCCGTCCGCAAATCGGGCGAGGTCTTCCGGGCGATGAATCGGCAGCCAGTCCCGAAGGGTGGACACGCGCAATGACGGGTCGAGCGCCCGCAGGCGCTGCATCGTCTTTCGCGCTTCCTCCGTCCGCCCGGCAAGCGCGTGGCTCGCCGCCACCAGGGCGACCGCGACGAGCAGGCTGGGCAGGTTTCCCAGCGCCTTTTCCGCCCAGACCAGGGCGGAGTCGAAGCGACCGGCGAAGAAATGCGCGAGTGCCGTTCCGGCCTGCATCCGGAACATTTCCTGGTCCAGGGGGCTCAGACGTGCGGCATGCTCGATATGCTCGATCGCACTCTCCGGTTCACCGCGGAAAACGCGCAGGAAGCCGCCGAGGAACCAGGCGGGGGCGAAGTTGGGGTTGAGCAGCCGTGCCCGGTCGATGAGCGCAATGCCGCCGTCCAGGTCGCCGACGAGATGTCCGAGCGCGTGACCGCTTCTTGTCAGCGCTACCGCATCGTCCCGGCCAAGTTCCACTGCCCGCCGCGCCAGGCGCGCGCCCTCGGCTATCTCCTCGGCCCGATCGACCATCCAGCCATTCAACTTGCGCCAGAAGTAACACCAGGCGGCCCCGGCATAGGCAGACGCAAATTCCTGATCGAGCTCGATCGCCCGATAGAACAAGGGCAGTGCCGCCTCGATTGCTTCATGGGTTCCGCTGTGCAGTTTTGCCATTCCACGCAGATAATAGTCGTGGGCGTCGAGGCTTTCCGTCGGCTTGCGCTTGGCGCGCTCCATTTCCGCCCGCTCGACCTGAGGTGCGATAGCGCCGACGACGCTTTCCGCCATCCGGTCCTGCAGCTCGAAAATGTCGTCCAGGGTGCCCTCGAAGCGCTCCGCCCAGAGATGCGTCCCCGTCGTCGCGTCGATGAGCTGCCCGGTTATGCGCACCCTGTTTCCGGATTTGCGCACGCTGCCTTCCAGCACATAGCGCACGCCAAGCTCCCTACCGACGTCCTTCACCTCCACCGCCCGGCCTTTATACCTAAAACTCGAATTGCGGGCGATGACGAACAGCCAGCGGATGCGCGAGAGGGCCGTGATGATGTCCTCCACGATGCCGTCTGCGAAATATTCCTGCTCCGGATCACCGCTGAGATTCTGAAAAGGCAGGACGGTGATGGAGGGTTTGTCCGGAAGGACGAGCGCGGAGGCTGTTTCTCCCGATCCGCCGGAGGCCGTTAACGCGGCGCCTGGCCCGACGGGCTGTCGGACTTCTCCGATCCCGCCGATCCTGATGTCGCCGACGAAGCGGAAGCCCTTGCGGGCGACCGTCCGGATCAGGCGCTGCTCCCCGCCGGTGTCGCCGATGGCTTTGCGAACCGCATTGATGTGGCTGGTGATCGTCGATTCCGAGACGATGCGGCCGCCCCACACCGCCTGGAGCAACTCGTCCTTGCTGACGACACGGTCGCGGGTGCCGACCAGATGCAGCAGGAGGTCGAAGACCTGCGGTCCGACGGACACGACCTGTCCGCGCCGGGTGAGTTCCCGGCGCTCCTGGTCGAGCACGTAGTCTCCAAACATGAATCGCACTTCGGCATCCCCTGGCCGGCCGCGCTCGCTATCCGGGCAACTGGCGAATAATATCTGATAGCACGGCATCGCGTAACTGGCTGCACCGCCGGCAGCAAGGCATGCCGGTCGAACAACCGCTCCTTTGGACGGAATTCCAAGCTTCCTTGAAGGGCAATTCAAGCCCGCCACAGGGACTTCCCTGACGCGCGCAGGCACTCTCCGTTCAGACCGACGGCAATGGTTGCAGTCGAGAGAAGCGGAGACAAGCGATGAAGATCGTCGTTATCGGAGGCACCGGCCTCATCGGATCGAAACTTGTGCAGAACCTTCGCGAGCGCGGCCACGATGTGCTCGCAGCCGCCCCCAATACGGGCGTGAACACCATCACCCGCGAGGGCCTCGCGGGGGCGCTGGACGGCGCGGATGTCGTCGTCGACGTGGCGAACGCGCCGGTGTGGGAGGACAAGGCCGTTCTCGATTTCTTCGAGACGTCGGGCCGCAACCTGCTGGCTGCTGAAGCTGCCGCCGGCGTCCGCCACCACGTGGCCCTGTCGATCGTCGGCAGCGAACGTCTTCCCGGCAACGGGTATTTCCGTGCGAAGGTCGCGCAGGAAAACCTCATCAAGGCATCCGGCATTCCCTACACCATCCTGCGTGCCACGCAATTCTTCGAGTTCGTCGGCGGCATTGCCCAGGCGGCGGCCGTCGGCGACGAGATCCGCCTGTCGCCGGCGCTGATCCAGCCGATCGCCTCCGACGACGTGGCGGCGGCGCTCGCCGAGGTCGCGGTCGCACCGCCGGTCAACGGCACGCTCGAGGTCGCCGGTCCCGAGGCGATACCGCTCGATGAACTGGTCAGGCGCTTCCTGCGGTCGACTGAGGACCCGCGCAAGGTCCTGCCCGATGTCCACGCGCGCTACTTCGGCGCCGTGCTTGACGATCAATCGCTGACCCCCGGCAAGAACCCGCGCCTCGGCGCGATCCGCTTCGAGGACTGGCTCGGCCGGCAAGCCGCGGGCTGAGGCTCCCGCGAACAATCGAAAAGGCGACCCGGCACCGGGCCGCGCCACACCAAAGCACTCTCAAAGGAGAACTGAAATGTTCACGCGATTCCTCTCGGCCGTTGCTCTTGCAGCACTCTCGTTCACTGCAGCCTCGGCCGGCGACCGGCCTGCCGGCAAGGTGACCGTCGTATTCGACCACGCCCTTCCGAACGTGCCCGGCAAAAGCATGAGGGGCGTCCTTGTCGAATACGGACCCGGCGGCGGTTCGCCCGCCCACACGCATCCGAAGTCTGCCTTCATTTATGCGACGGTGCTCGAAGGCGCGATCCGCAGCAGCGTCAACGGCTCCCCGGAAAAGGTCTATCAGGTCGGCGAAAACTTCTACGAAGATCCAGGCTCGCAACATGAAGTAAGTGCGAACGCCAGCGACACGGAACCTGCACGGCTGCTGGCGGTGTTCGTTCTGGACACTGACGAAACGGAACTGACCACGCCGGTCGGGGAGTGACGGCTAGACGCTCATCAGCGCGGCAGCCCTGGCGCAGATCCCTGCGGCAGGGCTGCGGCAATCGACGCCCAACAGGAATTGAGAAGATGGAATCGCTGGAGGAGAAGGTCGCCATCATCACCGGCGCAAGGTCCGGGAACGGTGTCGCCGTGGCGCGACCCAACAGGAAAAAGATGATCGGCCTGGCGCTGTGCCTGGGGGCGGTCGTCGTCGTCGTTGCCGGGTGGACCTGGGCCCGCGAGAGCGGAGCGGCGTCGACCGACAACGCCTATGTCCGCGGGGATGTTACCTCGCTTGCCCCAAAGGTCGCAGGCTACGTCACGGCTATCGAAGTCGAGGACAACCAAGCGGTACGGGCGGGCGACGTGCTCTTCCGGATCGACGATCGGGACTACCGCGCAAAGCTTGCGCAAGCGGTGGCCAATGTCGAAGCGGCAGAGGCACGGCTGACCAACGTCGATGCGGAGATGGCGCTTCAGCATGCCCTGATCCGCCAGGCCGAAGCGCAGCGACGTTCGGTCGTGGCCGAGTTGAACCTGGCGGCCAAGGCCTCTGACCGCCGCCGCGAGCTTATCCGCAGCAACACGATCAGCCAGGCCCATGTCGACGAAAGCGACGCGGCGAAATCGAGGGCCGAGGCGAACGTGTTGGCGGCTTCCGCAACGGTGGAGGCGCAGCAGCAGCGCATCGCCGTGCTTGCCGCGCAGCGCGAAGCCGCCGTCGCTGCGGTGGCACAGGCGGAGGCCGCGCGCGACCTCGCCGGGATTGATCTGGAGAGCACCGTGGTGCGCGCCCCCGTCGGCGGCGTCATCGGCAACCGGCAGGTGCGCGTCGGCCGGCTCGTTGCGCCGGGCGCTTCCCTGCTCGATATCGTTCCGCTCGACAATGTATGGATCGTCGCGAATTTCAAGGAAACCCAGCTCGAACATATCCGGCCCGGTCAGCGCGCCAGCATCACCATCGATGGTTACCCGAGGGGAGCGCTTGAAGGCGTGGTGGACAGTTTTTCACCCGGCAGCGGCTCTGCCTTCAGCCTGCTGCCCGCAGACAACGCCACGGGCAACTTCGTCCGCGTCGTCCAGCGCGTTCCGGTGAAGATCCGGTTCGCCGGCAATCCGCTGTCGGGCCGCCTCCTGCCGGGCCTGTCAGCGCGTGTCGAGATCGATCTGGAGAGCGGTTCATGACCATCCCCACCGTCACGCCGGGCCGCGACATATCCATGGCAGGGGGCCTTCTCGTCGCCGGCATAGTGCTTGCGACGCTGACCGAGGCGATCGCCAGCACCGTGCTCTCGCTCGGGCGCGGCGATATCATCGGCGACACATATGCGACGCCCGACGAGTTCGCCTGGTTGGATGTCGGCTACACCGCTTTCAAGCTTATCGGGTTCATGGCCGCCTCCTGGCTGATGAGCCGCTTCGATCCGCGCAGCCTGATCGTCGGCTCGACCCTGACCATGGGCATGGCATGCGGCATTGCCGCCATAACGGCCCGGCTGGACCTCCTCGTCGCTCTTCGAATGATTCAGGGCTTTTGCGGCGGCACCCTGCTCGTCGGCGGCCAGGCGATCATCTTTCTCGCCTTTCCGCGGTCCCGTCAGCCGATCCTCCAGGCCCTGTTCGCGATGGGGTCCGTCGTCGCTCCCGCGACGATTGCCCCGGCGCTTCAGGGCTGGTTGCTCGATAGCCAGTCCTGGACATGGATCTTCTTCAGCATCGTTCCGCTGGCGCTGGTGGCTGCCGGGCTTCTGCTGATCGCGGATGCCCCGATGCCCGCACGAGCCGCGCGGCGGCCGTTTGACTGGATCGGCTTCTCCCTGATTTCCATTGCGCTTTTCTGCTTCACCTACGTCTTCAGCCAGGGCAGCCGGTGGGACTGGTTCGAGGAGCCGCGAATCCTGTGGCTGGCAGTGATCGGTACAGCCACGCTTCTGGCCTTTCTCGGTCAGCAGGTGCTCGCCAAAGGACAGGGCCTGTTCGACTTCACCCTGTTCGAAACGGAGGATTTCTGCTTCGCCTTCATCGTCAGTTTCGTCGCCGGCGCCGCATTGTTCGGGAGCGCGTTCCTGATCCCGTCCTTTGCCGTGTCCGTCCTTGCCTTCACGCCGACAGACGCCGGGCAGCTCCTGCTGCCGAGCGGGGCACTTTTCATCGGCGCGCTCCTCATCGCCGCCTTTCTCATGCAGCTCCGCCGTGTTCCTCCGGTCGCCACCGTGCCCTTCGGCATCCTGATGATCATGGCGGCGATGTGGATGCTGTCCGGGTCGACCAGCGAAAGCGGTGCGGGCGACATGATGGCAGCGATCCTTTTGCGCGGCGCCGGCCTTGGCTTCCTGTTCCTGTCGATCACCCTGATCGCCTTCAGCAATCTCAACAGCCGAAATCTCGCCTCCGGTATCGGTCTCTTCAATACGGGCCGCCAGCTCGGCGGTCTCATAGGGGTCAGCGCACTCCAGACCCTGATCGAGCACAACGTCTCCGACAATCTCGCGGTCCTCGGCGCCAACGTCACCGCAGGAGCTCCCGCCGTCGCCGATCGGCTGACGACCACCGCTGCCCTGCTAACGGCAAAAGGGATGGACGCGGCTGCCGCGAGCCGCGGGGCGGCCAGTCTTCTCGGCCGGGCCGTGGCAGGTCAGTCCACCGTGATCGCCTTCGACACCGCATTCAACGCGATCGGCCTCCTCTTCGTCATCGCCGCCCCCGTGCTGGTCGGCATCAAGATCGGCCTCTCGCGATATGCAAAAGCGCGTGCTGAAAAAGGCCGCGCCGGCGTGGCGGCCAAGCCGTCGGGTGACCACACCCTTCCGATCAAGCGCGTCCCCGCATCATAAACGTCTCGCTTTTCGAGACACCGTCAGTTACCCGTATCGTCGAGATCAGCTCGTTCAGTTCCGACGCAATCATGGCCCACACACCGTTGGTGAAGACGAACGCGTGGGTTCCTTCGAAAGCACCTGTCGAACTGAAGACGGAGAATTGCGATGACGAATGCACAAGAAGAGACTGTCTCTCGCGCTGGAAGCCGGATCGACAGCGAGCGCGTCCGGCAATTCGCTCTGCGCATGACGTCCTGGCCCAGTGAAACCGGCACGCCGGGCGAAGCATCCTTCGCGGATCGCCTCCATGGGCTTCTCGGCGAACTCCCCTATTTTCGGGAGCATCCGCAGGACCTGGGCCTCCTTGCAAGTCACGGCGAACCGCTGACCCGCAATGTCGTTGCGCTCGTTCGCGGCACGGGCAAGCGAACACTGGTCATGGCCGGCCACTTCGACACCGTGTCGACCGACAACTATCACGAGCTCAAGGCGCTGGCATGCGACAGCCTGGCGCTCAAGGATGCACTCATCGAAAGCCTGTCGGCGCGAACCGGCCGATCCGAACAGGAAGAGCGGGCCCTGCAGGACCTGGCGAGTGGCGACTTCCTCCCCGGCCGCGGCCTGCTCGACATGAAGAGCGGACTCGCCGTGGCCATAGCCTGTCTCGAACAATTCGCGGCCGACACGGACCGACAGGGCAATCTCATGCTGGTCGCCACCCCCGACGAGGAACGGGAAAGCCGGGGAATGCGATCGCTCCGGGACGCGTTGCCCGGCTTGGTCAGGGATTTCGACATCGAAATAGCCGGGGGCATCAACCTCGACGTGACCTCGGATCAGGGCGACGGCAGCGAAGGGCGGGCCGTTTACGCCGGCACGATCGGCAAGCTCCTACCCTTTGCCCTGGTGATCGGCTGCAGCTCTCATGCGAGCTACCCCTTCGAAGGGGTGAGCGCACAGGCCATGGCGGCCGGGATCCTGGCACGCCTGGAAGGGAATGCTTCCCTGGCGGATCGCGACGACAACGACATCTCGCCGCCGCCGATCTGCCTCGAGGCGAAGGATCTGCGCGACGGTTACGAAGTGACGACGCCGGAGCGCTTCTGGATAGCTTTCAACTGGCTCTACCATTCGATGACGGCGGACGCACTCTTTGAGCGCTTCCGAGAGGAGGTGCTGACCGGCGCGAACGAGGCCATCGAGACGTTTGCGGCACAGTCGGCGGAATACGGCAAGCTCGTCGGCAGAAGTGCGGGCGGCCTACCAGCCAAGCCGCGCCTTCTGTCGTTCCAGGAATTGCGGGCGGCGGCTGCACGCGTTTTCGGGCACGGCTTCGACGCATTCTATGCCGAGAAGGAAAGGGAATTCGCCCAGAGCGACAACCCGCTCGTCGCTACGCGGCAACTTACTGAGTGGCTCGTCGGTATCGCGCGCCTTTCCGGCCCCGCCATCGTCATCGGCTTCTCGGGATTGCATTATCCGCCCAGCCATCTGCGCCTGGCGGAAGGAAACGACCGCTCCCTTCATCAGGCGATCGAGAAGGCGCGTGCCGGTCTTGGCAACGATCCCGCGCGAAGCCTCATCTGGAAGCCGCATTTTTACGGAATCTCCGACATGAGTTTCCTCGGGCTTGCCGCCAGCGGCAGCCAGGTCGTTTCGGACAACACCCCGATCTCACGTCTGGTCGATCGGCCATCCGAAAACGCGCTGCGTTTTCCGACCGTCAATCTCGGACCTTGGGGACGGGAGTTCCACCAGAAGTTCGAGCGCGTCCATGAACCCTACGCGTTCAGGGTCCTCCCGGAGCTCGTTTCCGAAATCGCCAGGACCTTCCTCGGCGACGACAGACACAGGGACTGAGGCTCGCAGATAGGCAAAAAAGCCGCCTGTCCTCCGAAACCCTTGAAACCGGTCGCGACAGGTGTGCATATTTTGAGCGACAGATGACGTAGGAGAAAAATTATGGCTCTCGCGGCAAAAGCACCGACACCAGCGGCAGGCGGTGGTGAGCTGCAAAAAATCGAGACCTTACTCGGCGGTTCGCGTGTTCTGGCGCATCACCTGACCAATGCGCTCGACGCGCACGAGCTTCTCTTGCGTGGTCTGCCGGCATCGGCACTGGATCACCTTGTCGGGAATCTCGTCTTCATCGGCAAGACCGAGTCGCTCGAAAAGGCAGTAGGTATGAGTTTGCGCACGTGGCAGCGGCGCAAGGAGACACCCAACAAGCCGCTTAGCCAGGAGCAGAGTGGTCGCGCGTGGAAGTTTGCGGAAATACTCGCAAAGGCGACGGATATTTTTGGATCGCAGGCGGAAGCCGAACAATGGCTGGAGCGTCCGGCGGTCGGACTAGACCAACGCCGCCCGATTGATCTTCTCGGGACGCCGCCCGGCGTCGAGCTGGTCGAGGATCATCTCGACCGCCTCGAATACGGCATCTATGCATGACCCTTCTGCCGGTTGCGCTCGGCGGGACCGAGTTGGTGGCTTGGCGGCTCGACCAAGCCGTCCACGCACCGACATGGGATAGCGGAGAAGGCGCCTACCGAGTGGGCGGCCGCTGGAACAGTAAGGGGGTCGTGCGGTCTACTGCTCACTCGACCCTGCGACGGCGATCCTTGAGGTCGCGGTTCATAAGGGTTTTCGGGCGCTGGACATGGTGGCGCATACAATGACGGCCGCAGCCATCGCGGACGCCGGCGATGTCTATGTCGTCGATCCGAAAAGCGTGCCTAATCCCAACTGGGCACGGCCGGGCATTCCCGGCGCGGGACAGCAAGCCTATGGGGATGATCTGCTTCGACGCCATCGGTTCGTCGCAATCCCGAGCGCGGTCTCGCCGCATAGCTGGAACCTGGTCTTTCTCGGGGGCGCCGCGCCGGCCGCCTATGCCCTCAAATTCCAAGAGTCATTTGCGCTGGACACGCGATTGCATCCACCGGGAACATGAACGCCCTCATTGGCCGACCCTGTCGTAATGCTCGAGACGCTCCTGAAAACGGCTCAGAGGCGTGACGAGGCGCTGCGTTCTTACGCCGTTCCCAGAATGAAACCGGCGCAGCGGTTGCCCAGCATCGTGGCGGGAGCATTGGTGTTGCCGGCATTGATGTCGGGGACGGCCGACATGTCGGCCACGCGCAAGCCCTCTATCACCCGCACGCGCATGCGCGCATCGAGCGCCGCCATCGGGTCGCCGTCGGCACCCATGCGGGCCTGGTGGGACGAGGTGATCGAAACCAATCTTACGGCGCAGTTCTGCTGACCCAGGCAGTGGGCCGCGGCATGATCGCCCGCGGGAAGGGCGGGAAGGTGATCTTCACCGCCTCGCTCCTGACCTTCCAGGGAACATCACCGTGCCGGACTACGCGGCCTCGAAGGGCGGGGTCGGCCAGCTCGCCAAGGCTTTCGCCACGAATGGGCAGCCCGGAACATTCAGATCAATGCCATTGCCCCCGGGCTACATCGCCACCGACAATACCGAGGCCTTGCGCAACGATCCGAGCCGCGCCGAATCCATTCTCGCGCGCATCCCGCGGGCCGCTGGGGCCGGCCCGAGGACTTTGCCGGCCCGGCGGTCTTTCTGGCCTCGGCGGCATCCGATTACGTCTCGGGCACGATCCTCACCGTGGACGGCGGCTGGATGGGACGCTGATCCCACCTCGACCGCCGGTCAGGAACTGTACCACAGCCCTGTTTTCTCTTATGTTCCGGGTGGGTGGCGAAGCCAAAGCTCCGCCATGCCCGCCGTGCCGAGTGGCACGCCGGTCCAAGGAGCCCGAGACATGATGGATGGCGCCTCAAACCCCGCGCCGCGGACAAGCGGTCTTCCCGCGCTTTTCGATCTGAGCGGCCGGGTCGCCCTGATTACCGGATCGAGCGGCGGGCTCGGCCTCACCATGGCGCACGCTCTTTGCGAGGCGGGGGCGTCAGTTATCCTCAACGGTCGCGACGAGGCGCGCCTTGCCGGTGCGCGTGCGGAACTCGAAGAGCACGGCTTCACCGTGGGAACCTCGGCCTTCGACGTCACCAAGTCGGCCGAGATCGGCCGAGCGGTGGCCGATATTCTCACCGAGCGAGGCCGTATCGACATTCTGGTCAACAATGCGGGAATACAGCACCGCACGCCGCTTCACGAATTCCCGGAAGACGCCTTCAGGCGCGTCATCGAAACCAATTTGACGAGTGCTTTCCTTGTCGGCCAGGCGGTCGTTCAGGGGATGATCGAACGCCGCGAGGGGACGATAATCAATATCTGTTCGGTCCAGAGCGAACTCGCACGTCCGTCGATTGCGCCCTACGCCGCGTCTAAAGGCGGGCTCAAAATGCTGACCAAAGGCATGGCGCTCGACTGGGGCCGATACGGCATCCGCGTCAACGGGCTTGCGCCAGGCTACTTCAAGACGGAACTGAACAGTGCGCTGGTTTCGGACGAGAAGTTCTCGACATGGCTCGAGCAGAGAACGCCGCTTGGCCGCTGGGGCGATACCGGCGAGCTGGCAGGGGCCGCCGTGTTCCTGGCATCGGCCGCATCGAGCTTCGTCACCGGTCACATACTCTATGTCGACGGTGGCATCACCAGCTGCCTTTGAGGCGAACATTTCCTGCAGCTGAATCCAGCGAAGGCTGTTGCGGCGAGAGCTTCCGCTAGTGGTTGATCGCCTGGTTTGTGGTAAAATAGCAACGTCTTGCCAAGAAAGTGCGAATGCAGATTTGGGGAGTCCCGCACGCCTTGACTAGTCGTTCGGACGCTAAGGCGAGCAATTTCAGTCACTAAACATGACACCGCGGGCCAAGAACTTCCGGCGGCAATGGGGCAAGGCGTGGCGGCTGCGGATTTATGGCGGGCCGCACAAGTCCAGCTTCGATCTCCACCGCGCAGGCGGGCTTTGGGTTTGGGCTATGCTGTTCGTGCTGGCCTGGTCTTCGGTCTCTCTCAATCTGAAAGAAGTCTATAATCCGGTGACGAAGGCGCCCCTGCCGACGCAGGCGGCCACTCGCTTCCGGGAACATGTTCCCAGGCTCGCCGAGCCGCGCTACGAGCCGCTGATCGATCGCAAGGAGGCGCTCGCCGTGGCGCGGCGACTTGTCGCCGAGCACGCAAGGCACGCGGATCTGCCGTAGAAAGGGAAGACTGGGCGGGGTACGACCCTCGGCGCGGTTTACACCTACATCGTGACATCGTGACATCGAGTTGTGACGCGGGTGAGTTCCGTGAAGGCGGGAATACGCGTCTCGCTTTCCATGGCGACAGCGGCGCATTTCTCGGAATCTACCTGCCCACCGGGCAAGCGGCCGGCGATACCGTCACGACTTGGCTGACTGCCCTGCACATGGCAGCCGTGTGGGGTCTTCCGTTCAAGGTCTCCATGACCTTGATGGGCGCGCTGGTCGCCATGCTATCCGCCACCGGCGTCATCATCTGGTGGAAGAAACGCAAGGCACGCCGGTGGAGGAAGCTGGCCGTCCGGTCGCCTGCCAGCGAAAGCTGCAAAACGTGCAGGAACTAATCCCGCATCGACACCCATACCGGCGCATGGTCGCTCGACCCTTCAAGCGCACGGATCTCCCGGTCGATGCCGGCGCCGGTCAGGCGGCGCCGGAGCTTGCGGCTCAGGAGAATGTGGTCGAGGCGAAGGCCGGCGTCGCGCTGCCAGCGGTTGCGGCGGTAGTCCCAGAAAGTGAAGAGCTGCTCTTTCGGGTGGATCTTGCGCAGTGCGTCGAGCCAGCCCTGATCGACAAGGCTCCGGAAGGCTGCGCGGCTTTCCGGCTGGACGAGGGCGTTGTCGTCGTAGGAGCGGGTCGGATAGATGTCGCGCGGTTCCGGAACGACGTTGTAGTCGCCGGCGAGCACCACCGGCACACCCGTCTCGAGCAGCGCGGCGGCATGCTGGTTGAAGCGCAGGTGCCAGGCGAGCTTGTAGTCGAATTTCGGCCCGGGCTGCGGATTGCCGTTGGGCGCATAGAGCGACGCAATCAGGATGCCGTTCACCGCAGCTTCGATGTAGCGGCTCTGCGTATCCGAGGAATCGCCGGGCAACCCGGTTCGCGTGAGCACCGGCTCACGATCGCGGGCGAGAATGGCAACGCCGTTCCAGGCGGCCTGGCCCCGCCAGACGGCACCGTAACCCGCCGCCTCGATCGCGGCTCTCGGAAACTGTCCGTCAGTCGCCTTGAGCTCCTGCAGGCAGACCACGTCCGGCTCGGCCGTACCGAGCCAGGTCAAGAGGATGTCGAGCCGCTTGTTCACGCCGTTGATGTTGAAGGTCGCGATCTTCATGAGGAGCTCAAGGCGCGAGGCGATCCGCCCATCGCGCAACCGCCTCGGCCAGCGTCTTCAGGTGATCTGCGGTCGAGAAGCCCGAGACTGTCTTGCGCGGCTTGAGGTCGTGGTCGCCGTCCTCCAGCCAGAGAAGTTCGATCCTGTCGGACAAGGCGTATCGCGAAACCTCGTCGCGGGTGCCGAATTCGTCGCGGGTCCCCTGACAGATCAGTGCAGGCGTCTTGAGATCGGTAAGATGTCGGGTGCGCAACTGGTCCGGTTTTCCGGGGGGATGGAAGGGATAGCCGAGGCAAAGGAGCCCGGCGATCTTGCCCTCGGCATGAAGGTCGTCGGCGACCATGCTGGCGACGCGACCGCCCATGGACTTGCCGCCGATCACGAGGGTGCCTTGGGCGCCGAGCTCGGCAATGGCCGCCCGATACTCCGGATTGAGCGTTTCCGCGCGGGGCGGGGGCTTGCGCCCGTCGGCAGTGCGCCGGGCTGCCATATAGCCGAACTCGAAGCGGGCGACGCGAAAACCCACCCCTGCAAGCGCCATGGCGGCCGCCGTCATCGAAGTCGAATCCATCGGCGCGCCGGCTCCATGCGCGAGGAGAATGGTGACGGGCGCATCGCCCGGCCCGTCGAACAGGAATTTTCCGCTCATGTCAGCCAGCCGTTCTGGAGAGGAGATGAAGGTTCACGAACTGCACGCCGCGCTCGGCGGCGCGTGCCCATTCGGAATGCTGATCGAGCGCGAGGTAACGCATCCACCAGCGGCGGGCTTCGGCGAGATTGCCGGCATCGAACTCCAGCTTCGCCAGGTTGAAGATGGCATCGGCGTAATCGCCATCGATTTCGATCGCTCTCCTCAGATGCCGCCTGGCCGTGTCCGTGCGCCCACGTTCGCCCATCAGCCCGGCAAGATTGAACCAGGCTTCGACGAAGCAAGGATCGAGCTTTATGGCGCGGGCATAGTCATGCGCCGCTTCGGCCTCCCGCCCGGCGGCTCTGAGGCAGTTGGCCCGGTTGAACGCTGCAACCTCGTCGGTGCGGTCGATGGCGAGATAGCGCTGGTAGAACGCGGCCGCCTGGTCGTATTCCCCCGCCTCTTCGGCCGCTTCGGCCTGAGCGAAGAGATCTTCGAGCGCCTCCTCGTCGGGAGAGCCGACGTCGAGCAGCAATTGACCGTCGAGCTCGCTCAAGCCCTCGGCGCGTCGCGCATAGATCGTATCCTTGCCTTCGTGGTGCAGCGAGAGCGCGGTGAGGGAGGCGACGTTTCCGGAGCGGTGGACCGAGCGCGCGATCGCGCCCCAGCCGGCGCCGCTGGCCATCAGTCCCGCATATTTTCTGGCGAGGATCAGATCGCGGAAAGAATAGGGCTCGCCGTCATGCTCGAAAGCGTCGAACAACGACAGAAGATCGAGGTGGCGAGGGGAGAGCCCGGACTGGTCGACGAGCGATTGCCGCGTAAGCGCCGATGTTTCCGGGGCGCTCGCCAGTCCGAGCAGGCGGAGGAAGCCGTTTTCGCTGAGCACGCGCCGACGCTGCCCGCTTTCGCTGTCGAAGCGAGCCTCGATCTCTGCTTCGGACGCCTTTGCGAGCAGCCCGCGCCCGAAGACCACGAACTTCGTCTGCCTGTTGACACCGCGCCTGAGGTGCCCGCCCTGGCGCTCGACCTCGCGAGCCGCCAGCCGCCGCGGAAAGGCGGCGAGCGCGCCCACGATACCGAATGTCCGACCGGCAAGCGCCATCAGGCTTTCTTCTTGGCCGCGGGTTTAGCAGTTACGCGTTTCGCCGCCGCGGCTTTGGCAGCGGGCTCCTTTGCTGCGGGCTCCGCCTTGGGCTTGCTCCGAGCGGGCGGCTTGGCCTGGGAAAGGCTCGCCTTCAGGGCATCCATGAGATTGACGACGTTGCCGCGTTCGGGCGCCTGCGCAATGATCGGCTTGTGACCCTTGAGCTTCTCGCGGATCATCTGCATCAGCGCGACCTCGTAGCGGTCCTCGTACTGCTTCGGATCGAAGGTGGTCGTCTTCTGCTCGATGAGCGCTTCGGCAAGCTGCAGCATCTCGGGATCCGGTTTGCCGACCGGAATGTTGCCGAAATAATCCGCCGCGAAGCGCACCTCGTTGGGATTGCGCAAGGTGCAGACGAACATTCCGGTCTCGCGCGGACCGATGGTCACCACCCGTTCGCGGCTGGACAGCACGAGACGGGCGATCGCGAGTTTCCCGCTTCGGCGCAGAGCTTCACGCAGGACGACGAAGGTTTCCTCGGCCATGGCCCCGTCGGGCGCCAGGTAATAAGGGGCGTCCTGATAGATGACGTCAACGGAACCGGCGTCGACGAAAGCCTCGATGTTCATCGTGTGATTGGATTCGATCCGGACGCTTTCCAGATCCGAATCCTCGATGATGATGTATTTCTTGTCTTCGTATTCGTAGCCCTTCACGAGGTCCGAACGCTCGACGAGGCCGAGCTCCGGATCGACGGGCTTCATGTTGATCCGGTTATGGGTGTCCTTGTGAAGCTGATTGAAGGAAATGCGCTCGCTTGCGCTGGTGGCGGGGTAAAGCCTCACCGGACAGCTCACGAGACTCAGTCTGATATAGCCCTTCCAACTTGCCCTGGGTGCCATGGTTTTCTCCCTACGCGGCACTACGATCACATCTGCCAGAGCGGGATGAGGAAAGTGCATGCGGTTTCCGCCTGCATCCCGCGCCTCAACGACTACAGTATAGGCAGATCCCTCGCGGAGTCGTCGATATCGGCCCAGGGATCGCCGGACGTGGCCAGAAGGCCCGGCAGCGAAGAATAGTTCAAATCCGCCGGAGCGTCGATAGTCTCCAGATCCGCCCAGCTGAGCGGGGTGGAGGCTGGCAGATTGGTGCGGGCGCGCAGCGAATAGGGGGCCGCCCAGGTATGGCTGCGGGCGTTGCGATGGAAGTCGATGAAAATGCGCCTTATGCGGTTGTCCTTGCCCATGGTGGTGGTGAAGGTGGCGGGAGCGGTGGCCGCGAGACGGGTCGCGAGCGCGCTCGTCGCCTGATGGAATTTCTTCCAGTCGAGCTTCGGCACGACCGGTACGACGACGTGCACTCCCCTGCCGCCAGATGTCTTTACGAAGGGTACCAGCGCGAGCGCCTCGAGTTCGGCCTTGATGTGGATCGCGGCCTCGACCACCTCGCGCCAGGCGATGCCCTCGCCGGGATCGAGATCGAAGACGACGCGATCCGGCTTGCCGAGCAGCTTGCGCGTCGTCCCCCAATTGTGGAATTCGACGACGCCGAACTGCGCCAGCGCCAGGTATCCTCTCGCGTCCTCGACCGACAGGTAGGTTTTCGCCTCGCCCTCCGAGTTGGTTGCCTGGAACGTCGCGACCGAAGGCGGCATGCCGGTAAAAGGGTGGCGCTGGAAGAAGCAATCCTGCGTCCGGCCGGTCGGGCAGCGTACCAGCGAAACGGGACGGCCGAGAATATGCGGCAGCATGAAGTCGCCGATCATCGCGTAATAGACGGCAAGGTCGAGCTTGGTCGGGCCGGATTTGCCGAAGAGCCGCCGGGTCGGGTTGGTAATCGATATGCCGGCGAGGTCCGCGTCCGAGATCAGGCGCTTTCTCGACATGGAAACCGGCGTCGACAGCTCGACGTCGCGGAGCCCCTTGAAGACGGCGTGACGCAGGACGTTATCGGTCGTCCGGTTGCCGTAGTGGATATGCGCCCGGAGCAAGGGCCGCACCCAGATGATCTCCCTCGGCGCTCCCTCGAGCTTTGCGGCGCCGGCGCGCAAGGGTTCGAGCCTTGCGAGCAACTCCTTGAGCATCTGCGCGTCGAAGCCGGTTCCAACCTTGCCGCGATATTCCAGCTCGCCGTCGGCCCACTCTCCGAGTGCAAGCGACGCAATGCCCTCGGCCGCCTCCGAAACGGTGTAGCCGACGATCACGAAATCCTCCGCCTTCAAAGCCTTCGTCTTGGTCCAGGTCTTCGACCGGCCGCTTCGGTAGGGTGCCGAGATGCGTTTGGAGACGATCCCTTCCAGGCCCATCTCGGAGGCCCGGTCGTAAAGCGCGCGCCCTTCACCCAGCACATGATCGCTGAACTGGATCGCCGAGCGGCTTGAGACCTGCCCTGCAAGCAATTGCTTCAACAGTGCCTTGCGCTTTTCGAGCGGGACGTCGAAAAGGTTCCAGCCGTTGAGATGCAGGAGGTCGAAGGCGTAGAAGACGAGGCTGTTGCCGGCGCCGGTGGAAAGCGCATCCTGCAGCAGCGCGAAGCGGCTGACCCCCGTCTCGTCCAGCACGACGATCTCGCCGTCGATGATCACATCGCGGCACGGCAGCCGCCGGAAAGCCTCCGGCAGGTCTCCGTAGCGCTTCGTCCAGTCGAGCCCGCCGCGGGTGACGAGGCGCACCTTTCCGTCCGCCACGTGGGCCATGGTGCGATAGCCGTCGAACTTGATCTCGTGCAGCCAGCGCTCGGGCTTTTTCGAGTCCTTTTCGGCTTCCGGGGGGAGAATCGTCTGTGTTGCGAGTTGAGGTTCGATGCGTTCGGGTTGTGCGGCCTTGACCGCACCGGCAAGCGCGCCGGGATTGAGCTTGACCGGCTTTGGCGGGGCCATCGGCTTCTCCACCAGTTCCTCGATCCGCCGGCCGGATTTGACGCTTTCCGGCCGGGCGGCAAGGATATCGATCGATGTGTCGGCGGCCGGATCGCGCTCCTTGAAAAGGAGCCAGTTGCGCTGGTCCTCCTCTCCCGGGCGACGCTTCAGACGGGCCAGCATCCATCCGCCGTTGAGTTTCTCCCCTGCCAGGCGGAACTTGAAGGCGCCCTTGCGCAGGTCGTCGTCGACATCGCCCATCGGCGCCCAGACGCCCTTGTCCCAGACGATCATCGGACCGCCGCCATATTCGCCTTCGGGGATCACGCCCTCGAAGTCGATATAGTCGAGGGGATGGTCCTCCGTCTCCACCGCCAGCCGCTTGTCGGCCGGATTGAGCGACGGACCTTTCGGCACCGCCCAGCTTTTCAGCACGCCGTCGACCTCAAGCCGCAAATCGTAGTGGTCGGCGGTCGCATGGTGTTTGTGCACGACGAAGCGGTTGCCGCCGGCGGTCAGATTTCCGACCGGCTCCGGCGTCTTCGAAAAATCCCGCTTCTTGCGGTAGGCCTCCAGCTTAGGCGTCGCCATGCGCCCAAGCTATGGCGGATCACGGCAGGCTGCAATATCAGGCGAGTCTGCCCGGATTGCCGAGCGTCATATGGCGGTTCACGTCCTTGTAGAGCAGGTAGCGGAATTTGCCCGGTCCGCCGGCATAGCAGGCCTGCGGGCAGAAGGCCCTGAGCCACATATAGTCTCCGGCTTCCACCTCCACCCAGTCGTTGTTGAGTCGGTAAACGGCCTTGCCTTCGAGCACATAGAGTCCGTGTTCCATCACATGGGTTTCCATGAACGGGATGACGCCGCCGGGCTCGAAGGTCACGATCGTGACATGCATGTCGTGGCGCATGTCGGAAGGATCGACGAAGCGGGTGGTGGCCCAGCGCCCATCCGTTTCCGGCATGGGCGAGGGGGGGATGTCGCGTTCGTTGGTAACGATCGGTTCGGGAAGGGGAACCCCGTCGACCTTCTCATAAGCCTTGCGGATCCAGTGGAATCGCGTCGGCGCACCGGATTCGTTTCTGAGGCTCCATTCGGTGCCGGGCGGGATGAAGGCATAGCCGCCGGACTGCATCAGATGCGTCTCATCGCCGAGCGTCAGATGGAACTCGCCGTCCACCACGAACAGCACGGCTTCGGCGCGGGGATCCGTCTCCGGCCGGTTGCTGCCGCCGGAAGGGCCGACCTCCATGATATATTGCGAGAAGGTCTCGGCGAAGCCGGAAAGCGGGCGCGACAGTACCCAGAGCCGTGTATTCGTCCAGAAGGGCAGGTAGCTCGTCACGATGTCGCGCATGACGCCCTTTGGAATGATCGCATAGGCCTCGGTGAAGATGGCGCGGTCGGAAAGCAGGTTGGTCTGAGGAGGATGGCCGCCTACCGGAAAATAGTAGTTCTTCTGCATGTGTGTCCCATCGAGATGCGTGGCGGAGACGGTGCCTCCGCCTCTCTGCAACGACTTTACCGGCTTGCTCCGCGATACGTCCAATATATTGTTCAACTCGATCCAGAGTAACAATGTATCGATAGGGCTATGCCATGGAGCTACGTCACCTGCGCTATTTCGTTG